>JAZRKQ010000016.1:0-168470 GCA_045646385.1 Clostridia bacterium | reverse complement strand
GTTTGCGTTTGAAGTGAAGATGATATGATAAATCAAATAGTCATCTTTTATCTGCTTTTGAATTTCACGCAACTTTTTTTCTTCCGCCACCGTTATACTTCTTAATATGCCGTTGTCGGCAATCGTTATAATGTCATTTTTTCTAAAATCTTCAATGGCGGTATTGGATATTCCGCCGAGTTTCATTCGCATTACTGCTTCATCTTTAAGTTTCTTTAAGTTCATAAGAATATCTCCTTTATCTATCTAATTCAATCCATTCATCTAATAAATGGCTTAATTCGGGAACTTTGCAAACAAGGTATTTCATAATTGCACCGAGAAAATGCACGGCTAATTCGGATACGCCGTCAATCATCTTTTGTGCTGTTTTTGTATCTGTGAGAGAAACGCCGTCTTTGTTTTTTTGCTCGGGAGATAGTGTAATAGACTTACAGTATAAAACCTGCAAATCTGACAATCTTAAACTGCAAAGTAAAAAATTGTTCAAATCAAGGTCTCTATCAAGATTTTCGGATAGAACAGTTGCGGAATGAGTTAACATTCCCGTGATACTGAAATAATCGTGCAATGTTTTTATGTTATCAAGTTGTTCAACGGCTTCGTTGGCTTCTTTAAGTGAAGCCGTAATTATAGCATTTTCCTTACTGTCTAATGCCTTTGTCGGAACAGGGAACATTTTTAGTGCTTCCTTGTAAAGTGATTTAATTTTTTTATTACTAATATTCATATTTATATATAATACAGGAAACGCCGAAAGCCTGTATTTTCCTCCTGTTTAAGTATTTTTTGTGTCGGCGTTTGCTTCTATTTTATATGAAGCGAACTTGCAAGTATCTTTGAACTTCACAAAAATATTATAACGCAAAAATCAAAATAAGTCAATCAATTATCATTCCGACTAATCGGAATATGATTATTTATATAATTTGCGTATAAAAATTATAACTTTTGAAAGAAACAATAATTTATTCCGTTTAATTGGAATATTCTAAATTGTTTTTTAGTATAATGTAGTATGGAAGCCTGAACAACTTCCATATCTTTTCTCATAATATTCAATGCCTTTCTGGTGTTAAGGCAGAAAAAGGGGTAGGAATAAGAGAGGTCGGAAATAAAAGGGTTTAGAAATGAATTTACTCGCCCGAAAGGGCGGTTAAATAAAAATGGTAGGAATAATGAAAAAAGCACTCACGGACAATGTTTCGTGAGTGCTTTTTTATGCTCCGACTAATTGGAACGATTTTTAATTGACTTTTTCGCTTTTTTATGTTATAATAATTGTAGAATAATAAAGCGAGGTAAAACCTATGAAACATAAACTAAACCCATTTGAAGAAAATATGACGAAATACGACCTTTACAACTTGGCGGAATGGATACATCGTTGTAAGAATAAATATCAGCCGTCAAATTCCGAAACCACGCCAGAGGAAGCGGAGAAACTGCCCGACAACATAAAGCGTTTCACTTCCGATTGGTTGGAACACCAGAAACAAAACAAAGAATTTTACGAAAGCGACAATTACCGCCGTGCTCTTATCGCTTCAAATTATAAAAGACCGAAAGTATATGTAAGGTTTGAGAAGCACAAAGTAGAAATTTCCGATATTGTCTATCCCGATACAATGGCATTTATGGGAAGTCTGCCGACAAAAAACCACAAGGACTTTGAAGAAGTCTTGAAAAATTATATGGTGGAAACGATTGACGAATATCTGGCACTTGCAGAAGATATATTCACGCACCCCGAAGAATACAAACAGTATATTGACAGTTTCTTAAAAGCGTTGCATCGTGAGGGCGAAATAAACCTTAATCTTAAAGGACTTCCAAAGGGAACGAATATATCACATCTTACAAAAGATGAATTGATTGCCCTTTTGAAGAAACAGCCGACACCGACAGGAACAAAAATAAGACCGTATGCGGTTAAGGTAAAACAGAAATCTTTTGTAAGCAAGTTTGAAGATTACGAAATTTCCAAATCTACTTACTTTGATTGGAAAAAGCCGTCAAAGGAACAGCGAGATTATGACAAGAAATTTATCGCCTGTCTTGGACTTATGCTCGGACTTCCGATAAATGAATACGAAACACTTATGAACTATAACGGCTATTGCCTTGCAGGAAGTTTAAGAATGTTTGACGATATACTGCTCACTTCCGTAAATTGCGGTTTTCCGCTTCTATATATTCAAGTGCTTATTGACAAAGCAAATGAAGAACTTTTCAATAAATGCAAAGTGGCGAAAATAAGCGAAATACCGAACCTATTAAGATTTATGGCGAAAGCACCGAAAAAAAGTAAGTGAGGCGTGGAATGGAATTTAATGAAAAATTACAAGAGTTAAGAAAACAAAAAGGACTTACACAGGAAGAACTTGCAGAGATACTTTATGTGTCCCGAACTGCTATTTCAAAATGGGAGTCAGGCAGAGGATATCCCAATATAGATTCTCTAAAAGCGATAGCAAAATTCTTTTCATTGACGATAGATGAACTGTTATCCAGTGGGGAATTACTGACCATAGCCGAAGAAGATAACAAACAAAAAGAAAAGCATTTTCGTGATTTAGTGTTTGGACTTCTTGATTGTAGTATAGTAATGTTCCTCTTTCTTCCATTTTTTGGGCAAAAAGAAAATGGAATAATAAATGAAGTTTCACTTTTTTCTTTAACAGAAATTGAACCTTATTTGAGGACGGCGTATTTTGTTGTCATAATTGGAATTATAGTATCAGGAATTTTGACACTTGCCCTGCAAAATTGTCATCAGGCATTTTGGGTGCAGAGTAAGAACAAAATATCCTTAATATTAAATACAGTTGGAACACTCCTGTTTATCATAAGTTTGCAACCATATGGGGCAATATTTTTGTTTGTATTCTTGATAATAAAGGTGTTGATGCTCATAAAATGGCAATGATACGAAAAGTATCAAGGATGTGAAGCCCTGTTTCTTGTGATTTTATTCACCTTCTTGTAAAGTGTGTTTAGGCGAAAGCAAAATACACAAAAGAAAGGTTGATTAAAATTGAAAAAAGGAAATCAGAAAAATTTATGTATTGGGGTATGTATGCTTGTTGCATTTGTGTTATGGACGATAGCAATTCGCTTTATTGATGTTCAAGCAATCGGACCACGAGAATCAAGTGTTGGCTTTGCAACACTTAACAGAACAATTCACAACATTACAGGAGTAAATATGTCCCTATACACTATTACAGATTGGCTTGGACTTATTCCACTTTGTTTTATAATGGGGTTTGGCTTACTTGGGCTTGTGCAATGGATTAAGAGAAAAAATCTCTTTAAGGTTGATTACAATATCCTTGTTCTTGGCGTATTCTATATTGTTGTAATGGTGGCATATATCCTCTTTGAAATGTTTGTCGTAAATTATAGACCTATATTGATTAACGGAAATTTGGAAGCCTCATATCCATCATCAACAACAATGCTTGTGATGTGTGTGATGCCGACTGCCATAATGCAGTTAAATGCTCGTATCAAGTGCTATGCCCTCAAACGCTGTGTCGCCTTTGTAATTACTGCATTTATTATTTTTATGGTAATTGGCAGGCTTGTTTCGGGTGTTCATTGGTTTTCCGATATTATCGGCGGTGCTTTATTCAGTGTAGGACTTGTAATGATATATCGTTTCGTTAGTATAAAAAAATAATATCAAGCAAAGGAGAACTATCAATGAAATATGAAAAAAGTAAAAAATATAATACACCAGACTTATTGAAAAAAATAATGGGTCCGAATCCTGTTAAATTACTGGAAGAACTGTTAATTAATCATAATATTAAGAAAAATGCTGTTATTTGTGATTTGGGTAGCGGACAAGGATTAACAAGTGTATTTCTTGCGAAAGAATACGGATTTAAAGTATATGCAACAGATTTGTGGAGTAATCCACAGGAAAATGCCTTGTTTTTTGAGTCAATGGGGTTGAGATATGAACAGATTGTTCCAATTAAAGCCGATGCAACAAATTTGCCATTTGAAGAAGAATTTTTTGACTCCGTTATCAGCACGGATTCCTATAATTATTTCGGACGAGACACTAGTTATCTAGATGATAAACTCTTGCCATTTGTAAAAAGCGGAGGATATATTTATATCGCTGTTCCTGGCATGAAAAAAGATTGCCACGACAAATTACCGCAAGAACTTTTATTATCTTGGACACCTGAACAACTTGATTATATACACGATATTGATTATTGGACAAAAATCATTAGTGCTTGCCGAAATGCAGAAGTTCTTTCTATAAAAGAAATGGAAAGCAACGAGGAAGTATGGAATGACTGGCTCCAACAGGAGAATGAATATGCTGTTGGGGATAGAAAAGCAATGAACGCAGGCGGTGGAAAATATCTTAATTTTATTGCAATAGTACTTAAAAAGAAGTAAATATCATTTTATCAGCATTAGCATATAACTTAAAATTTTGAAACAGCACTTTTTCAAGGTGCTGTTTTTATTTGTCTTGATTTTTCAAATTGAATGTGATATAATAATAGACAACAAAGGCACTTGATATTATCGCTTGTGAATAATAAAAAAGTGCTGACAACACTGACAACACTTTTTGACAACACTTTTCCTGTTGAATGGGTGGAATGGGTAGAATTTTCGTGCTGAAACAGCACGAAAACGCACTATTTAGACCTAAATTTACGGTCAAAACAAAAGTGATGTTAGAGTGGGAGTAAGAATTAACCCCTTGAATTTATATTCAAGGGGTTTTAGTTTTAAATCTTAATTAAATTTCAAAATCAAGGCAACTTCTTGATGCAGTAAAAGGTCGTACCTTTGTATCTGCTACGGCAACGTGTTCAGGATGTGTTGCGTAACCTTTTAAAGCCGATTCATCAACAAATGTAGAGTCCAGCATCAAATCTGCATTTGAAGACTGTAATCCTTCAGTATATACTTTGATTTCCAGCAATCCGTCGATTTTACCTTTAAGTGCCTCAAGACTTTCTTTAATCTCTGCTTTGATTTTTGCTTTTTCATCTGCAGCATATTCTTTCAAATTCCATAATATTACGTGTTTTACCATAATAAACTCCTCCTTAAATATTTGAAAGTATAACATATAACTAAGTAATTGTCAATCTTTTACAAAAAAGAGTTTATTACATTTAATATATTTTATTAAATTATTGTTGACTTTCACAATTTATTGTGTTATCATAGTAAAGTGATAAAGTGAAAGGCGGATGAAGAAATGAAAAAGTTTGATTTCAATAAAACCGAAAATCTTTATAATGCTATTTTAAGTCTGGAAAGTACAGAAGAATGTAAAATATTTTTTGAAGATATTTTTACAGTAAAAGAACTTCAGGATATTTCTCAGCGATACGAAGTTGCTATTATGCTTGATAAGGGCAAAAGTTATAATGAAATTTGTGAAGAAACTGGGGCCAGCACTGCAACTATAAGCCGTGTAAACAGGTGCCTTATGTACGGCAATGGTGGGTATAAAACCATACTCTCAAAAAGGAATGACTGGGAGGCAAAAAAATGAGCATAAATTATTCTGTAATAAATGGCGATGAAGAAATAATTTTTAAAATGCGTTCGCTTTATAAAAAATATGGATATTCTCAATTTAAAATGAGTAAATTTGAAGAATATGATTTATATGTTAGAAATAAAGATTTTCTTGTATCTGAAAATATTATTACCTTTACTGATACTGACGGAAAGCTTATGGCTCTGAAGCCCGATGTAACTTTATCAATAATTAAAAATACTGACTGTAAAAAAGGTCAGATTAAAAAAGTTTTTTATGATGAAAATGTTTATCGTGTAAGTAAGGGGACCAATAGTTTTAAAGAATTAATGCAAGTAGGTCTTGAGTGCATTGGCGATATTGATACATATAATATTTTTGAAACAATTATGATGGCTGCCAAGAGCCTTGAAAGTATATCGGATGATTATGTGCTTGATTTATCTAATATGGACATAATTTTAAATATGATTGATTCGTTCGGTTTAGATAATAAAGCAAAAAAAGAAATACTTAAATGTATTGGCGAAAAAAATGTTCATGGTATTAATGAAATATGTTCACAAAATGAAGTGGATATTGAATCATGTGAAAAACTAAAAAAACTTATCTCTTTATATGGAGAACTTGATAAAACATTAGACGAAATTAAGAAAATTGTTCCTGCTGAATGTTCAGCCGCAGTAAGCGAACTTGAGCAAATAGTAACACTTATTGAAAACTCAGGTCTTTCTGATAAAATACGAATTGACTTTTCTGTAATTAGTGATAATCATTATTATAACGGATTTGTTTTTAAAGGATTTATAAAAGGTGTATCTTCGTGGGTATTATCAGGTGGTCAATACGATAATCTTATGAAAAAGATGCGTATTGACAGTAAAGCAATTGGATTTGCTATATATCTTGATATGCTGGATCGTTTTTATGCAAGTAATATTCAATATGACATCGATAGTGTAATTCTATATGAAAACGATGATAATATAGTCAATTTAAATAATGCGGTTGAAAATCTTATTTCATCCGGAAAAAGTGTAGTTGCTGTTAAACAGATACCTGAAAATACGAAATATAAACAATTATTAAAATTTAACGGAAGTGGGGTCGAAATCATTGAAGCCAATGCTTAATGTGGCATTGCCTAAAGGCAGGCTTGGGCAAAAAGTATACGATATGTTTGAAAAAGCCGGTTTTGAATGCCCATCTATAAAAGAAAACAATAGAAAACTTATATTTGAAAATATTGAAAGAGGCGTAAGATATTTCTGGGTAAAGCCATCTGATGTTGCAATTTACGTAGAACGTGGCGCTGCAGATATAGGTGTTTGCGGCAAAGATATTTTGTTGGAATACGAGCCCGATATATACGAATTACTTGACCTTGATATCGGCAAATGCAGAATGGCTGTTGCAGCAAAGGCAGATTTTCGAGATGACACTAAAAAAACGCTGAAAGTTGCTACAAAGTTTGCAAATATTGCAAAAAATTATTATAGCAAAAAGGGTAGAGATATCGATATCATACATTTAAACGGTTCGATTGAAATTGCCCCCATTTTAGAACTTTCTGATGTAATCGTAGATATTGTAGAAACAGGAAGCACTTTAAAAGAAAATAACTTACAGGTGTTTGAAAATATTGTTCCAATAAGTGCACGCCTTATTGCAAATAAATCAAGTTATAAATTCAAAGAAACTCAGATACGTGCACTTACACTTGACCTTAGCAATCAAATCGTTGGAGGTGACAACTGATGATTAAAATTCTTGAATATGGTAATATCAGTAACGAAGAAATATTTGCTCGTCAGGAAGATGCAGATAATGTAGAAGAAATCGTTGCAGATATAATTGAAAATGTAAGAATAAACGGAGATAGTGCATTATATAAATATGCAGAAAAATTTGACAAAGCAAATCTTTCTTCTTTGCGTGTAACAGACGAGGAGATTGATAATGCTGTGAAATCAATTGAACCGGAATTTATACGTATCCTTGAACGTGCCGCAAAAAATATACGTGCTTTTCATGAAAAACAGGTGCGAACAAGTTATATAATATCTGAAGAAAATGGTGTTGTTACAGGTCAAAAAATTACGCCAATCGATAAGGTTGGATTATACGTTCCGGGCGGCACTGCGGCATATCCTTCTACCGTACTTATGGATTCAATACCGGCAAAAATTGCAGGTTGCAAAGAGGTTGTTATGGTTTCTCCTCCAAATAGCGAGGGGAAAATCAATCCTGTAATACTAGCCGCTGCTCACGTTGCGGGTGTAGATAAAATTTATAAAGTGGGCGGTGCTCAAGCAGTTGCAGCACTTTCATATGGTACTGAATCTATACCTAAAGTGGATAAAATTGTAGGACCCGGCAATAAATTTGTTGCTGAAGCAAAAAAACAAGTTTTTGGTCAGGTTTCAATCGATATGATTGCAGGACCAAGTGAAATATTGATTATTGCGGATTCAAAAACCAATCCGAAATATGCGGCCGCCGATTTACTATCTCAGGCAGAGCATGACAAAATGGCAAGTGCTGTTTTGGTTACTGACTCGTTAGATTTTGCTGAAAAAGTAAGCGAAGAACTTGAAAATCAGATTCCAATGCTGGAACGTAGAGAAATTGCAAGAACTTCTATAGATAATAATGGAAAAATAATAGTTGTAAAAGATTTAGAAACTTCAATTGAAATCTCAAACGAAATTGCCCCTGAACATTTAGAAATTTGCGTTGATAACCCATTTGATTATTTAGACCAAATTAAGCATGCAGGAAGCATTTTTATGGGCAGAAACTGCCCCGAAGCGCTTGGCGATTATATGGCTGGTCCCAACCACACATTACCTACAAGCGGTACTGCGAGATTTTCGAGTCCATTATCTGTAGACGATTTTGTTAAAAAAAGTCAGTATACTTACTATACAAAAGATGCACTTAGAAATATTGCTTATGATGTAGAATATTTTGCAACAAAAGAAGGTCTTACAGCACATGCCAAAAGCGCTGTAATAAGACTTGAGGAGTGAAAAAATGAGCAGATTTTTTTCGGAAAAGCACAAAAATCTTGTTGCATACACACCTGGTGAACAACCAAAGGTAGATAATCTTATTAAATTAAATACAAATGAATCCCCGTATCCACCTTCGGAAAAAGCGACAGAAATGGCAATGCAGGCAGCAAAAAAATTGAATTTGTACTCTGACCCTACAGCATATGAATTACATAAAGCATTGGCAGTAACTTTAAAGGTAAAGCCAACTCAGGTTCTTGCTACTAATGGTTCTGACGAAATTTTAAATTTTGCTTTTATGGCATTTTGCGATAAAAATTCTCCCGTTGTTTTTCCTGATATCACATATGGGTTTTATCCTGTTTTTGCTGAACTAAACGGTGTACCGTACAAACAAATTCCGTTGAATGACGATTTCACAATAAATGTAGAGGATTATATCGGAATAAACAAAAATATTTTTATAGCAAACCCTAATGCTCCTACTGGAATTGCATTGTCACTTTTTGATATTGAGAGTATAGTTTCATCAAATCCCGATAATTTAGTTGTTATTGATGAGGCATATGTTGATTTTGGTGCGGAAAGTGCTGTTAGTTTGATAGACAGATACGATAATCTTCTGGTAACACAAACATTTTCAAAATCACGTTCATTTGCCGGTGCAAGATTAGGCTTTGGTGTTGCCTGTGAAGAACTTATAAATGATTTGAATACAATTAAATACAGTACAAATCCATACAATATTAATTCAATGACAATGGCTGCAGGTATAGGGATACTTTGTGATGAAGAATACACGCAAAAGAACTGCGAAGAAATAATACGCACACGTGAGTATACTTCTGAAAAACTTAATATGTTAGGATTTGAGTGTACTGATTCAAAGGCAAATTTTATTTTTGCTAAACACAAAAGTATTCCCGGACAAGAAATATATCAAAAACTTCGTGATAACAATATTTTGGTTAGACACTTTGACAAATCACGAATAAAAGATTATAATCGTATTACTGTAGGTAGCAGAGAACAAATGGAAAGTATGATTTCTGTGCTCCAAAATATTATATAAAGGAATGAAAGAAATGAGAACTGCCGAAATTACAAGAAATACACTTGAAACTCAGATAAACCTTAGAATTAATCTTGATTCTACAGAAGATACAAGCATTAATACGGGTTGTGCTTTTTTAAATCATATGCTTACGCTTTTTTCAAAGCACTCTGGAATAGGTCTTAATGTTATGTGTGATGGTGATATTGATGTTGATTATCACCATACAGTTGAAGATATTGGCATATGTTTAGGTACTGCAATAAAAAATGCTTTAGGTGATAAAAAAGGAATTGTACGTTATGGCAATTTTATCTTACCAATGGATGAAGCATTGATTTTAAGCGCAATTGACTTATCGGGCAGAGGGATACTTTCGTATGACTTAGATATTCCAACAGAAAAAGTAGGCGACTTTGATACTGAATTAGTAGAGGAATTTTTCTATGGTTTTGTAAGAAATTGCGAATGTGCTCTTCACATAAAAAAGTTAAACGGAACAAATTCGCACCATATTATTGAAGGTGCATTTAAATCTGTTGCAAAATCAATCAAACAGGCAATTTCTATTGATTTAGAAAACGCAAATGAAATTCCATCTACGAAAGGGGTACTGTAATGGTAGCCATTATCGAGTACGGAGTTGGCAATTTATTTTCATTGAAAAGTTCTTTAGATAAAATTGGTGTTGATTCCGTTGTTACTAATGATAAAGAGGTAATCCGTTCTGCAGACAGAATTATTTTGCCGGGAGTGGGTGCATTTGGTGATGCTGCAGATAAACTAAAAAAAAGCGGATTATTTAATTTTTTAAAAGAAATGGCTGCCGAAGGTAAACCCATAATGGGAATATGCCTTGGTATGCAGTTATTGTTTGAAAAAAGTTATGAATATGGGGAACACGATGGATTAGGGTTGATTAAAGGAAATGTTCGCCCAATATCAGATGTAATTGATGCTGAGTTAAAAATCCCTCATATAGGTTGGAACTCTCTTAATTTTAAAATAAATAATTCAAAAATCTTTAAATATATTAATAATGGCGATTTTGTTTATTTTGTGCATTCATTTTATGGCACAGAATGTGATGATAGCGTAAGTGCTATTTCTGAATATGGTGCTGAATTAACTGCGTCAGTTGAGAAAGATGATATTTATGGTTGCCAGTTTCATCCGGAAAAAAGCGGCGATGTAGGACTTAACATATTGAAAGCATTTTGTGAGTTATAATTGAAAGGAATTTAAAAATGAAGATTTTCCCTGCAATAGATTTATATAACGGTAAAGCGGTAAGACTTTACAAGGGTGATTATAATAATATGACTATATATTCTGATAATCCGCTTGAAATTGCTCTTGATTTTAAAAAGCAGGGCGCGGAATATATACATATTGTGGATTTGGAAGGTGCAAAAACAGGGGAAACACCTAATATTAATGTAATTAGAAACATTGTAGAGAATACACAAATGTTTACTGAAGTCGGAGGTGGCATACGTTCGATGGAAGTAATCAAAAAATACATAGATATTGGTGTAAATAGAGTTATTTTAGGAACTGCCGCTGTTACTGATGAGAAATTTTTAATTGAGGCACTTAATACTTATTCTGATAAAATTGCTGTTGGTGTTGACATCAAAGACGGATATGTAGCAATCAAAGGATGGACAGAAAAAAGTAAATATTCTTTTGATGAGTTTATGCAAAAAATGCAGCACATGGGTGTAAAAACAGTAATTTGTACCGACATTTCAAAAGATGGTGCAATGCAAGGTACAAATATTCCCCTCTATAAAGAACTTTCAGATAAATTTCAAATTGATATTATTGCTTCCGGAGGTGTTTCATCTATCGATGATATAATTAATCTCAAACGAATGAATATGTACGGAGCAATAATTGGAAAAGCATATTATACAAATACTATTTCGCTAAAAGAAGCAATTGAGGTATCAATATGATTACAAAAAGAATTATTCCATGTTTAGATGTTAAGGATGGACGTGTTGTAAAAGGGGTAAATTTTGAAGGATTATCCGATGTTTCCGACCCCGTTAGTCTTGCAAAATATTATAGCGAAAACATGGCAGATGAATTGGTTTTTTATGATATTACTGCTTCCAACGAAGGCAGAAAACTCTTTACTGATATACTTTGCAGGACAGCCAAAAATGTATTTATACCGTTAACAGTTGGCGGAGGTATAAACACGTTGGAGGATTTTGATAGAGTATTAAAATGCGGTGCAGATAAAGTAAGTGTTAATTCGGGTGCAATAAAAAATCCGGACTTGATTTATGAAGCGGCAAAAAGATATGGTGATCAATGCGTTGTTCTGAGCGCCGACATAAAAAGAGTTAATGGTGAATTCAGAGTATTTGCCAAAGGCGGAAGAGTAGATACCGGTATAGAAGCAATTGGATGGATCAAACGTTGTGTTGACATGGGGGCAGGTGAAATCGTTGTAAACTCCATTGATACTGATGGTGTTAAAGGCGGATTTGACATTGAAATGCTACGTGCGGTTTGTGACGTGGTGAGTGTCCCGGTGATTGCTTCAGGCGGTGCCGGTTGTATTTCGGATTTCATCAGTTTATTTAAAGAACTCCCCAAAGTCGATGCGGGACTGGCTGCTTCTATTTTTCACTTTGGAGAGGTGCGAATTCTTGATTTGAAAAATGAACTTAAAAACAATAATATTCCCGTAAGAATATAAGAAAGGATATCGATATGATTAATTTTGATACACTTAAATTTGATGAAAAAGGACTTATCCCTGCTATTGTTGTTGATTCTGTGAGCAAAAAAGTCCTTACACTTGCCTATATGAATAAAGAAAGTATAAAAATTTCTTTAGAGAAGAATTTAACCTGTTTTTATAGCCGTTCCCGTCAGGAATTATGGTTAAAAGGGGAGACAAGCGGTAATTTTCAACACATTGTTTCTATAAATGCAGATTGTGATGGAGATGCATTAGTAATCGAAGTTGTACCTGACGGTCCTGCGTGTCACACAGGCACATTTTCGTGTTTCGAGAACAAATTGTGGCAAAACGAAGATATTAATGATTTTTCTTATGATGCACTTTTAGAACTTATTAAGGGGAGAAAAATCAATAAGCAGGAGGGTTCATATACAACTTATTTGTTTGAAAAAGGTATTGATAAAATTCTTAAAAAAGTAGGCGAGGAGTGTACAGAAGTTATTATTGCCGCAAAGGCCAATGATAAAAAAGAGACCATATATGAAATTGCCGATTTGGCTTATCATACAATGGTACTTATGATTGAAATGGGGATTTCTCTTGCTGATATTCATAATGAACTTGCTTCCCGTCACGTTATTGACCATAAGGTTAAGCAGGAGAAAATGACACAATAATTGTATATTGAATATATAATTGGGAAAATTATCAACGTAACTTATTGCAAAAAACTATAAATTATATTATAATTTATATGTAATATTCAAGATTGTGACAGGAGAGATACATTTTATGAAAATTAAAGTTGCAATTGCCGGTTATGGTAATTTGGGACGTGGTGTAGAAAGTGCTGTAACTGCATCTGATGATATGGAATTAGTTGCCCTTTTCACGCGAAGAGCACCGGAAGATATTAAAACTCACACAGAAATTCCTGTATATCATATAAATAAAGCGATTGAATTAAAAGACAAAATCGATGTATTGATTTTGTGCGGCGGAAGCGCAAACGATCTACCAAAGCAAACGCCGGAACTTGCTGAACACTTTAATGTAATTGATAGTTTTGATACTCACGCAAAAATTCCCGAGCATTTTACTAATGTAGATACTGCCAGCCGAAAAGGTGATAAAATCAGTTTGATTTCTGCCGGTTGGGATCCAGGAATGTTTTCTATAAACCGAGTAATTGCTCAAGCGATTCTTCCGAATGGAAAAGATTATACATTTTGGGGAAGAGGTGTAAGCCAGGGACATTCTGATGCTATAAGGAGAATACCGGGTGTTAAAGATGCACGTCAGTATACTGTTCCTGTTGAATCTGCTATCAACTCCGTAAGAAATGGTGAAAATCCAGAACTTACAACCCGCCAGAAACATACAAGAGAGTGTTATGTAGTGGCACAGGAAGGTGCTGATTTAAAAGCAATAGAGGATGCTATTATTACAATGCCAAATTACTTTGCTGATTATGATACTACAGTAACATTTATTTCTCAGGAAGAACTTGATAAAAATCATAAAGGTATTCCTCATGGTGGAATGGTTATGCGCTCTGGTACCACAGGCTTTAATAATGAGCATAAACATATTATAGAATACAACATCACACTTGACTCAAATCCTGAATTTACTTCAAGTGTACTTGTTGCATATGCCAGAGCAATTTATCGTATGTATAACGATGGCTTGCGCGGTTGTAAAACAGTATTTGATGTAGCACCTTCGTATATGCATCCTGCATCTGCTGAAGAATTAAGAAAAAATTTATTATAATATAAGGAGAAAATGTAATGGGCAAAAAAATACCTAAGCAATACCCCTTAATGACAAATTTAAAAGAACTGTTAGAGTACGTTGTCAAAAATTACGGCAATAACACCGCCTTTAAATTTAATGGAGATAACGGTGTAGTAGAAATTTCGTACAATCAGTTCAAATCTGATGTTGAAGCTATGGGAACTTATCTGTATAGTGTTGATATCAAAGATAAGCACGTAGGACTGGTTGGTGAAAACAGTTATGAATGGATAGTCAGTTATTTTGCAGTAGTTTGCGGTGGCGGAGTAATTGTTCCCGTAGACAAGGAACTTAAAGCACATGATATTTGCGAACTGCTCGAAAGAAGTGATTCCGAAGCATTTATTTATTCAAATAAATTCCAGGATACCGCAGATATGACCAGTAATATATCTTGCCTTAATCTTAACAATTTTGATTCATACATATCTAAAGGCTCAGAGTTAATTAAAAATGGTGAAAAGGCATTTTTGGAGTGCGAAATCAACTGTGAGAAATTATGTACTATTATTTATACATCAGGCACCACAGGAAAACCAAAAGGCGTAATGCTTTGCCAGAAAGGTTTAGTTATCGATGCCGTTACAGCGTGTGATTTTGCCGATCTTATTGGCGGCAACCTTACTGCTCTTCCAATTCACCACTCATTCGCATTTACAGCGTGTATTCTCGCTGCTTTGGTGCAAGGCGTACCGATCTTTATAAATAAAAGTTTGAAAGATTTATTTAAAGATTTAACAATTGCAAAACCTTATCATTTCCTTGCAGTTCCCATGATGTTGGAAGCAATTTACAAGAAAATTAATAAAGCAATTGACAAGCAAGGAAAGAGAAAACTTATTAATATTGTTATTAAATTAAATAAAGCACTTTTGAAAATTGGTGTTGATATACGTCATATTCTTTTCAAGCAAATCCGCGAATCATTTGGTGGTAATCTTCAGTTATTAGTAACGGGCGGTGCACCTGCTAATCCTACTACACTTCAAGGCCTTGAGGACTTAGGTTTTATTGTGTTGAATGGTTATGGTATAAGTGAATGTTCGCCGATAGTATCTGTTAATGCTACATATGATTCTAGAATTGGTAGCGTGGGTAAAATTTTAAGAGGCGGAGAAGTTAAAATAATTGATGACGAAGTTTGTGTTCGCGGAGATATTGTGATGCTTGGTTATTATAAAGATGAAGCATCTACTAGTGCTGCGTTTGATGGTGAATGGTTTAAAACAGGAGACCTTGGTTATTTTGATAATGATGGATTCCTTTATATAAACGGACGAAAGAAAAATCTTATTATTCTTGATAACGGAAAAAATGTTTCACCGGAAGAATTGGAAATTTTGATTTCCGATATTGAAAATGTAGCTGAAGTTGTTGTATATGGCGAAGACAATTTGATTGCTGCAGAAATTTTTGCAGAAGATATAACAGGTATTCAGGAAGGCATTGATGCATTAAATAAAACACTGCCAAATTATAAAAGAATTAACAGAGTTAAATTCAGAGATACTGAATTTGAAAAAACAACTACAAAGAAAATTAAAAGATAAAACAAAACGACCTCATAAGAGGTCGTTTTGTTTTATCTTTTTGAATACATTTTTTCGTAATAATTCATATATTCGCCATTTATAATATCTTCCCACCACGACTTGTTTTCAAGATACCAATTAACAGTTTTTACTATTCCATCATCGAACATTGTAATAGGTTCCCAATTTAATTCTTGTTTTATTTTGGAAGGATCAATGGCATACCGCAAATCATGTCCTTTACGATCAGTAACATATGAAATAAGTTCTTCGGTTTTTCCCAGTATTTCAAGTATCTTTTTAACGATATAAATATTGGTCTTCTCATTGTGACCACCAATATTATATACCTCGCCAATTCTGCCATTATGAATGATAAGGTCAATAGCAGCACAGTGGTCCTCAACATATAACCAATCGCGAATATTTAGTCCATTACCGTAAACAGGTAAAGATCTATTATTCAAAGCATTTGCAATCATTAAAGGAATTAATTTTTCGGGGAAGTGATAAGGTCCATAATTGTTTGAACACCTTGAAATTGTTATAGGCAACCCAAATGTTCTATAATATGCTTGACATAATAAGTCAGCAGCAGCCTTGCTTGCGCTATATGGACTTGAAGTATGGATAGGAGTTTCTTCTGTAAAAAACATATCAGGGCGATCAAGCGGAAGATCTCCGTAAACCTCATCAGTAGATACTTGATGGTATCGTTTAACACCAAATTCACGTGAAGCATCCATAAGAATCTGAGTTCCCAAAATATTCGTTTTCAAAAATATACCGGGATCGTCAATTGAGCGGTCAACATGACTTTCTGCAGCAAAATTGACAACAATATCAAATTTTTCTTCGCTAAAAAGAGGAAAAACAATATTTCTGTCAGCGATATCGCCTTTCACGAATTTAAAATTAGGTGATTTTAGTGCTGTATCAAGGGTTTTTAAATTACCGGCATACGTCAGTTTATCAAGACACACGATATTGTAGTCAGGATGTTTATCAAGCATATAATATATAAAATTCGAGCCGATAAAACCTGCGCCACCAGTTACAAGTATTTTCATCAGATTATTCCTCCGCAATTGACAAAAGGTATTTGCCATAATCAGTCATTTTGAGACTTTGGCCTATTTTAATAAGTTGCTCTGTTGAAATAAATCCACGTCGCCACGCAATTTCTTCTATACAAGATATGTAAAAACCTTGTCTTGATTGTACTGCTTCTACGTATTCTGCAGCTTTTAGAAGCCCTTCGGGAGTTCCCGTATCAAGCCAAGCCATTCCACGATTAAACAGTTCAACACGAAGTTTTCCCATTTTTAAATATTCATTGTTAACAGAGGTGATTTCAATTTCGCCACGAGCAGACGGTTTAACATTCTTTGCAATTTCTATAACATGATTGTCATAAAAATAAAGTCCCGGAACTGCATATTTGGATTTGGGGTTTTCTGGTTTTTCTTCAATAGACACTACATTTTTGTTGCTATCGAATTCTACAACACCAAATGCAGTAGGGTCATTAACAGGATAGCCAAATATTGTGGCACCAGTATTATTTTCAATAGCATTTCTGAGTGTACGTGTAAAGTTCTGACCATAAAAAACATTATCACCAAGAACCAAACAAACACTATCATTACCGATAAATTCTTCACCTAATATAAATGCATCTGCCAAACCACGAGGAGTTTGCTGGATTTTATAAGATAAATTTATTCCAATTTCACTACCGTCGCCTAATAATTTTTCGTAAAGAGGTAAATCTTCAGGTGTGGAAATTATGAGAATATCTTTAATGCTTGCCAAAAGAAGAGTTGATAAAGGATAATATATAAGCGGTTTGTCATAAATAGGTAGAAGTTGTTTTGATACAACCTTTGTCATAGGGTAAAGCCTAGTACCTTTACCACCAGCTAAAATAATACCTTTCATCGTTTCACATCCTTTTATTTTAATATAATATTACAAATCCGATTTATATCTTCTTCTGAAAGTCCTGCATACATTGGTAAAGTTAGTACTTTTTCTGATATTTCTTTTGCAATTGGCGTATAACCGACAAATTTATTCTTATAACAGTTAAATTCATTTGTGATAGGATAGAAATACTTTCTTGCATAAATGTTTTCTGTCGCAAGTTTTTCGGCCACTTCGTCACGAGTGTATTTATATCCGTCAAATACTACAGGAAAATACGCATAATTTCTTTTGACACCAAATTGAATAGGGGATAATCTAATGCCTCTAACTCCCTCAAGGTGACTTCTGTATATTTTATCAGCAAGACCTCTTTCTTCAATGTTGGTATTTATGTATTTTAAGTTGCATAATCCCATTGCTGCTTGAAATTCGTTCATTTTTGCATTAGTGCCTATGTAATCAACAGATTCAGGATCCGTTATGCCAAAATTTCTTAATGAAGAAATTTTTTGTTTCAAAGAAGAATCAGAATATGTCAAGCATCCGCCTTCAATCGTATTAAAAACCTTAGTTGCGTGAAAACTGAACATACTTATATCACCGTAAGATCCAACACTCAAGTTTTCTATCTCAACGCCAAAAACATGTGCAGCGTCATAAATAACTTTAAGATTATATTTTTTTGCTATTGCATCAATTTTTTTAACGTCACACACATTTCCATATACATGAACAGGTATAATTGCCGAGGTTTTTTCTGTTATTAATTCTTCGATTTTGTCAACATCAATTGTGTAAGTATCAGGATTAATATCACAAAAAACCGGAGTAAGACCACATTGAACAATGGCATGAGTAGTAGAAGCGAAAGTAAAAGGAGTAGTAATAACCTCACCTTTAAGTTCTAATGCCTGAATTGCAATGCAAAGCGCCATGTGACCGTTTGTAAATAATGACACATTTTGGCAACCAAGATAATCAGACACTTTTGAGGCAAATTCATTATGTAAAGGTCCCATATTAGTAAGATAATTGGATTCAAATATAGGTTTTATCGCCTCACAATATTCCTCATATGAGGGAATAGAAGAACGTGTTACATTGATAATTTTTAATAATTTTATCATAGTAATTATATTATTGTTATCAGATGTAAAGTGATAATTAAGTTTTTCGTATAAAGCAATTGCTTTTATATTTGCTGAGTTTACATGCAAAGAAATTGTGTTCATGCCGTTTGACAAACTATAATTTTCAGCAGCATTAACAAGTTTAGTGGCAATCCCTTTATTTCTTTGATTTATATCAACAAGAAGCGAAGTGATAAAAGCATTATTTGTTTTAGTATCATTTGCATATATAGCAATCAATCCGTAAATGTTGTTGTTTTCGCACGCCACAAAGCAAGCACCGTATTGATAAATCTTATTTATAAATAATTCAAGGTTGCCATCAAAATGAAAGAAATAATCTTTTAATTTATAAAAAGCATTTGATATATCATTTAAGGATGTAAATCTTTTAATTTCCATATTATTCCTCTTTGAGATAATTTTTAAGACATACAATCTCGAAAGTACTTTCTTTATGTCTATCTAATCTATCAAACCAAATGTCTTCTTGTTCTTCTATTTTAATAAGTTTATTTAAAAATTCTTCAGTATGATATTCTTTCGGTATTATAACAACACCACAATCATCACACACCATAATAGAACCATCATACATTTTTTTATGTTCTTTTTCAGTGTTTAAATCAAGTGTTGGTTGCGGTTTAACATTAAAGCAACCAACAGGGGATACCCCTGTGCACCAGACAGGATAATTTTCGCGTATCAAAGCACCAGCATCACGCATTTTAGAATTTGTTACAATTGCGTTTGCCTGTTTATAAAGAAGTATGTATTTGCTAACCAGTTCTCCAATGATAGATCGTTCACCACAATCAATTGCATCGATAAAGACAATATCGTTTTCTTGTGTTGAAACCACCTGTTCGTGAACATCCCAGTTAGTTTCTTTATAAGCATAAACCCATTTGACATTTCCAACTTTAAAATGACCCCTATTAATGGGAAGAACGTTTTCAATGGCTCCTGATTTCCCTAAACAATCAGCAACTTCTGTTGTGCTGACTCTGTTTCTTCTAATATAATCGATAATTTTGTTTTTCATATTAAGTATAACTCCTAATAATAAATTTATTTATATATATATTATTGAAAACTGATTATCTATTTGTTTTATCAATTCATCTAATTCAAATCGACTTTCAGCATAAGCTATATAGTATCCCGCACGCTTGCTGTCATCATCTGCCTTTTCTATAATATCTCCAATTTCAAAATTCATTTCCCATTTAATTATATTTGGACATTTATCCAAAAAATCAATTCCGTTAATTTTTTTTACAATTCCTCCTTTACCAGGAACATCAAAAAAATGTAAAACACAGCATCGATTATTATATTTTTGAGAAATGTTGAATTCTTTGTTTGAAACATTTCCCAAACTGCATTCTATGAGATATTTATAGTTGTCAATTCCAGACATAACAGGTACAATGTTAGAAGAAATTAAATTACCGCCTCCGCGTGCCGCAATTTCAATAAGATAAAATTTTCCATCCTCATATTTATATTCAGCGTGTGTTAAACCAAAATTTAATCCGGATTCATTTATAAATTTATCATTAACAGATTTAAGTAATTCATAATCGAATTTATCATTATTATGCGAAAAATAAAGTTCACACGCAACATTGGGGTTGTGGTCATAATGTTTTTTTTGAGATATTGCCATTGTATAATGTTTGCTTGGGGTTTTTATTCCGTCCACAGTAAATTCTGTTCCCTCAATATATCGTTCTGCCAGTACGCAATTTTCTACTTTAGAGTATTCCATTGCATGGGGAAAGTATGTTCTAAGTTCATCAAGAGTAGTTATAGTATAAACACCGCGACTGCTGTTCGCATCTAAAGGCTTTATAACCATTTTTTTGTTAAGAGAATTAAAAAAATCTTCGGCATCTTTTAAATTGTAGCATTTGTAATATTCAGGATATGCAATTCCTTTCTTTTGACAAAATTCACGCATTTTATATTTATTAGTATATAAAGATGCCATATCAACTGAAAGTGAAGAAAGCCCTAACTTGTCCGCTAAATATGCAACAGTAGGCATAGCAATGTCACATTCTTCCGAAAGAACTGCATCAATATTATTCTCTTTTGCAAATTCAAGACAAGCATTTTTATCAAGAATATTCATTACCCCATAATTATCCGCATATTCAAAAGCAGGGGAATTTTCATATAAATTAACTACTAACGGCGAATGTCCCATTTCAGATATTTTTTTTACAATAGGTATTTGCCATTTACTTCCGGCAATTACCATAATCTTTTTAGAATTCATAAATGGTCTTCCTTTAATCATTTAATATGTGCTTTGAAAAAATCAGTTGCCACATTGTCTTTTAGCAAAGGATAAGAAAGTTGAAACAATTCAATTCCTTGATGTGAATTAATTTCAAAAATTTTAAATCCATCATCAGTAACGCAAATATCAAAGCCTAAGTATTTTAATTGTGGCATATATCCTGATATTTGCAAAATTTTCTCTTTTACAAAAGTCCATTTTGGTATTATACCTTCGAATGGAATATTAGAATCAGGATGAACATGATTTTTTTTAAAATCAATTCCATCATGCATCCACGCATCGCTATATTCGCCTGTTTCCAAATCTACAACAGCAGAAATACTTCCAGTGTAAGCATCAATATTTCCGGACAAAGATGACCCAATACGCAAATATGCATTTGTAATTCGAGGGGTTTCTTCATTGATTACCATAATACGCAAAACGCCTGATGCACCCGAGTAATATTTTCTGATATCATCATGAGCAATTATGTACTCCATTACTAAGTAATTGTCAAGGCGGGTTAAAAGATTTATAAATTCACTTTCAGTATGTGTTTTTTCATTTACACTAATATTGCCGTTAGTATATTCTAATTTATAAAAGCCTTCTCCACCAAAACCAGTTTCTCTTTTAACAGCAAGAATTTTAACCTCTTTTAATTTTTTCAATATATCTTCTAAAGTATATTTTATATTTCTTTCCATATTATGCATCGGTGTAACTTTTCCTTTGTTTAACATAAAATAATACTCAGGCATAAATTCATCATATGGTGCAAGGATATATTTGGTTGTCAGTTTATCGTCAATCCATTTTCTTTCATGACCATTCAGTGGATACATTTTATAATAATCATAATCAGACAAATAATCTGTGTAATTATCATCAGTAATACCGTAATGAATAATTCTTTGTGATAAAAAACCTCTTTTATATGCCCATATCTTTTTCTTAAAACTTATTTTTGATTGAAAAAAATCAGACAGCAATAAATTACTATAGTGATTTGCCATATAATTTTTGAATCCCTTTTTTCTTAAGATTCTATATGCCACTCTTTTAAATATTTTCTTAAAAAATTTTTGCATAATAATTTCTCCTGTTATTTTTTAAGTTTTAGTATTGTATTGAGTATATAAAAGAAACTTTCGTTTTTTAATATGTAAGAACCCAATATATAAGCAAATGCACCAAGTAAAACTTGAAGTATTAATATCCAAAACACATGCAAAGGAATCTTTCCTACACACCACACGCATATTCCCATCATAAATAAAGGAATAAAACCATTAAAAATATCTCTCATTTGCTCTTTATAATTATAATTAATAAGTTTTTTATTAGGAAATGCATTGATAAAAGAAGAAATAACAGTGACATAAACAGAACTAAAAGCAATCGCTAAAACGCCAAATCTCATAACCAACATAAGAATAACTAAAGCAAGAATTTTTTTAATAATTTCTAACCTTAAAAAAATATCACTTCTACCAAGTGCTTTAATTGCTTGTAAATTAGCGGTATGTATAGGCATAAAAGCAAGTGTAAAACAAGAAATTTGCAAATAGGGAACACAGAAAAGCCATTTTTCTGTAAGCAAAAGAGTAATTAAGGGCTTCGCCACCAGAGCAAGTCCAAGCATTAATGGCAACATTAAATAACTGCTTATTCGTATTGAGCGTCGGGTGATTACTTTAATTGCCGATTTATCATCTTGCTCATTAGACATTGCAGGAAACAATACGCTTTGAATAGAAGAATTTATATTTGTTACGACAAGGTCAGGAAAACTTTTACCCTTATTGTAATATGCCAAGTCTGCAGAAGAATACATTTTTCCAATAATAATTGTGCGCAACTCGTTATAACCGGTTTCCAAAAAGGCAGAAACAAGTAATTTCCAGCCATAAGAGAACAATGATGATAATCTGTTAAATGAAAAAGCAAATACAGGCCGCCATTTGACTGTAAACCATAGTACAAGTGTATCAACAGTAGTGTTAGTCATATATTGTGCCACCAATGCCCATATTCCGAATCCTTTATATGCGAGCATTATTCCAACAACACCCGACAGAAGTGTGCCAAAAAGTGTAGACAAAAAAAATCTTTTGAACATCATATTTTTTGATACATAGGCATGCTGAACAGAGTTTATTCCGCCCACAATTAATCTTAACCCCAAAACACGCAGAGTAGGGGATAAAATATCCATTTTATAAAAATTAGCAATAAAGGGTGCAGAAAAAAATAAAATTAAATATAAAACTATTGATAATATGATGTTTGCATAAAATACGGATGAATAATCTAAATTATCTGAATCTTTTTTTTGTATAAGCGAATTACCAAATCCGGAAGCGACAAAAACATTTGCCAATGCAATAAAAACATTAACAATAGCAATAGCACCGTAGTGTGAAGGCTCTAAAATCCTTGCAAGTACAATTGAAACTATAAAAGTAACTAATTGAGCGGATATTCTTTCGCTAAATTTCCACATTAATCCGGATAAAACACTTTTTTTCAAATTATTAATCATCTACATATCTTCTTTCGCTAATTACTATTATATATATCTTTCCAGCATTGTGCAAAAGATTCCTTAGATTTTATTATACAGTCAAAATTTTCTCTTTGTTCATGTTCAGTGAGAGGAGCAAGCAATACTTCCAAATCATTTTTATTAGATATCTCGATCTTATTAAATGGAAAAATTTTTATTCCTTTATCATAATAAAAATCCCATGAAGTTGTGTAATCGTTAATAAAAACCTTTTTACCCAAACCGATCAATGTTGAAATGTTGCCTAAACCCATCTGCCTGTCCGTATTAAAAACACCTATATCAATCGTATTCAAATAATTAACATAATCCTCAGCATTCATTACGGTTTTTAACGGAATAAATCTTTCTCCAAATAGTTCGGTTCCCTTTTGAATAACTGAATTTATATATTCCTCATTGCCGGCATATGATAATGGAGCATATATTATAAGATTACCAGTATCCATTTTCTTGATTATTTCTAGCGCAGGTAAATGTCTATTACGAATTGCAGCGGAATTTCCAAGTTGTATTCTTATATATTCGTCATTATATTTTTTTCTATTATTTCTAGCGTTTATAATCATAGATAAATTATTAGAACTATACCCACCGACAAAAAACTTTGCATTAGTTTTATACCATTTACAAGCAAGTTCATAATCACCTTTTACCCAAAAAATAATTCCAAATAAATTTTTAATATACAATTTACGAAAAAATTCAGAAATCCTATATTTAATATTTGTTTTTTTGCTTTCATAGCAATATAGGTCTTGTCCCCACATAATCCAAAATTGTTTTTTGATTTTTTTAGAAATTAAGGAGAACAATAATAGTAAAATTGGGTGTGCATACGAGATATTGTGAAAAAAAATTTTTTCATATTTTAAAGTCTCGAAGAAAATTTTAAAATACTCATTTTCCATATTAACATATTTAACATTATGTATATCATTTGGTAATTCAATATTGTTATAACTATTGTTTTTTATTATGAAAAAAAAATTGTTTTCTTGACCAAAGTTTAAATTAGTATTAATTATGAAATCTTTGGTGAACTTTTCAGCAGGAAGAATATGAAGATTTTTCATCTATATAACCTCACTATGCACATCGATCCTTATTTTTTAACAATACTCCGAACAAAACATTTTAATACATACCACATCTTTTTAAAACCGTACGGATATATAAAAAAAGCCTTAATTGCCAACATAAAACCCTTGGCTTTACTAACATACATAACGCTATAGATACTGCTAAGAATTCTAAAGCTATATGCCTTTTTATTAGTTTTTAAATAGTCCATATTTAAATCTAACAATCGCTGAAGCGCTTCAACTTTTTTGTGATGATTTTTAGTGATTTTTTCGCCATCATGAATATAATAATTAACAAGCGGCTCAGGGACATAATCAATTTTATATTTTTTAGCAATTCTAAGCCATAATTCAAGGTCTTGTGCAGCAGGCATTTTAATATCAAATCCGCCAAGTTCTTTAATTACACTTTTTCTAATTAATGGATATGAACAGGAAGAGATAAAATTATCAAAAATTAGAATATCAAATACGTATCCATTATGGTATTGAGTGTTAGAGATGATTTTTTCGTTATTAGCAGAGTTAATTGTGTAATTTCCGCAATATACAAGGGCGACATCTTCATTAACGAATTTTTTGATTTGTTTTTCAATCTTTTCTGGTAACCATTCATCATCGTCGTCAAGGAAAGCAATAAATTCACCATTTGCTAATTGTATACCTGTATTTCTTGCGGCGCATGCACCCAAATTTTTTTCGTGACGTATATATTTAACATTGCCATTCAATGATTCAGCCATATTTTTTACATCATCGCGTAAATCGTAATCAGAAGGACTGTCATCAACTATTATAAGTTCTATATCTTTATAGGTTTGATTCAATACACTTTCTGCGGCACGTTTAACCATTTCTGGAGAACGTTTATATGTTGATATTACGGCAGACACAAGATTATTCATATGTAAACTCCTCTTTCTTAAAAATAGAAATTTTACAAAAGCACATCAAAAATCCCATATAAATTGATTATACTATATTTTTTTTGAAATAGCAAATAAAATTTTTGAACAGCCTTTTGGCTTATTTTAAAATATCTGCAAAAAAATCTGCCGAAGATTTTCCATGAGGGCGATTATACCGTTTAAGCATACGAAGTGATGAAGTAGGGGATATAGTATTCACCCCATCTTTTGAAGAAAAACTAATATTATATCCCAATTCTTTAAATACAAATTCTGCTTCTTCTGAGTAATAACCAAAAGGAAAGGTAATTGCTTTTGGCGTGAATTGAAAATTTTCTTTTATAAGATTATGTGCTTTATACAAATCTGCAAACAGCATTTTCTGATAATTTTCTACCGATTCAGCATTCTTTTTTTGAATACCTTTTCTTCCGTTATCAATTGAATGTAAATCATAAGTATGATTTTGGAACTCAATAAGATTAGAATTTATCATTTCTCTTCCTTGCGTCCATGTGATATGGGAATAATAAGCATTATTTTCATCATGATTGCTATAAAGTTCACTATACTTGATAATAGGAGAAATAACCGCTTTTGCATTATATTTTTTCAATATCGGAAATGCATACAAATAATTATTATAATATCCATCATCCAAAGTGATCATAATAGGCTTTTTCGGAAGTGTTTTTTTACCTTCAATAAAATCAATTAAGTCGTTTACTAAAATTGTTTCATAACCTTTATCAATAATATATTTTATATCTTCTTCAAACTGTGCAGGAGAGATAACGAATTTACCATGTGTACTCTCGTCTTTTAAAAAAGAATGATACATAATTATAGGTAATTCGATTTGATTTGACAATTGATTATTAAGTGTCGCTTCATAAGTGGTTGTATCAGTAAGATTATAAATAAAAGCAATGGCGGAAGTAAATATAATTATTATCAATCTGCTTACTATCTTCATATAAAAGTCACCTCAAAACAATTATATGAAGAACAAAAAGAAAAATCCCCTATAGTTTAACACTATAGGGGATTCAAATTATCAAATCACTCTAACTTTTAACACGTCATTCATATTATTTATTTCTGAAATAATTTCTTCGGGAATTACATCCTCAACATCGATTATAGTATATGCATAATCTTTTTTACTTTTATTAAGCATATTAACAATATTAATTCCTTTATCAGCAATGAGAGTAGAAAAGCTACTAAGCATGTTAGGAACATTTTTATGCATAACTGTAAGTCTGTACTTGCTTTCGCGCGACATTTCACAATTAGGGAAGTTAACTGAGTTAACAATATTACCGTTTGTAAGGAAGTCATCAATCTCAATAGCCGCCATAATTGCACAGTTATCTTCGGATTCAGGAGTCGAAGCACCTAAATGAGGTATGCAAATAACGCCATCCATTTCTAATGTTTCAGCAGTGGGGAAGTCAGTTACATAGCATGCAACAGTACCATCTGCAATAGCATTTTTCATATCTGCATTATTTACCAAACCATCTCTTGATAGGTTAATAATTCTTGCCCCTTTTTTCATAATAGAGAAAAGGTCTTTATTAAACATTCCTTTTGTTGAATCATTTTGTGGTACGTGTATACTGATATAATCACAAGATGAAACGATATCTTTAATATCAGTTGCTTTTTTTACATGTTTAGAAAGATTCCATGCGGCATCAACAGAGATGTAAGGGTCGTACCCTATAACATCCATGCCAAGTGCATTAGCGGCATTTGCAACCATTACACCAATAGCGCCAAGTCCTACAACACCAAGTTTTTTATTTTTGATTTCAGGACCAACATAGTTGGATTTTCCTTTTTCTACTAATTTTGCTGCATCTGCTTCACCAACAAGAGTTTTTGCCCAGTTAATTCCGTCAACAATTTTTCTTGATGATAGAAGAATTGCTGTAATTGCAAGTTCTTTAACAGCATTAGCGTTAGCACCGGGAGTATTGAAAACCACAATACCTTTCTCGCTACATGCATCGATTGGAATATTGTTCACGCCTGCGCCTGCCCTTGCAACTGCTTTCAAAGTAGATGGAAGTTCCATATCATGCATATTAAAACTTCTCAGAATAATACCATCAGGATTAGCACAATCATCAGTAATGCTGTAGTTGTTTTTATCAAGTTTATCAAGACCGCATGCCGCAATCTTGTTTAATGTTAAAATATTATACATATATATCAATTCCTTCAATTAATTATTAAGTTCAAAATTCTTCATAAATTCTACTAATGCTTTTACACCATCTATTGGCATTGCATTATAAATGCTTGCTCTCATACCGCCAACACTTCTGTGTCCCTTAAGGTTAACAAAACCATTTGCAGTTGCTTCCTTAATAAATTTAGCGTTTAATTCATCGTCACCGGTAATGAAAGGCACGTTCATCAACGAACGGTCTTTTGCACTTTCAACAGTTGCTTTGAACATTTTGGAATTATCAAGGAAATCATAGAGAATTCCTGCCTTTTCAATATTGATTTTTTCCAAAGCATCGATGCCGCCAACTGACTCAACCCATTCGCAAACAAGTTTGCAGATATAGATTGCAAAGCAGGGGGGAGTATTAAACATAGAGCCGTTTTCAGCATGTGTAGCATAATTAAACATTGTGGGGGTAATATCCATTGCATTACCAATCAAATCATCACGTACAATTGCTAAAGTTAAACCTGCAGGACCAATATTTTTCTGTGCACCTGCGTATATAATTCCATGTTTGCTAACGTCAACTTTTTGGCTCATAATACTTGAAGACATATCTGATACGAGTGTAACATCGCCAACATCAGGAATTTCCGCGAAGCGTGTTCCATATATAGTGTTGTTATGTGTGTAATGGAAATAATCAGCATCAGTTGTAAACTTAGATTTGTCAAGTTCAGGAATATAACTGAACGTTTTATCTTCCGAAGATGCAACTACATTCACATTACCATATCTGCCTGCTTCTTTGGCTGCTTTTTTAGCCCATACACCAGTAAGAACATAATCTGCTTTCATAGATTTATTAAATAGATTTAACGGAACCATAGCAAACTGGCTTGAAGCGCCGCCCTGTAAAAACAATACTTTATAATTTTCAGGCACATTCATAATTTTTCTGATAAGCGCTTCACACTCATCAATAATCGATTGATAAGCACCGCTTCTGTGGCTCATTTCCATAACAGACATTCCTGCATCGCCATATGACACCAGTTCTTTTTGTGCTTTTTGCAGAACTTCTATCGGTAAAGCAGAAGGACCTGCCGAAAAATTAAATACCCTGTTTTCCATTTTATTTTCCCTCCAAAATATTTTTTGTTAACATTATACTTTTTCTATTATATGACATTTAATTTGAATAGTCAATAATTTAACAAAAAAAGACGGAAAAAATCCGTCTTTTACTTAATTAATTATATGGCAATAAGATTTCTTTGATAGTTTTGGCTAAATATTTTGTACTTAACAATGCTTCCTGCAATGTATTACCGCTTGTTCCAACTTCTATAATCATTGACCCCGTTGTAGCATGAGTGTTAAATCTTTCCTGACGTAGATTTAAAGGCCTTGCAAATCCCGGATAGTATGTTTCCATAAAATTCTGCATTTTTAATGCAAATTTCAAATTTTCTTGCCAAGTGTCATTATCAAGTCCTGCCTGATTAGTACCGCATACTATCATTACCTGAGCAACATTCTCGTTATCAATTTTCGAGGTAAATTTTAATTTAGTTCCATCGTTTTTTACAATGGAATCACGATGTATATCCAAGACAATTTGTATATTTTGGTTTTTTTTAAGATAATAATTAATTACTTCTAATGTCTTGTTATATGATTTGTTGTACGATGGATAATCATTTATATCCTTTGCATGCATCACTTTAAATCCATATTTATTAAGTTCTTTTGCTAATTCTTCACCAACACGTACAACATTTAATTGTGTATCAGTAGTTCTATCCAAATCGCCTTCGTGATAATAATTCAAATCATCATTTTTATATGATTCACTTCCATGAGTATGCACAATTAAAATTTCGGGATTTTTAAAACTTAATGGTGCATACAACAAAGAATATATGTCAGGTGCATATGTTGTTTCGTTACGGATTTCAAGATTTTTTGATATTATTTGCGTGTTTTTAACAGGAAAAAGGGGTTCACTAATTGTAATTTCGTCAATCTCAGATACAGGAGGGGAAGGAGACGTAATTTCATTATTGGTAATCTTTGAAAATTCAACCATTGGGAGTGATTCTGCAAAAACCAAATGTGATTTAATATCATGCGCTAATTTGTTTTTAAAATTATCTAAATTCTTTGATGAATTGCAAAGAACAGGGATTTCTCCAATAAGGATCTCTTTAAATCCATATAAATCAAACACATTTTTGATGACAAAGGCAAGGATTAAAATTATAAATAAAGACAAAAAAATCGCACGAAAAATACTTGATTTTTTTACAATTACCGTATTAAATTTATCTTTTCTTCTTTTATGCATATATAATACCTCTTATGACTATGACAGCACACTAAAATATATGCATAAAGCCATTATTTATTACAATGGCTTTTGGTTAGTAGTTAATTCAGAATGCTCTAAAACTGCATTGTTTATTCCATTAGCAATGATTTTTGAAACTTCTTCTATTATTCCGTCAACTTCTTTAGGGGTAACTATAAGATTTCCGACATACGGTGTAAGAACTTCTTTTATAAGTGGATATCTGTGTTCGATATCAAAACTGTCTGCAATCTTTTGCATATACGAATCTTTTTCTGCTGAACTGCTTATGTTTTCTATCAGCAATTCAATTGCGTCATTTGCAACAGTAGCTGCATCTACAACCGTAGGAACACCAATAGCAATAACAGGAACACCAAGATATTCTTTATCCAGACCTTTTCGTTTGTTTCCAATACCAGAGCCTGGTGTAATTCCTGTATCTGCAATTTGAATGGTAGTACTGATTCTGTCAGTTTTTCTTGAGGCTAATGCATCGATTGCTATAATTACGTCCGGTTTCACCATATCAGTTATTCCTTTGATAATCTCGCTTGTTTCTATGCCGGTTAAGCCCAATACCCCCGGCGAAACAGCACAAACCGGCCGTGTGTTTTCGTCAAGATGTGTTGGTACATACTCAAAAAGATGTCGTGTTACCATCAAGTTCGATATCACCTTTGGTCCTAAAGCATCAGGCGTAACATTCCAATTTCCGAGCCCTACTGCTAAAACAGTAGTATCTTTTTTTAAATTTAAAATTTCTTTTAATTTATCAGAAAGAATATCTGATGTGCTTTGAAAAGCATCTTCATCATTATCTCTGATTTTTGGAGAATCAATAGTTATATAATTGCCAATTTTTTTACCTATTATTTTTTCTCCATTATCATTAAGTATTTTAACATGTGTTACCTTTATCCCATCAAACTCCTCAGTATCTACTTTTACCCCATCTATCTTTTTAATATCGTCTGTAGATTTATTGTAAAGTGCTGCTGCCTCTATTGCCAAATCAGTTCTGATATTTTCCATCTTTATTCCTCCTGATTTAATTAAAAATATAATAACCAATTAAAAAATTATTATACAAATCAAAAGTTTTTATATTTAAAAATTGCTGTAAAACAAGAAAAGACCATGCTTTAGAGCGATGGTCGAAAAGTGTCGAAATGTTTTTGTAGATTTTTTCTTGACTTCGATGTATAATATGAATTGGAAAAAATTTCAAATTACTAAAATTGATTAGGAGGAAATTTGAAATGAATAAAAATCTTTATAGGAGCGAAAATTTTATATCAGAGGAGGTGAATAACGAGAGAGTTGTATTGGAATATTATCTCACAAAATCAGAACATCCATTTAAAACAGGGAACATAAATTATATTTGTTATGGTGTCGAAGTGAGAATGCGTAAAGAAAACGAGAACGAATATTGCGAAATACAATTATCAGACGGGATATTTTCTTCAAAAGAAATGGCTATCAATTTTATTAACAAAATAGCAGATAATTTGGTAACACCATGCACATTAGAAAATGTAGTATCTGATATGTTGCTTGAAGCATTGGCATAAGGAATTAACCAGCAAAAAAATATTTAATAAGCAACATTATAATCAAAACACCGGCAAGAATATAAGTATAAATTCTACTCGTAACTGTACGTAATTTATTCCATTTAAAATCATTCTCCGAATTTCCAGTGTGATTATATTGTATAACTTCATCGGTTAATGATTCATTTGGTGCATCGAGTATGTCTTTTGCTATAGAATACAATTTGGATGGTACATATATAAATACTTCGTTGTATGAGATACCGGCAACAATTTTAATATACCCATCAATGTTTTTATATTTTCGGAGTATAGGAATATTGTGTCCTTTAAGAAGAGATTCTATAATATCTGCTTCAAAGTCGTTGTCAGCAACAGTAAGAAGTTTAGGGGTATCATAGGAACTGTTGTTATCTATCACTTCCAATTTTGAAACAAGAGTTTCATCACAATCATAGCATTTTAAGACACCATCATTATATTCAGTAAAGCATTTCGGACACCAAGACATATTATTTTGCACCTCCAACTTAAAAATACTGTGCGCAATATTGCGTGCAGTATTTTATTTTTTATGAAGATAAATTATTGAATTTATCTCACCTCCGGCCATAAGAATAAAACTGCTCATATATAGCCATGTCATTAATACAAGAATACCCGCCAATCCTCCGTAAATAATATGATAATTTGAAAAATTATCAACATAAAATGAAAAAATCAATGAAGATACGCTCCATAAAAAAGTAGTAAAAAACGCCCCCCAAATCACATTTTTATATGCAAGGCGTTTGTTTGGCAGCACTTTAAAAATGGTCGCAAATGCCCCGATTACCACAAAAAATACAATTATCAGCCTCAAAGCGTGCCAAATAATATAAAAAGATGGAATAAAATTCATTATTGCAACACCTATAAGATTCCCCAAAACAATCAGAACAAATGTCAGTAACATAGTAATCGCAAGCAAAATAGCGAAGATAAATCCTATACTACGAATTATCAGAAAATTTCTGCTTTCCACAGTTTTATACATTCTATTCAGTGCTTTATTTATAGTAGATGCAGCACAGGAAATAGACCATAAAGCGATGATTGAACTGGTAATGATAATCCCTGTACTTCTGTTTACACCGGTTAAAACATAAATGACAACGTCATATACTTCACGCGGAAGGGCTGATAACAATCTAAAAAGCGTATCTTCTGCAGAAAGAGGGGTTATCGATATCAATGCCAACAAAAGGATGATAAACGGAAAGAAAGAGGCAGTCAAATAAAATGTTAATTCAGCAGAAAGACCAAATACATCATCTTCAAAAAATTTACTTATTATTGAAGAAATTTTTTGAAATCTAGGATGTTTATCAACAAACGATATAATTTTATCTTTAATCACTATAATACCTCATTTCACTATATATTTAATTATATTATATACATATAAAAAATTCAATACTTATAACCAAAATTTACTTACATAGATTGTTGTCAATATTTCATAATAATATTAAAACAGTTAATGTTAAGGAGCGTTTTTACAAATGAAAAGTAAAATAATCCACATCATAACAGCAATAATCATTCTATTAATTGCAGTAATCGGCTTTTTAATTATATATAGAGAATTCAATGATGTTCCTGATTTTAAAGGTGTATTTGTATATATTAAAGGAGTAATGTGTATATGAATTTTAATATGACCAATAAAGAATATAACGAATATGTTAAAGGTAAAAGTCCTAACTCAAACACATTAAAAGACTGTATATGGGCATTTTTAATAGGCGGAACTATATGTACAATTGGACAGTTTATAAATATGTTTTTCTCAGCACGTGGATTTTCAAAAGAACTTTCCTCTACTTTAACTTCTGTTGTAATGATATTTTTAGGTTCTTTATTAACGGGATTAAATGTGTATGATGATATTGCCAAAATTGCTGGTGCAGGAACAATTGTACCCATAACAGGATTTGCAAACTCAATAGTTTCTTCTGCAATGGAATTTAAATCCGAAGGGTATGTTATGGGATTGGGGGCAAAGATGTTCACCATAGCGGGACCGGTAATAGTATTTGGTGTAATTGCTTCTGTAATTTGCGGAATAATATACTATATCATATAAGGAGTTATTTTAATGAATTCAAAAAGAATAGGAAATCAAACTGTTAAACTTAATAATCCACCGTACATTATAGGTGCATATTCTTCCGTGGGAGTCAAAGAAGGACAAGGCCCATTGGCAAAATATTTTGATACAATATACGATGACGATATGTTGGGAGAAAAAACATGGGAAAAAGCAGAATCACGATTAGTGTGTGATACTATAGAAGGTGCACTGCAAAATGCATCTAAAGTGCCGTCTGATATTCAATATATTTTTTCCGGAGATTTATTAAATCAATGCGTTGGAAGTGCATTTGGAATCAAAAATTTCAATATACCATATTTCGGCCTATTTGGTGCATGTTCAACTATGGGAGAAAGCATTTCTCTTGCTTCAATGGTTATAGACGGAGGTTTTGCCGATTATTGTATTGCTGCAACAGAAAGTCACTTTTGTTCCGCAGAACGTCAATTTCGTTTTCCATTAGAGTATGGTGGTGTACGTACTCCAACTTCTCAATGGACAGTTACAGGTTCAGGTGCAGTAATTATTTCATCAGAGAAAAAGGATGTGCCGAGAGTTACTCATATAACCACAGGAAAAATAGTTGATATGGGGATTGTTGATGCCAATAATATGGGGGCTGCAATGGCGCCGTCAGCAGCAGATACAATATATCAGCATTTTATTGATACAGGACGTACACCAGATTATTATGACTATATTGTAACCGGTGATTTGGGAGCAGTTGGTGCAAGCATTTTAATAGATTTTTTAAAAGATAAACAGATTGATATAACCCCAAATTATGTCGATTGCGGTATGATGATATTCGACGACGTAACACAAGATACCAAAGCAGGAGGAAGCGGTTGTGGATGCAGCGGGAGTGTTTTCTGCGGATATTATTATAAAAGACTTTTATCAAAAGAAATTAAAAAAATTTTATTTATACCGACGGGTGCACTTATGAGTACTACAACTTCACAACAGGGAGATCCTATAATGGGAATTTCACATTGTGTTGCTATAGAAATGGGAGAAGAACTATGAACTGGATGCAAACTTTAAATTCATTTTGGGTTGGAGGATTAATATGTGTAATAGCACAAATCTTAATTGATAAAACCAAAATCACTCCTGCAAAAATCATGGTGTTATATGTGGTTTCGGGAGCATTTTTGACTCTTATAGGAGCATATGAACCAATAGTAAAATTTGCTGGTAGTGGAGCAACGGTGCCAATTGTAGGTTTTGGCTATTCATTAACAAAAGGCGTAATAAAATCAATTAATGAAATTGGTATTGCCGGAATACTGACTGGCGGTATTACTGCTACTGCAGGTGGTATTACCGCAGCAATTTTATTTGGATATTTGGCAGCGTTGTTATTTAAATCAAAAGGGAAAAAATAAAAAAAGAGTAGGGGGGTTACTCCTCACTACTCTTTTTTTTATTTAGAAATTCAGTTTTACTTAGCGGATTGTTATCAGCCGCATTTTTCATATCTTCATTTTTTATATGAGTATACAGCTGAGTTGTCGAAAGATTAGAATGCCCCAAAATTTCCTGTAAAGTTCTTATATCAACATTACCATCACGATACATAATAGTTGCAGCAGTATGTCTTAATTTATGCGGTGTGTACATATTTGAATCAACACCAGCCGCTTCAAAGTATTTTTTGCATATTCTTTCTACAGAACGCGGGGTAATACGAGTCATTTTATTGCTTATAAATAAAGCATTCCTTGCGTCGCCGACAAGTTTGTCATTGGGACGAACTTCCATATACTCTTCAATTGCTTTCATGCACATTTTATTTAAAAAAACATGGCGTTCTTTATTTCCTTTACCGACCACTCTTAATGATTGATTAGAATAATTTATATCTCTAATATTAATACCGGTTAATTCAGAGACACGAAGTCCGCATGTTAAAAAAATAACAAACATTGCAAAGTCACGTTTTTCATACGGTCCATCAATTGCTTTTAAAAAGGAAACACTTTCGTCAAGCGTGAGATATTTAGGTAATCTTTGTTTAATTTTTGGCCGTTCTAAATGCTCTGCAGGATTATTTTCAATAATATTTGCTTTAACCGATAAATAACCAAAAAATGATTTTATACAAGAAACTTTTCTCGCAATATAATTATCATTATTTGAATGATTATTATATAAATACGCGGTATAATCGTATAAATCGCTTAGCGTTATTTTTTTTAATAAATTTGTTTCAAAATTTACATCTAATTTGTTGGTATTAATATCCAAGTTATTAAATTTACAGTGTATATAATTTAAAAAATTTTTTAAATCATAACTGTACTGATTAACGGTGTTTATCGATTTTCCCTTAACAACTGTCATATAACTCAAATAATCAGCCAAAACCTGAGGAATATCAACGTTTCTTATGTTTTGTGTTTTACTCATTAAACGCACTCTCCCACGTCGTGAAATTTATATTTCACGACGTAAAGTATTTCTTTTAAAGTATACCACCCCTATGACGGCGATAAGTAGCGAAAGTATGAAAATAAATGATTTGTTTTGAAAGAAATATTGATTTATGTATTCACCAACAATAAATGAAAACAAATTATTGCCCAAATGAGTAATTATTGGTAATAATATTGTTTTAGAAGATAATGTTATATAACATAAAAACAAGCCCAAAACAAATTGTGGAAAAACATTTAATATATCTAAATGAATTAATGAAAATATTAAAGCGGTTATAACACTTGCTTTATAATAAGAATATTTATTTGCTAATTCATTCAGCAGTATTCCCCTGAAAAAAAGTTCTTCAAAAATTGCAGGTGTTATACACAAAATAATAATGGAAATTATATATTCAAAAACAGAAATATTATGTTGTATAAAATTATTTTCTAACTGTACAGTTTTTGTTAGCGGATAATTAAGATATACAGATAATATATTGATTGAAATAACAGTAATTAAAGCAACAATAATATCTTTTGTTAAACTTTTATTATCAAATTTGAAGAAATCCCCTATTCTTTTATCTGAGATTATAAAATATACAATCGTTGGAATAATGACGCAAAATAATTGTGATAGAAAAATATTCATATATCCTAATTCATTTAAAAATGACTTTAATAATATTTGCATAAAAAATATAATTATAATAAAAAAACTTATTTTCATACAAATACCGTCCTGTGTTCTGTAATAATCTTATCAAGTTTAATATCATGTGTATCACTTGGTATTTTATCTAAGAGTTGAAAATCGTAACATATACCTATTTTATAAGGTTGATAAGTTAGTTTGGAAATATATTTATCATAATAACCTTTTCCATATCCAATTCTGTTTCCATCTATATCAAATACAGCACCTGGAAAAATTACAACATCAACTTTTTCATTAACTGAATTGAGTTTTAAAGGCTCTAAAATCCCATAACTATTCTTAACAAGTTCATTTGTTGAGTATATACGAGATATGTTCATTGTACAATCAACAATATTGCAGACAGGAACAAAAATCTCTTTTCCTTCTGATAGCATTTGATTTATAAAATCAATAGTATTTACTTCAGAACCATAGTTTATATATATAAAAATTTTTTGGAATTCCATACATTCTGAAATAAGTTTATTAAAAATAATTTTATCTGCAATATTGTTGTCAGAAAATATATTTCTTTTTGCAAGGATTTCTTTTCTGATTTTGGCTTTTGCGTAATTCATATTCAATATTGCATCGAAGAAATGATTTTATCGGCAATTTCTTCCCCTTTAAATATTTTTATAAAGCAATGTGCAAAATCCTGAACAGTTCCTGCACCTTTAGATGTAACAAAAATCTCATCTTTAACTACTTTTTCTCCGGTAGCACACGCACCAATAAGTTTTTCTTCAAATCCTGGATAGCATGTGGCATTTTTGTTTATCAAAAGACCTTTTTCGCCCAAAACCATAGGAGCAGCACATATAGCACCAACTATTTTTTTATTTTCAACAGCGTAATCAATAATCTCATTTACTCTATCTGATGCCTGAAGATTTAAAGTTCCGGGCATACCGCCAGGCAATACAACAGCATCAATAGAATCTAAACTTACATCATTGATAGTAATATCCGATACAACAGATATTCCATGAGATCCCGTTACAATAGGATCATTATTGATCGAAACTGTAGACACCTCGATATCAGCACGTCTTAAAATATCAGTGAAGCCTAATGCTTCTATTTCTTCAAATCCATTTGCTAAAAATACATATATCATAATTGCCTCCTGTATTTAAAATTTATCAAATAACCCACGCTCATTAAAACTTGTAAAATAGCGTTCATTACAAATAATGTGGTCAATTAACTGGATGTGTACTCCCGTCAACAAATCATGAATCTCTTTAGTTAAAATAACATCACTGGTCGATGGTTGTAATATCCCGTTTGGATGATTATGAGCAACAATCACACCAGCAGCACGAAAATTTAATGCATCTTTCATTATTTTGTTGATATCAAAATATGTTTCATTAACATTGCCATTACTTATAACAGAAACTTTTTTCAAACGTCTTTTTGAATCCACAGAAAGCATAATTGCTGATTCATCAATATGTTCAGAAAAATACTTCACACAAAACTCACCTATTTCATGCGTGGCATCAAATCGTATATTTTTCTCAATCAACTGTGTATTTTGATATTTCCTGATATTCCTGAATAACGATATCAAAGCAGCGGTGTTGTCCCCTACTCCTTTAACTAGTTTTAATTCTTGGGGCTCGGCAGACAAAACATTTTGTAATGAACCAAACTCTTCAATCAATCTGTGTGCAAGTGGATTTGTATCAATTCGCGGAACAGAAAAAAATAGTAACAGTTCTAAAACTTCGTGTTCTTCAAAAGAATCCAGCCCGTGTTCAATAAATTTGTTGATAACCCTTTTTCTATGACCACTATGAATAGGCTTATTAATATCTTTTTTGTTTTCTATTTTAATTGACATTCTGTAACACTACAGCGCCAATAACACTGTTTTCTCCTTTTAAAAATATTATGTCAGTTATTGCTGTGAGAATTGTCTACAACTTCAGTTATATATTCATCGGTTATATTGTTAGTTATTTGATCAGATTTACATATGTGCATCAGAAACTCAATATTACCTTCAGGCCCTTTTATAGGTGAAAAATCAATATCAATTACTGAAAGACCATTATCAATGGCATACTGTAAGCATTTAGAAATAACATTTTCGTGTATTTTAGACTCTCGAACAACGCCTTTCTTTCCGACTTCTTCTTTGCCTGCTTCGAATTGTGGTTTAATTAAAGCAACACATTGTCCACCGGCTTTCAAAAGTTTACTTACTACAGGCAATACTAATTTTAATGATATAAAAGACACATCAATAGAAATAAAATCAAGATTATCATCAATGGTTTCCGGTTCCAGATAACGTATATTTGTTCTTTCGATATTTATAACACGCTCATCGCACCGGAGTTTCCAAGCAAGTTGTCCATACCCGACATCTACAGAATACACCTTTGAAGCGCCATTTTGCAACATACAATCGGTAAATCCGCCCGTAGAAGCACCTATATCCATGCATACCAAACCGGTTAAATCAAGATTAAAAACTTTTATCGCTTTATCTAGTTTTAATCCGCCGCGACTAACAAATGGAATTGGTGTTCCACGCACTTCAAGTTGCATTCCATCTTTAACTTTATCTCCGGCTTTAAAGGCTTTTTGGCCATCCACAAAAACAGAACCAGCCATAATATAAGCCTTTGCTTTTTCACGGCTTTCTGCCAATCCGCGATTTACAAGTTCAACATCAAGCCTGTTTTGCAAAACTTTGCCACTCCTTTATAATTTTTTCAGTAATTTTATTACTGCTCATACCATACAATTCATATAATTCTTCCGGTCTGCCATGCTGAATAAATTCGTCATACCCAAAGTAAATTGCCTTGACTGGTTTGTCATATTCACAATATATATATTCACCCATGCCACCGATTTTCATGTTGTCTTCAATAGAGACAAAAAAACCTGTTTTATCCAAACTTGAAAAAACCGTTTCTTTATCGAAAGGCTTAACTGTACGCAAATTAATAACTTCTGCAGTAATTCCGGAATCTTTTAATTTTTCGTATACTTCAATAGCCGTATCTACCATATTTCCGGCTGTGATAATTGTTATATCATCTCCGGAAGTCAATTGTTCTGCTTTTGAAAATTCAAATGCAGAACATTCTCTGAATTTTACATTTCCACGTGGATATCGGATTGAAACCGGAGCATTACATTGATTAACTGCCCAGTCCAGCATATTTTTTAATTCGTCATAACAACTTGGCGCAAGTACAACTATATTGGGTATATGCAGTAAAAAAGAAAAATCAAATACCCCTTGATGAGTTTCTCCGTCTTCGCCAACAATACCGGCTCTGTCAATAGCAAATATAACGTGTAAGTTTTGCATACAAACATCGTGAAGTATTTGGTCATACGCTCTTTGCAAAAAAGTTGAGTATATGCATACAACCGGTACAATACCGGAAATAGCAAGCCCGGCAGACATTGTAACAGCGTGTTGCTCAGCAATCCCCACGTCAAAGAAACGCTGAGGAAATCTTAACGCAAATTCATTTAGGCCGCATCCTGATGGCATAGCCGCTGTGATAGCAGTAATTTTATCATTTTTTTCAGCATTAATACACAGAAGACTGCCAAAAGCATTAGAATAAATGATATCATTTCTTTTTATAGACGTGGTGGCACGACTAACACCATGATATTTTTCAGGGTTAACTTCTGCATCTGCATATCCGAGTCCCTTTTTGGTTGATACGTGTATTAAAACTGGTCCTTCAATATTTTTTGCTCTGTTAAATACAGAACACATCTGGGATATATCGTTACCATCACAAATCCCCAAATAGGTAAAACCTAAAAATTCAAATAATGCTCCTGAGGTATATGCATATTTGATACTATCTTTTACTCCTTTTATGCCTTTTTCTAACACATTACCAATATTCCCAAATTTATTTAAAAAATCATGGATATTATCCTTTGTTTTATTATATCTGGGTGCAGTTCGTATTTTATTAAGATATGTAGATAAACCACCCACATTCTTTTCGATAGACATTTCATTATCGTTTAATACAATAATAAGTTTTGTCTTGCTTGAACCCGCATCATTTAATCCTTCAAACGCCATTCCGCCTGAAATTGCCCCATCACCAATGACTGCAACAACATTATAATTCTCATTGTTCAAATCCCTTGCTCTTGCCATTCCAAGTGCAGCAGAAATAGATGTACTGGCATGTCCTGTATTGAAAGAATCATATTCACTCTCTTGCGTTTTAGGAAAGCCTGACAATCCATTTAAGCATCGTAAAGTGTCAAATTTGTCTTTTCTGCCGGTAAGTATTTTATGAACATAACTTTGATGGCCTACATCATATACAATCTTATCATTTGGTAAATTGAATGATTTAAGCAGAGCAACTGTAAGTTCTGTAACTCCGAGATTAGATGCAAGATGTCCACCGCTTTTCATAACCGCGTCAACAGTAAACTTTCTAATTTCGTCACATAAGACATTCAGTTGTTCATTATTCAATTTTTTTAAATCCGAAGGAATATTTACAGTATCAAGAATTTTCATTTGTATTTCTCTTTTCTGTTGTATAATAAATATTACAATCTATAAAGTAATGCTATTACGATTCCTAGAAGTGCCCCCATAAAAACCTGAAACGGTGTATGTCCAATAAGTTCTTTTAAATATTTATCACCAAAAACAGATTCACCGTCATTGTATAAACTCATCATTTTATTTATAATAGTAGCATGCTCACCAGTAGCGCGTCTTACTCCACGAGCATCATACATCACAATAATAGTAATAATTAAACTAACTGCAAATTCTGTAGATGTAAAACCGCATATCCTAAGAACCATTACAGACATTGCTGTCATTCCGGCAGAATGTGAACTGGGCATACCACCCGAACCCCAAATACGCTTAAAATCAAACTTTCTTTCTGAACCATAGTACGTAAAAAGTTTTAAAATTTGAGCAATCGTCCATGCCAGTACAGTTGCATTTATAATATCGTTACCAAAAACTTCTTTCAAATGGAATCCCATTATTTTACACCTCTAAAAGCGAATTATTAAATATTTTCTGTCTCAACTACAAAATCAGTTTCCAAAATGCTTCCGCTTTCGGATTCTGTGAGCAATTTAATTTTTTGTTCAGCATTATCAAGCATAGTCATACATTCTTTAGAAAGTCTTACACCATTTTCGAAGAGAGAAAGGCATTTATCCAAAGGTACGTCGCCTTTTTCCAAAGATTCAATTATTTGTTCAAGTTCAATTATATTTTCTTCAAAAGTTGCTTTTTTATCAGCCATTTTAATTCTCCTTATCAATAACACAACAATTTAGTTTGCCATCTTTTAATATCAGTTCAAATTTATCATTAACAGAAAGTTCATTAACAGATTTTACATTATTACCGTTTTTCTGTGCAATAGAATATCCCCTGCGCAAAACAGACATTGGATTCAACACTTCAAGTTTTGAGGCAATAGTTGTGAATTTGTAATTTTTATCTGTAAATATTTTGTGATATAAGTCAAAGCATTCTTTATATAAACTATCTACAACCATGCGTTTTTCAGCAATTGTTGAAGAAAAATCAGATAAGACCGGATTGGCAATTAGTTTGTCTAATTTTTGGCGCTTAACGTCACAAAGTCTGCCCAAAAGAGTAAGTAATTTAGCAGAGGTCATTTGCAAGTTGGAACGCAATTCAAGTGTGTTTGGAACAGACATTTCCGCTGCGGCAGAAGGTGTTGGAACTCTTAAATCCGCAACAAAATCAGAGATTGTAAAATCTGTTTCATGACCCACAGCAGAAATTACAGGTATTTTTGAATTAAAAATAGAGCGTGCAACTACTTCTTCATTGAAAGCCCACAAATCTTCAATAGAGCCACCGCCTCTACCAACAATAAGTATATCGGCAAGATTATTTTTATTAAAAAAATCAATCCCTTTAGCGACTGATTCCCCGGCGCCAATGCCTTGAACTTGTGCAGGATAGATATAAATATCCGCTAAATTATATCGTCTTGTAATTACATTTATGATATCCCGTACTGCTGCGCCGGTCGGAGATGTAACTACACCTATACGACGAGGATATGTGGGTATAGGTTTTTTTGCAGAAGATTCAAAAAGCCCTTCTTTTTCAAGTTTTTGTTTTAGTTGTTCATATGCAACGTACAACTCCCCTACTCCGTCTGGAGTCATAGAGTCTATATATAACTGATATTGACCGTCGCGTTCAAACACAGAAACTTTTCCGCAGGCTATTACGCACATTCCATTTTCTATATCAAATTTAAGTGAAGACGCACTCCATTTAAACATTACCGCTTTAATCGCACTGCCCTCATCTTTTAAAGTCATATAGATATGACCGGAATAGTGCTTTTTATAATTTGAAATTTCACCCTTGACATACAAATTAGTAAGATGAACGTTATTATCTATATAACGCTTCATATAGTTGTTCAGTTGGCTTACTGTAACTACTGCCATAAATGCCTCCAAAAATTACTGCTTTGCAATTTTATCAAGAACACCATTTATAAAGGCTGGTGCATCATCGTCTCCATATTCTTTTGCAAGTTCAACAGCCTCGTTAATAGAAACCTGATATGGTATTTCATCAAAATATAACATTTCAGCAACGCCAAGTCGCAATACAGAAAGAGAAACTTTGGGTAATCTCGAAAGTGTCCATTTGTTGAGTAAAGGTGTAATTTTATCATCAATGTCAGAAAGATTTTCAAAACAAACAGAAACACATTTTTTAACGTAATCTTTATCACTATCAGATAGTTCGATATCAATGTGTTCAATAAAGAAATCAATTCTATCTTTGTAATTGCACCCATGAAAAGGAATTTCAAATATTAATTTAAATGCAGTGTCACGTGCTTCTCGTCTACTCATGTTTTTTCCTCCGAAAGTTAAAATACAAGCATATATTTACATTATAATATAAAATTTTAAAAAAATAAACCCCTGATCGACAAAAAAATCAATCAGGGGCAGAATTTTTATCAATTATTTTCTTCTGACATATCGTCGGCAGAAACCTCAGTTGTTTTTTCATCCTTATCTACTTCAATTCCAACAATACGAACATTAACTTTAGTTACTGTAAGACCTGTCATTGATTCAACTGATTTTTTTACATTTTCCTGAATATTCCATGCTATTTCAGGGATTCTTACACCATATTTCAGCACAACATTCAAATCTAATACAACTTCATCAGATTCTAATGTTACTTTTACGCCTTTAGTCATAGTTTTCTTGCCAAATTTTTCAACTAAATCTCCGGCTAAGGTTCCCCCCATGCCGTGAACACCGCTTACTTCTGAAACAGCAATAGTTGCAATAGTAGATATAACCTCATCCGAAATCTTTATGTTACCGTTTTCGAAAATATTTTCCATCAAAAACAACCTCCCAAATGATTATCATGAGATTAGTATACCACACTTTTTATTTAACTTCAACTATTTTTATATTATTATTTCCTGTTTCTTCAATAACTATGTCTTTAATTTTAGCAGTTTCCGGTGCTGTAAGTCCTTGAGATTTTACAGTTACAGTAATATTATTATCATTAATAAAAACAACCACATCTTCAAAGCCTTTTGCTTTTATTAAATTTTCTATATTACCTTCCGATTCAACATTATTACTAATATCGAGCATTTCTTTTTCCGCTTTTGACTTTGCTTCTTGAGAAGAATTAGGATTATCAATAGTTGATTTTAATATTTCTATTGCTTTTGAACGAACCACTTCTCTGTTGTTTCTGCAAGTCATAAAATAATTGGCATCTGTTTTTCCAACCATTGTTGCCTCGCCAAGTGTTGCGTTTTCGTTATCTTCAGATATTGTTACGGTCGTTTGAGAATCAGGAGAAGTTGTACCTTCGTATTTCCAGTTAAGATAACCTGCCACTCCCACCATAACAATAAGTGCGCCTAAAACAATTTGCTTTTTGTGTAAAACAGTCATTTTCCCATTCCTCCTGTATATTAATTTGATTTTTTTAACACCTGTATTCTGTAATACGGTACATCTAAAACTGCTGCGACGGCATTTGTTAAATTATAACGTACAATTTCATCCCCTGCGCCGTCAGCCACAACTAAAACACCACGCACTCGCGGGTTTACTTCTTTTGTAATAAAAGGTGTCTGCGAATTGCCACTGCCATTCATAACAGTTTGGCGTTCTTCAGAAATTTCGTTTGTCATTTCCTCCCCTCCTGATTTCTCTGTATCATTGGAAGACGATTTACTGATTTTACTGTTTTGGATGGTAACTTTCTCAATTCCTGTGTCATATGTAATCATAACATCAGTTTTGCCTGCGCCATGCACTTTAGAAAGTATTTTTTCCAATCTTATTTCATCATTTTCCTTTGATATAATATTGGGTGATTCTGATTTATTAGTATTTTTCTCATTTGAATTAGCAAACATATTGCTTAATATTAAAATAAGTATTCCAACAGAAAGGAAAATATACAATGTCTTTTTTTCTAAACGCATTTTTTTAAATAATTCAAAATTTTTCATTGGTCATCATTCCTTTTGAAAAGTGCATTCAAGCCCATAATTATTTTTTATAAAATTTTTGATGGCATCATTTTCATAAGCATCAATAAAAACTTTTTCAATAGTACCATTATTAATTGATATATCTACATTACATTTAATTCCGCAAGATGAATAAACTGACTTTGAGATTGTTTCTGATAACGACCTTGAAAATTGATTATTTACAATATTTATCTGTGTCTCTTCTATTTTTTTATTTATTTTTTTTGAAGAAGAACTAACATCTTCTTCGATACGAAAAATCATATCTTCCACTGCAAATTGTGGAATGGAAATAAGTGGTTTTGCCATAGCAAACAACACTACTAAACCAACAACCAAAGATAAATGCTTTTTCATATCTGTTTCCGGCATTAGAGCCTCAGTTATTGAAGATAGCAAAACAACAGTTATTATTGTCATTATGTATGTTCTAATCCACATTTTTCCTCCGTATTATAATTTGGTATTAACACTTATTACAATTGTTATTCCAAGAATAAACATAATTGTTACAGTTAGTAAAATCAAAAAAATAAATGTAACTGCACTCCCTGCTTCACTTATCATTTTTGTTACTCTTTTATCAGATAGAGGTTCAATAATACCTGCCGTAAGTTTATATATAAGCATAAGTGCCAGCATTTTAATCAGCGGCATTGCACACATCAGAATAATAACTATTACCCCAACAGTCCCCATTGCATTTTTTAAAACGGTAGTTGATGCAATAACGGTATTGACAGAATCCGACAGCAAACCTCCTACTATCGGAACAAAATTACCCACTGCAAATTTTAATGTTTTAATTCCTAAACCATCTACTGAGGATGCTGTAAAACCGGACATTCCCAAAATGCCGACAAACAAGGTCATAAGAATTCCTAAACCCCATTTAATCACTTGTTTTACAAAATCAATTAGTTTTTTGATGCTGAATTTTTCTGTAATGCAATTAACTATATTTAAGATGGTAATCCAAAAAACAAGAGGAAGAACAAATTTTTCCATCAGGGAACTTATCAATTGTATAAAATATAAAAATATTGGTTCCATACCCACTGCAGTTGATACTTTGCCTGTACTCATTATTAAAGCGCTGTACACCGGCACCGCCGCTTTCATAAAAACCACTTGGTCAGATACAACCGTTTTAGCAAGATTCATACATTGATTTAATCCATTAATTATCATTCCTAAAAAAACAGAATAAAAAGCAAAAAATGCCGTATCAGAAATTGCTTTTGAGTTGTATGAACTGCGTATATTAGATATTATTCCCCAAATAATTGATAGTACAATAATTATAAACATAACATTTATATTTATATATATTTCGTTTGCAAATAAGTTCAAAAAAGAAGAAATTATAGATTTTGGTTCAAATAATGAATTACCATTTTTGATGTTCTCAATAAAGTTTTCAAAACTGAAATTTGGAATAATTTCAATTATTTGTGAATTGCTGTCTGCTATATTCGCTATCTCGCTTTCTTTATATATCGTACCTTCAATTTGATTTTCGTTTGCCATAACTTTTGGACAAAAAATGAAGTATATCAAAATTATTAGCATAATTTTTTTCATTAGTTCACCCTCTAAATAATACCTGTAAGTAATTCTAAAAGCGACAGCATAACAGGTGCAGATGTAAATAGAATTAAAATTTTACCTGCCAACTCAACTTTTGAAGCAATTGCACCCTCACCTGCATCTTTGCATATTTGAGATGAAAATTCGCATATATACGATATAGATACAATTTTTAATATTATTTCTATAAACGATAAATCAATATTAATTTTTTCTGTTATTTCATTAAGAACATTTAAAACGCTTTTCAAATATGTTGATGAAACAAAGAATATCATAATTCCTGCAACAACACTTATAATAATCGAAAATTCAGGTCGTTCGCTTTTTAAAGTAACTGCAAGAATTGATGCAGTTATTGCTATAATTGCTATCTGTAGAATTTCCATATTCTTATAAATTGAAAACAGATTTGATTGTCTCAAACAAAGCGCTGATTTGATTAATAACGATAAATAGCACTACCACTAATCCTGCAAGTGTTGTCATCATCGCCTGCTCTTCTCTACCTGACCTTATGAGAAGTTGGTTAAGAACGGCAACAAGTATACCTATAGCAGCGATTTGAAAAATCAGTTCAACATTCATTAGTTATTCTCCTTTTATAATAAAAGTACGGTAATTAACAAGCCGGAATATAATCCTAAGTTCTTATATAATTTTTTGTTTTTATTACATATTTCTTTTGCTGTTTTCAGTTGTTGATTCAATTTGCTTTTAAATAATTCTATGCTTTTTATTTGACCTTCCAAATCAGTAGTTCCAAGGCACTCACCTAACAAAAGGAACAGTTCTGAATCATCATTAATCAACTCAGATGAAATATCATTTACTGCCCTTGTCCAAATAGTAGAAACAGTTTCTCCTGTTGACCCCTGTTTAGACGCATTATCGAACAATTTTGATATTATTGAGTTCGTAGTTTCAGAAATTTTTTTTAATGCTTCGAATATAGGGGTCTGTGTATATCTGATTTCGTTTTCAAGTTGCAGAATACATAACTGCATATCCTCAAGGCATCGCACTCTATTCTCAAATTCTAAGGATTTTGATATCCCCAAAATAATTGTAGTAGTAATAACAATTATGGCTCCGACTATTTTAAATATCAAGTTCTTTCCTCCGTATTATATTGGAAACACTTCCTGTTCCGCCGATATTCGTAAGTGAAATAAAAACATCAAAAAAACCAATTATATTTTTAAGTGATTTTTGGCGCATCATATCATTTATATCAAGGCCATGCGCAGACGTAATTATTTTTACGCCACTTGTTGCTGCATATTTTATAACATCTGCGTCACTATCCGCACCAATTTCGTCCGTTATTACAACTTCCGGTGACATACTGCGAATAACCAATGGTATCCCTATTTGTTTAGGACAATTATCGAGAACGTTTGTACGTAACCCAATATCATTTTGTGCTATACCATTATACATTGCAGCAATTTCACTTCTTTCATCTACAATCGATACTCTTCGGTTTCTTCCAAGTATTCTGGCAATATCGCGTAACAAAGTGGTTTTTCCGCATTGCGGGGGCGATATTATGAGTGTGTTTTGTATGTGTTCTTTATTATAAATATAATTAATCACTTTATCGGCGGCACCAATAATTTCCCTTTTAATTCTGATGTTTATAGAAGATATATCTTTTATTGCAGATATTTTCCCATCGTTTATCACAGTGCAACCACATATTCCTGCTCTATGTCCTCCTTTAAGGGTTATATAGCCATTAATCATTTTCTCGTTTGCGGCATATATGGAACTATCCGTAATAAGCATCATTGTTTCTTTAACAGTACGCACATCACAAATAAAGGGCTCGTCTTGTTTATATATATATTCAAATCCGTCGTTATAACATAACATAGCAGGTTTCCCAAGTGAAATACGTATCTCTTCTGCTTTATCCCACAATCTTGCATCTATATTCAACAAGCATTCACGCAGATTTGGAGATATGTAATTTAAAAGTTCTTTAATATTAATTTTGTCCATTGTATCCACCTCGATAAATAATATGCCGCTATGTGTTTTAATATTACATATTCCTTGACAAAAAACAAAAACTTGTTTAAAATATTATTATCTTGCATAGAAAGGCGGCGATACTATGTCATTTCCAGAAACACCTTCGCAATACAATAAATTAAGCGATGAAGAAATTGTGGCAATAGCAAAATCAGGCGACAGTATTGCCACTGATTATATTATTAATAAATACAAAAATTTTGTTAAGTCACGTGCAAGAACATATTTTTTAATCGGAGCCGATAAAGAGGATATCATTCAGGAAGGTATGATAGGCCTTTATAAAGCCATACGTGATTATGACACAACCAAACCTGCATCATTCAGAGGATTTGCTGAAATATGTATTACACGTCAGATAATAACCGCCATTAAAACAGCCACCAGACAAAAACATATTCCCTTAAATTCATATATATCTCTAAATAAATCTGTTTATGACGAAGAATCCGAACGTATGATGATTGATATGATTGCTGAGAAAGAAAATTTTAATCCTGAAGAGATTATGATAACAAAAGAGCATTTTTCTTCCATTCTTACAAAAATGTCAGAGGTATTAAGTAAATTTGAATGGAAGGTAATGAATCTTTTTTTAGATGGTAAAAGTTATAGTGAAATTGCTAAACGTCTTGACAAAAGCGAAAAATCAATTGATAACGCTCTGCAGCGGATTAAAAAGAAAGTGGAAAAATATCTGCAAACTAAAAATGTTGAAAATTAAAAAGCGTATTGCTTATGCAATACGCTTTTTAATTTATAAACACTCTCGTTTTATTAAGTTAATCATACAACTTGTATTAAGTTCAATAGCATCTATAGGGTAAATAACCCTAATGTAATCGTGATAATATAATGATTTGAAATATTCTATTAATTCCTCATCTGTCTGCCCTTTTTTTATCCTTGCAGAAAAATCTTCTGCAGTTATATGTGCAACTTCTTTTGCTTTTTTCAAAAACACTTTTGTGTGTTCTCTGTCTAGCAAACCGTAATGCGGCACCAAAATATTCTCAACATCCATATTTTCCACTTTTTTAATAGAGTTAAGTGTCATCTCATAACCCACTAAAAATGATGGCAATATAATTTCGTTTCCGGCATATATACCGAGAGTTTCGGTACTTAGTAAAAGTTTTTTCCCAACAAGATAAAAACCAACAGAACATTTAGTGTGTCCCGGTAAATCAACAACTTTATATGTCATTTTTCCGGCATTTATAATATCACCATCGTTGACGGTAATGTCAACTCTGAGTTCGTCAATTATATCTTCATACGGTTCTGCTCCACAGGTAGTTGCAAACTTTTGGTCAAGTTTACGCATAACAGATTTTGCAGATGGTTTGCAAAAAATCTTTGCAGCATATTCACCTGCAATTACTTTTGCATCAGGCCATTGCCTCATTGCATAAAGAGCGCCAAGCACATGATCGTAATGAGAATGTGTAAGGAATATGTAATCTAATTTTCTGTTTCCAAGTTGTTCTTTGATTTTATTAACCATTCCGCTTCCGGTAAAAGCAAAACCTGAATCATATAGTATTGATGTTTCGCCATCATCAACTAAGAAACCGCTATCACCGGGATGAACACGCACATCAGTTATTTTTACATCTGTCATTTAATTAAATTACACCTTCTTATAATTTGGGTTCATTATCTTTATTACGGATTTCTGCTCTGCGGATTTTGCCATTAAAAGTTTTTGGAAGTTCTTTAACATATTCCACAATTCTTGGATATTTATAGGGAGCAGTATTAGTTTTAACGTATGATTGAAGTTCCTTGGTAAGTTCATCACTGCCCTCATAATCATCGCTAAGAACCACCGTTGCCTTAACTGCAAACCCACGAACCGGATCAGGAACACCAGTGACTGCAACTTCCATAACTGCAGGATGTTCCAACATAACACTTTCAATCTCAAAAGGACCAATGCGGTAACCAGATGACTTAATTACATCGTCATTTCTACCCACATATCTAAACATTCCTTTTTCATCACGGTAAGCAGTATCACCGGTATGATAAAATCCACCGTACATGGCCTTTTTTGTTTCCTCGCTATTTAAGTTGTAACTGTCTAAAAGGCCACACGATTTACGTTTTGCGCTAAGTACACGTATGCATATTTCGCCGGTTGTACCACGTTGTACGAATTTGTTATTTTCATCGAGAATATGAACATCAAAACCGGGAACGGGGAATCCCATTGTACCGGGGATAGGTTCTGTCCAAGGTTCAATAGTAGCAATACAAACAGCGGTTTCTGTCTGTCCAAAACCCTCATAAATTTTTAAACCTGTAGCATCGAGCCACTTATTGAAGATCTCAGGGTTTAATGCTTCACCTGCAGAACAGCAATGAGTAAGTGATGATAAATCATATTTACTAACATCGTTTTGCAACATCATGCGATACATGGTAGGCGGAACACAGAAAGTAGTAACTTTATATTTTTCAAGTTTAGAAAGTATATCAGCACCATCAAACTTTTCAAAATCATATACCAAAATTGCAGATTCACCAAACCATTGACCGTAGAATTTACCCCAAAGAGATTTAAGCCATCCGGTATCAGAAATTGTAAAATGCAAACCACCATCTACAACTCTATGCCAAAATACACCAGTCATAATATGCCCTAATGGATATTTGAAGTTATGAGAAATAATTTTGGGATAACCGGTAGTACCAGATGAAAAGGCCATAAGCATAGTATCGTCAGCCATAGGTTTATCTTTACCGCGGGGCTTTTCCCATTGATCACTTGCCATTTCAAAGCCCGTTTCAAAATCTATCCAATCATGTCCTGCCTTTTTATGACCTAATACAAATTTTTTTGTAACGGTCTCGTATTGGTCACCGCCCTCATCAAAATATTCAGTTTCCATACCATCGCCGGTTAAAATTACAGCATTGATTTTGGCAGCATTACAACGATAAACATAATCCTTAGCCTTAAGCATATTTGTTGCTTGAATCATAATAGCACCAATTTTGTGAAGTGCTAAAACACAAATCCAGAAATAATAACTACGCTTCATAACCAGCAAAACTCTATCGCCTTTTTTGATTCCCATATACTTAAAATAATTCGCAGCCTTATTAGACATAAGCATCATATCACGGAATGTAAAGCGTTTTTCTTCACCTGAAGAAGATAAATACAATAATGCCAATTTGTCGGGCTTGGTAGTACCAAGTTCATCAATGACATCATATGCAAAGTTAAAATCTTCTTCATATGTAAGGTTATAATTTCGTTGTGCGTCTTCAAGAGAGATAAAATCATCTCTTGATGCGCCAACAAATTTTTCATATATTGCCATTTTCAATCAAGCCTCCGAAAGTTATTTAATTACTACGGCGATAAACTGAGCCTGTTTATCACCAAGGGCAACTTCCGCGTGAGGTATTCCGGAATCAAAATAAACGCTATCACCTTTGGAAAGTTCATATGAAATATCTCCTATAAAGAATTTCATCTTTCCGGAAAGCACGTAGTTAAATTCCTGTCCTTCATGACATTTCATAACAGGCGGTTTTTCGTCAGGGGTTATTGTTACAAGAAATGGTTCAGCCTTTTTATTTCTGAAGGTGTAAGCAAGATGCTTATAATCATACTCATGCTCTCTTTTAACTGAATATCCATTCCCTTTTTCAACCATTGTACACATAGAAAGTGTAGGAGCATCACCGCTGATTAAATCCAGAACATCAACACCAAGATGATCAGCAGCATTATAAATAAAACTAAATGAAAAATCCATCTCGCCTTTTTCATAAGAAATATATGTTGCCTCATCAACATCTAATTTCTCTGCCATTTGTGCAGTAGTAAGTTCCATATCTTCGCGCAAAAAAGCCAGACGCATACCGATATCTTTAATCTGGTTATTCACAAGGCGTCCCCTCCTTAATAGTTATATCCCAGTTCCACAGCCTTTTTATTAGCATCAAAAAGATTTTGTTTTTTTGCAGAAACTACTTTGGCCATAGATTTTTCAATGCTATCATATTCAATTACATCGCTATGTTTAATCATATGTCCCATCATAATCATATTTGCAAGGCCACTTAAATTTTCGTCCGACGCCATTTTAGATGCAGGAATATAGTGCACATTTACATCAGTACGGTTAACCTTTCTGTCAATGAGAGAACTATCAACAAAAATATGACCTCCTGAAACAACATCATTTTCATATTTATCAAGTGACGGTGCGTTTAAAGCAACTAAAATATCAGGTTTATCAACGATTGGGGAACCTACTTTGGTATCGCTCAAAATTACGCTGCAGTTTGCGGTACCTCCACGCATTTCCGGACCGTAAGATGGCAACCAACTAACTTCTTTTTCTTCAATGAGTCCTGCATAAGCAATAAATTTTCCTGCGAAAAGAACTCCCTGTCCGCCAAATCCGGCAATTAACATCTGTTTACTCATTATTTTGCCTCCCCGTCTGCGTATTTGTCCTTGTAAACTCCCAATGGATAGTAAGGCATCATTTCGCTTTCAAGCCATTTAAGAGAATCTTCAGGAGTTTTACCCCAGTTTGTAGGACAAGTAGAAAGTACTTCTACTAAAGAAAATCCTTTGCCTTCAATCTGATTCTGGAAAGCCTTTTTAATTGCTTCTTTTGCTTTTTTAATATTTTTAACATTATTGACAGCAACTCTTTCAAGATAAGTAGCACCGTCAACCTTAGAAAGCATTTCACAAACTTTAATGGGGTAACCAACTTTGTCGACATCTCTTCCGTACGGCGAAGTCTGTGTTACCTGTCCGGGCAGAGTTGTCGGAGCCATCTGACCGCCAGTCATACCGTAAATTGCATTATTTACAAAAATAACGGTAATATTTTCGCCTCTTGCAGCAGAGTGAACTGTTTCAGCAGTGCCAATAGCAGCCAAATCGCCATCGCCCTGATATGTAAATACAATGTTATTACTATCTGAGCGTTTAACACCGGTAGCAACAGCAGGCGCTCTGCCGTGTGCTGCCTGAACCATATCAACATTAAAGTAATTATATGTAAATACTGAGCATCCAACAGATGCAACACCGATTGTTCTTCCTCTAATACCTAATTCATCAATTGCTTCTGCAACTAAACGATGAATAATACCATGTGTACAACCGGGACAATAATGCAAAGTGTTTTCTGTAAGTGCTTTAGGTTTTTCAAATACTACCATTATTTATCACCTCCGATTTTCTGTGCTTCTTCTATAGAATCAAGAATGTTTTCAGTTGTGTGAATCATACCGCCTGTTCTGCTGCAAAGAAGTACAGGTTTTTTGCAGCGTGTAGCAAGTTCAATATCTTCAAGCATCTGTCCCATATTAAGTTCAACAGAAATAAATGCTTTTACTTTATCTGCCGCCTTATTAAGAACATCTTTCGGGAAAGGCCACAATGTAATAGGTCTTATCATACCAACTTTAATACCTTTTTTGCGTGCTTCATCAATAGCATTCTGAGATACTCTTGCTGCAACACCAAAAGCAACAATACAAATTTCAGCATCATCCATCATATATTCTTCATACATAACTTCGTTTGCTTCAATCTCTTTGTAGCGTTTGAATCTTTCAATGTTAAACTGCTCCAATTCATCAGGCTTTAAGAAAAGTGAGTTAACAATATTTGGCTCACGTTCACATTTAGTACCTGTAAGTGCCCAAGGTTTATCAACGGATTTAACATCTGCTGCTTCTAAAGAAACAGGTTCCATCATCTGACCCATAGTGCCGTCTGCAAGAATCATTGCAGGCATTCTGTATTTATCTGCCAAATCAAAACATTTAGATGTTAAATCAACCATTTCCTGAACAGAAGAAGGTGCAACAACGATTAAATGAAAATCACCGTGTCCCCCACCCTTGGTAGCCTGAAAATAATCAGACTGTGAAGGCTGAATACCGCCAAGACCGGGACCACCACGCTGTACGTTTACAATAAGTGCAGGTAAGTCGCAACCAGCAAGGTAAGAAATACCTTCACTCTTTAAAGAAATACCTGGACTTGAAGAAGAGGTCATAACTCTTTTTCCTGTAGCGGCAACACCAATTACCATATTAATTGCAGCAATTTCGCTCTCTGCCTGTAAGAATACACCACCATCTACTTTAGGAAGTCTTTTTGCCATGTATGCAGCAACCTCTGTCTGAGGAGTAATGGGGTATCCGAAATAATGTTTACATCCGGCCATGATAGCGGCTTCTGCCATTGCTTCATTGCCTTTCATCAATACTTTTTCGCTCAAAATTCTCTCCTCCTTATTTTTCAACTGTAATTACACAATCGGGACACATTGTAGCGCAGAACGCACAACCAATGCAACTTTCCATATCGGTAACGCCGGCAGGATGATATCCTTTGGCATTCAGTTCATCTTTCAAAGCAACAATTTTTTTGGGACAAGCACCTACGCAAAGTCCGCAGCCTTTGCAAATGCTTTCGTCAAAAGTAACTTTAGCCATTTATTTTTCCTCCTTATTTTAGCCACGATTGCCTTACATAAAGTTCAATCGGGAAAAGATTGTCTATCTTGTTATTCAATTTAGAAATTAAATCAGATTTAACAGTGGTCATTTTAATTTTCAACCCTGTTATTTCAGCAACTTTTTCAGCGTATTTTACAGAAGAAATCACGTCATCGACAGTAGTTTCTTCTCCAAGATTTGAATTGTTAACAATAGATGTAAATTTTGCACCTGCAGCAATTTCAATCTCACGCATTATTTGAACAGTTTCTTCGGGGGTAGATGTAAGATATCTGTATTTGTTTATAACAAATATCATTTCGTAATTGTTTTGTTCGCGTATTGCAGGCATATATCTGCCAAGAGCCAATGCACCTCTGTCATCACCACCAACATCTATTACCGAATATACATTTTTATCATGTATTACAGAATATGCCTCTGCCGGTAATGCAGGGGTATCAACATTTGTATTAGCATATGGTGAAGATATAAGACGTATATTATTTGCTGATAATATTTTTTCAGAATCTTTCGTCCTGAAATACGGATTTACAATATCCAAATCTGCAATAGCAACAGGTTTTCCAGAGGCAGAAATACTTAAAGCATAATTTACGGCAATATTTGTTTTTCCGCTTCCGTAATGCCCTGCGAAAATGGTAACACGTTTTAAATCTCTACTGTCCATCCGAATGTATCCTCAACTTTACCCCACTGAATACCGGTAAGTTTATTATAAAGATTCTGAGTAACAGTACCAATTTCGTTATTGTTGATAGTATAAGTTTTACCTTTATAGAACAACTGTCCAATAGGTGATACAACAGCAGCGGTTCCGCAACCCCAAGCCTCTTCTAACTTGCCATTTTCCATTGCATCTGTCAGTTCATCAATAGAGAGAAGTCTTTCAGAAACTGTATATCCCTCGTTCTTTAATACTTCGATACATGATTTTCTCGTTATACCCGGAAGAATTGAACCAGTAAGTGCGGGAGTTACAATTTCACCATCAATTTTAAACATTACATTCATAGCGCCTACTTCTTCTATGTACTTTCTTTCAACACCATCGAGCCAAAGAACCTGTGTATAGCCTAACTGCTCTGCTTTTTCACCGGCACGGTTAGCCGCAGCATAGTTACCACCGCATTTAGCAAATCCAGTACCGCCACGAACAGCCCTTACATCGTCTTCTTCAATCATAATTTTAACGGGATTTATACCTTCAGCATAATAACTTCCGCTTGGTGAGCAAATGATTACAAATGTTGCGTTCACGATTGAATGAACGCCTAAATGTTCGTCATTACCAAAAAGGAATGGACGAATGTAAAGAGATTCACCCTCGTTATGAGGCACCCATGCTTCTTCAACTTTAACAAGTTCCATAATTGCCTGAAGCATATCTTCTTCCGGCATTTGAGGAAGTCTTAAACGTTCAGCAGAATTGTTCATTCTTCTTACATTTTCAATAGGTCTGAAAAGTTGAACTTTACCATCTGCTCTTCTGTATGCCTTTAATCCTTCGAAAATTTCAGCACCGTAATGAAAAACGGTTGCCGCAGGATGCATACTCAAATTTGCAAACGGAACGATTCTGGCATTATACCAACCTTTATCTCTTGAGTAATCAGCAATAAACATATGGTCAGTAAAACTTTTGCCAAATCCCAAATTTTCTGTAGGAATTGCTTTTGATGCAGTTGTTTTTGTAATTTTAATATCCATTTTTATATCTCCTTATTCTGCTACAATGCCGTCAACTTTTTTAATTTTAAGTCTTTCGACAGCATCTTCACGCATTTTATATTTGAGGATTTTTCCCGCAGCATTTGTCGGGAAAGCATCAACAAAATCAATGTATTTAGGCACTTTGTGCTTAGCCATATGTGAAAGAATATATTCTTTCATTTCATCAATGGTAATGGTCTCTCCCTCTTTAGGAATAATACAAGCCATAATTTCCTCGCCATACTGTTCATCAGGAACACCAATTACCTGAACATCGCTAACTTTGGGATGCGTGTAAATAAATTCTTCAATTTCTTTAGGATAAATATTTTCTCCTCCGCGAATAATCATATCTTTTAAACGGCCTGTAATTCGATAGTTTCCTTCGGGAGTTTTGAGGGCCAAATCACCTGTATGTAGCCAACCGTCACTATCAATAGCAGCAGCCGTTGCTTCGGGCATTTTGTAATACCCTTTCATAATATTATATCCTCTGGCAACAAATTCGCCGATAGTATTATCAGGAAGTTCCTCGTTTGTTTCAGGATCTACAATTCGGCATTCGATTTCAGGAAGCGCTCTGCCTACAGTAGAAACACGAACTTCAACAGAATCATCAGTAGAACTCATTGTACAACCGGGTGAAGCCTCTGTCTGACCATACACAATTGTAATTTCACGCATATTCATCTGCTCTATAACCTGATTCATAACAGGCTCAGGACAAGGAGAGCCAGCCATAATACCAGTTCTCATATGACTGAAATCGGTTTTTTCAAAATCAGGATGTTCAAGCATTGCAATAAACATTGTAGGAACACCGTGAAACGCTGTAATATGTTCCTGATTTATACAAGCTAACGCAGGCTTTGGAGTAAAGTATGGCAACGGGAAAATTGTAGCGCCATGCGTCATAGAAGCCGTCATCGCCAACACCATTCCGAAGCAATGTAACATAGGAACTTGAATCATCATTCGGTCGGCAGTTGAAAGGTCCATTCTATCGCCAATACATTTACCATCATTTACAATATTATAATGTGTAAGCATTACACCCTTTGGAAAACCTGTAGTACCTGATGTATACTGCATATTACATACATCATGAACATCAACAGCGGCGGCAGCACGCTTAACTTCATCAATATGTACTTTTTCACCTTTGGAAAGTGCAGCTTCCCATGTAAGGCAACCCTTTTGCTTATATCCGACGGTAATTACATTTCTAAGGAAAGGTAATCTCTTAGCATGTAATGGCGCATCTGCTTCTTTAGTTTCAAGTTCAGGACAGAGTTCTGCAATAATCTGTGAGTAATTTGAATCTCTGTATCCTTCAATCAAAATCAGTGTGTGTGTGTCTGACTGTCTGAGTAGATACTCTGCTTCATGGATTTTATACGCGGTATTTACTGTAACTAAAACAGCACCAATTTTTGTTGTTGCCCAGAATGCAATATACCATTGAGGAACATTTGTTGCCCAAACAGCAACGTGACTTCCTTTTTTTACACCCAAAGCAAGCAAACTTTTAGCAAAGTTATCAACATCATCACGAAATTGCGAATATGTTCTTGTATAATCAAGCGTTGTGTATTTTATTGCGTACTGGTCAGGAAACTGCTCCGCCATAGTATCAAGGACTTGTGAAAATGTCTTTTCAACCAATGCATCTTTTTTCCATACAAACTTGCCTGTTTTTGTTTTATTGTCATAAAGAACTTTTTTCGCTCTTGAAGGATCTTTATATCTTGACATAAAACTTACAAAGTGCGGGAAAATAATGTCTATATCATCAACCTCTGATACCCAGTCAGGATTCCATTCTATCGAAACAAATCCGTTAAAATTTATACTTCTTAATGCATTAATAAATTCATCAACAGGAAGACTGCCCTCGCCTATCAGGCTATGCTCTGCTAAACTTTCAGAGTCTTTTATATGGATATGCTTAACATATGCCCCAAGATTTCTGATAGTGTCTTCAGGCGCTTCGCCGTTAACACGGTAAGGATAATGAAAATCCCACAATGCAGCAAGGTTATCGTCTGCAAAACTTTCAAGCAAAGTACGGAGTTTTGAAGTATCTGCATATTCCCCCACTGTTTCAACAAGCAAAGTAATTCCATTTTCTTTTGCATAAGGCAAAACTTTTTTTATAAATTCCGCTGCATCTCCGCTTGATTTCAATCTTATATAAGGGATTCGCAGTTTAGCAACTACTTCTTTTAACCTTTCAAATTCATTATAAAGTTCTGAAGAATCAATTGAAACATCGTTCACCATATCTATACACGGTATTTTTATACCATGTTCAATAAGCGAGTGATAAGTATCGGAAAGACTTTCCTCGTTGATTTCATTAACATCATGAATTTCTATACCGTTAAATTTGTATTCAGCAGCAATTTTAATGAAATCACTAATTTTAAAATCTGTCCATTTATTGGTAGAAAAAGATAAATTCATTATATCTCCTCCTCAAAGCAAATTTTATTCAATGCGTTGATATAGGCATTAATGCTTGCGCCTACAATATCTGTAGACGTGCCTTTTCCGGAATAAAGTCTACCATCATTTCTGAGTTTTACAATACTCTCTGCCATTGCCTCTCGTCCGCGAGTTACAGATTGTATCTGGAAATCATCAAGTTCGTAATGGTGACCTGTAATCTGCTCTATAGCCATAAACGCAGCATCAATCGGGCCATCACCTATAGAAAAACCGTGAAGTACATCACCACTTTTAGTAAGTTCTATATTAGCAGTAGGCGTTAAAATGTTACCGCTGTTAATAACATAACTTTTAACTTTATATGTAGGTGCAACTTGCATAGCAGTACTTGCAACAATTGCGTCAAGTTCTTTAATACCAACAGATTTTTTTACAGCGATTTTTGAAAACTCGTCATATACATTTTTAAGTTCTTCTGCAGGTAATTCATATCCCATAGTTACAAGCGCTTTTTCAATAGTTTTAATATCGTCATCAGCACTGAATTTTGTATCTTCAAAATAGTTTTTATGTTCTTCAGTATTATACACAGTTGCATTACCAATATTGCCATCAGCAATAGAAGAAATACGGGCAACCGCTTTATCCAGAACCGTCATATTCATTAAAGTAGAAATTTTTAAAACATCAGATTTAATTCTGAATACATTAGCAGTAGATTTAAGTGATGGGCATGAATTTGAGCCTGTGGCAACCTTTATTTGTGTAGCACCGGCATTAATGCAGGCAATAGCACATGCGGTAGCCATGTTCATTTCGTTTGAGCACTCAACTGAAAGAGCCACTTCTTTAAGTTCAGGAACATTATCATAAATAGTATTTATGTACTGTTCAAATTCAGACGGCATCATAATTCCGGCAGAATCACACAAGGTAATGACCTTTGCTCCATTTCCTATAGCAGCAGAAATCGCTTTATATAAAAATTCACTTTCAGCTCTGGTGCTGTCTGCCAATGACACTTCAACATCTTTACAAAGCGAACTTGCGTATTTGGTAAGATTTGCAATCATATCAAGAACTTTATCAGGCTTTTTGTGGCATATATATTCCATTTGCACAGTTGAAACAGGAACAATAATATTAAGTCTTGACTTAACAGAATTTTTAATAGCATCATAAGCCTCTAAAACAGATTCCTCAGAAAGACCTGTCGGGCAAGAAATTATACTGTTTTTTACAATTGAAGAAATTGTGTGTAAGAACAGAATATCTTTTTTGCCACTTGTGATTGGCGCTGTTTCAATTATATCAACTTTTAGATTATCCAGTTGTTTGGCAATCTCTGTTTTTTCTTTAAAACTTAGAGCATCAACCTCACAAAAAGATTTTTCTCTTAAAGTAATGTCGGCAATTTTGATTTCTGTCATACAATTTTCTCCTCTTTTCCTCTTTTATTAAAAAACGGCTCCGCCTATAAAAAGCAAAACCGTCTTAAACTTGGATTGTTTATATCGAAAAATTAGAATTTAATAATGTTTCGCTTTTTATAGAATATTTTTTTCAGACATATAATGTTAATAATTATAATGTTTGCCAGTATAATCACATAAATTAGACCAAGCAAAGCAAAACCAATAATGGAAATTAAAGAACATAACAAAACAGACACTGAAAAAACAGTGTCTGCAAATTTAATAAAATTAAAATTGGTAGCAGTATTAACTGCACCACAAGAGGAACACGCACTTACAGACGCATCTTTGGTAAACATATTAGCAAAATGTTTAACAAAATTCGACATACGTACATCCCCTTTCAAAAATATACATTTATGATATCATATACATATCGTTTTGTCAAGCATTTATGCGTTTTTTGTAATATTTACATTTATTTTTTTTCGAGAAATATTCTCAGTTGTGTATTATAAACAAATCATACTACAGGTTAGTTAAGAGGAGCGTACCCTGTTTTTTCAATCAGTTCCTGACCTTGTTTACCAAGAATCCAATTAATTAATTTTTCGGTATTAGTATCTCTTTCTGCCCGTGTAACCGCATAAAAGTGAGATGCAATCGGATAATTGCCGTTTTCTATATTTTCTAATGTGGGTTCAATTCCGTCAACACTCAATAATTTAATTTGATTGTTTTTAACCATCTCGGTAGAATAAAATCTAAAAGAATAACCCAAGGCATTTTTATAGTTTCTGTAGTCTGCAGTTTTCTTAATTATACCGCCCATTCCTTCTATAACATCTTCTTTTGGAGGAGCAATAAGTTCTCTGCCTTCCATAAGGCGTACAAGTGCACTTTGGCTACCACTTCCCTCTTCTCGCTGAAAAGCACGTATTTCTCCTAAACCATCAATGCCCAACGCACCCCAATTATCAATTTTACCGGAATATATTTCCTGTATCTGTTCAACCGTAATATCAGAAATTGGATTTTCGCTGTTTACAAAGAAAACAAATGCTTCTTTTCCAATTGGTGTATATATAAGCTTTACACCTTTGGACTGGGCATACTCTTCTTGTTTTTTAGAGGGTGCGCCAACAAATATTATATCTGCATTCCCATCAACTATATTTTTATACGCACCGGCAGTTGTAGAGCAATTTATATATCCATCTGTAGGTTTAGCATTATCCGTTGGCAAAGGATAAACCGCCTTTACAAACGCAGAATATATTGGGTATAAAGCAGTAGCACCGTCAAGGCGCGGTATATTATCTGTTAGTTTAAGTGTAGATTCTTCATTTAGTGTTGCAACTTTTCCGTGTTTAGAAAACGGAGAATAATCCCACCAAATATTATCACTTTCACCAACAGTAGGGATAGAGTCAAAATAACTATAATATCCAGAAAAAGCAAGCAATATAATAAGCCACAAACCAACCATTGTACAAAGCGGTATATACACAAATTTATTTGTAATTACTTTCCACAAAGTACATCCCAGTGCACCTAAAATAATTCCAACAGCAATCAAAAGCATTGTATTATAAAAATTTGCATGAACGTTGCCAAAAGAAATGATTATTGCGCAAACTGCAAAAAGAAACAGCAAGACTGCCGTAGACATAATCATAATAATAATTTTATATACATTAATCATTTTGGGTGACTTAAAATCCATCAAAACACCTACTTTCTTTGTATATTTCCAATTATATAATTCATGTCACATTTTGTCAATCTAATATGCTATTATGCTTGATTTTTGTATAAAACAATAGTACAATGTTTAAGTTGAAGAATTTTAATTGAGGTATTATATATGCAAGATTTATGGATACTTTTTGTTTTTATATACAGTTTTTTAAAAGGAACGCGCGAAGGCATGAAAAAGGCCGCATTATCAAAAAGCAATTCGATAGAAATATTGTTTTTCTTCACACTAATTGGTTGGATTTTAACAATACCTTTTTCTAAAACTGTTTTTGAACTTCAGCCAATATATATTTTTTATTCATTTTTAAAATCTTCTGTGGTTTGTGCAGCGTGGTTGTTTGCATTTGCTGCACTTAAAAATATTTCTGTAAGCCTTTACGGAATTATGGATATGTCACGAATGATATTTTCAACAATGCTGGGTGTATTTGTTCTCGGCGAAAATTTTACTTATAACAAAGCGATTGGTATTATTCTTGTTATTATCGGCCTCGTATTAGTAAACCTAAAGAAAAGCACTTCATCTAAAGGTATGACTTTTACCGTTCTTGTTGCAGCATTGCTCAACTGCTTTTTAAACGCTGTATCCGGCACTATGGATAAAGTACTTATGAAGCATATGGAGTCATCGCAACTGCAATTTTGGTTTATGTTTTTTATGACAGTAATATATGGAATAATCATATTAATTCGTAATGAACAGATTTCAATAAAATCAATAAAAAGTAATTATTGGATTCCACTTATGAGTATTTCATTAGTTGTTGGCGATAAATTTTTATTTGAAGCAAATGCATCAAGTGCAAGCGAAGTTACCCTGATGACAGTTATAAAACAATCATCTGTAATTTTTACTGTTCTTATTGGATGGCTGTGTTTTAAAGAGAAGCACATCATATATAAATTAATTTGCACTTTAATTATCTTATTCGGAATATTTATTGCTTTATTTGGATGATTTACCCTTGAAATAAAATAAATACTGTAGTATAATATTACGATGTAAAGTAATTTTTAAAGAGGTGTTTTGTTGTGGCTATAGGATTTGATAATGAAAAATATCTTCATATGCAATCTCAACATATTAAAGAGCGTATTGAACAATTTGGCGGCAAATTATATTTGGAATTTGGCGGCAAACTTTTTGATGATTACCATGCATCAAGAGTTCTGCCCGGATTTGAGCCTGACAGCAAACTCAAAATGCTTCTTCAACTTAAAGACCGCGTAGAGGTCGTTATAGCCATAAACACCGCTGATATAGAAAAAAACAAACTTCGCAGTGATTTAGGAATTACTTACGATTTGGATGTTATCCGCTTAATTGATTGCTTCCGTTCTATTGGCTTATACGTAGGCAGTGTGGTTATGACTCGCTTTAGTGGACAAGCCACTGCAATCGCATTTCAGAAACGTCTTGAGGCACTCGGCATTAAGGTATACCGTCACTACTCTATTGATGGTTATCCATCTGATATCCCTAAAATTGTAAGCGATGATGGGTATGGAAAAAACGAATATATCGAAACAACAAAAGAATTAGTTGTTGTTACTGCACCCGGCCCCGGAAGCGGAAAAATGGCAACATGCCTTTCTCAACTTTATCATGAGCATAAGAAAGGTATTCAGTCAGGATATGCTAAGTTTGAAACATTCCCTATCTGGAATCTTCCGCTTACTCATCCGGTTAACCTTGCGTACGAGGCTGCAACTGCAGATTTAAACGATGTTAACATGATTGATCCTTTTCACCTCGAAGCATATGGTGAGACAACAGTAAATTATAACAGAGATGTAGAAATTTTCCCTGTTGTTAAGGCTATGCTTGAAGACATTTTAGGTGCTTGTCCATACAAATCACCTACCGATATGGGGGTAAATATGGCAGGAAACTGCATTATTGATGATGAGATAACCAAAACCGCATCGAAACAAGAAATTGTAAGAAGATACTATACTGCATTATGTGACCAAAGAAAAGGAATTTTAACAGACGATGATGTTGTTATGAAACTTGAATTACTTATGAAAAAAGCTGGTGTAACAACAAACGACCGTGCCGTTATAGGTCCTGCTCTTCAAAAATCTGCTATTACTGGCGCTCCTGCTGCAGCATTAGAACTACCAAACGGGAAAATTATTACCGGAAGAACTTCTGAACTCTTAGGTGCTGCTGCGGCACTTTTGCTTAATGCATTGAAAGAACTTGCCGGACTTGATGACGCTATCCACCTTATTTCACCTGTAATTATAGAACCAATCCAACATTTAAAAACCGATCATCTTGGTAACAGAAATCCAAGACTTCATACTGACGAAGCGCTGATTGCTCTTTCAATTTGTGCACCAACTGATGAAAATGCAGAACTTGCTATGGAACAGTTAAGCAAATTGAGAGGTTGCGAAGTTCATTCCTCTGTAATACTTTCTTCAGTAGATGAAAATGTATTACGCAGACTTGGGATTAATGTTACTTGCGAACCAGTTTACCAAAGCAAAAAAACAATACAATAAAAAAATGACTCATTCAGTTGAATGAGTCATTTTTAATTAAAGTTTATTTCTTTGGATTTTTCCGCTTACTGTTTTTGGTAAACTGTCTTTAAATTCAACAATTCTTGGATATTTATACGGCGCGGTTTTATCTTTTACATAATTCTGTATCTCTTTTTTAAGTTCCTCAGTAGGCTCTGTACCGTTTACCAAAACAATGCTAGCTTTAACGATTTGACCTCTTACTTCATCAGGAACGGCAGAAACACCGCACTCAAGTACATATGGTAATTCCATAATAACACTTTCAATTTCAAAAGGACCAATGCGGTATCCGGAAGACTTAATAACATCATCTATACGTCCTACATACCAATAGAATCCGTCTTCATCGCACCATGCAACGTCACCGGTATGGTAATATCCATCGTGCCATACTTCTTTTGTTTTTTCCTCATCGCCATAATATCCGGTAAACAAACCACAAGGTGCTCCGTCTTTAACATTGATAACAATTTCACCTGACTCACTTGTTTTAACAGGATTACCATCAGAATCATGAAGTTCAACCTTGTATATAGGTGCCGGTTTACCCATAGCACCAATTTTATGAGGTTTGCCAACAAGATTACCTATAATCATCGTGCTCTCTGTCTGTCCAAAACCTTCTTTAATCTGAAGACCAGTTGCCTTTTCAAACTGACGATAAACCTCCGGATTAAGAGCCTCGCCTGCCGTTGTCATATGACGAACAGATGAAAAATCATATTTTGAAATATCTTGCTTAATCATCATACGGAGCATTGTTGGAGGTGCACAGAAAGTTGTAATATGGTGTTTTGCAAACATTGGTAATATTTCAGATGCATCAAAACGGTCAAAGTCATATACAAATGTTGCAGCCTCACAAAGCCATTGTCCATAAAGTTTACCCCACATCGCCTTTGCCCAACCGGTATCTGAAATTGTAAAATGTAAACCATCAGGATCAACATTGTGCCAATATTTAGCAGTATGGAAATGTCCTAAAGGATATTTATAATTGTGCGTAGCAATTTTTGGATAACCTGATGTACCGGATGTGAAATACATAAGCATAGTATCATCGCCACACGGAGAGTCTTCAGTACGGTCAAAGTGCGAACTAAAACGCTTATACTCTTCGTCAAAGTTTCTCCAACCCTCTTTACTTCCTCCTACAATCATTTTATTTATAAGTGATGGACATTTTTCTGCTGCAATATCAACATAATTTGCAACTTCTCCATCCGATGTACATACAATAGCACTTACGCCCGCAGAATTAAATCTATACTCAAGGTCGTGTTCGTGAAGTTGGTCAACTGCAGGAATTGCAATTGCACCAAGTTTATTTAAACCGAGCATTGCTATCCAGAATTGATAATGGCGTTTCAAAATAAGCATTACTCTGTCACCCTTTTTAATTCCGAGTGAAGCAAAATAATTAGCACATTGACTTGAAGCCTTTCTCATATCAGTAAAAGTAAAACGTCTTTCGGTTTTGTCTTTACCGATATGAAGCATAGCAAGTTTGTCGGGCTCACGTCTTGAAAGTTCGTCAACAAGGTCAAATGCAAAGTTGAACTTTTCAGTATTTTTAAATTCTATAGAAATCGGTGTGCCTTTATCATCTTCAACCACATCAATAAAGTTATGGTAGATTCTGTCTTTTGTATCTCTGTGGATAGAACCTATAATCTGTTCAGTAGAAACAACATCAGAAGGTGTATCTGCTCCATCTACATCCGCTCTTAAAACTATAGCATAAAACTTACATTCTTTTCCGTTAACAGCAATCATACCGTGTGGAGTGTCGCTATTATAATAGATACTGTCGCCAGGGCCGAGCACTTCCTTATGCTCGCCTATCTGTACCATAAGGTGTCCCTCAATAACAATATCACATTCCTGCCCTGAATGTGTTGTAAGTTCGATATCTTTATTTTGCGCGTCTTCATCATATGCGCTTACAACAAAAAGAGGTTCAGCAATACGATTCTTAAATGCATAAGCAAGGTTATGATAAATCATACCATGTGCTTTGGCAATTTGTTGCCCTGCACCTGCACGTGTAACAGTATAAGATTTAAGGTTAGGGCTATAACCTTCTATAATATCTGTAACGTTTACTCTTAATGCAGCCGCACAACGATAAATAAAAGCAAAGTTGAGGTCTGATTCGCCATTTTCGCATTTTATGTACTCTTCAACAGAAATACCTGTTTTTTCGGCCATTTCCTGCGTGGTATAGTTCTCAATCTCACGCAGTTCACGGATACGTTCAGCCATTTCCTTGATTTTGAGATTAATATCCCTTGAGTTTTCCATATTAAAAATTTCTCCTTTATCATGAGGCAAAAAAAATCTCGCCTCAAAGTATAGTTAAAATCTTTGAGACGAGTGTAATTCACCCGCGGTACCACTCAAATTGCGCAAAATATGCGCCACTCTCAGGGTCAAACAACCCATATGCATTAACGCAGCAATCACGGGAAGGTTCTACTAACAAAATTGCTTTCTTCCTCCCGGCTCAGAAGCTACAAACATATTCCATCCCTTATGACTCGCACCAACCGCCACTTCTCTCTAAAGTTCAAATGAATATGTACTCTCCGTCAAAGCCTTTATTCTACATAAATATATCATATTAATTTTAATATGTCAAGTATTTGCACACAAAAAATTTAGTTGAATACCTACACAAACAAAAAATACAAGTGCCTCTATAGACACTTGTATTTTCACGGAGAAGGAGAGATTTGAACTCTCGCGCCGGTTTCCCGACCTATACCCTTAGCAGGGGCACCTCTTCACCAACTTGAGTACTTCTCCATACTCAGACTGCCATGATGAGATGAAACAGTCATTTAGATATAAAAAAACGGAGAGGCAGAGATTCGAACTCTGGGTGCTTTCGCATCACTAGTTTTCAAGACTAGCTCCTTAAACCACTCGGACACCTCTCCAAAAGACTACGTTAAATATAATAGCACATTTTCACTTTCGTGTCAACACTTTTTTCACGTTTTTTTCAATATTTTTAAAATTTAATTTATTAAATGTAATATTACACCTCTCCTTTCATATACATATATAAATCAGACTTGTACAGTTGAAGGAGGAAATTCACTATGAGTGATTACAATGTGTACAAAGATATTGCCTCAAGGACAGACGGCAATATCTATATTGGCGTTATCGGACCGGTAAGGACAGGAAAATCAACTTTCATTAAGAAATTTATGGATTCTCTTGTTATTCCACACATAGATAACGCTTTCAAACGGGAACGTGCAAAGGACGAATTACCTCAAAGCGCTGCCGGCAGAACTATTATGACCACAGAGCCTAAATTTATTCCAAATGAAGCCGTAGAAATTGAACTGTCAGATAATGCAAAATTCAAGGTAAGAATGATAGACTGTGTTGGTTACATAGTAAATTCTGCAATGGGACACATAGAAAACGATGCACCAAGAATGGTCAAGACCCCTTGGTTTGAAAACGAAATCCCGTTTGCTCAGGCAGCCGAAATCGGAACAAAAAAAGTAATAACCGACCATTCCACCATTGGTATTGTTGTAACAACAGACGGAAGCATATCTGATATTGATCGCAATGAATATCTTGAAGCCGAAAACAGAGTTATTACAGAACTCAAGGAAATCGGCAAGCCTTTTATAGTGTTGGTGAACTCCACAAATCCTGAAGGCACCTCTGCCATTGCCATAAAAGAAGAAATTGAAAAGCGACATGATGTAAGTGTAATGGCTGTAAACTGTCAAGAACTTACGCACGAGGATATTAACTGTATTATCGAGAACGTACTGTTTGAGTTCCCGTTAAAAGAAATCGCTATCAATATTCCGGAGTGGATTGATGTTTTAGAACCAAATCATCATTTAAAAAAATCTATTTACGATTGCGTTCTTTCTTCCATGATAAGCGTAAGTAAAATTAACGAAACTCATAAAGTTATGGAAAAACTTAAATCAAATGATAATATATCTAATATTGATATATCTGAAATCAATCCCGGTGACGGCACAGTAACTCTTGAAATTATGACTGATGATAATCTGTATTATAAAATTCTTGGTGAAACGTCAGGTCTTGAAATCAGCGGAAAAGATACGTTAATGTCTTTAATGCAGGAATTAGCAGAAACAAAAAGAAAATATGATAAGATTTCATATGCACTTAAGGAAGTGCAAGAAACAGGATATGGAATTGTATCTCCATCTATTGACGAACTTTCATTGGAAGAACCTGAAATTGTCAAACAAGGAAATCGCTTTGGTGTTCGTTTGCGCGCTTCTGCACCCAGTATCCATATGATACGTGCTGATATCGAAACAGAGGTTTCGCCAATAGTAGGAACAGAAAAGCAAAGCGAAGAATTGGTACATTATCTTTTAAAGGAATTTGAAATTGACCCAAAATCAATTTGGCAGACAAATATATTTGGAAAATCACTTCATGAATTAGTAAACGAAGGCTTACATAACAAATTGTATCGAATGCCTGAAGATGCACAATACAAACTACAAGAAACATTGCAAAAAATCATCAACGAAGGTAGCGGTGGACTCATTTGTATTATTTTATAAATTAAAAAGGTGGCAAACGCCACCTTTTTTAATTTCCTTTTTCTATACTGATTTCATAAAACTTTCCAAGCAAATCGTCAACATCAACATTTTCCTTGTCTTCGCCCGAAACATCTAAGACAGTATCCCCTTCATGCATCATTACAAGACGATTACCATACTCAACAGCAAATCTTAAATTGTGAGTTACCATAAGGGTTGTTATCCCCTTTTCATTTACAAGTTTATCTGTTAAATGCATAACTGTATCGGAAGATTTCGGGTCAAGCGCAGCAGTATGCTCATCAAGTATAAGTAAATCTATATCACACATATTTGCAATAACAAGGGCTAATGCTTGCCTTTGACCACCGCTTAGTGCATCGACCTTAGTCGATATACGATTTTCAAGCCCTAAATTGCATTTTTCAAGCAAAGTTTTATAATAATCAATCCGTTTCTTTGTCAGGCATTTGGAAAGCCCATAAAACTGATTTTTATTATCTGCCAATGCTATGTTTTCGGCAATAGTCAGATTCCCGCAAGTTCCGGCTTTTGGTTCTTGATAAACTCGCCCGATAAATTTTGCACGTTTATATTCAGAAAGTTTATTTATATTTTTATTATTGAATATGATATTGCCACTATCCTGTGCAAGTGTTCCGCATATCAGGTTGAGCAATGTACTTTTTCCGCTTCCGTTAGAGCCTATAACTGATACAAACTCGCCTTTATTAACCATAAAATTGAAATTATCAAAAACAATGCTTTCATCTATTGTATCCGGATTAAATTTTTTGGTGATATTTTCAAGCCTTAACATGTGCACCACCCTTTTTTATTGATATTCTGCTTGCAACTATCGCTATAGTAAAAATAACAGCCATAAGAAGTTTTAAATAATTGGTGGGTAAGCCCAACTCAAGCGCAATAGATAAACAAGCCTTGTATGCTATACTGCCCAAAATAACCATAGTGGTTGTTTTAATTAACGAAAACTTTTTAAATATGCTCAGTCCAATAATAACCGATGCCAAGCCAAGAACTACCATTCCCACTCCCATTTGAGGATCAGCAGAGCCTTTAGATTGTGCAATAACAGAACCGGATAGTGCTGCCAATCCATTTCCCAAAGCAAGACCTAAAATTTTGATTTTACCTGAATCAACGGCAAGCATCGTTACAAACCTCGAATTATCACCAGTAGCACGAAGTAAAATACCTGATTTTGTTTTTAAATACAAATCCATTATTATCTTTACGACCAAAACAATAACAAATGACATGACAAGTATTCTTAAAGAATATCCGCCTACTTTTTCCGGTATTATCGTGGCAGGAAAAGTGTTGAATATTGTTGGATCTCTGAAAAATGATGCAATAGACATACCACCTGTTCCCGACGTCACAATTATTAAATTAATCGTAAGCAATGATGTGTATGTGAGTATTCCGCATAGTAAATCGCGAATTTTAAATTTTACATGCAATATACCCGTAATAACACCTGCAAGAGCACCAAGTACAAAAGAAATAAGAAGGCAAACCCAAGGATTTACACCAGCCATTATAAGAACACCTGTAGCAATCGCACCCAGCGGCATTGTTCCGTCAACAGACAAATCAGGAAAATCAAGTATTGAATAAGTGATATATACACCCATAGCAAGTATGGCATACATAAAGCCTTCTTCTAATGTAACTTTTAAAACATTTAAAAATATATCCATTAAACAAACCTCTATTATTCAATATTGTTTATTTTTATAGCATTGCTGTAAGAGTCCGGAATCTGAATATTGAATTTTTCAGCAACAGCAGTATTTATTACCGGTGTGGTATCTGTAATTGTAGCAACAGGGACTTTAGATGCATCTGCGCCATTTAAAATCTGTGCGGCAAGTTCAGCCGTTTTTTTACCAAGTTCAACATAGTCTATGCTGACAGATGCTAAACACCCTTTTTCCACCTGCTCTATTTCAGAGCCATATACAGGAATTTTAGCGGCATTAGCATGTTCAATTAATACAGAAAGATTATTAACAACATTATTATCAGTAAAATTATTTATGCAATCAACCTTAGCACAAAGTGAAGATGCAGCCTGAGGTATATCTGAAGCACCCTGAACTCCTTGAGCAATAATTTCTATTCCTCTTTGACGCGCAACTAATTTTAATACTTCTAACTGCGATATCGAGTTTGCCTCGCTTGTAGTATACAATACACCGATTTTTTTAACATCACTTTGTAGGGAAGTTATAAGTTCTATCTGTGCGTCAAGGTCTAATATATCACTTGTTCCCGTACAGTTAGTACCTGTAACTTCAAGGTCATCTACAAGTCCTGCTGCAACCGGATCAGAAACTGCGCAGAAAACCACCGGTATATCTGTGTTGATAGCAGCAGCATATGCAGAAAGTGCTGCCGGAGTAGCAATTGGAATAATCATATCATATTTTTTAGCGACCATATTTTTAGCAATAGAATCACACATTGCAGAATCAAAATTTCCATTTTGCAAATCTATTACTACTTTATCGCCAAAAGTTTCTTTAATAACAGTTTCAATACCTTTATAGCAATTATCAAGTGAAGAATGTGAGCCAAACTGTATAACACCTACTGTAATTGCACCGTCTACGGTTATATTAACTGCTCCGCAACCAGCAAGAGTTAATACGCACAACATTAACACCAATACCATTGCAATAATTTTTTTCATTTTTGATTACCTCTCTTTTTTAAAATCTGAGTATAATCGGTTCATTATCAGGAACGCCTAATACTTAAACACCATATCGCGAATCGGAATTTAAGTAAATAAAAAACACTCCTATCCCATAATCATATGGGACAAGAGTGTAATATACTCCTGCGTTGCCACCCAAATTCACTTGAATACCAAGTGCACTCACCGACATACCAACATATGTCTGCCACTATAACGGTTGGCCTCCGTCGCCCCTAACCTATCGGCTCAGTTTGCCCTCCCGAGTCCATTCGCTCAAGTTTACATTACCGCAATCCCACCGCCTGCGGCTCTCTTAAATGCATTTACTTAAGTTACTACTCTCGTTCAACGGTTTATAATATTTATAGCATACAAAAAATAATTTGTCAACACTTTTTTAAAATCTGAAGTCACGTCTATTTGATTTTTTTATATCATCAATGTTTTTCTTGGCAATTTCCTTAACCTTTTCATTAGGAATTTTTTCAAGTTCTCTTTCTATCATATTATATCCGACACGTTTTGTTTCCTCTGTAGCGTAATCCTGCAAAAATTCTGTGAGAGTCATTAATGCGTTCGGATGACAGCAATTCTGTATTTGTCCGTTTTTGCATAACGTCATAAATCTGTCGCCGGTTCTGCCCTCTCTGTAGCAAGCAGTACAGAAAGATGGAATAAAGCCCATTTCCATAAGCCAACGAACAACCTCGTCTAGTGTACGTTGATCGGAAACATCGAACTGTTCTGTATCGTGAGGACGTTCTTCGCTTGTGTAACCGCCAACTGATGTACGCGATGCACCGCTTATCTGCGAGATACCGACAGAAAGCGCTTTCGCTCTTACTTGCTCGGATTCACGGGTGGAGATAATCATACCGGTATAAGGAACAGCCATACGTATACAAGCAATAATTTTTGTGAAAATCTCGTCAGAAATACCATTGTCAAAAGCATCAGGGTCTATATCATCAGCACGCTTAAGTCTTGGAACACTGATTGTGTGCGGTCCAACACCATGAACTGCCTCTAAGTGTTCTGCGTGCATTAAAAGTCCTGCAAATTCATATTTATAAAGTTCCAGACCAAATAAAACACCAAGACCCACATCGTCTATTCCGCCCTCCATAGCACGATCCATTGCTTCTGTATGATAAGCATAGTCATGTTTGGGTCCCGTCGGATGAAGAATTTCATAACTTTCTTTATGATATGTTTCCTGAAAAAGTATATATGTGCCAATTCCGGCATCTTTGAGTTTTCTGTAATTTTCAACAGTTGTTGCGGCAATATTTACGTTTACTCTACGAATATCCCCGTTTTTATGATGTACGCTGTAAATGGTTTTAATACACTCCAGAATATATTCAATAGGATTATTTACAGGGTCTTCACCTGCTTCAATAGCAAGACGTTTATGTCCCATATCCTGCAGTGCAATCACCTCAGCACGTACTTCTTCCTGAGAAAGTTTTTTTCTTGGTATAGTTTTATTCTTAAGGTGATACGGACAATAAAGACAACCGTTTATGCAATAATTAGAAAGATATAACGGAGCAAACATAACTATTCTATTACCATAAAAAGCAAGTTTTATTTCTTCAGCAATCTCGTACATCTTTTCAATTTTTTCGGGTATTTCGCACGCAAGAAGAACAGATGCCTCACGGTGTGTAAGACCTTCACAACGATAACCCGCATCTGTTTTGCGAGGTCTTGCCTTTTCTAAAATTGCATCTATAAGTTCAACATTATCTTTATTTTCTTCAGCGTATGCCAAAGTGTCAAGTATTTCTTGGTGACAAATAAATTCTTCCGCTTTTAATGATTTGGGATTGTAATTAGACATAGTAATCTCCTCTCTTGTAAGCAAAAATTATCTTATCACAAAAACAAATTTAATTCAACAGGAAAAATTATAAAACTCCGAAATATTCAAGCAATATTTTTATGCCAATACCAATTAAAATAATTCCTCCCGTAATTTCTGCCTTTGTTTTATATCTGGTGCCAAATACATTACCAAATTTAACACCGCCGCATGAAATAAAAAAAGTTGTTACTCCTATTATTAAAACACCTATTACAGTATTTATGAAAGTACTTGAAGCAACAATTTTTACAGGAACACATGCAAATGTTATACCAACTGCCAAAGCATCTATGCTCGTAGCCACTGCCATTAAAAACATAGTTCTGATATCCAAATCAGCACTTTCATCGTCTTCTTCGTCAGAAAGCGCCTCTCTTACCATATTTGCGCCTATTAAAACAAGCAAAGTAAAAGCAATCCAAGGTGCGATGGCGTTTATATAATGTTCAAATTTGCAGCCGAGCAAATACCCTATAAACGGCATCAAAGCCTGAAATCCACCAAACCATAAACCGCATATACAAGCATTTTTCAAATTGACTTTCTTCATCGCGAGACCTTTACATACAGATACAGCGAATGCATCCATTGATAAGCCTACCGCAAGTAAAACAAGTTCAAAAAAGCCCATGTTATCTCCTTATTTAAGTAAAAAACATCAATTTATATATTAATATAGCATCACAACAAAATTATGTCTATTTAGTTTACCTAAGATTTAATTATATAAAACAATTATTTTTCTCGCATAATCAACATTTTAATAAGTTCTTTTAAAAAGGGGTTACTTCCTGAAAGGGAAGAAAGATTATTAAGTGCACGCTGCGAAAGAAATTCAACATCTTTTACCGATTGTTCGAGTCCTTTTATAGAAACGTATGTTGATTTTCTGTTCTTGTCATCACTTCCTGTTGGTTTACCAAGTGTTTCCGTGGTGCTTATTACGTCTAAAATATCATCACGAATTTGAAACGCATAGCCAACATCAGATGCAATCTGCTCGATTTTATTTTGTTCGTCATCTGCTGCTCCAGCAAGTATTGCACCTATTAACATAGCACTTTCAATCAATGCGCCGCATTTTAATTTGTGTATAAATTCAACTGTTTCTATACCAACATTTTTTCCTTCAGATTCAATATCTGCTACCTGACCGCCTATCATTCCGTAAATTCCTGCTTTTTCCGCAAGAACTTTTAACGCCTTTGCAACGTTAGCGCTTATCTCAATATCAAAAGCACCTGCAGCAATTTCAAACGCATAATTCAGCAATGCATCGCCGGCAAGTATGCCCATTGTTTCGCCATAAACTGCGTGAGTGGTTTTTTTGCCGCGCCGATATTCGTCATTGTCCATTGCGGGTAAATCGTCGTGAACAAGCGAATATGTATGTATAAATTCCAGCGCAGCCATAAACGGTTCTATAACTTTACCACTTCCGCCAAACAAACGATATGTTTCCAGCATAAGCATGGGACGTAATCTTTTCCCTCCCGCTAATACACTGTAGTTCATAGCCTCAATAACAGTTTTCTGATAACCTGTTTCTTCGGGTAAGTAATTTTTAAGTATTTTCTCAATTTCGTTGATTTTAAACTGTAATTCTTCTTTAAAACTCATATATATCCCTTCTATCTATAAACATTGCTACAACAATACTAATATATCACGAAAACAGGTAAGTGTAAAGTTATATTTATAAATATTGTAAATCATCACCGAATATAGTATAATAGAACAAATAACTTTGAAAGGAAGATAATATTGAAAGAGATTACACCAAGAGAGATTGAAAGAAATTCATTTTCCATGATTGGCGATGACTGGATGCTGATTACTGCTTGCAAAGACGAAAAAGTAAATACAATGACCGCTTCATGGGGTGGCTTAGGTGTTTTTTGCGGAAAAGATGTTGCTTTTACTTTTATAAGACCTCAAAGATACACAAAAGAATTTGTAGATAACAATGATACATTTTCTATTTCCGTTTTGCCCGAAGAGTACAGAAAACAACTTACGTATCTTGGAAAAGTATCAGGACGTGACGAAGATAAAATATCAAAATCAGGATTAACTGTTGTATATGATAATGATACCCCCTACTTTGCCGAAGCGAAAACGGTAATCTTCTGTAAAAAAATGTGTGCAACCGATTTGAAAGAAGCTGATTTTATCCAAAAAGAAATGTGTGATAAATGGTTTGCATCAAAAGACTACCATACACTCTATATATCAGAAATAATTAAAGTGTTGAAAAAATAGAAAAACAGTCGGCGTTGCCGACTGTTTTTTAATTAAATTATTCCTTTTAACACAAGTACCGCCAACACAGATGTTACAAAAATCAGCATCGCAACAATTGAAAATCCTACAGATGCTTTATAGTTGTTGGTCGCTGAGTCTATCAGTTTTGTTCTGCGGAGTGCTCTTACAACCGGTTTATAAATTAAGAATGTAATTGTTGAGTTTAACAGACCTTTCAAAACATTAAACGGAAGTATTGCAGGAACAAGAAGTTTTACCACTTCTGAACGAGGAACATTCATATACAATGGTGTTATAAGATAATTCCACAACATCATTATACTCACCATGGCAACAGTACCGATTATAAGACCGGCAACTGCTCCTTTTATATTTTTCTTATACTTATAAACCATAGCAGCCACACAAGCAAAAGAACATGACGAAAGGACATTCATAATAAATCCGATTATGCCGGTATCACTTACAGAAATCATTTCAATCAATCCAACAACAAAAGAAACAATAAACGCTGCCATGGGCCCCATCATAAATCCGCCGATGACTATTATTACATCTTTAGGTTCGTATTTTAAAAACAGAACCACCGGAATACGAACAGCAAACATTACAACATATGCAATTGCACACAGCATAGCGATAGTAGTCATTTTTTTGATTTTAGCATCATGCATAATTTATCCTCCACAATAATAAAAGCGCCCGAAAATCACTTCGGGCGCAAAAATTGAACGCAAATAACGTTTTCGTCTTTTCCTATCCAGACTATACTGTCGGTAGTGGAATTTCACCACTTCAGCGTACGCTCGCGGACTTTACCGCCGGTCGGGAATCAAACCCTGCCCCAAAGACCAAATATTAATTTTTTATCTGCAAATTACTCTTCACTTGCTTCTTCTTTACGGTAGAATGGTATTGCAGCGATCATAACAATTGCAAAAACAATCAGATAATAAACCGTATCCATTCCGTGTGCAATAATTGCTGCATACACCATAAACAAGCAAGCAATCATAGCAACAACCGGTACAATGAATCTTTTGAAGAAAGACAAAGATTTCTCTTTTATAATCATTGAAATAAAAATCGGAACATACATTGCGTAAATAGTAACAATCGGGATTTCGGAAGAATCAAATCCATATTTGCCAAACCATAACGGGTCAGCAAGGTTTGCTCCGTAAAAATACACAAGGAAAAATGCGCAGATAACAAGACCTACTACAGATGAATTTACAGGCATATTGGAAATCTTATCTACCTGACGGAACATTTTGGGTTTAGGACCACAGTTACGTACTGCTATTGAATACATACCTCTTGTTGATGCAAGCATAAGACCGTTTAGCGTTCCAAGGCAGGAAATAACTACCAATACAAATATTCCGACACCTGCAATATTTCCAAATATATTAGTAAATGCTGTTTTTGCACCGCTTTCGCCGCCCGCCATCATTTCTGCATTTGTAATTCCACCGGCAAGGCCAATATAGTAAAGAATATAAACGGCAACAATTATCAATGTGCCAACAACAAGAGCAATCGGCAAATTGCGTTTTGCATTTTTAAGTTCTGCATTGATACTGGTTGCAATAATCCAACCCTCATATGCAAATACTGTAGCGATAAGTGCAGTAAACAATGCCTTTACATTGCCACCTTCAACGACCTCAACAACGGTTGTAAAGTTTTCTCTGATCATACCGTTTGAAAGGCCCACAATACTTCCCACAACACCCATAAGTAACAACGGGATAAGTTTGATAACAGTTGTAGATACTTGGAATTTACCCGCTAATACAGGCGAAAGAGCATTCATGGCGAAACTCAGAACAAGGAACAGACCTGCTATAACCATTACAGAACCGCCTGTAATATCCAATCCTAAAATAACACCAAGGTAACGTGCAGATACCCATGCAAGAACAGATGTCATCGCAGGATAATACAGAAATGTAAGATACCAGTTTAAATAATATCCATAACGTTTACCGAGCATATTTTCAGCATAATCGACTATACCATTTACATTACTATACCTTGTAGCAAGTATAGAAAATGTATATGCACAAATAACCATTATAATACCGCCCAAAGCCCATGCAGTAATGCCTAACGGCAAATTACCACCGGTTGCAGTAAGCACTTTTTCCGCCTTGAAAAATACACCACTGCCGATTACGATACCAACTACCATAGCAATAGCAGTAATCAAACCGTATTTTTCTTTCAGTTTGTTTTGCATAATAATACATCCTTTCTGCGTCTTTTTTGACAAATAAAGGTATTTCACAAAAAAGGATTATTTATCTTATAAATAATCCTTTTTTACTATAATATCATACTTATCTTTTTGTGTCAATCAATAACAGACAAATTGTGTGTTTGTCTCTGAGAGTTTGACGGTTTTTGACATTTTCATAAAGCCCAGTTGCCATCATGGATTTTTGTAACACTATAACAACCAGACATAAACGTATCATTTCAATCACAAAAATACTTCCATCCACATATTATGTAACTGAAGCAGACTAATATTAGTGAATTGGAGGAATTTATATGAGCGAAAAAAACAACTCCTGCTGCCCAAACGAAACTTCAAATGGCGTTTGCGTGCAGACAGATAAAATTTACGACAGTTGCCGCGACAAAGAATGCATAGAAAATATGCGTGTATATCTTACAGAGGCAGGTCAGCAGATATTAGACCGTGCCATCAACGTAAAATTGAGAAAAGCAGAAATAATTTGGGTCTACAGCGACGTTGAGCCGGTACCATTTAACAATGGTTATTTTACAATCGACCTGAAATTCTTCTTTAAAGTAACTCTTGATGTTTTCTGTGGCGTAGGTCAGCCTACTTGCATTGAGGGACTTGCAACATACGACAAAAAGGTCATTCTTTTCGGTTCAGAAGGAAACGCAAAGGTGTTCTCATCTAAATTTAAACTTGATGAAGTTGACACACAACTTTGGCAAAAAACTAATCTTCCCAAAGCACAGATCGAAACAGTTGACCCGATCGCCCTTGCTGCACGCTTGGTAGACGGCAAAGAATGCTGTGATTGCTGCTGCGGAGAAACTGATGTCAACTCACTTCCTGAAAGCATCTGCAGAGTATTTGACGACTTAATTGTAGACGGTGGCTCTAAAAAAGTTTATATAACATTAGGCTTGTTTACAATTACCAGAATTATGAGAAAAGTTCAGTTGATTATCCCTGTAATTGACTTCTGTATCCCTGACAACGAATGTATTGCTTCAACCGATAATAACCCCTGCGAACTTTTCGAAAAATTAAGATTCCCTGTAGACGAATTTTTCCCTCCCGAAAGATGTCACTTTGATAATCTTGACGCAGCAGAAAAAATAAAATGTTGCTGTGATTGATTTCAAAATTAACAAAACCCGTGCCATTCAATGCAGGCACGGGTTTTTGATTACTTACTTATATGCTCTTCGCTACGTGTATATGGGGCATCTAAAAGCATATGCTTCAAAACATCCACTTTTTTACCTTCAATTAAAAACTGTACACTTTTAACACTGTCTAATTCGGTAAGAGAATTCACAATTGCGTATACAGTAAATGCTTCGGCAGCACTGCCGTCTGCATGCTTAGTGATAAACTCAGACGATAAATTTACAAAACATATACCATCCTTAGTTTCTACAGATATAATCTTGGTTTCTGAAGGAATAGTAGAGATAAAACCATCTCCGACAGGTCCTTTAATAAGTTCGTGTACAACAGTTTTTTCAACACTATTATCAATAAGAGGCGCTATTCTTTCTTGTTTAACAAGATTTATGGCATTTTTATCGGGGAAATAAAGGACAAGTGTTTCTTCCTTTGCGCTTTCAGCAGTTTTTCCATTAAGCAAAATATCTTCCTTACCAAGTGCACCCACAGGCACGCCCGAAGAATTTGTCAATTCCACACCATCAATAAAAATCTTAACCTTATCTATTCCGCTGATATCACAAAGCGTATTAACAACAGAATATCTTGCAAGCAGTTCAATAGTATCGGCATTATCGCCTTTAAGTAAATAAGATTTGCTGAAATTAACAAACGCAGTACCCGAATTAATGTCTAAATCAAGAAGACGTGTCCCCTCAGGAATAACAGCACAGTTAGAACCATTTGCAGGTCCTCTTAAAAGTTGTTGCATTACCTCTTCGGCAATATCGTCTAATTCATCTTCGTTTATATTACGTTGCTCTACAACAAGATTATTTTTATCTTGATTAGCAAAATAAAGATTATATGCCACACCGTTTGTAGCAGTATTATGGCTACATCCAATTACAGCAGTTACGATAAGTAAAATCACAATTACCGTTAATAAAATCCGTTTCATTGTGTTCCTCTCCTTTATCAGACTTATGCTGAATACGTCTATTTTAGCACAAACACATTACAAAACAATGAATTTTTATTACAAAACTGTTACGCTTTTTGTTCTGCAAGCGGCAAAACTATAGTGAATTCGCTTCCAATATTTGGCTCACTAAACACCTGTATACTACCTTTATGCGCTTTTACAGCCGCATTGGCAATTGCCAGACCAAGTCCTGTTCCGCCTGTTTCTCTTGCTCTTGCTTTATCCACACGGTAAAACCTCTCAAATATGTGCTCAGTATCTTCAGGACGCATACCAACACCATTATCTCGAATAACAATATGTGCCTCTAAATCCTTTTTATCAAGAATAACATTAACTTCGCCATAACGTTTTGTATACTTAATAGCATTATCACAGATATTATAAATCGCTTGGAAAAGTGTATCTTTGTCCCCTAAAATATATATTTCTTTATCTGCTGTAAAATTCAAACCGATTTCTGAATTTTTTGCAAGCGGGTACAAAGTTTTTATAATATCAGACACAACTTCTCTTAAATCAAGAAGTTCAAAATTATTTTCAACCTTCTCTACTTCCGTATCCATCTTAGTAATACTTAAAAGTTTATTGATAATTCTGTTAAGGCGGTCAACCTCATTATTTATATCACTTAAAAATTCGTGTATTTGCTCTTTCGGAATATCAGGATTCTGTATTATAGAGTCAGACATCAGTTTTATAGAACTAAGGGGTGTTTTAAGTTCGTGCGATGCATCTGAAACAAACTGTATTCGCTGTTGTTCAATACCTGCCAGTTTTTCTGCCATAGTATTAAACGCAACACCCATACGGGCTATCTCATCATTTCCGCGAATGTCCATTTTTTCATCAAGAACACCATCGCTCATAAGAGTGATTTTATCTGTAAAACGTATAATCCTTCGTGTCATTAGATTTGCAACAACAAAAATTACAATACCAATCAGAAGACAACTGAGAATAGAAAGCAATATAAGTTCATCTTTAACTGCAGAAACAAATATTCCGATTTTATCAGAAGTAAATGTAGCGTTAACGGCACCAACAATACCTTGAGGCGCTTTAATCGGAACAGATACATCTATAACATCATATCCCGTAAGTTCATCCTCGTAAGTATCGTTGCCTTCTTCTCCGCCAAGTGCAGTTATAACAGTCTGCTTAACCTGTGCTTTACCCAAAATAGCATCATTACCATGCGAATCATAAATAGCAAGAGAATCCTTGTTAATAATCATCACACGGTATTTTTCATCAAGCAACAGTGTATCAAAAAATGCATCAAAATTTTCTGATACACTCATATTATCCTCGCTCATATAATTCCACACAAAACTCGAAATCATATTTGCCGTTTTTGACGCATTCATTTTTTCTTCACTAAGTAAAAAATTATATATAGAACCAATTATATAATAACTAAACAAAGAGAGTGTAAGTATAAGTATAAGAAAATACGTAAAAACAAGACGGACAGTTATACTGTCAAACTTTTTACTCAGTTTCTTTAAAATAGTAACCAGCCCCCCACTTAGTCATAATATAATCAGGTTCTGCAGGATTAGGCTCTACCTTTTCTCTGAGGCGACGAATATGAACATCAACAGTACGAGCATCACCCGGATAATCATATCCCCATATCATATCAAGCAGATTTTCTCTGCTGTAGACCTTACCGGGATTGCACACAAACAAATCCATCAGATCAAATTCTTTGCTTGTAAGGTCAACAGTTTTATCGCCAACCGTAACTTTCCTTTGATTATAATCAAGCGTTACATTGCCGATATTAAGGCGATTTTTACTTCCGGGTTTTCCAACGGGAGTTACTCTGCGCATAATCGCTTTAACACGCGCCTTAAGTTCCAATATATTGAAGGGTTTTGTAATATAATCATCAGCACCGTACTCAAGCCCAAGAATTTTATCCATTTCTTCAGTTTTAGCAGTAAGCATAATGATAGGTATCCCCGAAAACTCTCTAATTTTCTGGCAAACCGTCAATCCGTCTATTTCAGGGAGCATAAGGTCTAATATTATAAGGTCAAGGCTTTTGTCATGTGCAAGACGTAATGCCTCTGCTCCATCATAAGCAGTTTCAACAGTATAGCCTTCTTGTTCAAAGTTAAATTTAATTCCTTTAACAAGCAGTTTTTCATCATCAACAATTAAAATTTTCATTTTCAATCCTCTATTCAATAGTCAGATACTTGCTTATTTCAGCGAAAGTTTTTTCGCCAATCCCCGGAACCAGCATTATTTCCTGTATTTTACGGAAAGTTCCGTAATCATTCCTGAAATCAATAATTCTTTGTGCTGTTTTCTCGCCAATGCTTGGAAGGTTACATAATTCCTCTAAAGTAGCAGTATTAAGGTTTATCTTTATAATGTACTCTTCTCTGCCAATATCGGCATTTTGGCAAGCCTCGTTTAAATCTATATTTTTAACATCAATCGGTGTAAATCCTTTAAGCAGAGTTTTGTTGTTATAATAATCTCTTATATAACTGCTGACAGCACATACAACTGTAACTGCAACGACTGCTACAACCCATTTATAAGATTTTTTCATAAAGCATTATTCCAAAAAGTCTTTTAATCTTTTACTTCTGCTTGGATGACGAAGTTTACGTAATGCTTTTGCCTCTATCTGACGGATTCTTTCTCTTGTAACTTTAAATTCACGGCCAACTTCTTCCAAAGTTCTGGCACGTCCATCATCAAGACCGAATCTTAAACGAAGTACTTTTGCTTCTCTTGGAGTTAAAGAACTGAGCACCTCTATAAGTTGCTCTTTAAGAAGTTGAAAAGCGGCAACTTCAGAAGGCGATGGAGCATCTTTATCCTGCAGAAAATCACCAAGAATACTATCTTCTTCTTCACCTATAGGTTTTTCTAAAGATACAGGTTCCTGAGCAATTTTCATAATCTCTCGAACTCTGTCTTCGCTCATATTCATTGCTTTTGCAATTTCGTCTACATGAGGATCTCTGCCAAGTTCCTGCAAAAGCACACGTGATACACGCATAAGTCTGTTTATTGTTTCAACCATATGAACAGGAATTCTTATAGTTCTTGCCTGATCAGCAATAGCACGGGTTATGGCTTGTCTTATCCACCATGTAGCATAAGTTGAAAATTTAAAACCTTTCGTATAATCGAATTTCTCTACTGCTTTTATAAGACCAAGATTACCTTCCTGAATAAGGTCTAAGAACAGCATACCTCTTCCAACATAACGCTTTGCAATAGATACAACAAGGCGCAAATTCGCCTCAGACAAGCGCTTCTTTGCAGCGGCATCTCCTTTTGCCATACGCTCAGCAAGTTCGATTTCTTCGTCAGCACTAAGTAGCGGCACCTTACCAATTTCTTTAAGGTACATACGAACAGGGTCATCAATACCTACACCGTCAGGTACAGAAAGATCTATTTCTTCCTTATCACTCTCGTCATTTTCGTTCTGTATTGCTTCCAGTTCTTTTTCAAGGTCCTCAACAACCTCTACACCGGCAGACTCTATCTTATCATAGATAGCCTCGCGTTGTCTTTGTTCCAAATCAAAATCCATCAGTGCTTCGTCAATCTCATTAAACGAAAGTACACCTTTTTTCTTACCAATTTCGATAAGTTCTTTAACAATAAGTTTTTTTGTTTCAGCAGGGTTGGAATTCAAATCCGGAGTTTTAACCTCGTTATTCACCTGATTTTCAGCCATTTTAGTATCTGCTCCTTCTTTAGTTATTTTTCTTAATCATATTGTTCAATTGTTCCACATTGCCGTTGCTAAGGGTTTCATAAATTTTCTCTCTGCGGATTTGTTCCTTAAGAGTTTTCAGATAGTCTTTAAACGCCTTGCTCTCATCGGTAATGTGAGTATCAATACTTAAAATCCTTGCAAGCTCTTTTACATTATCCTCTTTAAGAGTAACCATCATAAGATTAGTGTCAATATTTTTCCCGGAATCGTACACAGATTTGATATACATAAATATTTCGTGTAATTTTCCATCTCCAAATAAATCATCACTTAAAGTTTTTCCATACACATCATATAATTGACGGTTAGACATCAAAAGTGCAAGAAGATATTCTCTTGTAATATCAAGTTTGCTTCTGCCGCCTTGAATTTTAGTTTTATCAATAGTTTTGGCAGAAGAATTTTTCTGCGGTGACTTCTCCTTTTTTATTCCTAATTGCGAATACAGAGATTGCGGAGAAATGCCTGTAAGATTAGAAAGTTTATTTACATATACGTCTAATTCTACAGGGTTATTTATAAGCAACAGATAAGGTATAAGTTCATCTATATATGCCACTTTTTGCCCGTCAATATTTATGTCATATTTTTCCCTATAATATTCTATTAAATACGTAATGTCGGTTTTTCTCGCTTCAAGTGCAGAATTAAACGCATCTTTCCCCATTTTTTTAATAAATTCGTCAGGATCTTTCCCTCCGGATAAATACATTACCGACGATTTAATGTCCGTCTGACGCATTATCGTAATAGCACGTTCAGTTGCAGTTCTGCCGGCACCATCGCTGTCGTAACAGAGTACAACCTCTTTAAAATATTTTTTTAATATCTTAGCCTGCTCCTGAGTAAGTGCTGTACCAAGCGTAGCAACTGCATTTGTATAACCATTCATTGCAAGAGCAATTACATCCATATACCCTTCAACAAGGATAACACAATCTGATCTTGTTCGCTTAGCATTATTTAACGAAAATAAGTTCTTACCCTTACTGAAAACTAATCCTTCGGGGGAATTTAAATACTTCGGTTTATCGTCGTTTAACACTCTGCCACCAAAGCCAATAATGTTATCACGCTCGTCAAATATAGGAAACATTACTCTGTTGCGGAATCTATCGTAAAACTTACCATTATCGTTACCCGTAATAAGACCGGATTTTAAAATATCGCTTTCGGTATACCCTTTGTCTTTAAGATAAGAGAAAACATCGTCCCAACTATCTTTAGCAAAACCTAACCAGAATTTTTTAGCCCAACTTCCGTCAATTTCGCGGTTTTTAAAATATTCAATGGCATTTTTACCTGTTTTAAGATTTTCATAAAACTTAGTGGCTGCAGCTTTATTAATTTCATAAATAAGTTCACGTTCTTTTTTCTTTTCGTTTCCTCTGTCAAAATCAGAAGAATCAGGTTTTGGAAGTTCAATATTTGCTCTCTCTGCAAGTCTGGTAACCGCTTCATAAAAAGAGATATTTTCTATCTTCATTAAAAATCCTATCGAGTTTCCACCCTCTCCGCATCCAAAGCAATGAAAAATACCTTTTTGTGGCGATACAGAAAAAGACGGAGTTTTTTCGTTATGAAAAGGACACAAGCCCTGATAAGAAGAACCGGCACGTTTTAAAGGAACATATTGCGAAACGAGTTCATATATATCGTTCTTCTCTGCTACTTCCTGTATAATATGGTCAGGAAACAAGGGCATGTACATCTTCCTTTCTTCAAAAATTAAGCCAAAATGTTTATGTCAATTCATTTCGGCCTTTTTTCATTATTCGACATAAACGATTAAAACCCTTTTTTAAATTTGATAAAAATTTAATTTGGCATAAATAATTCTTCAAAAAGCATTATACTGTAGTTATCTGTCATGCCGGCAATATAATCACAAACAACCGTATGCAACGGAAATTCATTCAAAAGTTTTTTATATTCATCGGGCAGTTCATCTTTGTTTTTATAAAAATAATTATATAGTTTTTCAATAACCATAGCAGCATTATCATCACGTTCTGCTAAAACATTGTACACTCTGTCAAACAAGAATTTTCTTAACCCCATCATAGCATCATTCATTTCTGCAGTCATAGAAACAGTTTTGTTTTTAACAGTAGTATATACAGTATTTGTAATAAGATTATCTATTCTGTCCGAGTGACTTTTTCCTAAAACCGTTGTGTATTCCTCAGGCAAATCGCTTTCTTTCAAAATTCCCGCGCGTATGGAATCATCAATATCGTGATTTATGTATGCAAAACGGTCAGCAAGTTTAACCACTCTGCCCTCTTCGGTAAAAGCCTCATTGTCACCGGAATGATTGAGTATCCCGTCACGAACCTCATAAGTCAAATTTAGTCCCACACCATCACGCTCGATATGGTCAACAACCCTTAAACTCTGTTCATAATGTTTAAATCCGTCGGGATTAAGTTTGTTAAGTATTTTTTCTCCCGCATGACCAAATGGTGTGTGCCCCAAATCATGGGCAACACATATGGCCTCCACAAGTTCTTCATTTAACCCTGCCGCTTTTGCAATGGTACGGGCAATCTGCGCAACTTCAAGAGTATGGGTAAGCCGTGTGCGAAAATGGTCATTATCAGATGTTATAAAAACCTGCGTTTTATGTTTTAATCTGCGGAAAGCCTTACAATGAATAACTCTGTCGCGGTCACGTGCAAATTCCGTACGTAAAGGGCACTTATCTTCGTGTTTCACCCTACCCTTACTGTGGCACGACGGCAATGCATAGTCAGAAAGATTTTTAAGTTCTGCATTTTCCAGTTCTTCACGGATTGTCATATTATAATCAACCTCTTTCAAAAGAAGTATATTTCCTCTATATTTATATACAACAAAAAGCGCAAAATTCCTCTATTTTAAATAAGAAATTTGCGCTTTTGATTTAAATTTGTTTATTTTTCTTCAATCAGTTCAAACCTTTTGAACTGATTACCATCACGTTCTACAACTTCATCCCACATACTTAAAGGGCGCACCCACACATCGCCATCACCATAAAGTGCTTTGTAAACCACCATATCTTCCAAAGTTTCACTATGTTTAGCAACAGCAACAACTTCATACAAGTTACCTTTATAGTGCTTATATATACCAAGTTTCATAACAGCACACCTATCAGGCATTAGCCAGTAATGCTTTATCTACGCTCCAGTAGAAGCAATGCTCACCTATAAGGTCTACAACGCCTGAACGTTGCATCATTTCCTTAACAGCAGGCTGAACACCGCAAAAAGAAAGTTTTACACCGCGCGCAAGGAGATTTTCACATATTTCGTGCAGATTCTGCGCTCCGGAAGTATCAATAGCGGACACTCCACGTAAAGAAAAGATGATTTCATCATAACTTTCCATCTGCTCAACTGCATCATTAAGTTTTGCACAGTTACCAAAAAACACACTTCCGGTAATATACATAACAATTGAGTTTTTGTGGGTGCCTTCTACATCAGCATTACTGCTGAGGAGTTTTTCATTTTCAACTTTTGATACATTAATTTCAATTTTAGAAGATTTAACTACAAAGTGCATAAACGAAAATGCCACACCAACAATAATTGCAATTGTAAGGTCAAATATAACAGTACATATCATCGTGATTAAAAACTGCGAGATTGCACTTTTAAAACGTTTAGAAAATATGTATTTGATAGTTTCCCATTCGTTCATTCTCCATGCAGTAACCATCAAAACTCCTGCCAAAGCAGCAAGAGGAAGTTTCGCCATAAGCGAACCTAAAAGGAACATAGACAAGAGTAGACCAGCCGCATGGATAATACCTGTAAGTCTTGTTACACCACCTGATTTTATTGCTACACTTGTACGTGCAATTGCAGCAGTTGCAGGAACACCGCCGAAGAAGGGTATTATTATATTTCCTATACCTTGCGCAATAAGTTCTTGGTCTGCATTAAAAGGTTCTTTTTTCATACGTGCCGCAGCAGAGCCGCAAAGCAAACTTTCTATCATTGCAAGCATGGCGATTGTAAATGCCGGTGTAATGAGTTCTTTTGCCATATCTATATTTATAGCAGAGAGAGCCAGCCTTGTTTCAGGAAGAAGTGTACGTGGAATTTCACCTACAACCGCAATATCAAACCCTGCCAGATTGCTTACAAGTGCTGCCACAATTATAGAAACTAACGACGATGGAACTACGTTATTCCATTTTTTGGGATAGAACACCATAATAAGTACAACGAGCAAACCAATTATAACTGCAAACCAGTTAGGTGAAAAGCCCAAAGTAGAATAAGAAAAAATCTTTGCAAGTGCAGATTCACCTACTGATGTAGTGCCAAAGAAATTGTCTATCTGCCCGAGTGCAATGATAATTGCAATACCGGTAGTAAATCCCGTGACAACCGGCATTGGTATAAAACTGACCAGATTGCCAAGTTTAAATACGCCGAAAAGTAATAACAAAATACCTGCAATAAGGCATGCAACAAAAACTCCTTGCATACCAAACTTTGCAACTATTGTAATAAGAACCGCTGTCATTGCGCCAGTTGGCCCTGAAATCTGGAATGATGCACCTGAAAATGCACTTATTATAAATCCCGCAATAATAGCAGTAATTAATCCTGCAGCAGCATCTGCTCCGGAACTTACACCAAATGCAAGTGCTAAAGGTAGCGCTACAGCAGTAACTGTAAGCCCAGCCATAAGGTCTTTTGAAAAACTTTTCCCATTATAACCGGAAAATTCTCTTTTTAAATCGTTAATAAAATTTTTAATCAATGTAGACAGTCCTTTTCACGTTATATTAATATCCTAACTCCTCAGGCAGTAAAAACACTTTAATTCTGCCCGAAACACGCTGAAATGAATGTACAGTATACGTACAGCAAATTCTGTCATCACTATGGCAGTTAGTACAATGTCCGCCTGCTCTGCAGCCTGTAAGTTTATCAAGACGTATGCAGTTGGCAGGTGCAGCAATGCCTTTAACTCTTTCTACAGCCTCGGCAATATCTTTAACTATCTTGTTGTATCCCGCAACAACTATTACATTTTTAGGTCCAAACGAAAGTGCAGCAACACGGTTTGCATTGCCATCAACGTTATAAAGTTCACCATTCAATGTAATTGCATTGCTGCTGGTTAAGAACCAATCCCCGTAAAATGCTTTGCGCATAACGTCAATTTCTTTTCCGTCAGCATCGCATCTTCCTCTGTAATAAAAATCATATCCCCCGTTATTGAGCATATCAATAACGCCTGCCTCTTTTAAAGTCGCAGAGCCACCGCTGAAAACAGTTTCGTTTTTGTCAATCAATCCTGCAATTTTCTCAAGCAGTTCGTCTTTACTTTCCACAACATAAGCATCCATATGATTTTTGCGAAGTGCATCTGCAACAGAATTAAGACGTGTGATAATACTTTGCTTTAAATCTTTATCCATAATATTATCCTCCTAAATATTAACAACAATATTTTATATTATTTTGGCGATAAAATCAACACTTATTTTTAAAAACAGACAGGCACATTACAAAAAGAAACAACATATAATCTAAGGTGTATAATTCTTTCGGAGGTGCATGTATGTTCGGTCTGCTGTTAAACTCCTTTTTTACAATGCTTGCAAATACATTCTTTCTGATGTCATACGTAACAAACATAAACTCTTTTCAAACGCCTTTAAAACCAAGTGAAGAAAGAATGTATCTGGAGCAATACAAAAACGGCGACAGGAATGCAAAAAATATACTTATAGAACGAAACTTAAGATTAGTAGCACATGTCGTAAAAAAATATTCCCTTACTCATGATGATACGGACGACTTAATTTCTATAGGAACGATAGGACTTATTAAAGCAATTACAACATTTAACCCCGACAAAGGCACCAGATTGGCTACATACGCCGGTAAATGCATTGAAAACGAAATCCGTATGCATTTACGTTCAGGAAAAAAATCAAGAAACGAGGTTCTTCTGCAAGACCCCATAGGGAAAGACAAAGATGGAAACGAAATAACACTTATTGACAAACTAAGCAACGATGACGAAAGCATATTTGACGAAGTGAATCTTAAATTTCAAATTAAAAAATTATATCAATGCATGAAAGATATTCTGCCTGAACGTGAACAAAAAGTAATTGAATTAAGATACGGGCTTATAAACGGATGCGAACTTACACAAAAAGAAATCGCTAAGATCCTTGGCATAAGCAGATCATATGTATCAAGAATAGAAAAGAAAGCAATTAAAAAATTGAAAAGCAATTTTGACATTAGTGAATAATTAAAAAAAGTGACGGTTAACTGCGACCGTCACTTTTTATGCTTATTACCAACGTACAAGTTTTTCGCCTTTTACAATAAAACTTTCTATTTTAGCAAGTTCTGCCAGCGGTGTATCGGAATAAGAATCTGAATAAAAATAGTCATACTCTATATCTCCTAATTCAGCACGCAACCTCTTTACTTTCTCGTCACCCCAGCAGTTAAGTCCTGTATACTTGCCATCATGCAAATCAACACGCGAAGCAATAAGATTTTTAAGTTTTAAACGGCGTATTGCAGGACGCAACAAAAAATCGGGGGATGCAGAAATTATTAAATCATCTTCCCTACTGTTTTTAAGATACCAAACTTTTATATTGCAAATTTTTTTATCCCAGAAATCTTCAACAGTCTGCTCTATATTGTCTACGCTTTTAAAAAATCTGTAAAACCGTTCTTTAAACTGAGTTTTTGTGTAAATACCAAGTACATATTTCAAAAAACTCCATGCCTGATACGGAAGCCATTTTAATATTTTAGGCTGATGCTTTAAACAGTAAAAATAAAAGTGTGCCGTGCTATCGCCATTATATATAGTTTTGTCAAAATCATATGCGTTCAATGCAGTTTCCTCCGCTTTTTATAATTACAAAAAGCGGCACACACAGTATGCCGCTAATTTATTATTTAATTGACCATCTGTCCATATATTCGTTCCACACATTTTCAAACCACAAATCAGGCTGAGGAATGGGTGTAACATCAATCATAGATGTAGAAATACCGTTTTCATCTGCAACGGCAATAACACGTTTATTATCAAATGCAGACTTGTCGCCAATTTCAATTGAGAAAATGCTCTCTCCTGTCAAGGGTTTATCGCTTACCAATGCACCGCCGCGTGTACCGATAGTTTCAGCAGCAGTAATCATTGCAGAAAGGACGCACGCCTGAGTTAAAAACATATCTTTAAGTCTGAACAGTTGCATAACATTGCATACATCACTACCTTTGCCGTCTGAAAGAATAGTCTTGTATTTATTCCATACATCATCTTTTAATTCTTTCATTTCAGCAGGAATTCTGATATATGATGCTGCAGCACTCATTTTTTCACGATATTCGTCGCGCAAAGCAGTAAATTCGTCATTGTATTTTTCGCCTTTTCCGGCAGCAAATACAAATTCAAGTGTATCATCTGCACACGCAATAGCATCTGCTACATTGCTATGGATGGCAGCATCTTTACGTGTATTCAATGCAATGCTTTCTGCGGCACGCATTGAACCAACCTGTGTGGAGTTAAGTGCAGAGCCACCGGGTCTGTAAACGCCAAAAGTACCTGCGGCTTCACCTGCAACATACAATCCTTTTACGTTTGTTTCCCAGTTAAGGTCAACATTTATACCACCGTTATTGTGCTGAGCGCAAACAGCAACACGCAACGGTTCATTATAAAGGTCTATTCCATTGCTCATATAAAGGTCGATTGCCTTTTTATTCATCTTTTCAAGGCGCTTGATAGGCAAGTCAATAAGAGCATCTGAATTTTTAAGGTAAGAATATGCTTCTTCAGACAAGCAATCAAAACCATCTTTTAAAGCGGTCGGCTCGCTGCGGAAATCCATATATACTTTATTACCTTTATTTACAGTTTCGTTAAAGATAATAAGGTCAATCAATGAAGAACCGGCAGCCTTTGCAGTATCAAACGGCCACTGATAACCTTTCATAAACACCAGATTAAGTGCATCTGCAGGGTTTTCAAAGTAGTCATTTAAAAATTCTTTTTCGTTACCGTCAGCATCTACAGAAATATACTTTGGTATTACCTGCTGATAAGTACCCGATACATTCCATCTGAAGTCAATAGATGCAAGGCCATACTGCCACTCTTGGAAGTTGGCAGTTGCAGCACCTGCCTCAATAGCAAGGCTGCTCATTCCGTTATGACATTTGGGGAATACACTGTTCTGGTAAATACCTGCAGGACCACCTGTAGCCATAATGATATTTTCACAAACAAAGATAACAACACCATTGTTTTCTTCGTAAAGAGAATTTTTATCTATACCAATAGCACCAATAACTTTTTCGTCTTTTACAAGAAGTTTTACAATAGTGGTATCGTCAATTATATCAATACCTTTTGTATTAACGCTTTTTTCAAGCGCCTCAGTCATAAATTTTGAGGTTAACGGTCCGGCAGAACTTGCGCGCTTATGTATATCATGGTCCGTCATATAACCAACATACTCACCATACAAGTTTGTAGGGAACGGAACGCCAAGGTTTGCAAGTTTAATAAAACTTTTGGCAGAACAAGCAGCCTCGATAAGAGCATGTTCGCCATTTACACCTTTGCCGGCAAATAAAGATTTTGCCATATCTGCAACACTATCCTCTTCAGAGGAAGAAAGTGAGAGTTTATAATATGTCTGCTTATCACTACCGGTATTTCTTGACGTACCAAGATTTACACCCTCAGTAACAACAGCAATATCAGTAACACCTAATGTGTGTAACCAGTCTGCAGCATTAAATCCTGCACAACCTGATCCGATTACAATAGTGTTAAGTGTATAACAAGGCACTTTACGGCCCTTAATTTCTATAATTTCTTTGTTCATTACAGTCCCCCGAATTAAAGTCTTTGGATATGGAAACCACCGTCAACATCTATTGACTGACCGGTGACGTATGGCAATGCGCCTGAGCAAAGCACATATACGCCGTTTGCAATATCTTCGGGCTTACCCCATCTTTTTATAGGAAGCAAGCCGCCATCGATCAAAGCGTCATACTTAGCCTGAACTGTAGATGTCATACCGGTAGCAATAATACCGGGACGAATTTCGTTAACCATAATACCTTCTTCTGCAAGACGGTCAGCAAAAAGTTTTGTAATCATTGAAGCGCCTGCTTTTGAAATGCAGTACTCGCCACGATTAACAGAACTTGTGTATGCAGACATTGAAGAAATATTTACAATATATCCTTTAATACCATCTACTTTTTCATTTTCAATCATTTTATTTGCAACGAGTTGAGTTAAGAAAAGTGTGCCTTTTGTGTTGATTCCCATAACAAAGTCATAACTTTCTTCGCTCATTTCCAGAAGATCAGCACGAACTCTCGGTGCAACACCTGCCACATTCACCAACACATTAATAGAACCATTAACTTCAAGTGCGGCATTTACAAGGTTTTCTCTGTCGGCAACTTTTGAAAGGTCACCTTTCACATATTTAAAATCTGCTGACGAAATTTTGCTTTCATCAGATACGTCCATACCAACTACAAAGTAGCCTTCATTCATAAGTTTTTCAGCAGTAGCAAAACCAATACCGCCATTACATCCTGTTACAATAGCAACTTTTTTCATATCAATTTATCCTTTCCGGTTAATTATTTATTCATACAATACTTTTTATACAAAGGCATATAAACCTCTGTGTCTTTAATTACACAACCTGCAACACCGCCGGCGCGCATAAGTTCTGTGCATTTTCCGCAAGTAATGCAGCACATATTTTTCTCCATAGCACCTTTATGTATAAGGTCATTTGCAAACTGAGGATACGCAAATGCTTCTCTTCCGAAGCCCTGCATAGTCATCATACCGGCATTAATAGCGCCTGCTGCAAGATTACCGGAGAACTGACGCATATAAGAAACACCTGAGCCCATAACTACGAGTTCGGGGAACGCTTTCTGTACAGCTCCGACGCAAGCATACATTCTGTCAACACCGATTAACGGATGCTCACCTGAAAGTGCAGCAGTAGCATCTGCAGGACGATTTACAAAAGAATTTACGTATGGGTTACCTATAGAAACATCAACCATTTTTACGCCAAGTTCGTTATGGAGAATATCAATAAGTTTCAAAGGTTCAGTAAGGTCAATTTCTTTGCCTGTACCTTCTTTTACACCCCAGCCGTAAGGATATTCAAATCCATCGTACACATTCATACGTGTAGTAACGATAAAATCTTTGCTGGTTGCTTCGGTTGCATTTTTGATACCATTTCTTAAAAGTCTTGTTCTGTTTTCAAAACTTCCGCCGAAAGCACCTTCTCTTGTATATGCAGAAAGAAGTTCAGAGTTTAAGTATCTGTGGCAGCATTTTACGTCAATACCGTCAAACCCTGCTTCTTCAGCCATTTTTGCTGCTTTACCGAACTGTTCTTCCAAAGCAAAAAGTTTATCATCAGTAATAATTCTGGATTTATCAATAGGATTTTCGCCCTCAAATAAAGGATTGTTATATGCAATGAGTGGTGCAGGAGTACCGGTAGGTTTTGCATATCTTCCCGAGTGAGTTGCCTGCATAATAATTATTGGCGCAAACCCGTTTTTCTTCATAGAAAGTTCGCGGATTCTGTCATTCATTTTTTTGAAAGCATCAATGTTATTCTCTGTTATGTATAACTGTCTGGGGTTTGCTCTGCCCTCTTCCACAATAGCAACCGCTTCAGCCCACACAAGACCCGCACCGCTTTCAGCAAAACGGTCGTAACGTCTTATAGTGAGTTCATCCGGCTCACCCGTAGCGGTACCGTCACAACCCTCCATAGGCTGAATAGCAATTCTGTTAGGAACAACAGTATTACCAATTTTAACATCATCAGCAAGGCAAGAAACATCGTCTGCCATAGGCAGGTTTTTCAAGCCCATCTCATCAATTTTGCCTTTTAAATCTTCGATTGTTGCATAATTAAATTTAGTATCTGACATAATTACACCTCGTAAATTATAAAAAATTTCCTTTGTACATTATACTACCATAGGTTTATTTTGTCAATATTAATCAATCTACATAAAGTTATAAAAACTGATGCCCACAATCTTAATTCCATCCGGTGTATAATTACCATAGCACACTGAATTGTATGAATCATTAATGCATTCATTACAAAAAACAATACTATCTATACCCAATAAGACAGTATTGTTTTCAATGTTTAAATATTTAATTTGTACAATGTTTTCTTCACTATATACCCAAGAACCCAAAAACCAAAGATTAAGGACATCCCTTCGGTGCGCAGCCATTCTGCGCACCGAAGAAATGAGATGTAATAGTTTTAATTAACTGTTGTATCTGTCAAGTGCATTCTGCTGAATTTCAAGTGCTCTGTCAAGACCCATCTGTTTGAGTTTTGCAGGCATTGCATCAACTTCAGAAATATCTTTCTGACCGCAGATAAATCCGGCAGTAACTTCGCCAACATAAGTATCGATTTCTGTCATAATGTTAGCATATTCTGTTCTTTCTTCACTTGTAAGAGTCATACCGGGGATCATATGGGTGTCATCTGTAACCCAAGCCTTAGTACTAGCAACCTGCTGCGGCATAGTAATCTGTTCAAGATATGTTTCGTTATGCATTAAGTAAGGACCGCCGGCAGTTGCATGTGTATAAAGATTGAGAACATCTGTTATAGCCAATCCATCCGGATTTTTAAGAACAAAGTCAGTATATTTTGGTGTACCGTCTACCATTTCGTAAGAAACGCCTTCAATACCATAGTTGAAGAATAAGTCACCTGCTTCACTGTAACCATAATCAAGGAAACGCATAGCAAGTTCTTTATTTTCGCTTGTAGAAGCAATAGCAAGACCAGTACTACTTATAGGAGATTTTGTTCCGCCGTAACGGCTGGGAGTATCGCCTTTATTGATAACAGGATAAGGTGCGCCAACAAGGTCAAATGAAGCATCAGGTTTAGCAGTCATCATAGCACCGATACCGCTTGCAAGCCAACCAATAGCTGCGCCGGTTTCACCGGTGAGTATGTATGCGTTAAGGGCATCGTTTTCTGTAGTAACAACGTTTTTGTCAAGCAGGCCTTTATCCACCCACTCTTTCATTTTCAGCATATAATCTTTCCAGTTGCTTGTTGCAGGACCGAAAGCGATTTTGCCGTTATCATCTACATAGATGCTTGATGAGGTATCAAACGCTGTTTCAAAAACACCCATTGTATAGAACTTAGACCAACCAAATGCTAAAGGTGCATCTGCGCCTTTCTTATCTCTGAATGCTGCAAGAACTGTTTCCCACTCAGAAAGAGTTTCAGGAACTTCCAGATTGAGTTCTTTAAGCCAGTCTGCTCTCAAATAGGGGCCGTAGCAAGGTACATCGTGGTTGAAAGAATAGAAAGAATAATATCTTCCTTTTGGAGATCTTGCACTGCGGTTAGCCGCTTCATTTTCCTGAAGACGTTTCCAAAGGTTTGGTGCATAATCTTCCAGGTAAGGTGTAAGGTCGGTTATAAATCCAGAGTCAATAACACCGTCTGCACCGCCGCCTGCATAATTGCGCCAGTCTCCCTGAATGATATCGGGTAAATCGTTAGATGAGAATAAAAGGTTGAACTGCTCACTCCACTGTGCGCTTGACGGTGTAATGTATTTAACTTTAACACCAGTTCTTTTTTCAAGTTCTTTACGGAACTCTGTTTCATCAACTGTCATACCCAATTTCGCAACACCAGATGCGATTTGAGCAAAAAACTCAAGTTCTTCGCCATTTGTCTGCAGAGGATATGTAATTTCACCCTTGCCGTATACGCCTGCAATTTCAGAAGTAGCAACTTCATCACCACAACCGGCAAACATAGAAAAACACATTGCAACTGCTACCAAAACTGTCAAAATTCTTCGAATCATTTTTAACACTCCTTTTCTCGATTGATTTGGTTTTGGGCATACTATTACACCTGTAATAGTTATACATCTAGAGTATATCATATGCGTTATTTTTGTGTCAATATAGTTTTGTGCGATATGTTTAAAGAATTGTGCACAGTTTTGCCCAAAATAGTAGATTTTCACAATAATATTTTTAGAACGTTGTTATGTAGTATTTATACATATCTATGAGTTTTACAATCTGCTCATAATTATCTTTACATTCATATATATAGTGTGGTATAATATTTAATAATTATAGGCACATTGATTTTTCCAATTTCTTTAAAATCAATTTGTTATTCTAAGGAGATGTTAACATGAAAGAAATCTATTTGGGGTCTGTTTCTATGGAAAAAAATCGTTGGGCTCCTGGACGTATTCCCACGTTTAATGTAAGTGATTTTATTGATAAAGCAAAGGAAGATGGATTTTACGGAATAGAACTGTGGCAATACCACTACACTCTGGCAAGTGATGATGAAAAAGCAAAACTTGCCGCTGCAGACATTCCATTCTTTTTTAATACATATTTATCCTTTAATGAGTATGACGAAAAGACTTATAAAGAAATTGCTGATGCAGTTAAAGCAGTAAAAGCAAAAGGTGTTAAATTCAACTTTGAATCTTCTGACGACTCTGTTTGTGATGTTTCAAAGCAATTAGAGAATCTTAAAAAACTTACCGATATGATGCCCGACTATACAAAAATGCTCTGTGAATGTCATGCAAATACCTTTATGGAAGTTCCTGAAACTGCTGGTGAAATTTTTGCAAAACTTGATAAAGAACGTTATGGTGCAATAATTCATCTATCTACAGATATTGAATTCGCAGACAGATGCTATGCAGCATATGGTGACCGTATTTCTCATATTCATTGTCAATACATTGCAAAAGGTAGTGAAGAATTTTCTCCTCTGAACGATGGCACAGGCTATATCGAGAAAATGGTTAACTACCATGTAGGCAATGGATTTAACGGTTCTTTGGCTATTGAATTTGTTAAATTTGAAGATACTGCTGAAGCACATTATGCTCATGCTGTGGATGATATGAAATATCTTAAAACTCTGTATAAATAATTTACTTTTCAAAACATGGAGGAATCCGCTGTGAAAATTTTAAAAACATATATAAGCAAGTACGATATGTACGATGCCCCCTATTATGGTACCAACAGTCCATTATTAAAAGAGATCAAAAAATTATATGACATAGATGAAGTAATTCTTGATCCCGATTACAAAGAAGAAGATTATGCTGAACTTATACGTAAATACGACGTTTTGCTCACCATGTGGGCATCTCCTCACGTTCCAAATGAACTTGCTGATAACCCAGGTAATCTTAAATACATATGCAATATCACAGGTCACGTTAGCGGTTGGATTGATGCGCCTATTATTGAAAGTCCTCATATAACAGTTACAAACTGGGGCGATGCTCCTGCTTTTGGCGTTGCAGAAGGCGCTTTTGCTCTGCTCCACGCTGTTATGAAAGAAATTCCTCTGGCAATTGACCACGCCAAAAACAACGGTATAAGTGCACATCCCGACAGACAGATGTGTTCATTACACTTTACCCGTGTAGGTATTTATGGCATGGGTGCTATTGGACGTAGATTTGTTGAATTTATCCGTCCGTATATGCCTGAGATGTACGCATTTGACCCATATGTGGAAAATATGCCCGAAGGTGTTACAAAAGTAAACTCCTTAGAAGAACTGTTCTCCAAATCACAGATTATTGTTATCCATGCCGCACTTTGCGAGGAAACTGCAGGTTCTGTAACTAAAGAACTTCTCTCTATGCTTCCTGACGGCGGTATACTAATTAATACTGCACGTGGCAAAATTATTGACCAGGACGCACTTATGGCAGAACTAAAAGCAGGAAGACTCCGTGCAGGGCTTGATGTTATGGATCCTACTGACTGGCCTGAAGCCGGAGACGAGATGCGTCAACTTAGAAATCTTATAATGACAGGTCATTTTATTGCTGACTCCATTTGGGGCACTAATCCTGAAAAACTTGATTTTACTGCTTCGAACTGTTTGGAAAATCTTAAACTGTTTAGTGAAGGGAAACCATTAAAATTCATCATGGACCCTATTCGTTACAATCATAGTTCCTGATGAAACCAATCAGTAATTTTTTAGTTAAAGGAGACTGTTATTGTGAAAATTTTAAAAGTATATAAGGATAAAAGTCATATTGAACAATTGCCTTATTCTGGCGATTGCCCATTGATGAGAGAATTAAAAAAACTCTACGATGTTACAGAACTTTCTCTGGAACCCGACTACAACGAAGAGGATTATGCAAATATTATTCGTGAATATGACGTTCTTCTCACTATGTGGTCAAGTCCTCATGTTCCAAACGAACTAGCAGATAATCCAGGTAACCTCAAATATATTTGCAATATTACCGGTTCTATTAGTGGATGGATTGATGCACCCATCATAGAAAGCCCACATATTACTGTCACTAACTGGGGAGATGCAGCAGGTTACGGTATAGCAGAAGGTGCTGTATCGCTTCTTATGACAATGCTCAAAGATATTCCACTATTTATTGAACACGCAAGGGATGATAAAGAACGTCCTGACAGAGAAACTAGACGTGTCGGCACTTTATATCAGACTCGTGTAGGTATTTATGGTATGGGTTATATAGGTCGTAAGTTCGTTGAATATATTCGTCCTTTCATGCCGGAAATATATGCATATGACCCATATGTTGAAAATATGCCTGAGGGTGTGATAAAAGTTAATTCATTAGAAGAACTTTTCTCTAAATCTCAGATTATTGCTATACATGCAGGTCTTTGCGAAGAAACAGTAGGTACAGTTACAAAAGAACTGCTTGCCATGTTACCCGACGGGGCTGTTTTAGTTAACACCGCACGCGGCCCTATTATCGACGAGCCTGCACTAATTGAAGAAATAATGTCAGGAAGAATACGTGCCGGTTTAGATGTTATGGACCCGTCTTTAAATCCGGAAAATGCTGATATGCCTGCAATTGATGACCCTGTTCGTCAGGTTAGCAACGCAGTATTTACCGGTCACCACATTGGAGGCAACGGATGGAGCAGAGACCCTGAAAAAATTGATTTTTCTGCATTTAACTGCCTTAAAAATCTTGATCATTTTGCAAAAGGTGAACCGCTTGAATTTGTAATTGATATCACACGTTACAACAGAATGACTTGATCTATTATAATCAAAAAGCCTGTTACTTTAATTAGTAACAGGCTTTTTATATTTATATATGTATTAGTAATTTTCTTTTCTTACTTCAAAGAAACTCTGAGGATGTGCGCATGTAGGACAAACTTCTGGTGCTTTTTTACCAATTACAAGGTGACCGCAGTTACGGCATTCCCACATAATTTCTTCGCTCTTTTCAAACACTTTGTTCATCTCCACATTGCTTAAAAGTGCACGATAGCGTTCTTCGTGTGCTTTTTCAATTTTAGCAACAAGGCGGAACTGTGCTGCAAGTTCAGCAAAACCTTCTTCTTCAGCATCTTTTGCAAATCTGTCATACATATCAGTCCACTCATAGTTTTCACCCTCAGCGGCGTGCAATAAGTTTTCTGCAGTATTGCCAAGTTCTCCCAATGCTTTAAACCAAAGTTTTGCGTGTTCTTTTTCGTTGTTTGCAGTTTCTTCAAATATTGCGGCTATCTGCTGATAACCTTCTTTTTTAGCAACAGAGGCAAAATAAGTATACTTATTTCTTGCCTGACTTTCTCCGGCAAATGCCTCCATAAGATTTTTCTCTGTTTTTGAACCTTTAAATTCCATTTTAATATCCTCCTTTATTTATTATTAGCAACATTTATTCTTGTGATAGCACGAAGAAGTTTCCCCTTCGCTTTATCAAGTTGTGCAATATCGGACGATGATCCTATAATCTTTTCTGCTTCGCTTTTGGCTTTTTCAGCACGTGCAATATCAATATTATCCGCCCACTCAAATGCGTTAGCGGCAATTCTGACTTGTTCTTTATCGGCACTGATAACGCCGCCTATACACGAAGCATTTTTATAATCATTACCTATTTTTACACGTGCCTGCCCTACTGCAAGCGGCGCAACAAACGGTGCATGACCTTTTAAAATTCCAACATCTCCTGTAGTTGTACGCACTGTAACAGAGTTTGCTAACCCTTCATACACTACACCGTCGGGAGTTACAACAGTTAATTTGAATTCTGACATATTGCCCTCCGTTATTTACTTTCCTTAGCGGCTTTTTCAATAACTTCATCAATGGTACCGGCAAACAGAAATGCAGACTCAGGCAAATCATCATGTTTACCTTCAACAATCTCTTTAAATCCACGTATGGTTTCTTTAAGAGGAATGTATCTGCCCTGCATACCGGTAAACTGTTCCGCAACTGAGAATGGCTGAGATAAAAATCTCTGCACTTTTCTTGCACGGTTTACAATAATTTTGTCTTCTTCAGTAAGTTCGTCCATACCCATAATTGCAATGATATCCTGCAGTTCTTTATATCTCTGCAGAATATGCTGAACTGCTTTTGCAGTTTCATAATGCTCCTGACCAACAATTTCGGGAGAAAGTATTCTCGATGTTGATTCCAACGGGTCAACCGCAGGGTATATACCCAATGAAGCAATGTTTCTTGAAAGTACGGTTGTAGCATCAAGGTGTGCAAAAGTTGTTGCAGGCGCAGGGTCTGTCAAGTCGTCGGCTGGTACATATACCGCCTGAACAGACGTGATTGAACCCTTTTTTGTAGAAGTGATTCGCTCCTGCAAAGCACCCATTTCAGTGGCCAATGTTGGCTGGTAGCCAACAGCAGACGGCATTCTGCCTAAAAGCGCACTAACCTCAGAACCTGCCTGAGTAAATCTGAAAATATTATCAATAAAAAGCAGAACGTCCTGTCCTTGCGCATCACGGAAATACTCCGCCATAGTAAGGCCGGAAAGAGCAACCCTCATTCTTGCTCCTGGCGGCTCGTTCATCTGTCCATATACCAACGCAGTTTTATTTATAACACCGGATTCTTTCATTTCATTATAAAGGTCGTTACCTTCACGGGTACGCTCTCCAACACCGGTAAATACAGAAATACCACCGTGTTGTTTGGCGACGTTATTGATAAGTTCCATAATAAGAACTGTTTTACCAACACCCGCACCACCAAAAAGACCGATTTTACCGCCTTTTGCATACGGTGCAATAAGGTCAACAACCTTAATACCGGTTTCGAGTATTTCTGTAGTGCTTTCCTGCTCATCATAAGACGGAGGATTGCGATGGATACTCCATTTTTCTTCAATCTTAGGCGCAGGAAGTTCATCAATTGGCTCACCTAGCAAATTGAATATTCTTCCAAGTGTAGCATCACCTACGGGAACTTTAATACCTGATCCGGTGTCTAACGCTTCTAATCCGCGTTTAAGACCGTCAGTTGAATTCATTGCAATACAACGTACAATATTATCGCCAAGATGAGATGCCGCTTCAACAACCACCGTAGCATCTCCGTTTGGTATTTCAATAGCATTTTTGAGTGCCGGAAGCTGACCTTCATCAAAACGAATGTCAACAACGGGACCTATTATCTGAATTACTGTTCCTTTATTATTCATATTACAAAAACCTTTCCATTTTTAGCGTACAGGATTAACTTTCGTTTTATTATGAATTAGCACCTGCCACAATTTCGGTGATTTCCTGAGTAATACCTGCCTGACGAGCACGGTTGTACTGCAACTGTAACTCGCTGAGCATTTCGTCAGCATTACTTGTGGCGGTATCCATAGCATTCTGCCTTGAAGTAAGTTCACTTGCATATGACTGTGCAACAGCAGTATAAACCGCAGATGCTACATATGATGGCATTACAGACTTTACAGTTGAAGCGAAAGAAGGCTCACATTCTAATTGTGTTTTCTTTTCATCAGTATTTTCAGGCAACGGAAAAATTTTAATAGTTACCGGTTCCTGATGCAAAATGTTTTTATAATGAGTATAGGTAAGGTATAGTTCATCGAACTCACTATTCAAATACATTTCAGTAAGAATTTTGCCGATTTCAAAGCAATTACCAATACTGATATCAGCTGCAGTTGCAAACGATTCATTAATTAATTCCGAACGTTTTTTAAAAAATTCTACTGTTTTTCTTCCTATAGGAAAAATCTTAGTTTCGTAATTATGCTCAGATATATGACGCATAACCTCTTTAAACACGTTAGAATTGTATCCGCCGGCAAGACCCCTATCGCCCGCTATAACGCAATGACAAACTTTAGAAACTTCTCTGCCGGAAAAGAATATGCTATCTCCCGTGTCTGCACTCGCTGAAAATTTATTTATGATCTCATTAAATGTTTTTGAATACGGAATCGAAAGTTCCATACGTTCTCTGGCACGGCGCAACTTAGAAGATGCAACCAGTTGCATCGCTTTAGTAATCTGGCGCGTGCCTTGTATACTTTTAATGCGGAGTTTAATATCCTTCATAGAACCGCCAGCCATCAGTCATTCACCTCTTTGCGTGTAATTTCAAAAAACGCTCTGTAAAAGTTTTTACTGCATTATCAAGGTTTGTCATACCATCATCCGAAAGTGCGCCGGTAGACACAATTTCCTTAGTAATTTCCGGGTGTGACTCATTGATATATTCAAACAATTGTTTCTCATACATAGAAACGTCAGAAAGTTCTACCTCATCAAGATAGTTGTTGATAACGGCATAAATAATATACACCTGGTTTTCAACAGTTACAGGGTTAGACCTTCCCTGTTTTAACACCTCAACGATTCTCTCACCTTTTCTCAAACGGCTTTTTGTATCAGCATCAAGGTCTGAGCCAAATTGTGAGAATGATTGCAGTTCTCTGTACTGAGAATATTCCAGTTTAAGTTTACCTGCAACTTTTTTCATCGCTTTAATCTGTGCATTACCACCAACACGTGATACGGAAATACCGGGGTTTACAGCCGGCATTATACCATTATGGAAAAGTTCGGTTTCCAAAAATATCTGTCCGTCAGTAATTGAAATTACGTTAGTAGGAATATATGCAGATACGTCACCTGCCTGAGTTTCAATAATAGGCAACGCAGTAAGCGAACCACCACCGTATTCCGGTGCAAGGTTAGCAGCACGCTCAAGCAATCTTGAATGGAGATAGAATACATCTCCGGGATATGCTTCACGTCCAGGCGGACGTTTCAAAAGCAGAGAAAGTGTTCTGTATGCAACCGCGTGTTTTGACAGATCATCATATACTATGAGCGCACTTTTACCTTTATTCATAAAGTATTCGCCCATAGTGCAACCTGCATACGGTGCAATATATTGCAAAGGAGCAGTCTCTGATGCAGTAGCAGATACAACTATTGTATACTCCATAGCACCGGTTTTAGTGAGAAGTTCAACCAATTGTGCAACAGTTGAACGTTTCTGACCTATAGCAACATAAATACAGATAACATCTTTGCCTTTTTGATTGATTATGGTATCAACAGCAATAGCCGTTTTACCGGTCTGCCTGTCACCTATAATAAGTTCTCTCTGTCCTCTGCCTATAGGTATCATAGAGTCAATTGCTTTAATACCTGTCTGCAATGGAACATTAACAGACTGTCTTGTAATAATACCAGGAGCATTGGATTCTACAGGGCGTGTTTCTTCAGCCATTATAGGACCTTTGCCGTCTATCGGGTTACCAAGTGCGTCTACAACCCTTCCTACAAGTGCATCACCAACAGGAACACTTACAACCTTGCCTGTGCGTTTTACAACACTGCCTTCTTTAATTCCGGTATCATCACCTAAAATAACTACGCTTACAAATTCTTCTTCAAGGTTTAACGCCATACCCATTTCGCCATTTTCGAACTCCAAAAGTTCGTTGGACATGCAGTCATCAAGACCGTACACACGGGCAATAGCGTCACCAACTTCGATAACGTAACCAGTTTCGCTGTAAGTAACTTTGTTTTCGTAGTTTTTAATTTCACTTTTAATTAATTTGCTTATTTCATCAGGTTTCATTATAAACCTCCACTAAATAACTGCCGACTTGATTTGTTTTTGGATATCGTCAAGCCGTGTTCTGATGCTGGCATCTATCTGGCTGCTTTCCGTACGTACAATTATTCCACCCATTATATCGGGGTCTACCGAAGCGGAAAGGATAACTTTTTTGCCAAGTTTCTTTTCAAGTTTAATTTTAAGTTTTTCTGATTGTTCATCGCTTAATGCGGTTGCTGTTATTACATTTACAATCTCTATACCGTTTTCCTTTCGGTACAGTTTCATAAATTCATCAGCCATTTCAGAAAAATGTACAGTAGCACGATGTTTACTCATAACTTTTATGCAGTTTAAAAGATATAAATTGATATCTTTAAAGCATCTGTCAATAAAAGCCGTACGCTCAGATTTATCTGAACATGGGCGATCCAGTATCTTAGAAAGTTCCGGATTATCATCAAACGCAAACTTAACAGAATCTATCTGTGAGTAAATCTCCTCTGTAACATTCTCTTCTAAAGCAAGTGAATAAAGTGCTTCTGCATACGAAACTGCCGTCATGATGCATCACCCAATTCTTCTATGAATTTATCAATCATTTTACTGTGATCATCAGCCTTGATATCACGTTCAATAACTTTGCCCGCAATAGTAAGCGCCATATCCGACAAATCATTCTTAGCCTGATTTATAGCAGATTTACGCTCAATTTCAATTTTTTCATTAGCACGCTCTATTAATGCGTTGGCTTTAACCTGAGCATCAGTAATGATTTCATCAGAAGCAGATTTTGCTGTTTTTACAGCACTTTTTACGATTTCATCTGCCTCATCACGGGCATTATTGAGTTTAGAAGTGTACTCTGATTTAAGTTCGTCCGCTGTACTGCGTGCATTTTCGGCCTCGTCATACATACCTTTAATCTCGTTTTCACGAGCCTCTAAAATTGCCATAACAGGCTTAAACAAAAACTTTTTAAAAAGCCATAACAATATAAGCAGGTTTCCCCACTGCATTATAATGGTCCATACATCTATACTTACAAATGGCATTTTTAAGCCTCCTGATTTTTATTACAGTAAGTTAATAAGAGGGTTAGCAAAAAGTAAAATCAGCGCCACTACCAGACCATATATACCGGTAGATTCAGCAACTGCGCAACCAAAAAGCATAGTTGAAGTAATATCACCTTTTGCTTCGGGCTGACGTCCTACTGCCTCTGCCGCTTTACCTGCCGCATATCCCTGACCAATACCAGGACCGATACCTGCTATCATAGCCAAACCTGCACCCACAGCAGATGCTGCTAAAACTATTGCTCTTTCCAACATAATAAATACCTCCGTTTATATAAAAATTTTTTTATTACTCTCTTGAGTCAACTCCGGATACATATACCATTGTAAGCATACATATGATATACGCCTGAAGAAAACTTGTAAACACGTCAAAATATATTGATAATATTGCAGGTAATCCCAATTGGAATATTGGTATTCCCGCCACAAAGTCACTCGGTATCCATCCAAGTACAAAATTGCTCAATGCAGCCAAAGCGGAATATAAAAGCGATGTGATAACCATACCTGCAGCAATATTTCCAAAATGACGGAACGACATTGAAATAGGGTTTGCTATTTCTGAAACGATATTTAATGGTAACATAAACGGTACAGGATCTAAAAAGCCTTTAAGCCAACCTCCGACTCCGTTTAAGCGTATGTTATTACCCTGTATCATTATAAACGCCAGCAAAGCCCAAGCCAAAGTGGTGCTGAAATCCGCCGTAAGGGGACGAAGTCCGATAAGACTTGAAAGACTTCCTATCATTGAAGTGGCAAAAAGCGCTGCAATGTATGGTGCAAAAGAAAGATACCTGTGTCCCATAGTACTTAATACCATATTATTAACCAAAGACACTAATTTTTCTGCAGCCAATTGACGTTTTGTTTTTGGAACAATTTCTAATCCGCGAGTTAGCCATATGCATAAAATTGTGATAACAGCCATTACAAGCCACGTATCTACCACAGTTTCTGTAACTCTGATATTAAGATACGGTATTGTAAACAATATCTTAGGCCCCTCCAACGCTATCACCCGCCTTTTCATCAGATTTTTTATTCCATTTTATTATTCCCTGTATAAAAGTAATTATTACTCTTGGGTACAGTAGAGGAATTACAACAGCAACATAATTTATATATGGTGATTTGATTGCAAACACAACTATTGCTCCAATAAAAGCCAAACGCAGAAGATAACTTATCCCCATGTATCCGCCTGCTGTTTTGCCTTTACCCAATGCCTTTGAAACCGTTACAGCTAAAAAAATGAAATTAAGGCACGCACAGGCAATGCCCAATAATGTGCCCCATACAACAGATAAATCAAATCTGCCTATTATGAAAAACACAATATCCATTATGATGCCTAATATAATTGAGCCTACAAAAACCTGCAAAATGCTTTTCTTCATAAAAACCTCTTAAAAATCTTTTAATGATATTATGTTACTAATTAGATATTTTATTTCGTATCTCATACATTTTTGCATCTAATTCTGCGCTGATGTCAGCACATTCTTTAAGCCCCTGCTCTATTTCAAGTTCTGTTTTTTCGCCAAGGCTTTTTTTATACCTGAGTTTGTGCTCTAAGTTAGCCCAAAATTCCATTGCAATGGTTCTTAATTGAACCTCTACACGCATAAGCCGTTTTTCGTTCTGTAGAAAAATCGGTATCTGTACAATAAGGTGCAAACTCCGATAGCCATTCGGCTTAGGATTTTTTATGTAATCTTTACATGCCAGAATTTCTATATCATCCTGTTCACGCAAACAATCTGCAAGCATATAAATATCGTCTATAAAGGAACATATAACACGTATACCTGCAACATCGCTTAAAAATTCTTCGATATTATCGATATTCATACTATGTCCCTGGCGGCGAAGTTTATCCTGAATGCTTGACATTGATTTAAGTCTTGATTTTATGCTATCTATGGGATTTCTTTCATTTTGCAAAGCAAACTGCTCATTTAAAACATTTAGTTTTGTTTCCATTTCAAGCATTGCACAATGATAATATGTCATAAGTTCTTTAACTTTAGTATATTGTTCACGCAATGCTTCAATCTGCATTTCGTCAAGCAAATTATTAAGTTCTTTTGCATATGGTTCGTGCGTTCCCATATCAATCCCCTTCCAGTATTTGTCTTTTAGTTGATTGAATTATACTACGCAAAAATTAAGAATAACCATAGAATTTGTGAATAATATGTGAATTATATTATTTACCTTTAGTTTCACAGTAAATACATCTGTATTCACGTTCTTCCTTATTTGTAAGGTTGAATATGTGCGGAAGTTCCTGCTCGGTAGAACTTATGCAACGTGGATTTTTACAGTAGATAACATTTACAAGTTTTTCGGGCAAAGTCATCTTCTTTTTCTCTACCAAAACGCCGTCACGGATAATATCAACGGTTGCACTTGGAGAAACAAATCCAAGTATATCCATATCAAGGTCAATTTTAGCATCTATTTTTATAATATCTTTCTTCCCCATTTTATTGCTGGAAGCATTCTTGATAATTGCTACAGAACACCCTAAGGTATCGAGTTTTAACAAATTATAAATCTCCATACCTTTTCCTGCTTCAATGTGGTCAATAACAATTCCGTTTTTAATAGAATCTATATTCACTTACTCCACCTCCAGCAGTTTTAAAATTAATGCCATTCTGATATATTTCCCATTAAGCGCCTGTCTGAAATAGCATGCACGCGGGTCATCATCTACTGCAACGCTTATTTCGTTAACTCTCGGCAACGGGTGCATAATAGATAAATCCTTTTTAGCACATTCCAGTTTTTCGGGAGTTAAAACATAACTGTCTTTAAGGCGAAGATAATCCTCCTCATTAAAGAAACGCTCCCTCTGCACTCGAGTCATATACAAAATATCAAGTTTTGGTAATACACTCATTAAATCGGTTGTCTGCTCATATTCTAATCCATTTTCTTTAATGGTATTTTTAACATAACTCGGAACTTTGAGTTCTTCGGGAGAAATAAGGACAAACTTAATTCCCTCATAACGAGTTAATGCAGAAATAAGCGAATGAACCGTCCTGCCAAATTTAAGGTCACCACATAGACCAACCGTAAGATTTTCAAATTTGCCTTTTTCACGATGAATTGTCAAAAGGTCTGTAAGTGTCTGCGTGGGATGACTATGACCTCCGTCGCCTGCATTTATAACAGGGATAGTGCTATTCATAGAGGCAACCATCGGTGCGCCTTCTTTCGGATGGCGCATGGCTATAATATCTGCATAGCACGATATTATCTTAGCCGTATCTGCTACGCTTTCGCCTTTTGAGGCAGAACTTGACGCAGAATCCGACATCGACAGTACATTTCCGCCGAGTTCATACATAGCCGCTTCAAAACTGAGTCTTGTTCGTGTAGACGGTTCAAAAAAAAGCGTTGCCAGTTTCTTTCCTTCACATTTATGAGCGTATTTTTGAGGATTTGATATTATATCTTCGGAAACTGACACAAGTTCGCTGATTTCCTCTTTTGATAAATCTTTAATATCGATTACGCTTCTCATTTTGACACCTCAATCCAACTTTCGTCAGACGGATTATTTCTAAACGCTATCAAACGTGCAATATCTTCCTGACGGATATAACCTTCCTCAGCAGCGGCTTCGGCAATAACATCAAATTCTGTTAAACTGATATTTTTAACATTAGCGGCAGCAAGTCTGTCAAGACCTTTCTGCATACCATAAGTAAAGATAGAAGCAATACCTAAAACTTCTGCACCTGCTTCACGCAGAATTTCTACAACCTCTATAACACTGCCACCGGTTGAAATAAGGTCCTCTATAACAACAACTTTCTGACCGGGAATAAGTTTACCCTCTATTTGATTTTTTCTGCCGTGGTCTTTTGCACCGCTGCGTACATATCCCATAGGAAGACCAAGTATATGTGCAGTTATTGCTGCGTGTGCAATACCTGCAGTTGATGTTCCCATAAGTACCTCTGCATCGGGATAATTTTCTTTTATAATCTGAGCCAATCCATTTTCAACATCACTGCGAACTTCAATATCGCTTAATGTCAGGCGGTTATCGCAATAAACAGGACTTTTAATTCCGCTTGCCCATGTAAATGGTTCTTCGGGTCTGAAAAACACTGCTTTAATTTTAAGCAAATCTTTTGCAATTATCTTTTTCATATTAATATATCCTCCTTAAAATCAACCAACAAATTCTGCAACGCATCTTTTATATGCAGCAACAGGGTCATCAGCAGCAGTAATAGGTCTGCCGACAACTATATAGTCTGAGCCAATTTTCTTTGCCTGCTCAGGAGTCATAACACGCACCTGATCGCCAATATCACCATCAGCAAAACGTACTCCGGGAGTTACTGTAATAAAATTATCACCACAGGTTTTATGCACCTTTTCTGCCTCTAATGGAGAGCACACAACACCATCAAGACCTGCAACCGAAGCATTTTTAGCATAGTGCATAACAACCTCATCAATAGGAGCATCGATTAAAAGGTCGTTCTTCATTCTTTCTTCGCTTGTGGAAGTAAGTTGTGTAACGGCTATAAGTATAGGTCTGCTGCCATCAGGGCGTGTAAGACCTTCTAAAGCCGCTTTCATCATATCAATAGTTCCTGATGCGTGAAGATTAGTCATATCAACATCAAGTTTTGATAAAACTGCCATTGATTTTTTAACAGTATTCGGAATATCGTGGAGTTTAAGATCTAAAAAGATTTTATGACCTCTTTTTTTAATCTCCTTTACAATTTCTGGACCCGCAGCATAGAAAAGTTCCATACCGATTTTTACAAACGGTTTTTCGTCAGTAAACAAATCCAGAAATTTAAAAACATCTTCCTTACTTGCAAAATCACAAGCAACAATTACATCTCTGCCCATTAATGAGCACCTCCTATTATATCAGTCAATTTTTCAATTCCGTATTTTTTCATAGTAGCAGGCAATGCTTCTATAATTTCTTTGCAAGCAAACGGATTAACAAGGTTTGCCGCACCCACCTGAACAGCAGTAGCACCGGCAAGCATCATTTCAATAACATCTTCTGCGCTTGACACGCCGCCCATACCGATAACAGGGATTTTAACAGCCTCATACACCTGATATACCATTCTTACAGCAACAGGGAAAATAGCAGGACCGGAAAAACCGCCCATCTTATTTGCTACAACACATTTTTTTGTTTTCAAATCAATTCTCATTCCAAGCAAAGTGTTTATAAGGCTTATACCATCTGCACCTGCTTCTTCACACGCTTTTGCAACAGATGCAATATCTGCAACATTTGGCGAAAGTTTTATATAAACAGGCTTGGTGGTAACCGCCTTAACTGCTTTTGTAACCTCGGCAGCCGCTTCAGGGGTTGTACCAAAACTCATTCCGCCACCATGGACATTAGGGCAGGAAATATTTACCTCTATCCAACCCACCTGCTCCGCATCGTTTATTTTCTGACAAGTATATACGTACTCATCAATTGAAAATCCAGAAACATTCGCCATAACAGGCTTTGAAAAATATTCTTTAAGTTCTTTGAGTTCATAATTTAAAACGTGCTCTACACCCGGATTCTGCAAACCGACTGAGTTTATCATACCCATTGAGCACTCAGCAATTCTTGGTGTAGGGTTTCCGAAGCGTGCATCTTTTGTAGTACCTTTAAAAGAGAATGTGCCGAGGCAGTTAATATCATAAAGTTCAGCAAATTCCCTGCCAAAACCGAATGTACCACTGGCAGGAATAACAGGATTATCAAGAGTTATTCCGCTTAAAACTACTCTTGTATCTACCATACTATCTCCTCCCTTTCAAGCACAGGACCATCTTTACAAATGCGTTTATTACCGTACTTAGTTTCACAAGAACAACCCATGCACGCACCAAAGCCGCAACCCATACGTTCTTCAAAACTAAACTGACCTGATGTTTTGGCAGTTGCTTCTACTGATTTAAACATGGGCATAGGTCCGCATGTGTAAAAATAAGTATAATCAAGGTTTTTTGTAACATCAGTTACAAATCCTTTTGTTCCGTTGGTTCCATCAACAGTGGTGATGTAAACATCTGCACCTAATGACTTAAATTCATTTTCATAGTAAACATCTTTATCGCTGTTAAAACCATTTACCACAATCGGTTTTTTACCTTCTGCAACAAGTTTTTTACAAAGGTTATACATGGGTGCTACGCCCATACCGCCGCCTATAAGAAGCGGTATGTCACCACTTTTGGAAGTGTCAAAACCATTACCCAATCCAACGAGCAAATCAAGGACAGTGCCTTTTTCAATTTTACTCATTACTTCAGTTCCGCCACCGACAACTTTGTAAATAAGTGTTATTCCATTTTCATCATAATCGCAAACAGAAATCGGTCTGCGAAGATAAAATCCGTCCACCTTAATGTTTACAAACTGCCCTGGCTTAGTAATAGCGGATGTATTACCCAAAAGGCGCATTTCATAAACATCATCGGCAATATTTTCATTTTTATCTACAGTAAAAAATTCCTGTATATAATTTTTTTCAATCGACATTTTAAACTCCTTATGCATCAATAGTTGATATGCAGATTGTAATTTCTTCTAAAACATCAAGCAATACAGAAACTGTATCAAGAGCAGTAAACACATTCACGTTATTTTCTGTTGCGAGTTTTCTTATCTCGTGACCGTCACGTGTGTTGTTTCCTGACGCATTTATATCACTTGTATTGATGATATAAGCAAGCATACCGCTACGGATTGCATCAGGAATTTCTTCACTGCCGTCGCTGAGTTTTTTCATGACGTGTGTGCGGATGCCATTTTTAATTAAATACTCGGCGGTGCCTTTTGTTCCGCAAATATTAAAGCCGAGATTATAGAATCTTCTTATAAGCGGAAGTGCTTCTGCCTTATCTTCATCAGCAATTGTAGCAAAAACAGTTCCATAGTTGAGTACCTTCATACCTGATGCCTGAAGTGCTTTATACAATGCACGATTGAGTTTATCGTCATAACCAATGGCTTCACCGGTAGACTTCATTTCGGGTGAAAGGTATGCATCAAGACCTCTGATCTTATTGAACGAGAATACGGGCACTTTTACATACCAGCGTTTTTTCTCTTCGGGATAAACTTCTGTTATACCCTGTTCCTTAAGGCTCTTACCCATAATAACCTCAGTTGCAATATCAGCAAGAGAATATCCGGTAGATTTAGAAAGGAAAGGAACAGTTCTTGAAGACCTTGGATTAACCTCTATAATATAAACATCTTCATTTTTATCTACAATAAACTGAATATTATAAAGACCAACAATACCAATTCCAAGACCAAGTTTCTGTGCATAATTAATTATAGTTTCTTTAACTTTGTCAGAAATGCTGAACGCAGGATAAACGCTTATAGAGTCACCACTATGAACACCAGTTCTTTCAACAAGTTCCATAATACCGGGAACAAAAACGTCCTTGCCGTCGCAGATAGCGTCAATTTCTACCTCTTTACCGATAATATATTTATCAACAAGTACGGGCTTATCTTCGTCAATTTCAACTGCAGTTTTAAGATAATGACGAAGTTGCTCTTCATTAGCAACAATCTGCATTGCTCTGCCGCCAAGAACGAAACTGGGGCGAACCAATACAGGGTAACCGATCTCTGCGGCTGCCGCAACACCGTCTTCTATCTTTGTAACGGCTTTACCTGCAGGGCGTGGAATGTTGAGGTCATTAAGAATCTCTTCAAACATTTCGCGGTTTTCAGCACGGTCAATTGCATCGCAATCAGTACCGATAATTTTAACCCCACGCTCATAAAGCGGATTTGCAAGGTTGATTGCTGTCTGTCCGCCAAGTGTTGCTATAATACCGTCCGGATTTTCAAGTTCAATAATATTCATTACATCTTCAGGTGTAAGAGGTTCAAAATAAAGTTTATCAGCAGTTGTATAGTCGGTAGAAACGGTTTCGGGGTTATTATTTATAATAATAGCCTCGTAACCGGAGTTTTTAATAGTTGTTACTGCGTGAACTGTAGAATAGTCAAACTCTACACCCTGACCAATTCTTATAGGACCTGCGCCCAAAACAATAATCTTCTTTTTATCAGATATAATTGACTGATTTTCACCATTATATGTTGAGTAGAAATACGGAATATAAGCGTTTGTATGGCAGGTATCAACCATTTTATAAACAGGGAATATCCTGTTTGTTTTTCTTAAATTAAACACGTCAAGTTCAGATACACCCCAAAGTTTTGCAATAAATGTATCAGAAAAGCCCATTGTTTTAGCCTGCTTTAAAACGTCTGTATTATTTACATTATTTGATACAACTGTTTCAAAGTCAGTAATTCTCTTGAACGCTTCCAAGAAATATGGAGTAATCTTTGTGATTTCGTGTACTTTTTCAATACTTACACCATTTCTGAGCAACTGTGCAACAGCAAATATACTGTCATCACGAAAATCAGCAAGGTAAGAGATGATTTCGTCATCATTCATTTTATCAAATTTAGACATATAAAGATGGTCTACACCAATCTCCAAAGAACGAGCAGATTTAAGCAGACATTCTTCTAAAGTTGAGCCAATGCCCATAACCTCTCCGGTCGCTTTCATCTGTGTACCAAGTTTATTTGTGGCTGATGCAAATTTATCAAACGGGAATCTTGGGAATTTTGCAACTACATAGTCGAGTCTTGGTTCAAATGCCGCATTTGTATTTGCAATAGCGATTTCTTCCAAAGTCATGCCAACAGCAATTTTAGCAGTTACTCTGGCAATCGGATATCCGCTTGCTTTTGATGCTAACGCTGACGAACGCGAAACTCTTGGGTTAACCTCTATAAGGTAATATTCAGAAGTTGTAGGATGCAATGCAAACTGAACATTACATCCGCCTTCAATTTTAAGTTCACGAATAATTTTAATAGCACTATCGTTGAGCATCTTAAGGTCGTGGTCGTTGAGTGACATAATCGGTGCTACAACCACAGAGTCACCCGTATGAACACCTACAGGGTCTATATTTTCCATACCACATATAGTGATGGCATGGTCAGAAGCATCACGCATAACTTCAAATTCAATTTCTTTATATCCTTTAACACTTTTTTCAATAAGCACCTGATGCACAGGAGAAAGTTTAAATGCGTTTATACCGATTTCGATAAGTTCTTCCTCATTATATGCAAAGCCGCCGCCTGTACCGCCCAAAGTAAACGCAGGGCGCAAAACAACAGGATAGCCTATTCTTTTTGCCGCTTCTTTGGCCTCATCTAAAGAATAAGTTATCTCAGACGGAATAACAGGCTCACCAATTGAAGAGCAGAGTTCTTTGAACATTTCACGGTCTTCAGCGCGTTCGATACTATCGCTCTTAGTACCTAAAAGTTCTACCTCACACTCTTTCAAAACGCCTTTTTTCTCAAGTTGCATAGCAAGATTAAGGCCAGTTTGTCCACCTATACCGGGCACTATAGCATCAGGACGCTCTGTACGGATTATTCTTGAAACATACTCTAAAGTAAGAGGTTCCATATAAACTTTATCCGCAATAGAAGTATCTGTCATAATTGTGGCAGGGTTAGAGTTAGCCAAAATTACCTCGTACCCTTCTTCTTTAAGTGCAAGACACGCCTGTGTGCCTGCATAGTCAAACTCTGCCGCCTGACCAATAATAATAGGTCCGGAGCCTATAATAAGAATTTTTTTAATGTCTTTTCTTTTTGCCATTTCAGTGCCTCCTGCGTTAATTTAAAATCAAACTTTTGTCACATAAAAAACGGTTTGGATAAATGCAAAAGCAATATCACAAACCGAATGTTAAAAACTTATTTTCAAAAACAGAAATACCAATTCCGTGAACTGAAATACCAACAACCGCGAGTGCCGATTCAGCCAACCCGGTTGCTAAAACATTTGCAGATGTTGCCTTACATAAACAGTTCATGATATTTCCCTTTCCATGATTTTCTATAATTATATCACAATTTTAAAATAGTGTCAACAAACATCTGCCATATTTTTTATCTTTTTTTATTTATATACAAATTATTCGTCTTGCGGTAATTTTTTTATAAAACTTATCACCAAAGGCAATGTTATAAAAAATGTTATGACATCTGCAACCGGCTGCGAAGCCTGAACACCTGTAAGTTCAAAAAAAGTTGCCAATGCAATTAGAATGGGAATAAACACCAGTCCGCTTCGAAGAGTTGAAAGCATTGCTGCTTTTTTGTTTTCGCCTATACTTTGAAAAAGCATATTTGAACATATTGCAAGTGGTTGGAAAAATAATGCTATAAGATAAAACCTTAACGCAACCGTTCCTATAGATATAACCTGCGGATCATCCCTAAAAATACCTACCAGACTGCCTGAAAATATCATTCCTACAACCGCAAGTATTCCAAGCAAAAGTTCTCCTGTTATAACAGTAAAGAAAAATGCTTTTCGTACACGGGAATATTTTTTTGCGCCATAATTAAATGCGGATACGGGTTGAAATCCCTGACCTATTCCTAACCCAACAGCAAAAATAAAAAACGATATTCTGTTAACCACAGACATTGCCGCCACTGCAGCATCACCATAAATACCGGAATATTTGTTGAGCATCATGGTAGAAATGCTTGACAACCCCTGACGGATAAGACTGGAGAAACCGGTCTGAATAATATTAGAGAATTTTTCTTTATTAAACACAGCAGATTTCAATGAAATTTTGCTTTGTGTTCTGCCGCTTAAGAACATTAAAAGCAAAATCAAAAAACTTATTATTTGTGATAACGCTGTGGAAAGTCCGGCACCTGCTATTCCCATTCGCAATACGTATATAAAAATCGGATCACCGATAATGTTTAGAATTGCACCGATAGCAATACCCACCATAGCCAAAGATGCTTTACCTTCGTACCGTAATATGTTATTAAGTACAAAACTTGCCATAGAAAATGGTGCCGCCAAAAGGATATACCTTCCATAATCTACTGCGTAAGGAATAATAGTATCGGTACTTCCTAAAAGAAGCATAAGCGGAGTTATAAAAATTAATCCGAAAGCACATATAAATGCGCCAGTAAAAAGTGATGAAAAGAAACTTATTGATGCATATTTATGAGCATTTTCAACATCGCCTTCACCCAGACATCTTGCTATAATACTGCCTGCACCATGTCCAAACATAAAGCCGAATGCCTGAATAATAGCCATAAGACCAAAAACAACGCCCACTGCGCCGCTGGCACTATTTCCAAGAGTGCCGACAAAGTAAGTGTCTGCCATATTATATATATTGGTTATAAGCATACTTATAGTTGTAGGAATACCGAGTATTATAACAAGTTTTGACACCGGGGTGTTTACCATTTTATTATAATGTTCAGCATCAGCAGTTCTTGCTTTGTCCATTGTATATTAATCCTCTTTTCAAACCTGTATTACAAATCTACTCTACCCTTTTTTCCGCCATTATAGAAATCTTTGATATTAAGTATTATCTCATTAAGGCAACGTACTCTTGCTTCATACGCGCCCCATGCCATATGCGGAGTAAGGCATACGTTCGGTAAATCTTTTATTTCGTTAAAAGGATGGCTTTCGTCAAACGGTTCTACAGAATACACGTCGCAACCAAATGCACCAATTTCGCCTGTTTTTATTGCCTCAGCAACAGCATATTCGTCAGCAACAGCACCACGAGCCTCGTTTACGAGCACAACATTATTTTTCATTAAAGAAATGCGTTCTTTGTTGATCAGATTTTTTGTGCTTTCGTTAAGAGGTGTATGAACAGTTATGATATCCGATTCTTTGCAAAGTGTATCAATATCAACGCACCTGTACCCCTCTTCCGGAGTGCGTTTGCATACTATAAGTTCACAACCTAATGCTTTTGCGATACCTGCAACCTCTTTACCGATATTGCCCAATCCTACTATGCCCCACGTTTTACCGAAAATCTCATGGTATACAGGAGTGAGTTTGTTTGCAATACCGCTTTGTGTGTAGTTTCCGTCTGACACAAATTTGTTGTATTCTTTTATGTGCGTAAACAAAGACAGTACAGTAGCAACTGTAACCTGTGCAACACTATGAGAAGAATAACCGACAACATTACACACCGCAATCCCATTATTTTTACAATAATCAATATCTATATTATCATATCCCGTTGCCGCCACGCATATCAGTTTGAGATTCTTGGCAGCATACAAATTAGAGGGATTAAGTTTAATTTTATTTAGTACAACCACATCACAGTCTGATATACGTTCCGCAACATCATCGGGTGCAGTTTTATCGTATATAACACATTCGCCTAAATCCATAATAGGTTGCAATAAAAGATCTGCACCAAGTGTCTGCGCATCAAGCACTACAATTTTCATATATTATCTCCTATTTCCAGCAATCGACATCATGAGGCAGTTCAATATCAGTTGCACGAAATTTAATTTCTTCGCCGCCTTTACGCTGTGCATCAAAATTATTAAGTGCTCTTATTGCGTATTTACTTAAAATTAATATGGTTGGGATATTAATAAGAGCCATCGCGCCCATTGTAATATCAGCAATTCCCCACAAAAGGTCAGCACTAAGACCGGCACCTATTAAAACAACGATTGCTGCAATTATGTGATAAATCTTCTTAATTTTATCAGAAGGCTCTTTTTTGAGTATATAAAAAACACATTGGTCTACATAATACAGATTGCCGAGCAAAGTTGTAAATGCAAAAAGTATCATTGCAACAGTTATAAATACAGGACCGAACGAACCAAGCGTACTTTTAAGTGCCATCTGTACATACGGTGCGCCTGAAAGTTCTGCTGCAGGTTCAACACCTGAACACATACACATAAATGCAGTTGCCGAGCAAACAAGAAGTGTATCAATAAATACTGATAGTATCTGTACAAGTCCCTGTGTAACAGGATGATTTACCTCGGCAGATGCAGATGCATTAGGTGCAGAACCCACACCTGCTTCATTACTGAACAAACCCCTTTTTATTCCGTACATCAAGCAAGAACCACTAAATCCGCCAAAAATTGCCTTTGTATCAAATGCATCGGTAAAAATTCGTTCAAAAACAGACGGTAAAATACCAATATTTTTTATAACAATAAACAATGCAACTGCAATGTATATAACACCCATCACCGGAACTAGAACGCTTGTCACTTTAATTATTCTTTTTCCACCGCCAAGTAAACAATATCCGGTAATAGCAGCCAGAATAATTCCTATAATCCATGCAGAATAATTTTCATTATAAAAACTATAAGTAGAAAATGTAGATTGAAGATTATATGATGCAAGCATATTAAAGCCAAAACCGTATGTGAGTATCAAAAATATTGAAAATAGTATAGCCAACGGTCTGCTTTTAAGTCCTGCTTCTATGTAATAAGCCGGACCACCATAAAAAGTACCGTCCGCACCTTTTCGTTTATAAATTTGAGCAAGCGTGCTTTCTATAAGTGCAGATGAACCACCAAGAAGTGCAATAATCCACATCCAGAATACCGAGCCATATCCGCCAAGACAAAGTGCGGTGGAAACACCTATAATATTTCCTGTACCCACACGTGATGCAGTAGAAACCATAAGTGCCTGAAAAGACGAAACCCCATCTTTATCCGATGGTTTTTCCGTAACGGCTTTAAATTGTGCGCCAAGCAAACGGAACTGAGCAAATTTAGTACGTATTGTAAAGAAAATCCCTGCTGCCACCAGCAAAATTATTAGTATGTAACTATACAAAGCATTATTAATATCTGATATAAACTGTTCTATCATTATTGAATCTCCTTTTGCGTTATCGGTTAATTAGGCATAACTATTGCCGCGATTATGTATGCAATTATTCCGGAACCGCCTAAAAACGTAAATAAAATCCATGCAAGACGGATAACTGTAGGATCAACTTCAAAATATTCAGCAATTCCGGCACATACACCACAAATTTTTTTATCAGTGTTTGATTTGTATAATCTCTTTTTCATAGTCTTTTTCCTTTCTGCTTTAGTAATATTAATTGTAACATATATCCATGTTTTTTTCAATTATAATTTATAATAAAAGAGTCCCCTATAGAGACTCTTTTAAATAATTATTTATTCAAATATTTAGAAACTTCTGCTGCTACGAGTTTTGTAATCATTTCAATATTATCAGAAGATATTGAAGAAGATTTAGCGTAGTCTGCTTTACCATCACTGCTGAAAAGTTGCATTTTCTTCATACTTTCCTGTTTTACAGCCTCAACTGCTGCAGGGATAAGGTCGATAAGACCTTTCTCCATACTTGAGAATTTCTTGAACTCTGCCTCAACTGCTGCTACGTTGATGTCTGTAAAAATGTTTACTTTGCTGATACCATCTTTTATAGCCTGTCTGAAGTCGTTATCAGTAAGACCTGAGCCGCCATGAAGTACAAGCGGAACATCAACTGTTTTAGCAATTGTGCGGATTCTTTCAAAGTCAAGTTTAGGCGGAAGTTTATAAGCACCATGTGCATTACCTACCGCTATTGCCAATGCGTCAACACCTGTTTTTTCAACAAAGTCCTTAGCAAGTTTGGGATCTGTAAAATATTTTGATGGGTCGTCAAGGTGTGAACTACCCTCTGCAGAGCCCTCGTTATCACCAACGTGACCAAGTTCACCTTCGATTGTTGCACCGTAAGAGTGAGCAATGTCTGCCATTTCTTTTACCTTACGAACATTATCATCATATGAATCTGTAGAGCAATCGTACATAATTGAACTGAAACCAAGTTCGAGTGCTTTAATACAAGTATCATAAGAAAGACCATGGTCAAGGTGAACAACAACAGGAACTGATGCTTTTTTTGCCATTGGAATCAGGTAATAAGAAACCTCATCCAACGGTCCATAAGGTAAAAGCACCTCTGCTGTACCCATAATAACCGGTGATCTTGAACATTCAGCAGCATTTATAATGCCACGTGCAAGTTCAAGGTTTACTGCATTGAACAGACCAACTGCATATTTGTTTGCTTTTGCTGGTCTTAAAACATCATTCATATTTACTAACATTGTATCTTCCTCCTATTATTTAGAAAATAATGTTTTAAATTGCTCGTATGCTTTTTGCCAAGCATCTACATCTTTAGGTTCATACTGCTTTGTATCAAAAGAATTTTTAATAATTTTTCTTGCTTCTTTCAAATCTTTTATCTCACCAATTGCAATCAATTGTACCGCTATGTTTCCAAGAGCAGTTGCTTCTATAGGACCTGCATATACAGTTACATTGCAAGCGTTGGCAGCCATCTGGCAAAGAAGCGGGTCTTTTGTTCCGCCGCCAACAATGTTAATACTTTCAAAATCTTTTCCGCTTATCTTTTTAAGATTTAAGAAAGAATGATAGTATTTAAGTGCAAGACTTTCATAAATACATCTAACAATCTCACCAACTGTTTGCGGAACATACTGACCGGTTTTCTCACAATATTTTTGAATTCTTGCTGGAATATCACCGGGTTTTCCAAACTCTGGATAGTCAGGGTCAATAAAGCATTTAAAAGGTTCACAAGCAAGCGCTGCTTTTTCTAAATCATTAAATGAAAAATCATTGCCCTGTCTGTTCCATGTTCTTCTGGATTCCTGAATGAGCCACAAGCCCATAATATTGGTTAAAAAACGAATTTTTCCGCCATAGCCGCCTTCGTTTGTGTATGATGATTTATATGCCTCATCAGTTACAACAGGTGAGTTAAGTTCAGTACCAAAAAGCGACCATGTTCCGCAACTTATATATACAAAATCGTCAACTTCTGTGGGAACGGCAACAACAGCAGAAGCAGTATCGTGGCAGCCTACTGCAACAACATCAACCGGCTCAAGACCAAGTTCTTCACAAATTTCTTCTGTAAGTTTACCAAGTTTTTCTCCCGGCATTACAATTTCGCCCAGAAGTTCTTTTTTGATACCCACTTTTTCAAGCAGTTCATAGTCCCAATTACGTGTATTAGGATTAATCATTTGCGAAGTAGATGCAATAGTGTACTCGTTTTTCTTAATGCCTGTCAAGAAATATCCAAGCAGTTCAGGCATAAAAAGTAATGATTCTGCCCTGTCAATTTCGCCTTTTTTATATTTACACATATAATAAAGTTGAAACAACGTGTTGAAATTCATAATCTGTATACCGGTACGTTTATAAACATCTTCGGCGCAGATAGTTTCAAATAATTCTTCCGGAATATTATCAGTACGTGAATCACGGTATGTAACAGGATTACCAATAAGATTACCTTCTGCATCAAGCAATCCAAAGTCAACGCCCCAAGTATCTATGCCTATACAATCAAATCCGCCCTCAAGTTTTGCATTGGTAATGCCCTGCTTAATCTGGTCAAACAGATAAAGAACATCCCAATAAAGTGTAGAACGAACTTTAACACCGTTGTTAGGAAAACGGTGAATTTCTTTTAAAGTGATTTTACCATCTTCCAAGGCAGCCAAAATCCCTCTGCCGCTTGAAGCACCCAAGTCAAATGCTAATACACGTTTCATTGTGCTTACCACCTTTTAAAAAATAAATATTTAACAATCTATCTTTATAATATCAACATTGTTTTCAGACAATGCATCAGCAAGTTCACCATTTATATAGGCATCAGTAACCAAATATTCAATGTTTTCAAACGAAGTAAGTTTCATATATCCTACTCTGCCGATTTTGGATTTATCACACAGATAATAATGTATACGAGAATTTGCTATCATTCTCTGTTTAATAAAACATTCCTGCTCATTTCCCTCAAGGATAATGGCCGATTCTCCTATTCCTTTGCTTGAAAAAAACATTTTGTCAGCAAAATAATCAGTAATATAATTTTCTGCCATAGCGCCAACTAATGACTGGTTGTTACTAACCATTCCGCCAATTGCTATTACTTTAATACCCTCTATACCGGAAAGTTCGTTTATAACACGTATAGAATTGGTTATTACAGTAATATTTTTCATGTTTCTAAGTTCTTTAGCCATATAAAAGGTTGTCGTTGAAGCGTCTAAAAAAACGCTATCGCCGGATGCGATGAATTGAACCGCCTTGTGAGCAAGCGCTTGCTTCGCTTCCACATTCAAACCTTTTCTCTTTTCAAGCGAAAGTTCATAACTGCCTTCGTCTATGGGCAAAGCACCTCCGTGTGTTCTGCGGAGAAGTTCTTTTACCTCAAGTTTTTCTAAATCACGACGCACAGTTTCTTCGGTAACACCCAGTTCTGTGCTGAGTTTACTTACCATAACGGCGCCCTCGATGCTTAACAATTCAAGTATTTTTTTTTGCCTTTCAAGTGCAAGCATTTCGTTCCTCCGTTTTGTGCTAATTATTTTGTGATTATATGTACTACATCACCATTTTTTAAGCCGGATGAGTTGGCATCATCAGTATCAATATGCATTTCCACATTAAAATCATCGCGCACACGAATTTGAACGTCATAAAACTTAGTAGGTTTAATTCCGTCTATTACAACATCTACATAATCATTATCTTTAAGGTTTAATGATGCGGCAAATTCGGGAGTTAAATGTATATGACGGTTAGCGATAATTACGCCTTCTTTTAAGTAAATACTGCCTTTAGGGCCAACTACAACAATTTTTTCAGAGCCCTTAATTTCGCCCGATGGACGTACCGGAGGGCTTACTTTCAATACAAATGTATCAGTACGGGATATCTCAACCTGAGTATTTTTACGTACAGGGCCGAGAATACGTACATTCTCTATTGCTTTAAGTGATGGACCGACCAAAGTAACAACTTCATTTGAAGCAAATTCTTTGCCCATAAGAACTTTTTTAGGTGTAAGTTCATATCCCTCACCAAACAGAATGTCCAAATCTTCTCTTGAAAGATGTATATGTCTTTGCGAAACTCCTATTTTAACATAGTCGTCTTTCGCATTTTCTTTTACAGTAACATTCATTTCTTCTACAACTTTTTTTACTGCATTTTCAATTACGTTTAAATCGTACATAATATTGCCACCTTTTTAAACGGATTAATCTTCAAAATCAAAAAACTTCATTATTTCGCCATGGGGATTTGCAATAACAGCCTTACCATGCAATTTACCAAGAGGTTCTGCGGCTTTTGCACCTGCTTCAATAGCGGCTTTAACAGAAGAAACACTTCCCTTAATAACCAATGTAACCAATCGTCCGCCAAGTCTTTTTTCAGAATGGATAAGACTTACATCTGCTGCCTTAACCATAGCATCCAATCCTGTTATAGAAGCAACCAGACCTGAAATTTCAAGCAATCCAATCGAAAAATCAGTATTAGGAAGTTCTACCTCTTTACCATAAAAAGTTTTAGGAAGTTTTTTGTTGTATTTATCTTTATTTATATCAAGAAGATATGCCATCTTCTCCATATCCTGACCGGGGCGTGGTATAACACTTGAAACGATATACATACCCTCGCTTTCAGCATATGCCCTAGATGCTTCGATAGCCGCTTTAACAGATGCGTTATCGCCTTCTACCTTCATTTGCATTACTAACGGGGCAGGAACTTTCTCACTACCCGGTCTGGTTCTATCAAAAGCAATAACTTTAACATCTGCAGCCTTTGCCGCAATATCAGCAGCACAAACAGCAGTAGTAAAACTATATACCTCAAGCATTCCCAATGCGTTCATAATATTCCTCCGTCAGTCAGTTATAAATCTGTAATAATCAAACTATGTGTAAACCGTCAACCATTACACAACGGCGCTGTCTTGTAAACGAATGTGCCGCTGTTAAGCCTTCACCTGTAGGTCCTGCAATAGTAAAGGTTGTATAACCTTCACCACCTGCGCCTATACCGGCATATGAAGGTGCGTTTTTAACAAAAATGGTTGTTTCAACTGCACGTGCAAACTTTGTCAGGTTATCTACATTTTTAGAATGGATATGTGCTGAATGGCGGTTACCGTGTTCAGCGGCAACTGCTTTTTCAATAGCGTCGTCAATATCCGGCACACGTACTATAGGAAGTACGGGCATCATCATTTCAACCTGAACAAATGGGTGAAGTGCGTTTGTTTCGCATATGATAAGACGTGCATCAGAATTGATACCAAGTTCTTTTAAGAACTTACCTGCATCTTTACCAACCCATTTTTTATTTATTGAGTATTTACCATCTTTTTCAACTAATGCAAGTTTTACCAGAGCATCTATCTGGTCGCCTTTTATAAGATATGCTCCTGCTTCCTGCATACCTGCAATAAGTTCGTCTGCAATAGTTTCTACTGCAAAACACTCTTTTTCTGCAATACAAGGTAAGTTATTATCAAAACTTGAACCGGCAACAATATCACGTGCAGCCTTTTTAATGTCAGCAGTTTCGTCAACAATAACAGGCGGATTACCAGCACCAGCACCAATAGCCTTTTTACCAGATGAAAGAAGTGTACGTACAACACCGGGACCGCCGGTTGCAACCAACATACGAACGATTGGAGATTTCATCATTTCGTTAGATGTATCCATAGTAGGCTTATATACTGAAACAACAAGGTTTTCAGGACCGCCTGCCTCTAAAATTGCACGGTTTACAAGGTCAACTGCATAGTTAGCAGTTTTGCAAGCATTCGGGTGCGGATTGAATACTACTGCATTACCACCAGCAATCATACCGATTGAATTACAAATAACAGTTTCACTTGGGTTTGTAGAAGGCGTTATACTTCCTATAACACCATAAGGTGCCATTTCAACCAAAGTAAGACCGTTATCACCTGTCATAACAGACGGTGACAAATCCTCTGTACCCGGGGTTTTGTTAGCAACCAACTGGTGTTTGATAATTTTATCAGACACTCTTCCCATACCGGTTTCACTCACACCAAGTTTAGCCATTTCTTCTGCTTCATTCAAAGTGAGTTCACGAATTTTAGATATAATCTGTTCCCTCTGTTCCACAGTATAAGAGCGATACTGTTTATATGCCTTATTAACTGCTTCCAGAGCATCAGACATACTGTCAAATACACCTTTGTATGAACGTGCATTTTCAGTAACATTCTCTCCTGCAACATTTGCAAGCACATTTTTAATGATTTCGCTTATCTGATTTTCATCAATTCTCATAGATAATCAACAGCCTTTCGTTATATTAGTAATGCAAATTAAAGTATTTTTTCCCAAAGTCTTGGGTCGGGGTTTGGAGTAATTGAATAATCAAGCAACATTCCTTTATCACCCGCAGCCGCTTTAGCATTATCAACAGCAGCCTGTACAGCAGCGACTTCACCCGTCATTATTAAATATGATTTACCGCACATACCTCTTGCGATTCGCAACTCTACCAGTGTAACATCGGCAGTCTTTGCAGCAGCATCAGCGGCAACAATAGCAGATGCACCCGAGTATGTTTCCACAACACCAAGAGCGCGCGGATTATCAATCTCTACAGTTGCATATATTGCGGGGAATACGCCCTCATGTACATTACCAAGAACAAAACTGTCTATAAGTTTTTCTCCGTGCTGTACTTTAGCAGCATCAACAGATGCCCTTATTGCGCTAAGTTCGCCTGCAATAATAACTATGTATTTACCTGGACAAACTACCTGAGCCTCAATAATCTCAACATCAGCAGTTTTAACCAAAGTATCAGCGGCTTGTATACCGGTAGACACCGTAGTATATTCAATCATACCGATTGCATTTGCCATAATTTCACTTCCTGCTCTTTTCAATAATAATAAATTTGTCGTTAATTTCTGCTATCTTACCATCAATAGGCGAATGAAGTGCAACACCAAGTTTTCCTTCAGGTGCTGATGCAATAATTGCACCTTCGATTACATTATCACCTTTTTTAACAATCGGCACAGATGGTGCACCAATGTTTTGATTTAAAGACACAGTAAGTCTTTTAACTTTAATTTCTTTATCTGTAATAGGTGCTTCCACATTATACTTGGTAAGACCGAGACGTTTTACCAAACGGGATACGGGCACCTTTCTGTATTCACGCTTATCAGATATACCGGAAAATTCGGCATTATCCTTTGATGGCATTATACCCTTATTGCGAAGACCGGCTCTGTATTCGCCTATAAGCGTTGCAGGAGATAATCCCTGCATACATGAATACATTTCGCACAAACCGCATTGTGAACAATAGAACGTATCTAAAAACGGTTTTGCATCAAAGACTTGATTATGCGATATTCCGTGCATAAACGCTTGCGGATTTATGGGATGTCCCATAAGATTTCTTGAACACAAATCCGTACACATTCTACAACTGCAACAAGCACTCATTGCACGTTTCATACCGATATTAGCCTTAACAGTTTTTCTTTGAACTATATAATGATTCTGCGGCAATAATATAACCGCATTAGTTGTTTTCGTAACCACACCATGAGGAGTACCAATTATACCCGTCATGGGACCGCCTATAAGATAGGCTGGATCTTCAATTTTTTCTCCGCCGCACATATCCACAAGTTCTTTAAAGTTCATACCTAAAGGAACTTTCAAAACTGACGGGTTTTTAACTTCTCCCGCTACCATTACATATTTATGTGTAACAGCAAGATCATCATTTACGGCGTAATATATATTTAACATGGTTTCCACATTGAAAACCGTAACACCTACGGTAATAGGTATATTACCCGTTTTAATTGCTCTTCCAGTGGTTTCGTAGGTTAAAACAACTTCGTCACCTGCAGGGTATATTTCAGGTAAAAACGAAACTGAAACCTTTGGAAATGCAACCATAGCCGCTTTAACCGCTTCTGTTGCACCTTTATACGACGGCTTTATAGCCACAATGGCACGTTCAGCCTCAACAGCATCTGCAACAAGCGATAATGCGCTTACAATCTCATAGGCATATTTTTCGAGCATTTGCCTATGTACCTTAAACAAGGGTTCGCATTCAGCGCAATTTAATATTATAGTATCTGCCCTCTTATCGAGTTTAGCATAGGCAGGGAATCCGGCACCGCCTGCTCCGACGATGCCGTGCTCCTGCAAAATTTTAGTTAATTTTTCTAATTGCATATCTTACTCCAGTCCTATAGCGTCATCAATGATGCCGACAATTGCAGCATCTACAGGAGACGCTTCAACATTACATCCAATACGTGCGGCGCTTCCGGTAGCAACTAAAACATCTTCGCCTATACCAGCTCCAACATTATCAATAGCCACTATTCTTCCGCTGCCTGCCATATTGCTGTACGGCTCTACAATCAGAAATTTATTGCCCGTCAAGTTTTCATTCTTGCGGGTGGCAACTACGCTGCCAACTACTTTACCTACTATCATTACATGTCACCTTCCGTAAATAGTTTAGTGGAAGATAATTATTTTAATGTAGGCAGAATTTTTTCCACATCACCGTGAGGTCTGGGGATTACGTGTGTAGCAATGATTTCGCCGAGTTTTGTAGCAGCGCTGCCGCCTGCTTCTACAGCAGATTTAACAGCACCAACATCACCGCGAACCATAACGCTTACGAGTCCGCTACCGATTTTCTCAGTACCGATAAGTTCTACGTTTGCTGCTTTTACCATTGCGTCAGCAGCCTCGATTGCTGCTACTAAACCTCTTGTTTCAATCATACCTAATGCTTCATGTGACATTTTCTTTTCCTCCTTGATATTATTTATAATTTTAGTTTCTTCTAAAACCACTTTAGTTTCCGTTGCCTTAGTTTCAACGGCCGGTGTTGCTTTCTTAGTTGCCGGTTTTTTTGCTGTTGTTTTCTTTTCAGCCATATCCGTCACCGCCTATTAGAATTTGGGAAGGATTTTTTCAACGTCGCTGTGTGGTCTGGGGATTACGTGTACTGCAACGAGTTCGCCAAGTTTTTCAGCAGCACTGCCACCTACTTCTGTAGCGGCTTTTACAGCGCCAACATCGCCGCGAACCATAACACTTACGAGTCCGCTACCGATTTTTTCAGTACCGATAAGTACAACTTCTGCTGCTTTTACCATTGCGTCAGCAGCCTCAATTGCTGCTACCAAACCTCTGGTTTCTACCATACCTAATGCTTCCTGTGCCATTTTAAACTACCTCCAAATAAAATTATTCATTAATTATTGCTATTTTTAAACCTTCCATCTTCAGATTTGTAACGTGAGCTTCGTTAATCTGAGAAAGAGGATATTTATGAGTAATGAGTTTGTGCATTGGCAAACCGATGCCTTTTGCACGTTTTAAGAAATCGAATGTTGTAGCATAATCACGGAGAGTATATACCCATGAGCCAACAGTTGTGATTTCTTTTGAGCAGATATCGAAGTGCGGGTTAATTGTAGCATCACCGCCGTTGATAAAGAAGCCTAATTCACAAAGGCCGCCACCGCTGCGGATGAATTTGTAGATGTTGCTGTGCGCCACAGGTGAGCCTGTGCACTGGAATGCAAAATCTGCAAGATATCCGCCGAATGCGTTTTTAACTGCACCTGTAAGTGCTTCAATACCGCTGTGATCTTTGAAATTAACAGTGCTTGTAGCACCCATTTCTTTAGCAAATGTAAGTCTTTTTTCCTCGCCGTCTACTGCAACGATATTCTCGATGCCCATTGTACGCAAAATTGCAATACAGATAAGACCGATAGGTCCGCATCCCTGAACAACTACTCTGCTGTTAAAGCGGAGAATACCCGTTGTTTTAGCACGTTCAACTGCGTGAATTAAAACTGCGCAAGGTTCGATAAGGATTCTTTCTTCAAGGTTTAAGTCGCTTACGTTAAATACAGTAGAGCCACCTCTTATAACCATATAATCAGCAAACCAACCGTTTAAGTGAATGTCATCATCAGGGATAAGTCCGTAAACTTCAGCACCTGAGCCAACATTCTGTTTGTTAAGGTCGTACATTGTGATATCGGGGTCGTCTTTGAAAATCATACAAGTAACAACTTTGTCACCGATATTCAAAGATTAACCAGCACTGTCTTTTTTAACATTTTTACCCATTTTAACAATCTCGCCTGTACCCTCGTGACCGAGAACTACAGGGATAAGACCGAATGGGTCGCGTTTGAACTCATGAGCATCAGTTCCGCACACACCGCAACCTTCAACTTTAACGAGGATATCGTCATCGCCAAGTTCGGGGATAGGAAACTCTTTAATCTCATAATGTTCAAGCGAAGTAAGCATTGCCGCACGGCTTTTTGCAGGGATTGAGCCTGATGCTTTGGGCGCACCTGAAGTTGCAGGGGCACTGTTGCCGCTCATTTCCTGAAGGACCTGTCTGACAATTTGCTCAACATTTTCTGAATTAATATTCATTGTCATCGCTCCAATCTTAATGTTTTATGTAAATAAATTATTTATTTAACTGTGCCATAACTTTCTTTGTAATTTCTGAAATCATATCAGCATCATTTTTTGCTTCTTTATGATGTCCGCAAGAGCCATTGCAGTTGTGGCAACTCATCTCACCTTTTCTCTGGTTAGGGCAAAGGTTTGCAGGGTGTTTACCGGGCAGACCCATCTTTCTGCGGATTTCATACAATTTTTCAATCTGCTCTTTAGAGAATTCAATTGGTGTACCGAGTTGTTTAGATTTGAACAGAAGTTCAGCATAGAATTCCAAAGATTCCATTTTGTGATATGCAGCGAGCAAAGAATCTGAGTAAGAAAGCGCACCGTGATTTGCAAGAAGCACTGCATCAAAATAAGGCAAGTACTTTTCAACTGCATCAGGGATTTCTTCTGTTGAAGGAGTGCCGTACTCAGCAATCGGAACACAGCCAAGAGCAATAACCGCCTCAGGCATAATGGGCTGAGTAAGAGGAATACCTGCAATAGCAAAACTTGTAGCATATGTAGGATGAGCATGAACAACAGCCTTTACATCAGGACGTTTTTCATAAACACGCATATGCATCTTAATTTCTGATGAGGGTTTGAAATTACCATTTGCACGAATAACATTACCCTTGGCATCAACTTTACAGATGTATTCGGGAGTCATAAAACCTTTGCTTACACCTGTAGGAGTGCAAAGAAACTCGTTGTCAGAGAGTTTAACAGAGATGTTACCGTCATTTGCAGCAACCATGTTTCTGTTGTAAATTCTCTTTCCGATGTCGCAGATTTGTTTTTTGATTTCGTATTCTGACATCATTTTTATCTATCTCCTTTTTAAAATAATTACATTAGTACTACTTACATTTTACTACATATTAATTTGAAAGTCAACAATTTTTCTGTTTTTTTCTTTGAAAATCTGTTTTTTCTTTGAAAAATTGTTTACTTATTCAAATACGTTATTAATTCATTAATTCCGTAACCGGTAATAGAGTCTACACGGAACACTTTCTTGCATCCGCTTAGACGCAACCAGTTTTCTGCTCTGTCAGGATTTGCTCCATCCTGTTCACACTTAGTTACAATACCTATAACCTCACGATTCACCATACAAGTGACACATGGGGGGAAAAGTGAATATGGTTCAGTTGCAGCAATTAAAAGTCCTACCATATCAGCCTCGTAAGAATAAAGAGCAAGCGCTCTGCCGAGATGATGTGTCTGTGCATACTCACCTGGAGTATCTATAAGCGTGTTTTCAAACTTTATATATTGAGTTTTATCATAACTGACTTCTTCACCGCGCAGTACCTGAGTAAGCGTTGTTTTTCCGCTTTCACTCCTGCCCATCAAAATTAACTTTTTCATTATGTTTTGGTTATAGGACAAACTGTAAAGCCTAAAACATCTCTGCAGTAATCTACAAGTGCCGTAAGCGAAGACATAACATCCGATATACTTCCGGTTACTATAAGCGTTCCGCTGAAACGGTCAACAAATCCGAGTTCAACTGCCGACGATTTAATCGCTATATCACCGGCGATTATTGCGGTTTCCGCAGGCGACATAGTAACAATACCAATGGCGGTTTTAGAATATTCAACTGCGGGGTCAAGACCAAGTTTTCTGTAAAGAATGTCATCAGGATTGGCTATGATATGCGCCAGAGTTATCTGTTTACCGGGAACAAGTTCCTGAACTATACGCATCTTATCCTTCATTAAAAAATCATAATCCATTGTCCTACCCTCCTATCTTGCATTGTAATCCGTAACGCTCGGCAACGGATTTTAATTTCTGCATATGTTCCTCAGTTGGCGACGGGAGTTCACCCATAAGGTACTCTCTGCCTAAACCGATGTATTTATCTTTTCCAAAGTTGTGGTATGGCAAAAGATTTATTTCGTTTACTTCCTTTAACGAAGAAGCAAATTCAGCAATAGATGCAATTTCTGCCTCTGTATCATTAAATGTAGGAATAACAGGAACACGTATTATAAGTTTGTTTGCCTTTTCAGCTATTTTCACAGCATTTTCGAGTATAAGTTCGTTAGGCTGAGTTGTGAATGCTTTGTGCTTTGCGCTGTCTGTATGCTTAATATCCATAAGCACAGTATCTATACACGGAAGCATTTTTTCAATTTTTTCAAATGGTGCAAAACCAGTTGTTTCAACCGCAGTATTTATGGAATATTCTTTAGCACATCTAAGCAAAGCATAGGCAAAATCACTCTGGCAAAGCATTTCACCGCCGGACAAGGTCATACCGCCGCCGGAACGTCTGTAATAAGGCATATCCTTTTTTACAATATCGATTATTTCGCGAACTGTAACATCACGGCCAATTGTTTTTTCCTTGCCATTTTGAATCATAGTCTGTATTTCATACTTTTGCGATTCCGGATTGCAGCACCATTTACATCTTAAGGCACAACCCTTTAAAAAAACGATTGTTCTGATACCGGGACCATCATGAACAGAGAACTTCTGAATATCGAAAATCCTGCCGGATACATTCATATAATCAGTCATACTCTATTAAAAGCCTCCCTGCTCTGTTCTGTTGATAATATCATCCTGCAGCGATCTTGAAAGAGTTGTAAAGAGCGCACTGTAACCTGCAACGCGAACCACAAGGTTTTTATAGTTTTCCGGATGCAACTGAGCATCGCGCAGAGTTTCACGGCTAACAACATTGAACTGCATATGCATGCCCTTCTGGTCAAAGAATGCACGAATGAGAGATATAAACGCCTCAATGCCTGATGCACCTTTAAGTGCTGATGGATGGAACTTCATATTAAAGAGTGTTCCGTTAGAAGCAATACCATGGTCGAGTTTAGCAACTGAGTTAGCAGCGGCTGTAGGACCGTTTACGTCGCTTCCTGCTGCCGGCGATACGCCATCTGCTATAGGTGCACCTGCAAGTCTGCCATCAGGAGTAGCGCCTGTCTGCAAGCCAAGCGGCACATTAGCAGACACCGGATAAAGTCCTGCATGATAGATGCCACCTCTGGGGTTAGTATATTTTTCAACAGGCTTTGTATATGTATAAGCAGCCTCACGACCATAGAGGTCAACCTCGTCTAAATCGTTACCAAATTTAGGCAAAGATTTGATTTTTTCGTAGAGCGCTTTATACTCATTCTTTTTAGATTCTTCAATATTATTCTCTTTGATTTGTGAAAAGATTTCTGCAATCTGTTCTTTTGTAATTTCATATCCTTTTGCAGCAATTTCTTTTGCAACTTCAACTGTAAGGTTTTTAGCATACGCATCACTATGTGGCATACCAAAGTTGTTTTTGAGTGCATCTGAATACTGCTGGAGTGTAACTGTTTTAGTTTTATAAACAAGTTCATCTATTGCATACAAAGCGTCTGCTACGTTCGCAATACCAAATCCCTGAGGTCCGGTAAAGTTATACACAGCACCGCCCTCCTGAGCGGATTTACCTTTTTTGATACAATCATCAAGCATAGATGAAAGGAAAGGCAACGGACAACGCTCTGCATGGGCAGTATCTATAGCGTTATCGGAGTTAACCATCAGTTTGATAGTGTAATCCATCTGCTTTTTATATGCATCAAAGAATTTATCGTATGTATCAAGGTCAGCAAGTTCGCCCGTCTTAAGACCAACCTGAACACCTTTGTCCATACCGTTTGAGAAAACCAATTCCATTGGTCGGCACATATTAAAGAATGCTGCATCGTGCCAACCGTCTGTTTTTCCGCCTTTTTGAGGCTCAACACAACCAATAATGCAATAGTCACGTGCATCCTGAAGGCTTACGCCTCTTGAAATAAGAGCAGGAATAATAATCTCATCATTATAATAAGCGGGAAGACCTATACCTGTTTTTGTAAGTTCAGCGGCTTTAACCATAAGGTCGTGAGGTGTGCCGTTCCATACTCTCATAGAAAGTGATGGTTGTGGCAGATTAACATGCATAGATGCACTTATGCACATATACGATAAGTCGTTTGTAGCGTCTAAGCCATTTATATCCTGTCCGCCGACAATAAGGTTCTGGAACATACTGTATCCGGCAAAACCTTCAGCCGACAAAAGGTCACGAACTTTGTTAAGGCTATTGAGTTTTACCCATACACAGTCAATAAGTTCCTGAGCCTGTTCACGTGTGATTTTTCCGCTTTCAAGGTCCTTAATATAATAAGGATACATATACTGGTCAAAACGTCCGGGTGAAATTGAGTGACCGCTTGACTCTGTCTGGATAAGAAGTTGAATAAACCAGAAGGACTGACAAGCCTCATGGAAACTCTGTGCTCCGTTAGCAGGAACTTTATCACAGATTTCTGCAATAGTTAAAAGTTCGTCACGTCTTTTAATATCTGTACATTCACTTGCCATCTCACGTGCGGCAACGCTGTAACGCTTTGCAAATATAATAGCACTTTCGCAACTTTCCATAACAGATGTAAGGAAATAGTAGCGGGTATTATAGTCGCTGTCGTAAACATTACATTTATCTCTTTCAGCCTTTGCCTGAGCCCAGATACCTTTATAACCAATTCTTAAAACTTTATCATAATCAACACTTACGTGACCGATACCATTATAGAAATAGTTACCGGTTGTAAAGATATTATGTTCAATGGCAGTTAAAGTTTCTGGTGCCATATAGGAGGTAGCAAGTTCACTAGTGGTTCTTCCCTGCCAGTATTTATGTACTTCTTTTAATTTTGCGGCAGTTTCTTCGGAAATATAGAATGGGTCTGCACTACGTGTTGCTACGGTTTCAAACTCGTCCTCAAGCCATTTATTAGAAAACTCGGGGAATGTCTGGCAACCTCTGCGTGCAAAACTGTTGCATCCAACGATAAGTTCATCATCTCGGATAACAACCGGAAGTTTTTCAACAATCGCTCTGAACGCCCTTGATTTTCTTAAATGTATTGGTAATTCTTCTGTGTTTTTATAACTTTCCGTAATAATTTCAGCACGTGTTGACTCAATAGTCGGCGTGCCTGAATACAAATCATCTATAAGTTTTTGTATACGGTCTGTTTTAGGGATATCAGCAGTATAAACTTTTTTCATTTCTAACCCTCCTATTTTGATATTTATATCATACATCAAAAAACAGATAAAGTCAACACTTTTCAAAGAGAAAAAAACAAAAACACAGAAAAATACGCAAAAACACCGCAAAGAGGCAACGCATACCCTTTGCGGTGCTTAATTTTTTCTGTGTTTTATACTCTTTGTGCACAACCCGATGCCCATAAGCGTACCATACGCATAAAAATGTCAGAAAATTTAATCTTATCTATATTTTCGCTGAAAACAATTTCTTTTTCGCCTAATTTTTTACCATCGGTGTAATATTCCATAATGCCTGCCGATGTGCCCGCTTCAATTGGCGCTACCAAATCTATTTTAATAACGGGTTTCATTTCCACCTGAGGAGTTTCGCCTTTCTTAGTAAGAACTTCAAATGGTTCTTTTAACAAAAGGTTAGTTGTTTTTTTCACCCCTTTGGAAACAGGGTATTCCCCTACTATATCGCCTGCATTCGTAATCGCTTTTATCGCATAATTGGCAAATCCATAGTTTAAAAGTTTGCTTGCATCTGCAACCCTGTCTTTAGATGTTGGTGATGCCATAATAACTGCTATAAGATGCATATTATCACGTTTAGCAGTTCCGGACACACAAAAAAGCGCATCATCAGTAGAGCCTGTTTTAAGTCCTGTTGCACCTTCATAAAACCTTATAAGTTTATTTGTATTAGACAAAGTAAATTTACCATCACGCAGAGTATCCATCCAGATAGTAGTAAAGTTATGTATATCCGGATGCTTTAAAAGTTCTCTGCTCATAAGTGCTATATCGTATGCACTTGAATAATGACCATCTGCGTCCAACCCGTTGCAGTTTACAAAGTTAGTATCCTTCATGCCAAGTTGTGCAGCGCGCTCGTTCATACGTGCTACAAAAGTTTCTTCGTTTCCGCTTATGTGTTCTGCCATTGCAACAGCGGCATCATTTCCGGACGACACGGCAATGCCTTTCAAAATATCACGCACACTGAGTTGCTCGCCTTCATCTAAAAATATGGTGGAACCGCCCATACTCTTTGCATACGCACTTCCGGTTATCATATCATCATATTTCATACGTCCGCTATCAATTTCTTCCATAGCAAGGAGCATTGTCATAATTTTTGTAATACTTGCCATGGGTCTGCGCTCATGACTGTTTTTATCATAAAGTATTTTACCGGTACTGTTTTCCATAAGCAAAGCAGATGGTGCCGCAAGTTCTACCTCACCGTCCGCAAGAACATCAAGTATATTAAAGTTGCACAGTATCATTATTACGCACATCAGTACAACTTGCATACGTACATAAGGAATTTTTCGGAAGTATAAAAAAATACGCCGCATAAGCCTACCTCCATGAAAGTTTTCCATGTTAAAGCAATATGCGGCAAAAAATCATTTTATGTTATTAATCAGTTTTTCTTTTCGTAAACTGCCTGTTTTGCACTCTTTGCAATATCTGCAGGAGTCAATTCGTATTCTTCAAAAAGTTCAGCAGGTTTTCCCGAACGTCCAAATACATCTTTTGTACCTATACGTTTCATAACGCACGGAGCACTTTCGCAAAGAACCTCTGCAACTGCACTTCCAAGCCCGCCTATAATATTATGTTCTTCTGCAGTAACAATAGCACCTGTTTCTTTAGATGCTTTGATAATTATATCTCTGTCAATAGGCTTAATAGTTGCCATGTTAACAACCCTTGCGCTTATACCATCTTCTTCAAGCATTTTTGCGGCTTCCATTGCAAAGCCAACCATAAGACCTGTTGCAATAATGGTAACATCTTTTCCTTCTTTGATTTCTACGCCTTTGCCAATCTCAAATTTATAATTTTCATCAAAGATACGGTCAACAGCAAGACGACCAAATCTTAAATAGCATGGTCCGTTATGTTCGATTGCGGCTTTTACTGCAAGACGTGCTTCCACATCATCTGCAGGATTTAATATAACCATTCCCGGAAGTGAACGCATAAGCGCAATATCTTCTAAACATTGGTGAGTAGCACCGTCTTCGCCAACAGAAATACCGGCATGAGTAGCACCGATTTTAACATTGAGGTGCGGATAGCAAATAGAGTTTCTTATCTGCTCAAATGCTCTGCCTGCCGCAAACATTGCAAAACTGCTTGCAAACGCAATTTTACCGCAGGATGCAAGACCTGCCGCCACACACATCATATCTGCCTCGGCTATGCCGGCATTTATGAATCTTTCAGGGAATTTCTTTTTGAAAACATCAGTTTTTGTGGATTTTGAAAGGTCAGCGTCTAAAACAACGATTCTTTCGTCTACTCCGAACTCTGCCAAAGCAGCGCCATATGCTTCCCTTGTTGCTTTTTTATCAGCCATTTTTACGCGCCTCCAATTCTGCAAGTTTTTTGTCTAATTCTTCTGCTGCTATTGCGTACTGCTCGTCATTTGGTGCATTACCGTGCCAGCCAGCCTCGTTTTCCATAAACGAAATACCTTTACCTTTAACTGATTTCGCAATAATAGCAGTAGGTTTACCTTTGCAATTTTCAGCACTTTCAAGTGCTGAACGTAAAGAGTCAAAATCATGTGCATCAGCAACTACTACATTCCAGTTAAACGCTTCGTATTTTTTATCTATAGGCAAAGGCGACATTACGTCCGCAATATTGCCGTCAATCTGTAAGCCATTGTTATCAACGATAACGGTAAGATTATCAAGTTTATGATGCGAAGCAAACATTGCATTTTCCCAAACCTGACCTTCTTCAAGTTCACCATCACCCAAAATAGCATATACACGATAATTTTTTCTGTCAAGTTTAGCAGCAATAGCCATACCGGCAGCAGCACAGACGCCCTGACCAAGCGATCCGGTTGACATATCAACACCCGGCACTTTTTTCATATCGGGGTGTCCCTGCAGATAACTACGTATATTTCTGAATTCCTTGATATCTTCTTTAGGAATAAAACCTGCTTCTGCCAATGCACCATAAAGTGCAGGTGTGCAATGACCTTTTGATAAAACTAATCTGTCACGCAGTTCCCAATCAGGATTTGATGCATCAATTTTCATTTTTTCAAAATAAAGCAAAGCAAGTATGTCTGCTATAGACATTGAACCTCCGGGATGACCGGACTTTGCTGCATGAACTGCATCAAGAGCATGTTTTCTAATTTTACAAGCGGTGATTTCCAAGTCCAAATTATTCATTATGTGTGTCCTTTCTGTGCAATGGCACATTGTTTATGTCATTAAAACCCCTCACCCAGTACTTCACGCACATCAGAGAGAATAATAAATGCTTTTTGGTCAATTTCTTTTACAATAGAGCGCAGTTTCGGTATTTCATTTCTGGTAACAACGCATAGTATAAAAATATTATCTCGGTTGGTATACATACCCTGACCATATATTCCGGTTGTTCCGCGATGCATAACATTCATAATTTTAGCACTTATCTCTTTGGATTTATCTGAGATTATATAAGCGCTTTTTGCGGCGTTTCCACCCTCTACAATGGTATCGGCAACTTTTGAACTTATATAAACAGAAGCAACCATATAAAGCATAAGCGTATAGTCTGCAAATGCAAACCCTGCAGCAAGTATGATTATACCGTCTATAATCAAAATAAGGTTTGCAACGGAAATTCGTTTGTTGAGTATTTTAAAAAGTATAATCGCTAAAAAATCGCTTCCGCCGGTTGACGCTCCATATTTTATAACAACACCGATTCCTACACCTATAAGCACTCCGCCAAAAGCAGCAGCCATAAGTATATCAGTTGTAAAAGGCATAACATCAGCAGTAATTTCTAAAAATAATGTAAGTGCTAAAGTACCAATAGCCGATTTAATAAATACACTTTTAGGCATAGTTTTCCAACTTATGGCAAACAGCACAGCATTGATTCCCAGTACAACCAATGATACAGGTATTCCAAATTTAGAATGTAAAATAGTTGCAACACCGCCGGCACCGCCGGCAGCAATTTCGTTCGGTATCAAAAAATAACTAAAACCTATTGCCATAAGCAAAGCACCAAGCATAATAAAGAAAAAATCTTTGAAAAAGTTTTTCAAAATATCACCTCTGAAATTACGTGTTGCTATTATATTTGACAGAGGTAAAAATTTTATTCTGATATGTCTGCTGCCTTATATGCCATATCAAGTATTTCATCAAGACGGGCAGAGTTTTTCTTTAAATAAAGATAACCTATAAGTGCCTCAAATCCTGTTGCGTGACGATAATCAACAATATCCGCATTTTTTGCAGAAGTATGCGAATGAGCATTCCTTCCGCGCTTATATACAGCCAATTCTTCTTCGGTAAAATTATCTTCAATAGCACGCACAATTTTGCTTTGCGCAACTGCACTGACATACTTTATGGCTATTTTATGAAGTTTTGCAACTTGCATATTAACGTCTTTTGCGATTTTTGTACGTACATAAGTTTCGAATACAGCGTCTCCCACAAAAGCAAGTGTCAAGGGCGACAACTGTTCCGGCGGTAATCCAAGTTCAAAATCAAGCATATTTTACTCCCTGTGCCATTTAACGCCTTGGGAAGTATCCTCTAAAATAATTCCCATTGCTTTAAGTTTATCACGTATTTCGTCAGCAGTTTTGAAATCTTTTGCCTTTCTTGCCTGATTTCTCTGTTCAATCATTTCTTCAATCTCACTATCGAGATTATCATCTTTTTTACTGTTCAGTACACCAAGCACGCCGCCAAGTTCTTTTATGAGTGAAAGGGTGTCTTCACACGATTTTTTGCTGCTTTGGGCAGTTATTTCAGTATTTGCAAAGTAAACAATATCAAATATAGCGGCAATAGCATCAGCCGTATTTATATCATCTTCCATAGCCTCAATAAATTTCTGTTTAAACTGTGCAAGTTTATCAGAAATATCAGCCCCATCGTCTTTAGCATTCTTAGCCATAAATTCAAGATTGCCCATACAGGTGTAAATTCTCTCCAAGCCTGATTTTGCCTGAAGCAAAAGGTCGTGAGAGAAGTTGATGGGATTTCTGTAATGAGCGCTGAGCATAAAGAATCTAATAACTTCAGGGTCAAACTCTTTTACAACATCACGAACGGTAAAGAAATTACCGAGCGACTTACTCATTTTTTTGTTATCAACATTTATATAACCATTATGCAACCAATAATTTGCAAAACAGCAACCGTTTGCAGCCTCGGACTGCGCAACCTCATTTTCGTGATGAGGGAATATCAAATCCATACCACCGCTATGGATATCGATTGTTTTACCAAGGTATTTATTAGCCATAGCACTACACTCGATATGCCAGCCGGGTCTTCCCATTCCCCAAGGGCTTTCCCATGCAGGCTCGCCTTCTTTCTGTGCTTTCCATAAAGCAAAATCCATTGGATCTTCTTTTTGTTCGCCTACATCAATGCGAGCACCCGCCTCAAGATTTTCCAACGGCTGATGCGAAAGTTTTCCATATTCATCAAACTTTTTAACACGGAAATACACATCGCCGTTTACGTTATATGCATATCCTTTGTCTTCCAAAGTTTTTATAAGTTCAATAATAGCATCGATATTTTCAGTTGCTCGCGGATGAACAGTTGCGCATTTAATACCAAGCGAACCGGCATCTTTAAAATACTCATCAATAAATCTGTCAGCAAGTTCTTTAACTGTTATGCCCTCTTCGTTAGCACGATTGATCATTTTATCGTCTATATCAGTAAAGTTCTGAACAAAACTTACCTCGTAGCCGACATATTCCATAAAACGTCTTAAAGCATCAAAAATTATAAACGGACGGGCATTACCTATATGAAAATAGTTATAAACGGTAGGCCCGCATGAATACATACGCACTTTACCTTCTTCAACCGGTTTAAATTCTTCCTTTTGCCTTGTCATACTGTTATAGAGTCTAATCATAATAATAACCTTTACCTTTCCAATGCTTTATTTACTGAGTTCGTCAACTCTTTTTGTTAAATCGTCAATAAGTTTATGCAGTTTGCAAATTTCCTGAGATGTCGGGTCCGGCATATGGATCTGGTCCAAATCGTCCGGCCTGATGCGTTTATTATTTATCCTTACAATTCTTGCCGGTACACCCACACAAGTAGAATTTTCAGGAACTTCCGAAAGGACTACTGCATTCGCCGCAATTTTTGAGTTACTGCCCACCGTAAAAGGTCCAAGCACTTTAGCACCACAACCAACCATTACATTATCACCAAGTGTGGGATGTCTTTTCCCTTTGTCTTTACCAGTACCGCCAAGTGTTACTCCCTGATACAGAGTGCAGTTATCACCAATTACTGCAGTTTCACCAATGACAACACCGGTACCATGGTCAATAAAAAGACCTTTACCGATTGTTGCACCGGGGTGAATTTCTATACCGGTTAAAAATTTGCTGTACTGTGATATAAGTCTTGCAATAAACTTCATTCCGTGATTATAGAAAAAATGAGCGTATCTGTGAAAAACCAGAGCGCAAAGCCCCGTGTATAAAAAGAACACCTCTACCTTACTACGCGCTGCCGGATCCCTTTGCATAACAGAAGAAATTTCGCACAACGCAACAGGAGTATAAAAAAGATAATGCACAATAATGATTGCAACTATTGTAATAAGTAAATACATACTCTTTTCCTCCAAAACATGCACATATATTTTATTATATAATCTTTTCTCTTAAAAAACAACTCTTTTTTGCGTTTTTTTAATTGATTTTACATTTGTATTATGGTAATATGATTATGTAATATATTTTAACTGCAGGTGATAACATGATATATAGAGAATGTGAAAACCCAAAATGCTTTTTTTGCGCATATTCCGCACAACTTGCCGCTACAGAAGATATGATATGCAGCAAGGCAGGAATTGTGCATGAAGACAGCGTTTGCAAAAAATTCAGGTACGACCCTCAAAAGCGTGTTCCAAAACGAACACCAAAACTAAACACAGAAAAATTCAGTGCGGAGGATTTTGCACTTTAAATCGAGCGTAACAACAATGCACATTTCTCCATATAATATATTAAAACGACAAATCCAAGTTGTATACAAATATATTCGGAGGTATCAAAATGTCAGCCAATGTGCGCAGTCTTGCCGACCTCCCTACCGGTGAGCGATGCCATGTAGCAGGTCTTAACTCAAGCGGCAGCAACCGCAGACGTATGCTCGACTTAGGCTTAGTACCCGGCACTGAGGTTGAAGCAGTTTTAAAAAGTCCGTCCGGCGGAGTTACCGCTTATCTTATACGCGGTACACTCATTGCAATCCGCCATGAGGACGCAGTAAATATAACAATATACTAACTATCTATATAAAAATATCGGAGTATGCCAAAATCATACTCCGATATTTTTTTAGTCTTCGTCTTCTTCGGCATTCTGTTCAGGTTCGTTTACAATCACATGGATTTTTTCTACTCTGTGATAGTCCGTTTCGGTAACTGTAATATTTAAATTCTGATAATCAAATACATCGCCGGTTTCAGGAACACGGTCCAATTGTTCCATAACCCAACCGCTAATAGATGCAATTTCCTCATCAGGTTCAATACCGAACTGTTCGCAAAAGTCTTCAAAATCAGCAGAGCAATCAACAATATATTTGTTTTCTCCAATAAATTCAAAGTCCTCTACAACTTCATCATGCTCGTCCCAGATTTCTCCTACAAGTTCTTCTAAAATATCCTCCATAGTAACAATACCCAAAGTTCCGCCGAATTCATCTAAAATAACGGCGATGTGAGATTTATTGGTCTGGAGTTCTTTTAAAAGGTCATTAATCTTTTCGCTTCTTTGCACAAATACGGGAACAGACATAAGTTCTTCAATACTTTTATCTGTTATACCCGCTTCATTATAGAAATCCTTAAGGTGAATTACGCCCACAATATTATCGATACTCTCATCAAAAACAAGCAGTCTTGAAAAACGCGTCTGCGAGAAAAGTCTTGCAACTTCAACTTTATCAGCATCTATCGATACAGCCTCTATATCTACACGGTGTGTCAATACATCTTCTGCTCTCTGTTCGGTAAACTCTATAGCATTACGCAAAAGGTCACCTTCGTCAGTATCTATAGTACCTTCCTGCTCAACTTCGTCAACCAAAACAAGCAACTCTTCCTGCGACATTTTTGCGCTTTCTTCTACTTTAATGATTTTAGCAAGAAGTTTTTTCCATAAAGTGAATATAAAGTTTACAGGAGTAAGTATCCATATAAGCATTTTTATGATAGGTGCTGAAAACATAGCAAAGTTTTCCGGAGTATCTTTAGCGATACTTTTTGGCGAAATCTCACCAAATATAAGAACTACCACAGTAATAACTGCAGTTGAAATTGCAGCGCCGTAATCTGGAAAAAGTTTCACAAAAAGCACAGTGCCCATTGACGCCAATGCTATATTTACAATATTATTTCCAACCAGAATAGTGGATAAAAGTTTATCGTAATTCTCGGCAATAGAAAGTACCAAAGCAGCACGCTTATTTCCTTTTTCAGACATATTTTTAAGTCGTGTTTTATTAATAGATGTAAACGCAGTTTCTGTAGCAGAAAAGTACGCTGACATTAGCACTAATGCTATCATTACAATTATATAAGGCATAGGTAAAGGGTCCATTTTAAAATATTCTCTCCTCAAAATTAATCTTTTTATATATTACAAATCGGTTTACAGGTCAATTACGCATTATATAAGAACACAAAAAGGCACGCCTGCGCAAAGCATATATTATACGCAGGTATGCCTGATATATCATATCAATTATAAAATTTGCGTTAGAATTACTCCCGTCGCCGTCCATTATAGAATAAACCATTCCTTTCATAATGTTGTATATATTGTATCACATATATACTAAATAGTCAACACCATTTTTAATATTCACGCAACTCAACGCATTTTCATAGTATATAATTGAACTATTGCACATTATGGGAGGGGCAGTTTATGGGTCTTACAATTCAATCAACACAAAAGGGTACCTTGATAGAAAAAGACATAACTCAAAAAAGCAAAAACATAATCGCTTTGGCAGGAAATCCCAACGTAGGTAAAAGCACGGTTTTTAACTCTCTTACAGGTTTAAAACAGCACACCGGAAACTGGCCCGGAAAAACTGTTGCCAACGCCGTCGGTACATTTAAACACGAGAACGAAGAATATACACTTGTAGATTTACCGGGTACATATTCTCTGATGTCCAACTCAAAAGAAGAAGAAATAGCGCGTGATTTTATATGCTCTGCAAAATCAGATGCTGTAGTTGTTGTGGCAGACGCAACTTGCCTTGAGCGCAACCTAAACCTTGTTTTGCAAATACTTGAAATCACACCCAAATGTATATTATGTGTAAATCTAATGGACGAGGCAAAGAAAAAGAAAATCAAAATTGACATAGACAAATTAAAAACTATTCTCGGTATACCGGTAATCGGAATATCCGCAGCACGTAAAAAAGGAACCGAACCATTAAAAGAAATAATCAAAACATTAAACAGTAAAACTTTTAACACCGCATACGTTCCAAAGTATGATGAGATTATTGAAGAAAGTATAACTACAATCGCTGAACAAATCGTCAAAGAATATCCGGATTTCCCTCTTTCGCCAAGATTTGCTGCAACCAAACTCTTGTGCGAAGATGAAGGTATAATAAACTCCTTACAATCTTTTGCGAATTGTAATTTTTTGCAAAACGAAAATATATTAAATATTTTAGCGTTAAAAAAATCATCTCTGGCAGAGGTGGGCATTACAAAAAACAATATAAGTGATAAAATTGTATGCTCTATAATTTCCGAAGCAGAAAGCATAGCAAAAAAATGTGTTATTATTAAAAACAGCGAATATGCCTTACCGGATATACGTGCAGATAGAATTCTGACATCAAAAATATTTGGAATCCCTATTATGCTTTGTATGCTTGGCATCATCTTCTATCTTTCCATTGCAGGTGCTAACTACCCATCATCACTTTTGTCAGAATTTTTTAGCAATATAGAGCAACACCTCATGCAGTTATTTATATATATAAGCGCCCCACAATGGATAACCAATATAGTAGTTTCAGGTATGTTCCGTACACTTACGTGGGTAGTAGCAGTTATGCTTCCGCCTATGGCAATATTCTTCCCGCTTTTTACACTTCTTGAAGATTTAGGATACTTGCCGAGAGTTGCTTTTAATCTTGACGGTGTATTCAAAAAGTGCTGTGCTCACGGCAAACAATGTCTTACTATGTGTATGGGGTTAGGTTGTAATGCCGCAGGAGTAACGGGTACAAGAATAATAGATTCGCCAAGAGAAAGACTGATAGCAATTATAACAAACAGTCTTGTTCCGTGTAACGGCAGATTCCCTACCCTTATAACGATTTCTGCAATATTTATGGGTGCTTCCTTTGTTCATACCGGTAAATACTTAATAGCAGCGGTTGCCGTGCTTGCAATAGTAATACTTGGAATTTGCGCAACATTTGCAGTTTCATTTATTCTTTCTAAAACCATTTTAAAAGGTACGCCGTCGCAGTTTACACTTGAATTGCCGCCATATCGCAAACCAAAAATTGCAGAGGTTATATATCGCTCTGTATTCGACAGAACTCTGTTTGTGCTTGGTCGTGCTGCCGTTGTGGCTGCCCCTGCAGGTGCATTAATATGGTTAGCGGCAAATGTGCACATGGGCAATTTATCTATATTGCAATATATGGGAGCATTCTTAGATCCATTTGCAAAACTTCTTGGTTTAGATGGATATATACTTCTGGCTTTCATACTTGGCATACCTGCAAACGAAATAGTAATGCCGATACTTATAATGTGCTATACTGCATCAGGACAATTAACAGAACTCGGAACACTTTCAGACACTGGTGCACTTCTTATTGCAAACGGATGGAATATAGTAACTGCTATAAATGTTATGTTGTTTTCTTTGTTCCACTTCCCTTGTGCAACCACACTCCTTACTATACGAAAAGAAACAGGTAGCCTAAAATGGACATTAATTTCCTTTATAATACCTACTGTATTAGGATTTGCCGTGTGTTTTATAATAGCGCAGGTATCAAGACTTTTTATATAGAAAAAAGGCTGAGCAATCGCTCAGCCTTTACAATGAATCAAATTAATTATTTATTGCCTAAAAACATATTGATTTTAGAAATCAGTTCATCTGCATCAACACCATGAACTGCACAAGCCTCTTCAACAGTTTCGCCACTTGCTGAAGGACAGCCTAAGCAGTGCATACCAATCTCAAAAAAGAAAGGCGCTGTTTCAGGGTCAATTTTCAACACATCTGCAATAATAGTATCTTTTGTAATCATAGCCATTTTATATTCCTCCGTTTCAATAATTGTTGATTATGTTTTTATTATATAATCTTTATAAATAAAATGCAATACCTAAGTTTGTCAGGGGTTAAAATATTCATATTATTTTTCTAAAAAGGCAATATCATATAAAGATATTGCCTTTTAGTATTACTTATTAGTCAGTAAGGTTATCAAAATATCCCTGAACTAAAACAACAGGTGTACCTTTATCACCGGAACCGCTTGTAAGGTCACACAGCGAACCTATCAAATCAGTTATACGGCGTGGTGTAGTTCCCTGAGATGCCATATTACCTACAAGGTCATTATCTTTTTCACGGATAGCAGTTTCAATTGCTTTTTTAAGTTCTTCACCTTTTAAGTCGGCAAAGTCGTTATCCGCAAGGTATTTAAGTTTTAATTCATTTGGTGTTCCTTCGAGTCCTTTTGTATATGCAGGTGATACAACCGGATCAGCCAATTCCCATATTTTTCCTACGGGGTCTCTGAAAGCACCGTCGCCATAAACCATAACTTCAATATGTTTACCTGTGCGCTCAAGCAATTTTGTTTGAATATCGTTTACCAAATCAAAACATTCATGAGGGAAAAGTTTAATTGTATCTTCCGTAGATTTGTTAGAACCAAGCAAACCATATTTTGCGTTATAACCGCTTCCGTTTACTGATTGAGAAAGGATTTCATCAAGTCCTACCACTCTTTTCGCACCGGCAGCTTTTAAAATACGTTTCGTACGTGCCCTGCTGTGGATATCACAGTTAAGGATGCTATCTGTATAATTTAATATAACACGCGCATCGTTTGCAAGAATAATCTCTGCCTCTGCACCACAAGAACGGATTAAATCACCATAATACTGAATGTAATCAACACCTGTAAAAGGATGCGGATTTTCGCCGAACAGTTCACGGTATTTTTCTTCAGTGAGTACATCAGAATAAGGATTGATGCCCGCCTCATCAAGTTGGTCCAAAGACACAAGCGCATTGCCCACCTCATCGCTTGGGTAGTTAAGCATAAGAACAATTTTTTTAGCGCCTTTTGCTATACCTTTAAGGCAGATGGCAAATCTGTTGCGGCTGAGTATAGGGAAAATTACACCGATAGTTTCTCCGCCAAGTTTATTTTTTACATCTTCAGCAATGGCATCGATAGATGCATAATTTCCCTGAGAACGTGCAACTACAGATTCAGTAATTGCAACAACATCTCTGTCACGAAGGTCAAAAGCCTCTTCTTCAGATGCTTCTACAACGCTATTTACAACTATGCCGGCAATATCGTCTCCTTCTCGAATAATAGGACATCTTATACCTCTGGAAACTGTACCAGTTTTTCTTATCATTTAAATAACCTCCCGGTTCTTGACATTTAATTACATAACTATTATAATACATTTGTACGTATTAGTAAAATAGATATATCTTACCACAGTAATAAGGAGCGCTTATATGAAAACGAAACTTGATTATTATCGCATTTTCTATGAAACTGCAAGATTTGCATCTTTTACTACCGCCGCACAACATCTTTATATTTCCCAATCTGCTATTTCTCAATGCATACATCAACTTGAAAATGATTTAAACGTAAAACTTTTTTTCCGTTCACGCAGAGGTGTTTCACTTACAAAGGAGGGCGAACTTCTTTTTCAGAAAATTGAAACTGCAATGCAGGCAATTGAACAAGGTGAAACTTTGCTTGAACGTCTGCAACACTTAGAGAGCGGAGCACTTACAATTGCTGCCGGAGATACTATAACAAGCCACTTTTTACTACCTTATCTTGAAAAATTCCATGCATTATATCCAAATATACGTATTGAAATGGCAAACTCATATTCATCTCACATGATTCAGTTTGTAAAAGATGGCAAGGCTGATTTAGCATTTATAAATCTTCCGGCAGATGACGAAGAACTCTGCATTGAACCATGCCTTGAAATTCACGATATATTTGTAAGCGGTCCTGAGTTTTGCGCAAAGCATAACTATACACGTGAAGAAATAGCACAACTTCCGCTTATACTTCTTGAAAAAAATTCATCTTCGAGGCACTATATCGACAATCAATTTAAAGAAAGCAATATTGAACTTGAGCCTCAAATAGAAATTGCTGCTCACGAACTTTTAATACGTTTTGCATCTATTCACCTTGGAGTTTCGTGTGTAGTAGAGGAATTTTCAAAAGAAGAACTTGAAAAAGGTGTTATTAAGCGTTTAAATCTTAACTCACCCTTGCCGCCACGCAATATCGGATGTGCTTATATGAAAAGCAGCCCTCTTTCTTTAGCGGCGAAAGCATTTTTAAAACTTATTAAAGAATAAAATAAGAGCGTATTATTATATACGCTCTTTTTAGTTATCAATATATAAGATATCCTGCCAAAATACCTATAACTGCCGACATACATATTATTGCAATCGGATGAACTTTTTTAAATGCTAAAACTGTCATTACAGCAAAAACAGCAAGGGAAACATAAAAAGCGACATCACCGAACAATGACAATGTAATGCCCGACGAGAAAAACACAGTTTCACCGACAGATATAACCGCCGCACCGATAAGCCCGACCGTAGCAGGTTTTAACCCCGACATACAACCTTTAACAATTTTATTGGTTTTAAATTTCTCAAAGTATTTTGCGACAATAAGTATTATTATAAAAGACGGCATTATAACACCCAAAGTTGCACATACTGCGCCAAATACCCCATTCATCTGAGTGCCGATAAATGTAGCCATATTAACAGCAAAAGGTCCGGGTGTAGACTCACTCACAGCAATAAAATCAATAATCTCCTGCTGCGAAAGCCATGCTTTTTTTAAAACTTCTTCCTGTATAAGCGGCAACATTGCATATCCGCCGCCAAACGTAAATGCTCCTATTTTAAAAAATGTTAAAAACAATACCAGATATATCACAATTTATCCCTCCTTAAATTTATTAAAGAGGTGATAAGGCCTGCAAGCGCGCAACAAACTATTATTACAAGTACATTTATATCAGTAAATGCTGCCACAAAAAAAGCACCGATAATTATAACATAGGAAACCATACCTTTAGGACTCTTTTTAAACATTCCCCACAGCGCTTTCAACAATAGTGCAAGCACACCTGCTCTTATACCGTTAAAAGCATATTCAACCGCCTTTATATCCTTAAAAGCAGTAAGCACATAAGAAATAACCGATATTATCAAAAACGATGGCAACACTACTCCCAATGTAGCCATAACAGATCCTAATACACCTGCAGTTTTATATCCAATAAAAGTAGCAGAGTTAATTGCAATAGGTCCGGGCGTAGACTCAGCAATTGTAACTATATCAAGTATATCATCATCAGAAATCCAGCCTTTTTTCTCTGAAGTTTCTTTTTGAATAAGAGGTATCATGGCATATCCACCACCAAAAGTGAAAGCACCGATTTTAAAGAAAGTAGAAAAAATCGATAGTAGTATTTTACTTTTACTATTTTGCATAGACTGTCTCCTCAATTGTTATTTACGCCATGTATGTGCCGAAAAAAGGATAAGCATCGGAAAAACTTCAAGTCTGCCAACAAGCATATCAAATATAAATACTATTTTGGACAATGGACTGAAAATAGAAAAATTTTGTGTAGGTCCAACCAAATCAAGCCCCGGACCGACGTTATTAATTGTTGTAGCAACTGCAGTAAAATTAGTCGTAAAGCCAAAATTGTCCAGACTTATAATCAATAACGAAACAATGTATATTAATGTAAACGACACAAAAAACACGTTTACCGAGCGCATAACCTCATGGTCAACAAATCTTCCTGTAAGTTTAACTTTGTGTACACTGTTTGGATGCGCTGCTATTTTGATTTCTTTAAATACGCTTTTAATCAAAATCAAAATACGCGACACCTTCATACCGCCGCCGGTACTACCTGCACATGCACCAACAAACATTAAAATAACCAATATGGTGGTAGACAAATCCGGCCATTGTACAAAATCTCTTGTCATAAAACCGGTTGTGGTTATAATGGAAGCAACCTGAAATGCACTATGTCTTATATTCTCCCCGAAAGTTGCGTATAAATTACGGCAATCAAAGCATATAATCAATGTTGCAATAACAATTATAAGCAGATATGCTCTTACTTCCTCAGAGCGGAAACTTATTTTAAACCTGCGCATAATTATAAGATAATAAACAGAAAAATCTATACCGAATATTATCATAAATACCGTTATAACACTCTGCAAGTACGGGGAATAACCTACTATACTACTGTTTTTTACAGAAAACCCACCTGTTCCGGCAGTACCAAAAGCAGTCGTTACTGCCTCAAAAATCGGCATACCACCAATCAGCATTAATACAATCTGCAAAAGCGTAAGTCCTGTATATATTCCATACAAAATCATAGCACTCGAACGCACCTTGGGAACAAGTTTGCTTACAGATGGACCTGTACTCTCTGCCCTCAGTAGATGCATATTTTTACCACCGCACAATGGCAGAATAGCAACCAAAAATACCAGTACACCCATACCGCCTATCCAGTGCGTAAAACTTCTCCAGAAAAGCAAACTTTTAGGCAATGCTTCTATATCAGTTAAAATGGTGGCGCCGGTGGTAGTAAAGCCTGAAACAGTTTCGAACAATGCATCAATATAGTTTGGAATGTATCCGGATATTACAAATGGCAATGCACCAAAAGTACTCATTAATATCCAACTGAAGGCAACTGCTACAAAACCCTCACGCGCGTACATGGATTTATTTTTAGGGTGTCTGAAAGAGCATAGAACACCTACGGCCATACACAAAAAGGCACATATGGCATAAACCCATGCATAAGGTTCGCCGTAAACAACTGAACACAACAATGGCAGCAGCATACATACTGCCTCTATTTTTAACACCCATCCAAGGGTAAATAATATAATACGATAATTCATATTAATCCTCTTATTCTAAAATGTCGCTGATATCGTCAAGTCCCTCTATAGTAGTAACAACAATAACCGTATCACCATGTTTTATTTCATCATAACCTCTTGGTATTATTACCTGACCGTTACGGTTGATACAAGCAATGATTACATTTTTCTTGATACTCAATTCCTGAAGCGATAATCCAATAACAGGCGAATCTTCACTTATATGGAATTCTAAAGCCTCCGCCTTACCATCAAGAATACGATGCATTGTTTCAATGTTGCTTCCAAGTGTATTCTTTTTGGCACGGACAAACTTAACTATATAATCCGCCGCAGTATCTTTAGGATAAATAATTGTGTCAAGGTCAAGTTTGCTTATAACTTTATCGTAGGCAGTTCTGTTAATTTTAGTAATAATCTTACATTTGTCCGTCTGACTTTTTGCAAAAAGCGAAAGCAAAATATTTTCTTCATCTAAATTTATAAGAGAAACCATAGATTCTGTATAAGCAATTCCTTCTTCAAGCAATACCTTATTATCGGTACCGTCTGCATTTACAATATGCGTTTTAGGAAGCAACTGACAAAGTTCCTCACACCGTGCTGGGTTTTTCTCAATTATTTTAACCTTGATACCTGTTTGTGAAAGACGCTTTGCAAGATAATACGCAGTATCACCGCCACCGACGATAGTAGTATCTTTTACACGGTTTGTTTTAATTCCGATTCTCCTGAAAAATTCACTACCCTTTTTAGGCGCAGCAACTATGCTTACAAAATCGCCTGAACGTATTACAAAATCACCACCGGGTATAAACACATCATCGTCGCGTTCTACACCGCATACAAGTATATCACAATTCAGTGTAGACGGAATATCAGCAATTCTATAATTATTAAGCACCGAATCTTCCGGTACTTTGAATTTCAATATTTCTACCCTGCCTTTTGCAAATGTATCAATATGAATTGCGGTCGGAAAGCGTAGTATACGTGCAATTTCACTTGCTACTATCTGCTCAGGATTTATGACCATAGCAAGGCCAAGATCGTCTTTTATGAGTTTAATTTCTTCTGTATATTCAGGTTTGCTTACACGCGCAATAGTCTGACAGTTACCCATCTTCTTTGCAATAAGGCAAGAGAGAAGATTAATTTCGTCAGAACCCGTTACAGCAATAAGTATATCAGCATCTTTAATTCCTGCATCACTAAGCGTTTCCATACTGGTGCAGTTGCCAATAACCCCCATTATGTCATATAAATTTGTGGTGTCTTTTACGGCGGTACGATTAAGATCTATTACTGTAATATCATTATCATCTTCATAACTGAGTTTTTCAGCCAGTTTTTGTCCAACCTTACCGCAACCTGCAATAATAATATTCATAATTTTGATGCCTTTCTGTATGATAACAAATATTATTCTTAAATATCTTACTGGTTTTGATTATATCAAACGTATTAAAAATGTCAATAGCGATTATCACATATCTTTTACAAGATTTTTTATCCATTTTCCACTTTTTAAGCGTTTTGATATAAGTACTGTTTTAATTATTTGTTCTACTGCCAATGTCATATACGTAAATTCAATAGGAACTTTTAAAATAAGACCGAATATTATAAGCAACGGTAAGGAAATTCCCCACACACCAGCAAGGTCTATTATAAGACAGAAACGTGTATCTCCTCCGCTGCGCAAAGAACCTATAAATCCAGTATGAACATACGAGCGCAAAATTGATATAAAGGCTATATCTGCAAGCACCCAAAATGCTGTATTTCGCACAGAAAGTTCTACTTTAAACAAATTAAGTATAACAGGTGCAACACATATAATTGACACGCACATTAATGCCCCCAACACAATAGACATAACAGAAAACCTTGTTGAATAGTCTTTGCCGGTTTCGATATCCCCCTCGCCTATCTTAGTCCCTATCATTACAACACCGGCATTAGCCATACCAAACATAAATATGCTCATAAGGTTTTCTATCGTCGTAGAAATGCTTACTGCAGCAACGGTATCAGTTCCCATTCTTCCATAAACAAAAGAATAAAGGCAAGTTCCAAGTCCCCAGAAAAACTCATTAACAACAACCGGAGTACACACATTGGAAAAATGTTTTAAAAAATCTGATGTGAAACCCATAAAATCATTTATTCTTATACGCAAATCGGGGGAATATACTGATAAAAGTATAAAAGTGAGAATCATTTCTATTATTCTTGTAATTGATGTTGCAATTGCTGCACCCGTTATACCCATAGCGGGCGCGCCTAATTTACCAAATATTAAAATATAGTTTAAAACACCATTCATACACAATGCAATAAACGACATCAAAAGCGGTATTTTAGTTCGTCCAACACTTTTAAGTCCTATCTGCAGAGCCATAGAAACTGATGTGGGTATATAACTTATTACAATTATAGTAATGTATGAAATTCCAAGTTTGATTACCTCGGCATCTGTTGTAAATACTTTCATAATAAGGTCAGGCGCAAACACACCAATCAACATAAAAAGTAATGCCACAACACCACCGGCAAGAACATTTATAATAAATACTTTTCTTATGTTTGGTATGTCACCTTTACCCCAGAACTGAGAAATAAATATCCCCGCACCGCTGCACACACCAAAAAGCACAAGATTGAGAACAAAATAATACTGGTTTGCTAAAGAAACCGCTGCTATTGACGCCTCACCCAAACGCCCTATCATAATGTTATCTAAAAAGTTTACGCCTGACATTAAAAGACTTTGCAACGATATTGGAATAATAAGTGCCATTGCAGTTTTTAAAAAGGTTTTATCACCAAAAGTTCTTTTAATTGAATTTATCATGTGTCACCTCTTATATCCAATCGAAAATACAGCCGTTATTCCCTAAGCAAAAGGGTAACGGCTGATTTTTATATTATTCACCAACAGAAAGTTTTACCTTAACAGTTGTTGTATCGTCAGAATAAAACAATCCATCCGGAAGTTGAATTTTTTTCTCGAGTTCGGTACTATCATTAATTTGTGAAACATCTATTTCTTCTGTGTACACCTGCTTAACTGCATCAAGAACGGCAGTTTTGCCCTTAACAATAATTGTAGCCGGTTCGCAAACAGCAGTTACAGTTTGACCTAGCGAATTTAATTTACTGTTTAAAAGCGGCATAACATCTACCTGTTTGGCAGACGAAACAGAACAGTAAACATCTGTGTATTCAATATTTTTGATTATTGAAGAGTCAGTTATCTCCTGACCGTTTTCTGCATAAAGTTTAATTTTATACAATCCTTTTATATCCTCAGTTGCATTTGTCAAATCTACATTTATACTGCATGATGCCACATTACTTAGCGACATCTGAGGTCCTGTAAGTTTAATAACGGTAGGATTAACAGTAATATCATCAAGTGCGTGTTCAGAAGAAACCGCGCCTTTTGTTACAATTTCTATTTCTCTCTCCTGCGTAACAACTCTGTCAACAACAACAGTGCAATAATTAGGTTTTATCTGCGTAACTTCAATGCCGTCAGTAGCAAAATCCACGCTTATAGGCAGATTATATGTGCCGGCATCGGTTATCTTGCTCATATCAACAGAAGCATGTGCAGCACTTGCGTTTGTCGCGGAGACAATTCGTCTTCTGCCGCTCACCTTTACATCAGCATCATCGGCAGAAATACTCATTATAACAAGTTTGCCGTTTTCAAATTCCTCAGACATATTCTCCCGAACAACGGTTATATTAGGAATCCACTGTGCAAAAATCGGGTTTTCCTGATACACAACGTAAAACCAGATTATAACTGCCGCAACAAGCGATGCAACTCTTAAAAACCAGTCAGTTTTATAAAATTTCATTTCTTCTTCACCGTCCAATTCTTAAACTTTGCTTTGGCGGCAGATGCATCTGCAGGTTTGTTATCAGTCATAGCCTTTATAAGTGCTTTATTAAGTGTATCTGCAGTTAAATTCCTGGTGAGTGTGCCATTTGATGCTAAAGAAATTTTGCCGGTTTCTTCAGACACTACAACAGCGACACAATCAGAATATTCACTTATACCGATAGCGGCTCTGTGCCTTGTACCAAGTTGTTTATTTATATTATTATTATCAGTTAGCGGAAGTATACAAGCAGCAGATTTAACTTTGTTTCCCCCTATAATAACTGCACCATCATGCAAAGGGGTATTCGGTATAAATATATTTATAAGCAGTTGCGATGATACATCAGCATTGACATCTATACCCGTTTTACCGATTTCTGCAAGTTTAGTTTCTCTTTCAATTACCATCAACGCGCCTATTCGCTCAGATGACATATAGTCAGCCGCCTCTGAAATCTGGATTGCAATATTTTCAACATCATATTCGTCTGCAGAGAAGAACTTGCTGAAATTACTTGTTCCAACCTTTTCAAGCGTACGGCGAAGTTCCGGCTGAAACACAATCAATATAGCCATTAATCCAACCTGCATAACATTTGCAAGTATGTAGTTGAGGGAGTTAAACTGTAGCCAACCGGAAAGTTGTGTAGCAACAATAAGTATAATAATACCTTTAACAAGTTGCGCCGCTCTTGTTTCACGCACCAGTTTAGCGCCCTTATAAATCAGGTATGCTACTATCATAATATCAAGTATATCACGTATACGAAGCATACTGATATTACCGGTAATATATTCAAGCATAGTATTCATTCATACACCTCCGATTATAAATTCTGGCGAACTCTTTCGTAAGCCATAACAGCACACGCCACAGCAGCATTCAAAGATTCTGCCTTACCAACGATTGGGATTTTAACCAATTCAGTACTAAGTTTAATAACCTCATCTGTTATGCCGTTAGCCTCATTGCCTATAACAATAACAGATTTCTTATTAAAGTCAACATCATATATGGATTTATCGCCTTGAAGACTTCCCGATATAATATTAACTCCGCATTCTCTCATTTTATTTAAAATACATCTTTCAGAATCATCAAAATAAATATTAACATTGAAAATACTTGCCATTGTAGAACGTACAACCTTAGGATTATAAATATCAACACAGTTTTCCGAAAGAACTAACCCGTCTGCACCGCAAGCATCGGCAGTACGTATGATAGTACCCATATTTCCTGGATCGGCAATTCCGTCAAGGTAAATGTAAAAACCGCCCGCAGCGTCAAACTCGTCTGCTTCAGGCATATTTACTACCGCAAGTATTCCCTGTGAATTAACCGTTGTTTTAAGAACCGAAAATGCCTTGTGCGAAAGTTCGTATTTACATATACTTTCAGGGGCACCGAATTCCGTTCCCTGCTCAAGTAAAATATATTCTATACTTGCTCCGTTTTCAATAGCGTCACACACAAGGCGTTTGCCTTCGATAATAAACTGTCTGTACTCTCTTCTTCCGCTTCTATCAAGCAGTTTTTTGGTGTGCTTTACAATTTTATTAGAAGTACTGTCTATAAACATTTCTTTTTCCTTTATACATCTGATATTTTGTATATTATACCACCATTAACAGAAAAAATAAAGTGTTAATTTGAAAAAAGCACCATATTTCCGAAAAAATACAGTGCTTTTGTAAGCAAAACTTATTAATTAAAGTGCAGCCTTTGCTTTTTCAACCAATGCTGTGAAAGCAGCAGGGTCAGCAATAGCAATCTCAGAAAGCATTTTGCGGTTCATATTGATACCTGCTTTTTTAAGACCGTTCATAAACTGTGAGTAGTTGATACCATTCATTTTTGCAGCAGCGCTGATTCTGGTAATCCACAGTCTTCTGAAATCTCTCTTTCTCTGTTTTCTGCCGATATAAGCATAAACCAAAGATTTCATAACGGCCTGTTTGGCAGTTCTAAACTGTTTGCTCTTAGCACCTCTATATCCTTTAGCGAGTTTTAAAACTCTTTTACGTCTTTTTCTTGTGGCCAATGCGCCTTTTACTCTTGCCATAGTATATTAACCCTCCTGTTCCTTATTTCAAAATCATTCTCTTGATTGTAGCCTCGTTTGCAGGTGAAGCATAAGCGGTTTTTCTTAAACCTCTTTTTCTTTTTGTTGATTTTTTGTTAAGAATGTGGCTTCTGTAAGCCTGTGCACGCTTAACTTTACCGTTTTTGGTTACTTTAAATCTTTTTGCACTTGCTTTGTGTGCTTTTAATTTAGGCATTTTGTTTTCCCCTTCCAGTTTTTATTTTTAAGTAATATAATTTATTTAGGTGAAACTACCATAAACATATTCCTGCCTTCGAGTTTAGGATTTTTCTCAACATTTCCATTTTCAGCAATAGCCTCAGAAAATTTATCAAGCAAATCCTTACCCAAAGATGTGTGATGCATCTCGCGTCCTCTGAATCTGACGGTAATCTTTACTTTATCACCGGATTTAAGGAATTTTTTAATATGGTTGACTTTTGTTTCAAAATCATGCACGTCAATCGACGGAGAAACTCTGATTTCCTTGATGCTTACAACTTTCTGGTTTTTCTTTGCTTCTTTGTCGCGTTTAGCAAGTTCAAACTTATACTTGCCATAGTCCATAATTTTGCACACAGGCGGCTGAGCCTGAGGCGCAATTTCAACTAAATCAACTCCGGCATCGGCAGCCTTTGAAAGTGCATCTGCAATAGACACTATACCGAGTTGTGAACCGTCGGTATCAACCAATCTGACTTCCTTTGCCCTGATTTGCTCGTTAAGAGCCAATTCCTTGTTACTGATAATAAAGCACCTCCTAAAATTTTGTCCGCATAAAAAAATGAGCGAATATACTCCGCCCACTTATCACTATACAATAAGTATTAACCTTACCGATACCTTTAAACCGTAAGGTGAGAAGCGGACTTCTACTTAATTTACCTGCATATTATATCACATTGATTTTACCTTGTCAACCACTTTTTTCAAATTATTAAAATAATTTCTTACTGTCAAGCATCAGGGTAACGGGGCCATCGTTTAAAAGTTCTACTTTCATATCAGCACCAAATATACCATGTGCAACATTAAAACCTTTATTCTCTAAATACGCAATAAATTTTTCATACATTTCATTTGCATAATCAGGTCTGCCTGCGGACGAAAAACTGGGTCGTTTACCCTTGCGGCAATCTCCGAACAAAGTAAACTGTGAAACCACAAGTATCTCACCGTCGATATCCTCTACACTTAAATTCATTTTTTCATCAGCATCTTCAAATATACGAAGTCCTGCTATTTTATCAGCCATATAAGTTAAATCGCTTTCTGTATCATCGTCGCACACTCCAAGCAGAACCAATAATCCTTTGCCAATTTTGCCAACAATTTCGCCTTCTACACAAACTGACGCATATGTAACTCTTTGTAATACTACTCTCATATAAATCCCCTTTGCTAACTATAAAAAAATCCCCATTCTGCTGAATGAGGATTAAAGTCGGAGTGACAAGACTTGAACTTGCGGCCCCTAGACCCCCAGTCTAGTGCGCTACCAACTGCGCCACACCCCGATACCTTTGATATTATAGCACGGCTTAAAACAAAATGCAAGTCTTTTTTTCAATTTTTTCTATTTTTTTGATAATTTATTATATTGAGTTATCAACTATTACATCAGCGCACGAAACTCTGATAACTTTTTGTAAATCTGCCAAAGAAACCTCAACCTGATACCCTATTTTACCGGCGCTGAAAAATATTGTGTCAAAATCTTTTGCTGTATGATGAATGGTAGTTTCAAAAAACTTTTTCATTCCGATTGGTGAGCATCCGCCGTGAATATATCCAGTAAGAGGGAGTAGTTCTTTGGATTTTATCATTTCTATAGATTTCTCCCCTACCGTTTTGGCGGCTTTCTTTAAGTCTAATTCTTCCGCAACAGGAATCATAAACACAAAATTGCGTTTACTTTTTCCAACAGTAACAAGTGTTTTGAAAACTTTTTCAGGATTTTGCCCCAAAGCAATTGCAACCTCTATACCGCTAATTGCTCCGGAGGAAAGATAGTCGTATCCGTTATATATGATTTTCTTCTGCTCTAAAATACGCATTACATTAGTTTTTTCCACTATATCACTCCACTGCAACATCAAATAATTCTTCCGAATTATTATTACAAAAAATATTCGTATTATCTGTATAATGAAACGATTTTTTCAACACATTTTTTTACAATTTGAATTTGTTCTTGGGAAACATCTTCGTCAAAATCACAGAAAGTATTATTTTTAATATTATTACCCGTAAGCACATTAAACCAAAGTAAGCCAAGGGCATATCTGCCTAAGCCAAAACTTGCATGGAAGGTATCTCTATGTACTTTTTCAATTCCCGATTTTGTAAGCATTTGTAAAAGTTCGCCTGACGGAATTACGAAATCTGCTTTTATATCATCTGCAGCCTTTTCATATGCTTTCTTTATATCTGCAAGCATATCATCGCTGTTTTTATATCCAAGTTCTTCATTCAGGCGCTTACTGTTCTGTTCATATGCCCATGTCTGCTGAATAGCAATTTTTGCCTTCGGAACGGATTTTCTTACATATTTAATCAATTCATTTAAATAAGGCTGATATGTATCGTAATAAGGAGCCTCATGGCTTACTTGTTGAACAGTAATAATATCCCAATTTCTATTAAGCAATGCTTGTTTTAAAGAAATTGCAAAGCCTGTAGACTCACCATTCATCTCAAGCGTATACGCTTTTTCTTCGCTCAGCATATTTCTGTAATGAAAAGAAAGCGGACATCCGGGTATATATAGATTAAACGAAGAAAGGTCGTACCCGTCAGCCTTTGCAATCTTGTGTAAATATCTTTGAGCATCTTGCGAAAAACTGTTACCTATAGATAAAATATTCATATTAATCACCTTTTCTTTAACTGTAAAATAATTATTTAAAAGATAACACAATTAAATGAAACTGTCAATAAGTTGCACAAAACTTCGTTATGGAATTAATATAAACATCTTGTGGAATTTAAAGAAATATGTTATTATATTTTTGATAGAAAGCGAGGGCTTCAAATGTACATAGTATTACTTACTGCATTAGGCGTCGGTGGTGCAACCATAATCGGTGCACTTATCGGATTTATATTCAAAAATATATCACATAAATTCAGTGATCTAATTTTATCATTTGCAGCCGGTGTTATGTTATGTGCTGCTGTTTTTGGACTTATAATGCCATCACTCGAAAATCAAAATAATATATCCTTAATTTTTGCTATAACCGGTATATTCTGCGGAGCATTTATTTTAAATTTGCTTGACAAGGTTGTTCCGCATTTACATAGACTATCGGGCACAGAAATAGAAAGTCATACTGAAAAAAACGAAAAACTTAACAAGGTTATACTTTTTGTAATGGCTATTGCAATTCATAATTTACCAGAAGGAATAGCCGCAGGCGTTGGTTTTGGCACCGGAAACACAACCGAAGCACTTACAATTGCCGGTGGTATTGCGTTACAAAATATCCCTGAAGGCATGGTGATAATTGCGCCTATGCTCGCCGCAGGTGTGAGCAGAAGACGTACGATTTTCACAGCGTCTCTTACAGGAATCGTAGAGGTTATCGGCACATTTATAGGTTATTTTGCAGTAAGTATTTCAAATACAATTTTACCATTTGCGCTTTCTTTTGCCGGTGGAACAATGCTTTATGTAATAAGTGATGAAATGATTCCGGAAACACACTCGCACGGCAGTGAACGAGGTGCTACATATGCATTGCTTATCGGATTTTGTTTAATGCTTATAATGGATTTCTATTTGGGATAAACTATTTATAAAGGAGATATACGAATAATGAACATAACAGAAAAAATATATCATGTAGGTGTAAATGACTATAATATAGATATGTTTGAAGGACAATACATTGTAGAAAATGGAATGTCTTATAATTCATATCTTATTTGTGACGAAAAAATTGCCGTTTTAGATACAGTGGATAAAAATTTTGGTGATGAATGGCTTGATAATATAAAAAGTATTATTGGGAAAAAACAGCCGGATTATTTGATTGTCCATCATATGGAGCCTGACCACGCTGCAAACATTGGCAGATTTGCCGACGAGTACCCCAATGCTAAAATTGTTTCAAACAGTAAATCATTTGTAATGATGAAGCAGTTTTTCGGCTCTGATTATATTGATAATCAGATAGTTGTAGGCGAAGGCGATTCACTTTCTTTAGGCGAACATGAACTTACCTTTGTAACCGCACCTATGGTGCATTGGCCTGAGGTTATTTTAAGTTACGAAAAAACCACAAAAACTCTATTTTCTGCAGATGCTTTCGGAAAATTCGGCACGCGTGATACAGACGAGGATTGGGCTTGCGAAGCACGTCGTTATTATTTCGGAATTGTAGGAAAATATGGCGCGCAGGTACAGACGCTTCTTAAAAAAGCGGCAAATCTGGAAATTGAAAGAATATGCCCTTTGCATGGTCCTCACCTTACAGAAAACTTGTCATATTATATTAATCTTTACGATATATGGTCATCATATACTCCAGAGGAAAAAGGTGTGGCGATATGCTATACGTCTGTTTACGGCAATACCGAAAAAGCAGTGAAATTACTTGAGAGGGAACTTCTTAATAACGGTTGCGAAAAGGTTACTGTCTCAAATCTTGCTCGATGCGATATGGCAGAGGCTGTAGAAGATGCTTTCAGATACGACAGACTTGTTCTTGCAACAACCACTTATAACGGAAGTATATTTCCATTTATGAAAGAGTTTATCGACCACCTTACAGAACGAAATTTCCAAAACAGAACTATAGCAATTATCGAAAACGGAAGTTGGGCGTCAATGGCAGAAAAAACCATAAAAGCAATGTTTGAAAAATCTAAAAATATTAACTTTACAGAGTGTGGAGTTCATATTAAATCTGCCGTTAATGATGAAAATATCAATGAAATTTCAACACTTGCAAAAGAATTATGCAAATAAAGGAGATTAAAATATGTCAGCACTTAAAATTACCAAAGAAAATTTTGAAAACGAAGTATTAAACAGCGACAAGCCCGTTTTGTTGGATTTTTGGGCAAGTTGGTGCGGTCCCTGCAGAATGGTTTCCCCTATTGTTGACGAAATCGCAGACGAGCACCCTGAAATTAAAGTAGGAAAAATAAATGTTGATGAGGAAAGCGAACTTGCAACTGAGTTTAAAGTAATGAGTATACCTTCACTTTTTGTTATAAAAGGCGGCGAAGTGGTAAATAGCAGCGTAGGTGCAAAAACAAAAAATCAAATTCTTGATATGATTTAAAGGATTGGCTGATATGGATAACCACATATACGATGTCATAATTATTGGTGGAGGACCTGCAGGATATACGTCTGCTCTATACACCTCAAGGGCTGGATTTGACACATTAGTTGTAGAAAAGTTCTCTGCCGGCGGGCAAATGACGCAAACAACACAGATAGACAACTACCCCGGTTTTGACAAGGGCATTGACGGATTTACGCTAGGTTTTAAAATGCAATCCAGTGCAGAACGCTTTGGTACTAAAACAATGCAAACCGAAGTTTTATCCGTTGACTTAACTGATAAAATTAAAACTGTAGTAACTGCCGACGGTACGCTTCTATCTAAAACTGTTGTTATAGCAACAGGGGCAGAACACAAACACCTCGGTTTAGAAAACGAAGAAAATCTTATTGGAAAAGGTGTAGCCTATTGCGCCACTTGTGACGGAATGTTTTACAAAAACAAAACTGTAGCAGTTGTGGGCGGAGGTAACTCTGCTGCAGCAGATGCGCTTTTTCTTTCAAAAATATGTGAAAAAGTTATTCTGATTCACCGACGCGACACCTTAAAGGCAACAAAAATTTATAATGAACCATTATTGAAAGCAGAAAATGTTGAATTTATATGGGATAGCGTAGTTAAAGAAATACTTTTTGACGAAACGGTTAACGGCTTAAAAATCCAGAATATCAAAACAGAGCAAGAAAGTGAAATTTCGTGTAACGGATTTTTTATAAGCATCGGAAGAACACCTGAGACATCAATTTTCAAAGGACAAGTAGATATTGATGAATTCGGATATATTATAGCAGATGAAACCACCAAAACCAACATTGAAGGAGTATTTGCTGTTGGTGATGTGCGTACAAAACCGGTAAGGCAAATTGTTACTGCCGTTTCCGACGGTGCTTGTGCAGCAAATTATATTGAAGAATATATTACGACAAAAGGAGAATAAAACTATGGAAAATTGGAACGGCTTTAATTTAGAAAGAGAAAATTTTGAGGGAAGAGAATTGATAACCGTTTTTCCCAAAAACCCCAATGGCAAATGGGCAATTAAAACAGAATATTTTGATGCTTTCCCCGATGTGCAGATTAAACTGCTAGAAATGGGATATTATGTATTCCACATAAAAAATATAACACGCTGGCACAAGTGGGAAGACACCGAGGCAAGAGCCAAATTGGCGGAATATGTACATAAAAAATATAATCTAAGCAAAAAATGTGTTATCATCGGTATGAGTTGCGGCGGTATGCAAGGTATTTATTTTGCTGCAAAATATCCCGAGTATGTATCTTGTATGTATTTGGACGCACCTGTGGTAAACCTTCTCTCCTGTCCTGCAGGACTTGGAAAATCCATTCGTACTTTGGAAGAATTCCAAAGCCATAAAGGAATGGATTTAATCGAACTTTTAAGTTATCGTGAACATCCGCTTGATTTTATACCGACTTTAGTTGAAAATAATATTCCCATAATTCTGGTTTCCGGCGACGCTGATACTATTGTTCCATATGATGAAAACGGAAAATTACTCAACGATGCATATATCAAAAACGGTTGTATTATTAAAACTATTATTAAAAACGGATGTGACCATCATCCACATAGCCTCGAAGATAACACGCCTATAATTGAATTTATTAAAAAATACGACATATAGCAGAAAAACCTCGTACTTAAACAGTACGAGGTTTTATTATTTTGAAATTTCTACAAAAACTTTTTTGCTATTATTAAATATGCAAGTAAAAGGCGCACCAAAACCATAGGTATACACCTTAATTTTAATGCGCCTCTTAAACTCAGCATTTAATATAAAATTATAGTAATGTTCAAATCAATTATTTCGCTGATTTAATTGCTGCCTGTGCTGCTGCAAGACGTGCAATCGGCACGCGGAATGGTGAACAAGATACATAATCCAAACCAATCTCGTGGCAGAACTCTACAGATACAGGGTCGCCGCCGTGCTCACCGCAGATACCGCAGTGCATTTCGGGACGAACTTTTTTACCCATAGTAACAGCCATTTCCATCAACTTACCAACGCCTGTCTGGTCGAGTTTAGCGAATGGATCGTTCTCGAAGATTTTAGCGTCATAGTAAGCGTCGAGGAATTTACCAGCATCATCACGTGAGAAACCGTATGTCATCTGTGTAAGGTCGTTTGTACCGAAGCAGAAGAATTCAGCCTCTTTAGCGATATCGTCAGCAGTAAGTGCTGCACGAGGAATTTCAATCATTGTACCAACTTCGTATTTGAGGTTTGCACCTGCTGCAGCGATTTCAGCATCAGCAGTTTCTACAACGATATCTTTAACATATTTCAATTCCTTAACTTCACATGAGAGAGGAATCATAATTTCAGGAACTATTGTCCAGTCAGCGTGTGCTTTCTGAACATTGATAGCAGCACGGATAACCGCTCTTGTCTGCATTTTTGCAATTTCAGGATATGTTACTGCAAGACGCAGACCACGATGTCCCATCATTGGGTTGAACTCGTGAAGTGAAGAGATAATTGCTTTGATATCTTCAACAGATTTACCCTGAGAATCAGCCAATGCTTTAATATCAGCCTCTTCTGTAGGAACGAATTCGTGGAGAGGTGGATCTAAGAAGCGGATAGTTACAGGGCAACCTTCAAGTGCTTCATAAAGAGCCTCAAAGTCACTCTGCTGATAAGGCAGAATCTTTTCAAGTGCTGCTTCTCTTTCCTCAACTGTATCAGAGCAAATCATTTCACGGAAAGCAGCAATTCTTTCAGCCTCAAAGAACATATGCTCTGTACGGCAAAGGCCTATACCCTCAGCACCGAGTTCACGTGCACGTTTAGCATCAGCAGGTGTATCAGCATTTGTTCTTACTTTAAGTGTTCTGAACTCATCAGCCCAAGCCATGATTCTGCCGAACTCACCGGCAATCTCAGCAGGAACTGTGGGGATAATACCGTCATAGATATTACCTGTAGAACCATCTATTGAAATATAGTCGCCTTCAACGTAGGTTTTACCTGCAAGTGTGAATTTTTTGTTTTCTTCATCCATATTGATGTCGCCGCAACCGGATACACAGCAAGTACCCATACCACGAGCAACAACCGCTGCGTGTGATGTCATACCACCACGAACAGTTAAGATACCCTGAGATGCTTTCATACCTGTGATATCTTCAGGTGATGTTTCAAGACGAACAAGAACAACTTTTTCACCTTTTGCATTCCAAGCTTCAGCGTCTTCAGCAGTAAACACGATTTTACCGCAAGCAGCACCGGGAGATGCACCAAGACCTCTGCCAACAGGTGTAGCCGCTTTTAATGCTTTAGCATCGAACTGAGGATGGAGAAGTGTATCAAGGTTTCTGGGGTCAATCATAGCAACAGCCTGTTTTTTATCTATCATACCCTCGTCTACCAAGTCACAAGCAATTTTGAGTGCTGCTTTAGCAGTTCTCTTACCGTTTCTTGTCTGGAGCATAAACAGTTTGTTATTTTCGATTGTGAACTCCATATCCTGCATATCTCTGTAGTGATCTTCAAGGATTTTGCAAACCTTGTTGAACTCTTCAAATGCAGCAGGGAATTTATCAGCCATTTCTTTAATCGGCATAGGTGTACGAACGCCGGCAACAACGTCTTCACCCTGAGCGTTTACAAGGAATTCACCCATAAGACCGGGTTCACCTGTAGCGGGGTCACGAGTGAATGCAACACCTGTACCGCAATCGTCACCCATGTTACCGAATGCCATCATCTGTACGTTAACAGCAGTACCCCATGAATAAGGAATATCGTTGTCACGTCTGTAAACGTTAGCACGGGGGTTGTCCCATGAACGGAATACTGCTTCAACAGCACCCATAAGCTGTTCCTTGGGATCTGTGGGGAAATCCTTGCCGATCTTTGACTTGTATTCAGCCTTGAACTGAGTTGCAAGCTCCTTGAGATCTTCAGCTGTAAGGTCAACGTCCTGAGTAACGCCCTTTTCTTCTTTCATCTTATCGATGAGTTCTTCGAAGTACTTCTTACCAACTTCCATAACAACGTCGGAGTACATCTGGATAAATCTTCTGTAGCAGTCCCAAGCCCAACGGGGATTGTTTGACTTTTCGGACATTACATTAACAACTTCTTCATTAAGACCGAGGTTGAGGATTGTGTCCATCATACCGGGCATGGAAGCTCTTGCGCCGGAACGAACGGAAACGAGAAGGGGATTTTCCTTGTCGCCGAATTTCTTACCTGTAACTTCTTCCATCTTTACGATGTACTCCATGATCTGAGCCTGGATGTCATCGTTGATCTTTCTGCCGTCCTCATAGTACTGAGTACAAGCTTCAGTTGTT
>JAZRKQ010000015.1:0-2245 GCA_045646385.1 Clostridia bacterium | reverse complement strand
ATCTACGAGAACGATCCCTTCGCTAAGCTGGATCAGACCGGTGTTGGTATGCTGATGGAGATGGCTGTTTCCAAGGCGAAGGCTACCGGCAAGAATCTGCACTACGGCATCTGCGGCGAGCACGGCGGCGACCCCAATTCTGTTGAGTTCTGCCACAAGATCGGTCTGGACTATGTGTCCTGCTCCCCCTTCCGTGTTCCTATCGCTCGTCTGGCTGCTGCCCAGGCCGCTATCAAGGAAAGCAAATAATTGCTGACTTTATAAAGCAATTCAAAGCCCCACCGAGCAATCGGTGGGGCTTTTTGTCACTATTGCAACAATTGTCCAATTGTGATATAATCATATCAAAGAGGTGATTTTATGTTTGGATTTAAGGAGCGCGCTCACAAAAAAAGTGCACAAGGAAGCCAATGGTTCAAATACTACAAAGAAGGAAAATGCCACGTTGACCAGTGGGATAGGTTTCACGCAGAATCTCCGCTATTTATAAATGATTGCAAAAAGACCTTCAATTCGTTCAAAAACGCACAAGTAATTAGGTTGATTGCCGACCAGATATTAAAAACAGTTGGCACTCCTAGGAGAATTGAGATTCACTCAGGTGGATTGACTGCTTATGGCAAAGAAACTAAAAAAAGCATCTGCTTTGATGAATACAATCTTCGCGAATTAAACACAAAAAAACATTGCCTGTCGTATTTTCCTAACTATGATATGGTAATTAGCCATGGTGGTCTGTACGAATGGTTTAACGAATACAAGCAAATAAACAAAGATGTCTTTGGACTATACCTTTGTAATGCGGACACATATGATACCAAATATGTCATCTATTTAAGCGAGTGTGCAGTAGTGGGATGTGTAATCGCACAGGCGTTAGGAACAGAGTATATGTATACTTGCGATGCTCACTTTGCCAACTTTGAGAAAAAGAGTTCGGGCGAAGAATGGAAATAGTTTGACAGAAATAAGCTTTTCCCTCTTTTGCGGATAGCAGCACAAGCGGCCATCGCAAACAAGTAATTGCAGATAGGTTTAAAGCTACTAAAATTTATTCCCGCCGATTTCTCGGCGGGAATTTTTTACAGTTAGTTAATCATTTTGGTACAAACTGTGTTATAATGAAAATATAAATTGAGAATTCCAGAGGTGCAATATGAAAAAAATATTAGCGTGTTTCGTGGTGCTAACCCTTTTGCTTTCGGGTTGCCGTTCTAACGAACAAAAAATTGAAGGAACTCAAATCAACTTGTCCGATAACAAAATTACAGTTGACGGACAAGAAATTACAAGTGATGTTACACAGGCGGTTTATTTTGCCAATGACATTGTGTTTTATCTTGCAGGACAAGATTTCACCTACGGCGAGGGAGAAAAGCAAGACGAACACGAGCAAAGTGAAGCAGATGCACATACTGTTGTTCATATTACAAAACCAGGCAGATATGTTTTAAGTGGTGAATTATCACTAGGACAAATTGCCATTGACCTTGGTGAAGAGGCAGAAACAGACCCAGAAGCAGTAGTTACACTAATTCTTAATGGTGTTGACATTGCTTGTAAGGTAGCACCTGCAATTATTTTCTATAACGTTTATGAATGCTCAAGTAGTGATGAAGAAACAGCAACCAAAGATGTTGATACTAAAAATGCAGGTGCAAATGTTATCATCGCTGATGGAACGGAAAACAACATTAATGGTTCATATGTTGCGAAAATTTATAAATCATACGAATTGAGTGAAGACGGTAAAGAAGTTGTAGATAGTAAAAAACTTCATAAATATGATGCCGCTTTCTATTCAAAGAAGACAATGAATATAAACGGCGGAGATAAAGGAACTGGTGTATTAAATATCAAAGCCGAAAACGAAGGGCTTGACAGTGAACTTCATCTTACAGTCAATGGCGGTATTATCAATATAACTTCGGGTAACGATGGAATTAACACCAATGAAGACAATGTTTCTGTTACCACGATGAATGGGGGTACACTCAATATTCTTTGTGATGGCAGCACGGGTGAGGGCGATGGTATTGATTCAAATGGTTGGCTTGTAATAAATGGTGGCACCGTTATAGCGCAGGCGTGTGCTACAAGTGGCGACGCAGGCATAGACTCTGACAAGGGTATTTATTTGAATGGCGGTAAAGTGATTGCTTCGGGCAATATGCTTGACCATATTGCAGGTGGCAACCAGACTTATGCTGTGTTTAATTTTGCAAGTCGTCAAAACGGTAATAGC
>JAZRKQ010000014.1:0-2297 GCA_045646385.1 Clostridia bacterium | reverse complement strand
ATGCTTTTTGTGCGGAAGTTAGTATTGTGTCTTAATTTTTAGAAGTTGCAGGGGAGCACCGTGTGCTCCCCTGCGTTTTTGATAAGTTGATATTTTTTCTCATAAGGTGTTGTGCCAAACTCACAGCAAGATTAGCGTCGTACTGTTCGACAATTGGAATTTATTTACTCCATAACACCGTTTCCAAACCATTGCCATCAACAAATATAATCTTATTTATTTCCTGCAATTCAAGATAAGAAAACTGCTTTTGATAATTTTGGGCTTTGTTGTTAAGAACTGTGGTTTTGAAAGCACTGATGTAAAGTGTGTTGTCTTTTACTTCGCTATTTATCGCTCTTAAGAAATATTCCGAACCCACAGAAATCACAGTTACATACTCGCATTTTTTAATTGTATCTTCCGTCAGTTCCATCGTTCCGAGTTGGGGGATTTTTACTTCGATTGCTTCAGAGTTATCGTTATCAACGGGATTCTCAATAAGTTCAGCTAATGAATACACATCAGCAGAAATAGAGATATCCTCAGGGGAAACATTTTTAATTGCAACATTAAACAGAAGATTAAACCCAACGATTACAACCAATACTGCAGCAACAGCACATAATACTATGTTTCTGATTTTTTTGTTGATTGCATTCTTGATATTCTTCAAACTGCTTGCTATTTTGATGTCCTCAGAATTATCACTTTTATTCTCTACAAAGCCATCCGTTGATTTCATGGATTCATAGACTTCTCTGCATTTTTTGCATTCCGCAAGATGTTCTTTCACGAACTTTGCAGTTTCTTCGCTGACCATATCTTCAACATACAAAGGCAGAATATCTCGAACAATATTGCATTCATTTTTCATGTTAATAAACCTCCAATTTTTCTTTAATCTTATTTCGTGCTCGGTGATAGGCAACACAAGCCCAATTTTCAGATTTACCAAATATTTGTCCTATCTGCTTAAAACTCAATTCTGCATATACTCTCCACATAAAGACCTCTTTGTATGGTTCTGGTACATCGTGGAGAATTTTTTGCATCTGCATTGCAGTGTCGTGCCGAAATAATCGTTCCTCAAAAGATGCACCTTGTTCTGCAATCTCTACATTGTCAATACATTCTGTTCGGTCTGCCTTTTTTATATATGAATAATAGCAGTTTTTGGCAATCTGACACAACCAAACACGAATATCACAATCCCCACGGAAACTATCAATTGATTTCATAGCCTTGAAAAAAGTTTCACTTGTGATTTCTTCGGCTATATGCTCACTATTAGACAATTTGCAAATATATAGATAAACATCACGGAAATATGTAGTGTAAATCTGATCGAACTCCATTCCCTATCACCTCCTTCACCTATAAGACTATTGAAAATCGGAAATCTTACAAATACTTTTAAGTTTTTTATTGGAGAACTCAAAGCGTTTATAAACAGATAGCAGGAACTTAATGCCCTGCTATCTGCATCCACTATTCAACAAACTATTAGTCAATTTCTTATTTATTGAACTGATTATATCATAAAAACTGTATTTTTTCACCTAATATTGCCTTTGCATTTAGTTCAGGTCCTCCCCGAAAGCTGTTTTTGGTGTATGATATCTACCTAGTTTCACTTCAAAAAATGAGATAAAAAAATCCAGTAACCGCCCAGGTTACTGGATTTTCTGCGCCGATATCTAAATCGGTTCGCAATGTTGGTGCGGGTGTTCATAACGGACTTGACTTGAAATAATAAAACGCCGGCAGAGACACACATAAATTATACCATCAAACGACAAGCTTGTATACATCTGCATATCCTTAAAAGAAGAAAGGGGCTTCAGTTCATTTGATCTGAAGCCCCTTTTGCTATCTACTTTTTTATGCGTTTTATCTGCTTTTTAGTGGGGAAAGACTTTGATTGAGCTTGAACCTTTGCCTTTGCATCAACATATGTGGCGATAGTATTAAAACCATCCTTAATACCGCCCCCACCAGTCGCTTTTGATCCTCCGCCAATATTGGATAATTGAGCCATAAATTTTGCACCGCCGTGTAACTCATCAATAGGTGTGCCAGTTGAAGCAGTTTTTCTCGACAAGCCTTCTGCTATTTTCCGTTGAGAAATTACAAGATTATTTTGACCCTTTGAATTAGGATTGGTTGGAACCAAACTGTTGTGTTTATTCTTCTTAAACAAACTCATAGTATCACTCCTGATAATGGAATATACCGAAATACATATGGACTACATATAAATAGCTTACGAACATAACCCTTATTGCTGAGGCATGGGGTGTAATTTTACCCTTTCC
>JAZRKQ010000013.1:0-7795 GCA_045646385.1 Clostridia bacterium | reverse complement strand
TATGTTACCGAAACTGCAGAGGTTATAGCAAAAGACAGCGGAAACTGGTTTAATTCTTTTACTGTTGATAAAGGCACTTCCGACGGTGTAGAACTTTACGACCCCGTTATAACCGATAACGGTCTTATAGGCTACGTTTGTGAGGCAGGCTCTACATATTCGAGAGTCATATCTATTATAGATTCCACTTCGTCTGTGGCGGCTTCTGTTAAGCGTACGGGTGACTCCGCCATAGTGGAGGGTGACTTAAAACTGCAGGAGCAAGGCAGATGCCGAATGGTATATGTTGATAAAGAATCCATAATAACCTCGGGTGATGACCTTGAAACATCAGGTATGGGCGGTATATACCCAAAAGGACTTTATATAGGTAAGGTTTTGGAAATCACCGATGACGGAACAGGTCTTTCTCAGCAGGCTATAATCGATCCCGCTGTAGATTTTGACAGCGTTACGGAAGTGTTTATAATAACAGAGTTAAAATAGCAAGGGACGAAAAAAATGAACAAAAGAAAAAAACGGTATATACTTTCATATGTATTGCTTTTTGTCGCTCTTATTTTACAGACTACCCTTATAGGTGAACTTACAATTTTCGGTATAGCGCCATCTCTTATACTTGTGCTGGTGGTTTGTTTTTCCTTAATGAACGATTGTATTCCGTCTGCAGTCTTTGCCGTTACGGCGGGGCTGCTGCTTGACATTTCAGGCGGAAGGATAATAGGCTTTAACGCACTTTTAATGATGTATCTTTCAATAGGTGTTGTATTTGCAGGTCAGGAGTTTTTCAGAGAAACTCCGCGTGCTGCAGCAATGCTTGTTGCAATAAGTACATTTGTTTATGAACTTATATATTTTATTTTCAGTTTTGCAATATTCGGGGGCGCTCATTTTTTCTATATGATTGCAAGAATCATCTTGATTGAGTGCGTGTATAACGCACTTGTGGCTATTCCCGTATACTTTTTTGTAAATAAATTTTTGAGAATAAGGAGTACCCATTCCCTTCTTGACTGAAAGGTGTGAGATCGATGCAGGACAGAGAGTCCAATAAAATTATAATAATATATATTTTTACTGCTGTCCTTGCGTTTCTTATACTTATACGCCTTGTTGACCTGCAACTTGTAAACGGCAGCGAGTATGCACAAAAAAGCGAAAGCAGACTTGTGCGTTCAATGACCATATCTGCACCCAGAGGAGAGATACTTGACCGCTACGGCAGACCGCTTGTTACAAACAGAATGGGCTTTTCCGTTCAGTTTCAGAAAACTGCCGCAACGGACGAGCAGTTAAATTATACTATTATTTCGCTTATAAATTTGATGGACGCTTACGGGCAGAAATATATAGATACTCTTCCGCTTAATGCAGACGGAACAGACTTTACTTATACTGAATATGAAGCCGCTGAAAGGCAGAAGAAAATAGATAAACTCTGTGATAATGAAAAAGTAGAACCGCATACTGCCGAGGCATTTTTTAACAAATTGTGTGAGCGTTATAAAGTATCCGACGAATATACACCCGTACAAAAACGCAAAATTGTCGGTGTCCGTTATGAGATGACATCAAGAGTTTTCGGCGTTAGCAATCCGTATACATTTGCATCTGATGTTGATTCTTCTGTGGTGATGATTATCAGAGAACGCAGTATGGATTTTGACGGTGTTAATATTATAACGAATCCTGTGCGCGAGTATGTCAACGACGGACTGGCAGCACATATTTTAGGCCGTGTTGGCATTATCTATCAGGAAGAGTACGAACAGTTAAAAGACGAAAACTATGGTATGAACGACATCATAGGAAAAGACGGAATGGAAAAATACCTTGAAAAATACATTCGCGGTAAAGACGGCAGAAGTAGTGTAGAGCAGACCTTTAAAGGAAAAACTGCATCTATAACCAGTGAAATTGCACCAATTTCAGGCGATAATGCCTTGCTTACAATAGACTCCGATATTCAGCACGCGGCTGAGTCTGCGCTGGAAAATACAATTATGTCTTTACGAAGCGGTACAACCAGCGGCTACAGAGCATCTGCGGGCGCGTGCGTTGCTGTTGATGTCAATAACGGAGAGATTCTTGCGTTGGCTAACTATCCCTCGTTTAACCCTAAAACATTTGAAGAAGACTACAATGCTCTTTATAACGATGCTGCTAAACCTATGTTTAACAGAGCGGTAAGCGGTGCTTATGAGCCCGGCTCAACATTTAAAATGCTTACTGCCATTGCTGCTATGGAGGAAAAAGTTGTATCGCCATCCGAGATTATTCTTGATGAGGGCGTATACGAATATTACGGACAGAAGTTCAACTGCTGGATTTATACTGATACGGGGAAAAATCATGGTCCTGTAAATGTATCTGATGCTCTGCGTGATTCGTGCAACTATTTCTTTTACGAAGCAGGACGCAGGCTCGGTGTTGACAAAATGGTTGAATACGGCAAAAAAATGGGCCTTGGCGAGTATACGGGAATTGAAATAGAGGGTGAAACAAAGGGTACTTTAGCAAACCCTCAGTATAAACAAAAGGTTTTTGACCAGCAATGGTTTCCCGGAGATACTCTGCAAATGGCTATAGGCCAGTCGTTTAATCTGTTTTCACCTTTGCAGATGGCAAGTTATACGGCAACTCTTGCAAACGGCGGCACGCGTTACCGTTTGCACCTTTTAAAAAATGTACGTGACAGGCAAACCGGCGAAGAAACGGTTTCTTCTGATCCTGAGATTATGGGACAGATTGATATGAAGCAATCCACAAAAGATGCGATATTTTTGGGTATGCGAAAGGTGTGTATGGCAGGCGGAACTGCCGGAAGCGTATTTGCAGATTACCCGATAGAAGTTTGCGCAAAAACAGGTTCTGCACAGGTTTCTACCGGAGCGGCAAACGGAATATTTGTTGCGTTCGCACCGTATGATAATCCGCAGATAGCAGTTGCCGTAGTTGTAGAAAACGCCGGCTCAGGTAATGCTATAGCGCCTGTTGCAAAGCAGGTATTTGATGCATATTTTAAACTCGGAGCAGTATCGCAGAAAGATAATATATCTTATAAAAACACGCTTTTACCTTAAGTATATTGATGTATTATCATTAAAATCTGCATAAATATACTCAGGCAGATTTTAATGATAATACAATACTTGAAGAAAGTAGAGGGTTATTCTGTGATTAACAAAAATAAACGTATTTTTATGTAAAAAAGTTACAAAACAGTAAAAAAATAAACGCAAAATGTAGACAAATCTCTGTGAATGTAGTATTATGGTAACGGAGTGATGTTTGACGGGAGGTATGCTCTGGTGGCAGAGGTAATAGTTATAACATCGGGAAAAGGCGGAGTAGGCAAAAGTACTACAACTGCCAATGTGGGCATTGCTCTGGCTGCATTTGGTAAAAAAGTTATCCTTGTTGATACTGATATAGGTTTAAGAAATCTTGATGTTATACTCGGTATGGAAGATAATATTGTGTATGATATTGTAGATGTTATCAGAGATGAAAGCCTTTACGAAAAGGCACTTTTAACCGATGCAAGGCGACCTAACCTTAAATTTTTGGCGGCGGCACAAACCTGCGATAAAACCGCTATTAATGAAGACGATATGCGCCGTCTTTGCAAAAGGCTTAAAAAAGATGCCGATTTTGTGCTTATAGATTGCCCCGCAGGCATTGAACAGGGATTCAGAAATGCAGTTGCAGGTGCAGATAAAGCACTTGTTATTACAATGGCTGAAAAATCTGCCATACGTGATGCCGACAGGATTATAGATCTGCTTGCAGAACAAGGTGTTAATGATGTAAAGTTTGTTATAAACCGCATACACCCCAACTTAATCAAGCACGGATATATGATGAATGTAGACGATGCTATAGACGCTCTCGGTGTTCAGGTGGTGGGAATTGTTCCTGACGATACTGATATTATAATCGCCGCAAGCAGAAATGAAACGGTTGCAGAGATGCCGTCATCACTTTCGGGAAAGGCATATTGCAATATTGCACAGCGTCTTATGGGTAAGCACGTGCCTATAATGGAAATGCCTGATGAAGATAAGTTTTTCCGCAAACTTAAAAAACTCTTTTCAAAAAAATAAAATATAAAGCAAAGGATGGTAAACAAATGAATATAGCACTTATAGCACACGACAAGAAAAAAGAATTGATGGTACAGTTTTGCATTGCATACACATCAATCCTGTCAAAAAACACTTTGTTTGCCACCGGCACAACAGGTGGATTGGTTGCAGATGCTACAGGTCTTAAAGTACACAGATTTTTATCTGGACCTCAGGGCGGTGACCAGCAGATAGGTGCACGTATTGCATATAATGAGATTGATTTGGTAATATTTTTCCGCGACCCATTGACTGCACAACCTCACGAGCCCGATGTTTCTGCTCTTTTCAGATTGTGTGATGTACACAACATTCCTCTTGCAACAAATGTTGCTACTGCAGAGGTTCTGGTGCGTGGGTTGGAGCGCGGCGACCTTGATTGGAGAGATATTGTAAATCCAAAGTCAAACGGATAATAGTTACATAAATGGCAAATATATAATTGTATATAAGGCAGGTATGCTTATCTATGGCAGCCTGCCAATGTTATATAGACTGAGGGGTATATCATGGATATTTTCTTAGAGTATATTGTATCACGTAAAAAAGGTGTTAAAGAAATACTTAAAATAGCAGCAGTTCTGGTTGCTATGCTTATTTTACTTACTTTATTCACATTTTTGCTTATAACACCACTCAGCGGGATAGTATTTTTGCTTGTAGCAGGTGTTATTTATGGTGCGTATTACCTGATTAGCAGTCAGAATGTTGAGTATGAGTATATCGTGACAAACGGTGAACTTGATGTTGACAGCATTGTTAACCGCAGAAAACGTAAAAGATTAATTACTGTTCATTCCAGAACTTTTGATATAGTTGCTCCCGTTGGTGATGTACGTTACAAAAACGAAGAAAATGCAAATTTTACACGTGTAATTGATGCATCGTCAAGAGCAAACGACGGCAGAGAATACTTTGCAGTTTTTTCAAAAGACGGACAGAAAATCAAACTCATTTTTGAACCAACAGAAAAAATGCTGGAGGCATTTAAAACATTTGTACCCAGAAATGTTTTTATGCGTGAAATGTAATTTGGAAAAGAGAGACTAATATGCTTATCGGGATAGATATTGCGCAGATTTCAAGATTCGAAAATATTGGCGATGCATTTGTAAAAAAATGCTTTAACGAAGATGAAGCCGCACTTTTTAAAGGTGCAAAAGCCGCAGAGAGAATTGCGGCTAACTTTGCCGCCAAAGAGGCGTTTGCCAAAGCATTGGGCTGTGGTGTACGTGGTTTTGAACTGCGCGATATTTCTGTTTTAAGAGATACCTTGGGCAAACCCTACTTTAAATTCTCAGAAAATGTAACTTATTTACTTAGACGGTTTGGTGCTCAAAAAGTAGAAGTCACTTTATCGCACGATGGTGGAATGGCAGTTGCGGTTGTAACTATTGAGTGCGATGAAAAAACAGCGCATATTTCTTTATTGACGGATAAAACCGATACTGACGACAAAAACATCATTTCTTATAAAATGGTTAAATCATCAATTCTTCCAAGAAGTTTGGACACGTACAAAGGCGACTATGGAAAAATATTTATAGTTGCAGGTTCAAAAGGACTTACAGGTGCGGGTATTATGGCATCAAGGGCTGCGCTCAAATCCGGCGGAGGATTAATAACCCTCGGCTGTGCAGAAAGTTTAAACAGTATTTTTGAAATTTCCCTGCACGAGGTTATGACATGCCCTCTGGCAGATAACGGAGAAAGCCTTTCAAAGACCTGCGCTGATGATATAATAGAAAAAGCAAATAAATCGTCTGTTCTGGCATTTGGGTGCGGACTTTCGAATACAAAAGATATTTACAATATTTTAAAACGTGTACTGCGAGAGGTGCAAGTTCCGGTAGTTATAGATGCCGATGGTATAAATGCGCTCTCGCGGAATATAAATATATTGAAAACGGCAAAAACGGATGTGGTGCTCACGCCGCACATTGCAGAATTTTCACGCCTTTGCGGATGCGCCGTTGAAGACATAAAAGCAAATAGAGAAAAATACGCAAAAGAATTTGCAGTTAAATGGGGCGTTACGCTTGTATTAAAATCAGAAAAAACACTGGTTGCAGACAAAGACGGTAATGTTTGTGCCAATCTGCTTGGAAATCCCGGAATGTCAACAGGTGGCAGCGGTGATGTCCTTACCGGCGTTATAGCATCTTTTATTGGTCAGGGGATAGAAAATCCTGTTCAATGCGGTGTGTATATTCATTCGCTTGCAGGCGATATGGCATCTTATGATAAGGGTGAATATGGTATGACTCCTACAGATATTATAGAAAACATTCCGTATGCCATTGATTTTATTTGCAGAAAGGATTGAGTACAACTGCTGAAATGCGGCATTATGTTGTTACTTATGATAACCCTTTTTACAGGTTGCAGTACTGATGATATGAGCATTGATGATAAAATAGATGCAATGTTTAAAGGCCCATACACGGCTGAGTGCACGGCAAAGGTTAAATCCAACAAAACAGAAAACGAATATACATATACTTGTAAACGGTTAGATGATGGCACGTATATTGTCGATTACGGAGATATTGTGCTTACTGTAGGGGAAAACAGTTCGATATTATCGGGAATAAATGGTGATATAACAGCAAGTACAACCGATAGTGAACTATCGCTAATACCAACGTACTTTTTTGAGGCATACTTAAAAGGCGGAAAATTAGTGTCTGATGACGGGTATATTCTAATGTGTGACATATCGGCAGATACGCCGTACAGAGCAACAGCCGTAATGGAACTTAACGAGGAACTTGTGCCCCAAAAAATGTGTATTGAAGATATAGAAGGTAATGATATAATAGAAATAAACATAAATAAATTTTTACGATAGAGAAAGGCGGAATCAATTATGAGAGCATGGGCTGAAATAGACCTTGATAATATCGCTCATAATATATCCTGCATAAGAAAAAGTGTTGCACCTTCAACAAAATTGCTCGTTGTAATTAAAGCAGACGCATACGGACACGGATATGAGCAGATTGCCAGAGTTGCTGTTGATAACGGTGCTGACTTTTTTGGTGTAGCATCTGCCGATGAGGCTATGCAACTTCGCCGAAGTGCGTTTGATACCCCTATTTTAATCTTTGGCCCCATAGACGATGATGAGTTTGTTCAGGTTGTAGACCATGATATATCAATAACGGTTTTCAATATTGAAATTGCCAGAAAAATCTCATCTATTGCTGTTGCGCTCGGTAAAAAAGCGAGATTGCATATAAAGATTGACACTGGCATGAGCCGTATAGGTTATATGGCGGCAAGTGATAACCATAGAGAAATAATAGAAGAAATACTAGCTATTTCAAAATTACCCAATATAAGCATAGAGGGTATATTTACCCATTTTGCTAAATCAGATGACACAGAAAGCGATTTTACACAAATTCAGTTTGAAAGATTTATATATATGTGTGATGAACTTGCACAGAGGGGACTGGAAATTCCTATTCGTCATTGCTGCAACAGCGGCGGAATTATAAATTATCCTCAGTACCATCTTGATATGGTTAGAAGCGGCATAATAACTTATGGGCATTATCCGTCGGAACAATCCAATACCGGAAAACTTGATCTTCGCCCTGCTATGCAACTTAAATCAAAGATTACAGCTGTAAAGCGTGTCGGTGCCGGTACAGATGTGGGTT
>JAZRKQ010000012.1:0-66334 GCA_045646385.1 Clostridia bacterium | reverse complement strand
TCAAAATTCTGTCTGACTTTACTAATTATAAAGTGCATTTTTAAAACTCTTTGGACTTTCAAAAAGTCCCGCTTTTTTATGCTGTTCATTTTTCAAAGATCAATTCCGCCGCCCGCTCTTTTCCCGAGCGACTTGATTATTGTACCACATCCACTTTCCTTTGTCAACACTTTTTTTCAAGTTTTTTTAAACTTTTTTATGATACTTTCAATTAACAGTTTTTACAAATTTTGAAAAATTATACATCAAGTAATGAAAGTTGTTCGGAATAGTTCTCCCAATCCTCATAAAGTTGCTCTATCAAGGCATTATTTTTTTCAATCTCATCATAAATTTCACGTGCTTTTTCGTAATCTGAGCCAGTTTGTTCAAGTTTTTTTGAAAGTTCCTGTGCCTTTTCCTCTGCTAATGCAATATCTTCTTCTGTTTTAGCAAGTTTTTTTGTAAGGCTCTTTTTAAGTGCCTGCGCACGCTTTTCTTCTTCATAACTGTTTGCACTTGATTTTGCACCTGTGCTGACAGTTTGAGCAGGTGCAGTTTTCTTTTCTATATAGTTATCATAATTACCTATATAAATATTTACACCTGTTTCGGTAAGTTCTATGATCTTATCTGCTATCTTATTCAGAAAATAGCGGTCGTGTGACACAAAAAATACAGTTCCGTCATATTCTTTAAGTGCAACATCAAGCGCCTCTTTTGACGGCAGGTCAAGATGGTTGGTAGGCTCGTCAAGAATCATTGTATTAGGTTTTTTAACTGAGATAGTCAAAAACTCAAGTTTAGCCTTTTCGCCGCCGCTTAAAGAATCTATCTTTTTAAAAACATCTTCGTTGCTAAAAAGCAGTGAGCCGAGCATTGTACGGACTTCGCTTTCGTCCATACGCGGAACAAGGTCCCAGGCGGCATCTAAAACAGTTTTATTTCCGTCAAGGATTTTCTGTTCCTGATCATAATAGCCTATTTCTACATTTTTACCAAAATCGAATCTGCCCGTGTACTCTTTATGAATACCAAGCAAAGTTTTTAAAAGCGTGGACTTACCTATACCGTTAGCACCGATTAAAGCAATTTTTTCTCCGCGCTTTATTTCAAAAGATACGTTTGAAAAAAGTTTTTTAAGTATTCCGCCGTCGTTTACAGAAACGCTCATATTCTCTGCAGTTAAAACATCTTTAAACGAAGAATATGCACTTTCAAAGAAAAAGCGGCATGATTTAAGTTCTGAAGCGGGACGCTCCAAGATTTCCATTTTATCTATTATCTTTTGTTTACTTTTTGCGCTTTTGGAAGTTGAAGCACGTGCAATATTTCTGGCAACGTAATCCTCTAACCTTTTAATCTCTTTCTGCTGCAGTTCATACGCTTTTGCCTGCTGGTCACGGTTTTGTTCCTTTTGTTCTAAATACTTACTGTAATTGCCCACGTAACGAGTAGATTTAGTACGCTCAATCTCATAAATAGTATCGGCAATAGCATCTAAAAAGTAACGGTCGTGAGAAACTACTATAACTGCCTTTTTATATGACTTCAAGTACCCCTCAAGCCACTGCATTGTTTTAAAATCAAGATGGTTGGTGGGCTCGTCCAAAAGTAAAAGATCAGGTTCATCTAAAAGCAGTTTTGCCATTGCAAGTTTTGTTTTTTCGCCACCGCTTAAATTGGCTATTTTCTCGTTAAGATTAAATCCCTCAAAGCCCATACCGTTTAAAACAGTCATAATTTTAGCACGCAATTCAAATCCGCCTGCTTTTTCAAACGATTCACTTTTTTTGCCGTAGTTTTCAATTGCTCGGTTACGTTCTTCTTCGGAAATATCCTCTGCAGACATTTTACTCTCAAGTTCGCGCATCTCGTTTTCCATATCAACAATATCGGAGAATACATCTATCATCTCTGCCCATATTGTTTTAGAACCGTCGAGTGCATCTGTCTGTTTTAAAAAGCCTTTACGCAAATCCTTGGCAGCGATAATGTTGCCGCTGTCATAGGGGATTTCGCCGCAGATAATTTTGAGTAAGGTGCTTTTACCTGCGCCGTTGGCACCGATAAGCCCTATTTTTTCTCCCTGCTCTGCTTTTAAATTTATATTCTCCAATATAATATCTGTACCGAAACTTTTGCAAATATTATTTACCTGTAGTATCATCTGTTTTTCTCCTGTTGAAATAAGCCCACACATTATGTGCTGTGGCTTTATCTATTGACTTTACCGACTCAAGTTCTTCTACTGTGGCAGAAGAAATATTTTTAACCGATTTAAAGTGCCTGAGTAATGCCTTTTTTCGAACATCACCCACACCGCCGATATTGTCGAGTTCTGATTTGAGATTTTTTTTCGTATTCAGATTTCTGTTATAGGTGATGGCTCGTCGGTGCATTTCGTCCTGAATATTAGTAAGAAGCATAAAAGCATCTGATGTTTTGTCTATGGGGATTTCACCATCAACAGAAACAACACCGCGTGTACAATGGTTATCGTCTTTGACTATGCCGAACACGGGAATATACGGAGCATATTTTTTAACGATAAGCGCAACAGTATTTACGTGCCCCTGACCGCCGTCAACAAAAAGTACGTCGGGCAAATTTGAAAAAGAAGCCTTATCCTCCGTAAGTTCACCCGATTCTATTTTTTGCAATTCTGCCGATGCACGTTCGAATCTGCGTGTAATCACCTCTGCCATGCATGCATAATCATCTGCACCCACTACATTTTTAATTTTGAAATTTCTATAATCCTTGGTGCTTGGACGGGCATCTATAAACGTAACCATAGAACCAACGTTATTATCGCCCGATATATTTGATATATCGTATGCCTCAATGCGTTTAGGTATAGTTTTAAGTCCAAGCAAGCGGTAAAGTTCTGCCATTGCATTGTTTTTGAATTTGATATCACGAAGAATTTTCAGTTCACGTTCTGAAAGTTCTTTTTCTGCATTGGCTTTTATCATTTTAATAAGTTTGGCATTCTCTCCTATTTTAGGAACACGAAGTTCTACTCTGCGTCCACAAAGGTCGCTTAACCACTGTCGGATAAGTTCCATATCAGCACACTCGCACTCTAAGAGTATCTCTTTAGGCACAAATGACGATTCAGCATAATACTGGCGTACAAAATCAGACAAAAGTTCTCCTTCTTCAAAGCCCTCGGTATCATCGGTAAAATAGTTTTCTCTGCCAATAACCTTGCCGCCACGAATAAAGAATACCTGAAAACACGTTTTACCGTGTTTTGAATAAAATGCTATAGCATCTGTATCGGCACCGTCGGCAGATACAATCTTCTGCTTTTCGGCAAGAGATTCTATTGCGCGAAGATGGTCACGTATCTGTGCCGCTTTTTCAAAATCCATATTTGATGAAGCGGTAATCATCTGCTCTGTTAAATCCTTTTGCACTTTATCGTATCTGCCATTTAAAAAAGCAATAATATCTTTTATTACTTCGTTATATTCTTCTGCACTTACATCACCATTGCAAACACCCATACATTTTCCTATGTGGTGATAAAGGCACGGACGTGTTTTTCCGATATCAGCAGGAAAATTCTTATTACAACTGCGCACCTTGAAAATCTCTTTTATAAGTTCTATTAGGTCACGTAAAACTATTGCGCTTAAATACGGTCCAAAATATTTTGCACCGTCTTTTTTAACTTTTCGTGTAACGGATATACGCGGATACATTTCGTTAGTAGTTATTTTTAAAAACGGATACGTTTTGTCGTCTTTTAAAAGTATGTTATATTTCGGTGAATGTTCTTTAATAAGATTATTTTCAAGCACAAATGCTTCCATTTCAGAATCGGTAATGATATATTCAAAATCTTCAACATTTGAAACCATCGCCGCAACCTTTGGCGCATGGCGATGACCTTTAAAATATGAACGCACACGGTTTTTAAGTATTTTTGCCTTACCAACATAAATAACCTCACCGTCAGAATTTTTCATTATATATACACCGCTTTTATCGGGAAGAGTTTTTAACTTTTGTTCAATGCGTTCGTTCATTATTCACCCACCGTTCAGTTTTTAATTTCTTTTTCTATTATATAATAAAACCGTAAATAAAACAATATTTTTTAAAAATGTATATACACAAAATGCAGGAGTACTTATAACTCCTGCATTTATCTGTTGCTCGGCACAGAGCGTTCATCGCCGAAAATAAAATCATCTATATCGCCGAAAACCATACGTTTTTCAGAAGCATCATTGGATTTATCAACTTCTACACGGCGCACCTTTCTTATCGGTTTTTCGTGTATTTGTTTATGCATTTAATTCCCCCTTAAAACACAAAATGCTGCGTATAGTTTTATAAAAACCACAGCATAATTTAATTATATGCAACATTTTAAGAAAAATTTCAAAATTGTATTGTATTATGCATAGTATGTATGATAGAATATATAACAACACATATATGCAAGGAGGAAAATTGTATGGACAAATATGAATGCACTATATGCGGATATGTTTATGATCCCGAGGTTGGCGACCCTGAAAACGGTATCGCACCTGGAACTCCGTTTGACGAATTACCCGAAGATTGGGTATGCCCTTTATGCGGAGTGGGTAAAGAAGATTTTGATGAGGCTATGTAAAAGCCAAAAAGAAAAGACGCTTAAAGCGTCTTTTCTTTTTTATTTTTCTTTTTTCGTGTTTCAAATACTTTGTATACAACAGGTATAACAAACAGTGTTAAAAGCGTTCCAACTGCAAGCCCTCCGATAAGCACTATTGCAAGGGGTTGCATCATAGCCGCACCGCCTGAGTTTGACATAGCCATTGGTAAAAATCCCAAAATAGATGTCAGCGAAGTCATAAGTATGGGCCTCATTCTGGCAACACCTGATTGTATCATTAAGTCGTCAATCGGCAAATCTGGTTTTTCAACTTTCAAAGTGTTTGCATAATCGATAAGTACAATAGCATTATTAACAATTATACCAGTAAGCATAAGTATACCTATGCAGCCCACAACCGATAACGGACTTCCTGTTACAACAAGTGCCAGCACAACACCTATCATACAAAGCGGAATTGTAAAAAGTATAATAAACGGTTGTTTTAAACTTTCAAACTGTGCTGCCATTACGAAGTACATAAGCAGAATACCCAAAAGAATTGCAATCAAAAGAGAACTCATTGCATCTATCATAATTTCGTAAGTGCCCGATGTATTTATAGAAACACCGTCAGGAATACCCTCTTCATTAAGCCGCTTTTCAAAATCAGCCTTTACTTCGCCCATATTGGCGTTATATAGTTTTCCCGTTAAAGTAACAACTCTTTTCTGGTCAACTCTGGTAAGCGTTGTATAACCCTGTTCAATTACAACATCACCAATATCCGATAAAGAAACCCATTGTCCCATAGGCGATTTAATCTGCAGATTTTTAAGTTGATTATAGTTTTTTACATATTCATCGGGATACACAATTTTAATATCATATTCGCTTCCGCTTTCCGTATAGCGAGATGCCGTTGTAGAATCAAGCACAGACTGTACAAGAGCAGAAACCGTAGCAGTATTAAATCCATAATTAGCAGCACGTGCAGAGTCTATCTTAATACGCGCTTCCGATTTTGTGTCTGCTATAGAAGTTTCTGTTTCGGCAACACCCTCGATTCCCGACAATGTTTTTTCGGCATCTTTTACGAATTTTTCAAGCAAAGCATCGTCACCTGACGTAAACTCAAATGATATTTCGTCCGACGTCATACCGCTCATAGCGGTATTTGACGTTGCAACAGATATTTCAGCGCCGGCAATATCTTTGAGTAACTGCCTTATCTCATTGGCAATTTCATCAGTTGATTTTCTTCTGCTATCGTTCAAAGTAATCGTTATGCTCGATGAATTTGCACCGCTGCCCGATATTGCAGACATTGCACCTGATGAGCCGACATTTGAAAATATGGTTTCAACATCTTTATGCGTCTTGATTTTATCTTCTACTTTTAAAGAAAGTTTGTTCGTATCTTCTATTTTTGTTCCCTGCGGCATTGAAATACTTACAGTAACCGTACCTTCGTCCGTAGACGGTATAAGGGTCATTCCCAGTGCACCCAGTACAATAAGGCTTATAACAAATACCACCATAACAACGGTAATCGTTCTTTTGCAGTTACCAAGTACTTTTTTGAGTATAATCTTGTATTTTCCATAAAGACGGCTCATTATTTTTTCAAACGGTACTATAATGAACGAAAGTTTTTCGGTACGTTTTTCGCCGTCATGCATTTTAGATGTGAACATAGGAATAATCAAAAACGTTATCAGCAATGAAGAAATCTGCGAAAAAATGATACTGAATGCCAGTTGCTTAAACATTACTGCCATCATATTATCGATAAATAAAATTGGCACATATACAATACACGTTGTAAGCACAGACGCTATAACCGGGGAGAACATCTGTCCGGCTCCCTTTATAGCAGATACCTCGGCGCTTTCGCCGTAATCGGATTTTCTCTTGTATATGTTTTCTATAACAACAACTGCGTTATCTACCAGCATACCGACACCAAGCGCCAGACCGCCGAGAGATACAACGTTTAATGACATTCCAGAAAAATACATACCAATAAATGTGGTTATAACCGACACAGGCATTGTTACACCTATAACGAGTGATGTTTTAATATTACCAAGAAACAGCAGTAATATTATAATCGCTAAAAGTGCGCCTGTTACGGCATTGCTTGCAACAGAACTTATGGCATCTTCAATAAAACTTGCCTGCTCCATTGTCATATTATATGTAAACTTAGGATTTTTTTGTTTTACTTTTTCAAGAGCATCTATTACTCCGTTTACCACATCGACAGTATTGGCATCCGACTCTGCCGTAACGGTAACGGATATGGCATTTTCACCATTGAGTCTTGCAAAATTGGAATAATCCGAGTATGTATCTTCAACTTTTGCAATATCTTTTAAATATATTATCTGTCCCGTTGCAGTATTCAGCGGAACATTTTCAATATCTTTTACAGAAGAAAACTTGCCAAGCGCCCTTACTGCCAGATTTTTGTTCATACCCTCGGTTGTGCCTGCGGGCATATTCATATTCTGTGCAGCAATTGATGATGCTATGGAAGACACCGCCATATTATATCCATAAAGTTTTTCGGGGTCAACCTCAACCTCTATAATTCTGTCCCTTGCACCGGCAATACTGATGGACGCAACACCATCTACAGACTCCAACTGACTTTGCAGGTTATCCTCCACAAACTTTTTCGTCTGGATAAGGTCATAACCCTCGTAACTTATGCTCATCATTGCAGACGGCATCATGGTCATATCGAGTTTCATAACCATAGGCTCTGCGCAGTTTTCGGGCAGATAATCCTCTATAAGGTCAATTTTATCGTCCATATCGGTTACTGCTTTATCCATATCGGTACTTGCTGCAAACGATGCCATAACAACCGATGTACCCTCAGAAGACTGGCTCTGCACCGTATCAATACCCGAAACAGAACTTATTGCCCCCTCAATGGTTTTTGTTACAAGCGATTCCACCTCTGATGAACCTGCGTTTGAATACGAAGTATACACCAATGCATAGTTCATTTCCATTTCAGGCATAAGTTCTATGGGCAGCATCGAAAGTGAATACAAACCTATTACAACAAAAATCAGTATTACCATTGTTACGGCAATAGGGCGTTTAACGGAAATTTCGTGTAGTTTCATTTTAATACCCCTATTCTTCTACTATTCTGATTTTCTTGTTATTTTCGGAAATATATTCCTTGCCATCCACAATTATTTTATCACCTGCATCGATACCTGCAAGTATTTCTGTAAACTCATCGTTTTCTATACCCAATTCAACAGTTCTCTTTTCTGCATTTTCTCCATTTGCAATATATACATAATATCCGTCATCGTCAGACTGCATTATTGCGGCAGACGGAACGGTAATACCACCTGTACTGCTTTCTGTTACAAGAGTAAGGTTTGCCATCATACCCTCTTTTAAACTGCCTTTCTCGTTAGGTATGGCAATTTTAACGGCATAAAGGCCCGTAGCGGAATTTTTTACAGGATTAAAACTGCTTACTGTTCCCTCTATATTTTCAAGTTTTGCACTGCTTACATTTACAGTTGCTTTAGTTCCTACGGTAATCAGGGGAATAACGGATTCTGTTACATTGATTGCCACCTCAACAGAAGATGTGTTCGTTATTGCAAATATCGCCATACCGGCTGAAACCATCTGTCCTTTGCTAACGTTTTTCTGCGAAACATATCCGGAAATAGGTGCTGTAACAGTGCAATTGGCAAGGTTATTAGCCGCTATATCCATAGCCGCCTTTGCCTGTGCTATAGCGGAAGTTGCGCTTTCAACACCTGCTCTGGCAGAGTGTTCGGATTCATTTGCCACAACATTTTTTGTAATATCATAATTTGACTTAGCGCTCTCATAACTGAGTTTTGCATTTTCAAGATTTGTTTTGTACGTATTAAATTCCATCTGGCTTATTGCACCCATATTATACAATGTACTCTGTTTGTTATAGATATCAAGTGCGTTATCGTATGCAATTTTTGCGGTATTGAGCGCCACTTCAAGTTGATTGATAGATTGCTGAGTGCTGCCGCCCGTTATACTGTTGTAGTTTGCATCAGCACTTTTTTTAGCGGAAACTGCACTGTTGTATGCTGCACGTGCCTGATTATACGCTAACTGATACGAAACGGCATCTATTGTAAGAAGCGTATCACCTGCTTCTACAAAATCGCCCTCTTTAACGGCAATATATGTAGCCTCGCCCGAAACTTTAGCCGCAACCGACGCACTCTCCGCACCGATTATCTGACCCGTATAGTCAGCAGTGGCATTTATATCGTCGGCAGAGGCAGTATGTACCGTTACATTTATTGCATCACTTATATCTTCGCTTGCGGTTTCTTTTGAGCAACTGCACATCACTACACACATACACACAGAAAGCACAAGTACAAAGCATTTTTTAAATAAATTCACTCTCATATCACTCCTCCGCATTATAAACCAACAGAAATCTCTGCATGGTATTTTTCAACAGCCATTTTATAACTCAATTTAGCATTTTCAAGTTTTATATTTTCGCTCAAATGCTCATTAAGCGACTGAGTAAGGTCTGCGTTGGTAATCATACCGCTTTCAAACTTAACTTTATTTATTTCATACCGTTGTTTTGCAATATCAGCAGATTTTTCTGCAATTGCAAGACTGTTTGCACAGTTTAAAACATTGTTATATGTATTTTTAATTGAAAGCGCTATAAGTTTACTGTTGTTTGTATACGAATGTTCTTTTGCTACATAATCGCTGTACGCACTTTGATATTTAGCCGTAGTTTCCCCAAGCCCCTCGGTGTAGTCAAAATACTTCTGTGCCATCTGATAATTCATTTTAAGAGCGCTGACATCATAACGGCTGTCCATTGCCTTTTTAATATCTTCATCAGCATTTGCTAAAAACTCCTCATAATATATTTCATTTGTAAGATTAAAATCACAATCCTCATCATCTACCTGAAGTTGAATTTTAAGATTATCCTTTGCAATATCTGCATTTCTAACATACGTGTCATAAGTGTTTTTTACGCTTTCCACACTTAATGCGGCATTGTCCAAATCAATCCGTGCAATCATCCCCAGTTCATAACGTTTTGTAACATTATCAAGGTTATCCTGAGCCAGTTTGCATGCATCTTTCGTTATATCACACAATGCCACAGCAATTTTATAATTATAATAACTTTCTGTTACGTTATATTTAATCTGTGCCTTTGCCTGCTCAATTTTTTTAGGATTAAGTTCTATAAGTTTGTTATACATATCCACGTAATAGCCGTTTTTAATATACATGATGTCATAATTCGAAACGCTTACGGGATAGTTCTTATAATTCTTTTTGGTCAATTGAGCAGAAATCAAATTTATTCTGTTGCTCGCCTGTTCAATTTCTAAAACCTTTATCTGCGGGTTGTCCGTAAGAGCCATCTCTATCGCTTCGTCAAGCGTTAAAGTATATGTAATCGGTTCAGACAGTTCTTCAGCAAAAACACAGTTTAAAAAGCACGAAAAACAAAGCAATGATGTTACGAGTAATTTGAAAATCTTTTTCATTGGGCTTATCCTCCATACAAATTTAACATTATACTATCACATTATAATCATAATCCAAAATTTATTCTATGATATTTTATGAACAATATGCAAAAATCCCCGATCTTGCGACCGAGGATATTTTTAATGGGAGCAACAGGGCTCGTTGTCTGCTTCGCATACTTTCCGCTTGTCGACCGTGCTTTCGCACAGTACCCGACTGCGCTCACTCGCTAAAAAGCAATCCACCGGATTGCTTTTCTTTACGCTCGCGCCTTCTCAGGTTCGAGTCCTGGACATCCTCTTTCATTAAAAAATCCCCAGTCTTGCGACTGAGGATATTTTTAATGGGAGCAACAGGGCTCGAACCTGTGACCCTCTGCTTGTAAGGCAGATGCTCTCCCAGCTGAGCTATGCTCCCAAAGTGACCCGTAGGGGAGTCGAACCCCTGTTATCGCCGTGAAAGGGCGGTGTCTTAACCACTTGACCAACGGGCCATATATATTATCCGGCTTGAGCATTGTTGGCCCTCACCGGTTGTTTTACTAAAGTAGCGGCAGACGGATTTGAACCATCGACACTACGGGTATGAACCGTATGCTCTAGCCAACTGAGCTATGCCGCCATACACAAACAATAGACATTATAATACAGATTTTTAAGATTGTCAATACTTTTTTTAAAGTTTTTTCAAATTTTTGTTTATGTAGGCTTTATATCTCACATATACCATCTTTTGGTGCCACTTTAAGCACCACATCTTCGCCGATTTTTATATTGTTTTTCAAAAAACAATCTGCTGTAGTTTTATATGCCACATCAGGCATATTGTTTTTTTCGCTTAAATGCCCAAGTGCTATTCGTTTAGTGCCCCATTTAACTAACTGCGTTGCCAAATGTGCAGCACTCTCATTTGAAAGGTGACCTTTATTTCCTAGTATTCTGTTTTTTAAATGATACGGGTACGTACCGTCTTTAAGCATCTGCACATCGTGATTTGATTCTATCAAAACAGCCTCGCTTCTGCAAAGGTGTTTTAAAACAGAATCTGTAACACACCCGATATCCGTTGCTATTGAGTAGTATTTCCCGCCAAAGCGGAAAGTATACCCCACAGGGTCAACAGTATCGTGAGGAATCGAAAACGAAAACACCTCTATATCACCGATTGAAAACTTTTCGTTTGATTTGAAAGTATGGATATAGTCGTCAAAAATCCAACCCGTAACAGCCATAGTTTTTTCAATAGTACCGGCATTTGCATAAACAGGTATGGAATAGTTTCTGCTGAGCACTCCCACTCCCGACACATGGTCGCGATGTTCATGGGTTAAAAGTATGCCGTGTATATCAAAAGGCGAATACCCTATTTCAGCAAGAGCATAACAAATTTTTGCTGCGCTTACACCTGCATCTATTAAAAGATTGGTTTTACCGTCAGAGATAAATGCGCAGTTTCCGCTGCTGCTGCTGAACAATGTGCAAAATTTCGACATTTACTCGTCTATCCTCTTAATATCTGCACCTAATGCAGATAATTTTTCTACAATTCTTTCGTAACCTCTGTCTATGTGGCGGAGTTCAGTAATCTCCGTTACACCCGTTGCAGCAAGTGCCGCTATAACCATGCACGCACCTGCACGCAAATCTGTTGCTTTAACCTGAGCACCCTGAAGTTGTCTGCCGCCCTCTATAACGGCAACTCTGCCGTCAACAGTTATACGGCATCCCATTTTGTCAAGTTCAGCAGTATACTGATATCTGTTATCCCACACACCCTCAGTTACAATGCTTGTCCCGTCAACAGTTGCCAAAAGCGCAACCATAGGCGGTTGAAGGTCTGTCGGAAAACCAGGATAAGGCAATGTTTTTACATTAACTTTATTTAAAGGTTTGTTTGCAACTACCCTTATTTCATCATCGCCCTCCCAAACTTCAATACCCATTTCCACAAATTTTGCAGAAACGGCCTCCATATGCTTGGGAATAACATTTTTAATAAGCACATCGCCTCTTGTAGCGGCAGCGGCAAACATATATGTGCCGGCTTCAATCTGGTCGGGAATAACTGCGTATGTGCCGCCGTGAAGTTTTTCAACGCCCTTTATTTTGATAACGTCTGTACCGGCACCGCGTATATTTGCACCCATAGAGTTTAAAAAGTTTGCAACGTCAACCACGTGCGGCTCTTTTGCAGCATTTTCCATAACGGTACTGCCCGGAGCAAGCGCTGCAGCAAGCATAATATTTATGGTTGCACCAACACTTACAACGTCAAGATATACCTGACCGCCGCGAAGATTAGCACCGTCTGCCTCTATAATACCGTTTCGGATATCTACTTTACAGCCTAAAGACTCAAAACCTTTAATATGCTGGTCTATAGGACGAGTGCCGAAGTTACAACCGCCCGGTGGAGGAACGTGTGCTTTACCCATTCTGCCTAAAAGCGCACCTATAAGATAATACGACGCACGCATTTTTTTGCTCTTTTCAACATCGGCTACGTATGTAGACAGGTTCGAGCAATCGATTTTGTACGTGCTTATATCTATACGGGTAACCTTAGCACCCAGAGTTTCTATCATATCAATAAGTACGCGGACATCGCTTATATCGGGAATATTTTCAATAGTAACTTCTCCGTCTACAAGCAATACTGCGCAAAGTATTGCCACAACGGCATTTTTTGCACCGCTGATGCACACTTCACCTTGAAGAGGCTGTCCGCCTTTAATTATTAATTTTTCCAAAACTACACCCCCGTGTACATTCTGTGAAAATTACGTTCAGGTATGCGCAAGCACACCCAATAAGATATTATATCATATATTTTCGTGTTTGAAAAGAAAAATTTTAATGTTTATGCTAAAAAACTTGTTTTATATGCATACGCACCATATTAAGCGCATGTTTAACAGTAATTCTGCGGATACGTTCACGGCTTCCGTTAAGGCGCAGTTCGCGGAAAGTAACATTCCCCTTACTGTCTGCAAGACCTACGTATACCAGACCGACAGGTTTTTCCTCCGTTCCGCCGGTAGGGCCTGCTATACCGGTAATGCCTATACCTATATCCGCACCGGACGCTTTTAAAACACCAATTGCCATTTCTTTGGCAGTCTGCTCGCTTACGGCTCCGTACTTTTCCAAAGTATTATGCGATACACCTAAAAGTTTTTCTTTCATATCATTACTGTAGGTAACAACACCCATCTCGTAATACGAAGATATTCCCGAAACAGATGTAAGGAACTCGCCCAGCATACCGCCGGTGCAAGATTCTGCAGTAGCAATTTTTAAGTTTTTATCTTTCAAAAGTTTATATACTGCGTCCTGAAGTTGTTCTTCACCGTATCCAAAAATAATATCGCCTGCTATGCGTTTGATTTCTTCCTCTACGGGATTAAATCTATCATCTGCTTCCTGCTGAGTATGTGCCATTGTAGTAAGACGAAGCATAACGCCCGATTCCTTTGCATAAGGCGCTATTGTAGGGTCTTTTTGGTTTTCCATAACAGGCTTTAGCATATCTTCAAGTCTTGACTCGCCTATGCCGAAAGTCTGGATTTCTCTTGAATACAGTTGCTCGGTGCATTTTTCACGTAAATACGGATATACACCTTCTTTATACATAGCAACCATCTCAAATGGCGGTCCGGGTAAAAAAACGGCGGTTTTTCCGTCTTTTTCTATTATTCCGCCCGGTGCAGTACCGTTGTTGTTATCAAGTATAATGCACCCCTCAGGCATATCCGCCTGCTTAAAGTTAGACGGCACCGTAGTTGCACGGATTCTTTCAAAATAATCTTTTATACGCTGTTCGCTACGTGCATCTCGCACAAGTTTCAAACCAAAATACTCTGCAACGGTTTCTTTTGTAAGGTCGTCTGCAGTAGGGCCTAAACCGCCTGTTAAAATAACCATATCACTTCTGCTTAAAGCAATTTTAACTGCATCGGTCAGGCGTGCAGGATTGTCACCGACTGTTGTCTGGTAATACACGCTTATGCCGAGTTTTGCAAGTTCTGTTGAAAGAAACTGCGCATTTGTATTTAAAATCTCGCCGAGCAGAAGTTCCGTGCCGACAGATATGAGTTCTGCATTCATAAAGAAATTGCTCCTTAAACTGTAATTGTTTCTACCCCTGCAACTGCATCTTCAATCAGTTTTTCGCAATCGAGCAGTTGTTGGTACTTAATAACCTTTTCAAGTCTTGGTTTTGTAGCAGGGCGTTTAGGTGTAAATACCGTGCAACAATCCTCGTACGGTAAAATAGACGTATCAAACGTACCGATTTCACGTGCCATTTCAACTATATCATTTTTATCAAGGCCAATAAGCGGACGGAAAACAGGCATATCAACTGCATCATTTGTAACACCAAGCGCAAGCATTGTCTGGCTTGCAACCTGACCTAAATTCTCGCCCGTGATAAGTGCATCACAACCATTTTCACGTGCGATGCGTTCAGAAATTTCCATCATAAATCTACGCATGATAAGTGTTAAATATTCTTCGGGACACTTATCGCGTATCTGTACCTGAATTTCTGTAAAAGGTACTACGTGTACTTTAATTTTGCCCACATATTCGGAAACAATTCCAGCAAGTTTAATTACTTTATCTTTAGCGCGGTCGCTTGTATACGGATAACTGAAAAAGTGTATAGCCTCAAGTGCGACACCACGCTTACCTATCATATACCCAGCAACGGGGCTGTCTATACCGCCGGAGAGCAAAAGTGCCGCTTTACCGCCGGTACCGACGGGCATACCGCCTATGCCTTTTTCCCTGCCGTTATGAACGAATGCGTTGTCGTCACGGATTTCAGCGTGAACAACAACCTCGGGATTGTGAACATCAACCGTAAGGTGCGGATAGTTATCAAGTATAAATCCGCCGACTTCCTCACAAATCTGTGGTGATTTAAGAGGAAATTTTTTGTCGGAACGCTTTGCTTCTACTTTAAATGTTTTTGCATTTTTTAAAACATCGCCGATTGCCTCGGGAATAATACTGTATATTCCCTCCATGCTTTTATCTGTTTTATATGCAACAACGATTGACACAATACCGAAAATTTTTTTAAGTTTTTCGTGTATGCGGTCAGTCTGGTCGTCGCCCTCTTTAGGCTCAATATATATTGTCGCCTGTGATTTGTATATTTTATATTCACCCTCATTGCGCAAACGGTGACGGATATTACGAACCAAAGCATCCTCAAATATAGGACGGTTAAGCCCTTTTAAAATTATTTCGCCGTAGCGCACAAGTAAAACTCTTTCCATTTCAAACTACCTCATAATTCTGCGTAATATTGGTATCTGTTCTGTTAAAACGTCAATCGCCGTGTCTGCTTCTTCAAATGTGTTGTTTGCACAAAAACTGAACCTTAGCGAACTGTCAATTACATTATCACGCTTACCCATAGCGGTAAGTACGTGACTACGTCCTTTTTTGTGCGAAGAACACGCAGAGCCTGATGACACATATATGCCCTTATCCTCAAGCACGTGCAAAAGCACCTCTGACTTAACACCCACAAACGAAATATTAAGTACACTGCATACGCTTTCATCAGGAGTGTTTATAACTATATTTTCTATACTTTCTTTCAACTTATTCGCAAAGTAAGCCTTAATATCAGCCATTTTAGAAACGGCCTCGTCAAAGTTATCTGCCATAATATCAGCCGCTTTGGCAAAGCCTGCTATTGCGGGTAAATTTTCAGTAGAAGAACGCAAGCCCCTCTCCTGTCCCCCGCCGTGTATAACTGGTGATATACGCACACCTTTTTTTATATATAGTGCACCGATGCCTTTTGGACCGTGCACTTTATGTGCGGAAAGCGTAAGCAAGTCTGCGCCGAGTTTTTTAACGTCAATTTTAATTTTGCCGTACGACTGTACTGCATCTACGTGCAAAACTGCGTCTGCAGAATGTACTATCGATGCAATTTCTTCTATTGGCTGGATTGTTCCTGCTTCGTTATTTACGTGCATTATGCTTACTAAAAGCGTTTTATCATCAAGTTCTGCCTTTAACTGTTCCGTACTTACTTTGCCGTTTTCGTCAACATCTAAATATACTGCATCAAAACCGCACTGTTCCAGATATTTAACCGCCTCTGAAACTGCCGGATGCTCAATTTTAGATGTAATTATTTTATTCCCGCGCCTCTTATTTGCCATACAATAACCTATTATGGCAGTATTGTCACTTTCTGTTCCGCCTGAAGTAAAAATAATCTCATCAGCAGATGCGCCGATACTGTGTGCTACTTTATCACGGCAACAGTTAAGCAAATCCTCAGCCGACTTGCCAAGTCTGTGCAAAGACGACGGATTTCCGTAAAAACGGCTCATAGTGTCTGCAACGGTTTCACACACTTCTTTGTATGGTGCGGTTGTTGCACTGTTATCAAAATAAATTTCCATATTCAAATTACCGATTATTTAATTACTGCGCCGTCGGGAATTTCGTCGTCAACGGTAAGTGCAGCAAGTTTTCCGCCCTCAGATGCAGCAAGTATCATACCTTCAGATAAAACACCGCGCAGTTTAACGGGTTTAAGATTGGTTACTACGGCTACTTTTCTGCCGACAAATTCTTCGGGAGTATAATATTTTGCAATACCCGAAACTATCTGGCGGACTTCGTCACCAATTTTAATTTTGGAAACAAGCAGTTTATCTGCCCCCTCAACATGTGCACACTCTAAAACTTTTCCGACTTTAAGTTCTACTTTGGCAAAGTCGTCAATAGAAATCTCTTTGTTTTCGGGCTCTTCTTTTTTATCTTCGGCTTTTTTAGCGGCATCCATGGCAGCCTGCATCTCAGCCTCAAGTTCAGCCAATTTTTTCTTTTCGTCAATTCTTGCAAAAAGCATCTCTGCCTTGCCTACGGTTACAGAGCCGCTGTCTGCAAACTCACTAAGCGAGTTTATATCTGCTTTTTGAGCACCACACTGAGCAATTATTTTATCTGCAGTTTCGGGCAGGAAAGGTGCTATAAGCACACCTATAAAGCGGATTGCCTCTAAAAGATTATAGAGAACTGTCTGCAGTCTGTCGGCTTTCGCTTCGTCTTTGGCAAGTGCCCAAGGCTCGGTTTCGTCAATATATTTATTGCTGCGGCGCGCAAGAGAAATAATCTCTTCTAAGGCATCTGCCACGCGATATTCTTCCATTTTAGCAGCAACTGCATCACGCGCTTTTATTGCGGCATCTTTAAGTTCTGCATCAACGGCATCTATTGCACCCTTGTGCGCAACAGTTCCGCCGAAATATTTGTCTGCCATAGCAACCGTACGGTTTACAAGATTACCCAATGTGTTTGCAAGGTCAGCATTAAATCTTGCAATGATTGTTTCGTATGTGATGGTTCCGTCCTGAGCAAAAGGCATCTCACGCAGAACGTAATAGCGCACCGCATCTACACCGAAATGACGCACAAGGTCATCTGCATAGATAACATTGCCTTTTGATTTGCTCATTTTATCAGCACCAAACAAAAGCCAGGGATGTCCGAACACTTTCTTCGGCAGGGGCTCTCCCAAAGCCATAAGCATAATGGGCCAGTAGATGGTATGGAATCTTAAAATGTCCTTACCGATAATGTGCACATCTGCAGGCCAGTACTTATTGTATTTATCATCAGAGCCGTCGGGAGAATAGCCGAGTGCCGTGATGTAGTTAGAAAGCGCATCAATCCAGACATAGATAACGTGCTTATCGTCAAATGTAACGGGAATACCCCATTTGAATGATGAACGTGATACACACAAATCCTGAAGTCCGGGTTTTAAAAAGTTATTAACCATTTCTTTTTTGCGTGACTCCGGCTGAATAAAATCGGGGTTTTCCTCAATATGTTTCATCAGCGCATCCTGATATTTGCTCATTTTAAAGAAATATGCTTCTTCGTTGGTTTTCTTAACAGGTCGTCCGCAATCAGGGCATACTCCGCCCTCTATCTGTGTATCTGTAAAGAACGATTCACACGGCACACAGTACCATCCCTCGTACTCGCCTTTATAGATATCGCCCTGGTCGTAAAGTTTTTTAAATATTTTCTGTACAGTTTCAACGTGTTCTTTATCAGTAGTACGGATAAATTTGTCGTAACTGGAATTCATCATATCCCATATATTTTTAATTTCGCCCGCAACACCGTCTACATACTGCTTGGGAGTAACACCCTGCTCCTTTGCAATATCTTCAATCTTCTGACCGTGCTCGTCAGTACCGGTCAGGAAGAAAACATCATAGCCCATCTGACGCTTGAATCTTGCGATAGCATCAGTTAATATAACTTCATAAGTATTACCGATATGCGGTTTACGCGAGGTATAAGCAATAGCCGTTGTAATGTAAAATTTTTCGTTCAAAATATTCACGTCCTCAATTTATAATTATTAAATAATCGTATCATAAAATCGCTGTTTTTTCAAGGCTTTTAAAGGTTTATTTTGACAACACCCAAAAAACAACGTATAATATATGTATAATTATATCACAAATTCAAAAAAAATCTACGTTTTTTTGAGAATTTATGGAACATTTTATAATTTTTCAAAGTCTAATATTCAAAGAAAGGATGATGAATATGAAAAAGTTTTTATCCGTATTACTTTGTCTGGTTATGTGCATTTCTGTTTGCACACCTGTTATCGCTGATGATGGCGATACTGTTGCAAAACTGATACTTGCTGTTAAAGAAAAGTTTTCAATAAGCGATAGCGAGTTCGTTTTTGAAAATTATAACAAAGACGACTACGCAGGCGATGTTACATATTACCTTTCATGGAAAAGCAAAAGTGAAGACGAATATTCATATCAGCCTTATATAAGCGTGCGTGTTGAAGAAGACGGCGATATTCAGCACTACAGACTCGGAAGAAGTTATTCCGGCGATAGTTTACTGCCAAAATTCTCTGCTGACGACGCAGTTAAAAAAGCCACCGAACTGCTTGGCATTATAGCGCCTGAACGCGCAAAAAACGTGTCAGCGGGAAAAGTGGACGAAGGCACATTATACACTGTGCGCTTTGAAAGATTAGAAAACTCAATACCGGTTGCAGGTGATTATATTGCAATCACTTTAGACTCACAAACATTAGAAGTTATAAACTACAATGCAAACTGGACAGAAGCAGAATTTCCCGCCCCCGAAAATATTCTCACTATACAGCAGGCAAAAGATGCCTATATCAATAACATCGGCTACGAACTTATATACAATATAGTGGTAGAGGACAAGCAGGTTAAAGAAATATACCTTTCATACAAAGCAAAAGATACCTCTGCTTACATAGATGCATTTGACGGTGAAGCAAAAATACATTCATACGTGGTATACACAACAGGTTCTGGCTCGGCTACAAACGATATGCTTTTAAAAGAAGAAGCACTATCACCCGAAGAACAAAAACTCGTAGACGAAATAAACAAAATGATTTCTAAAGAAGATGCGGAAAAAATCGCACGCAGTATTTCCGAGTTTAAAATACAGGAAGATGCCGAAGTTACCGGATACAGCGTGTCGCAAAATCGTTACGGTGAATTTATTGCTTCTGTAAATTTTTCAAAGAATTCCAAAGACGACTATTACTACGCAAATGTATCAATAAACGCAAAAACACGCGAAGTAATAAGTTTTAATACATCTCAAAAGAATCAGGAACTACCAGAATATGATGCGGAAAAAGCAAAGGCAAACGCAGACGCATTTTTAAATAAATACTATGCAGAAAAAATCGCACAAACAAAACCAAAGTTTACAATTGGTGAGGGCGATAAGTACTCCTTTACATACGACAGATACGTAAACGGTGTTCGTGTTAATAACGACAAATTAACCGTTTCGACAAATCCGTATACAGGCGAAATCAGCCGCTTTAACTGCAGTTGGACAGATACTCAGTTTCCGTCAGCAGATAATGTGATTTCCCCGAATATGATATACAAAAATGTGCTTACTGACGAGAATTTTAGACTTCAGTATATAACTTCTACTGAATATGTATACGACGAAGAAACCGACAAAGAAACCAAATCAACTAATGCAAATCTTGCGTATTCGCTTTGTGAGTATCCTATATTTAATGCCGAAACAGGTGTAGAGATAAATAGTGCTGGCAAACCCGTAACAGAAAAATTCAAAGTCTACAACGATATTGAAAATCACTATTGCAAAACTGCTGCTGAGGAACTTGCCAAAATAGGCATTTACTTTGAGGGTAACAGTTTGAATCCCGACAACGCAGTTTCTCAGGAAGAATTTTTAAAACTTATGATTAAAGCGGTTAAAGGTACAAATTATATTGATAAAGACGACCTATACAGATATGCCGTACAAGATGGCATAATAACAAATGATGAAATCGGCACTCCGCTTACAAGAATTAACGCAGTTAAATACTTTATAAACGCGCTTGGTTTTAAAGCAGCGGCAGAGATTAAAGGTATATACAACTGCCCGTTTGCAGATGTGGATTTAAATTTGCAGGGTTATGCCGCACTTGCAGGAGGACTCGGCATAATAAACACTCAAACAGATACTTTAAGAGCATCCAGTCTTTTGTCAAGAGCAGAATGTCTTACAATGATATACAATCATCTTAAATAACATATAAAAGAGGGCTTAGCCCTCTTTTTTTATACAAATATTTTTACAACAGGAATACCAACCGCCACAACTGCCATCACAAAAATTACAACAGCGGCAGACTTGTTGGAATGTTTCCACTCCCACACTCCGTAGGAAGCGGTGTATATAAACACATACAGCGATATTGCAAGGATAATATACCACATTATGCTCCTCCTGTAATTAGTCCTGTTTTTTCGGGATTTATTTTTACGCTTAAATCAAATTCGGTATTTTTATATTTCTCTCGCCAGTTATATTTCTGCCACAAATCCCATGTCAAAAACTTTCCTCTGGCATACTTATCAAACCCGAATATATCAACACCCAAATCTTTTGAAGAAAACTCCAACAACTTAAAAACTCTGCCTTTTAAAGACAGTCCGGCAGCAGAATATAAATCTTCTTTTACAGCATCGGGTAAGATTGAGGCAACTGTTGCATCTAAATTTATGGTTATACTTATTTCCGGTACATCGCTACACGTTACAGAAACTGTTGGTTTTACACGCTGATTGAGTATAAGCGTTCCCTTACCCTCTATATCAAAACTTAAATCTTCTGCTGAGCCGTTTAAAAGTTTATACGAAAGGACATCATCAAATGCCCCCACAAGACTATCACCATCAAAAACAGACATTGTTTCTATATTTATACTATCGTCAACCGATATGCGAGGAACAGCAAATCCAGAGTCTGTAATTTTTGTCCTACACAAAAAATCTCTGCTGTCAATAGCAGTTAGGGCAAGTGCATTTTTACTTTCAAAAAGTTTTTTTAAATATTTTTCAGGATTACCTTCAAACTTAGAATTTATGCCCTCTAAAGTTTCTTTGGCTGTAGTTACCGCTACGGCAGGTATAAGTTTTGGACGCTGGTTTAAATTCCTTGTAAGTGCGTCAATAAATTTATTTACTCCGTCCGCTGCAACGGTTTGAGAAAACACTAAAAGTTCTGCATGGGAAAAGTTTATTTCCTGACCCAGGCGTGCGCTCACAGAGTCACCTGCAGAAAAAATGCTATCCCCTTGTTCCGTTTCGAATATAAGCACATTACTGTCGCTGCCTCCGGCTTCCTCACCACCCCCGCCGTTTATACTGCTGGGGTTGCCTATAGCGAACGTAAAATCATAGCCTCCGCCATCAGAAGAGTCTATACCTATAGCAACTACATATGCCATATCGTCAATTTCTTTTCCACCGCATCCTGAAAGCATAACTGCACATACACCTATAATACAAATCAGTTTTTTCATATTATCTCCTTAACCGCTTTATGCTGAAAACCAAAAACGGCAATATAAACGCCACGCCAGTAAATATTTTATAAAACCACGTATAAACTCCGCTTTGCAAAGACGATGTGTCCGCACAAAGTGCTATGCACGCGGCTATAAGCAAAAATACACCTATAACGGCACGTCTGTCGGACAAATTAAAAGTCCTTTCAAATGACAAAACAGAAAAACTTATATATGCACCGGTTAAAATGAATCCCGAAAATATCCACAGAAACAGAAACAATCCCTCTGCTCTCTGGAATATTACATCTAAATTAACATCAAAGGCAATCTCTAAAATCGGCAGCGCAAACCCTGATGACGCAGGATACGGTACCGTTAATATATAAAGAAAAGTTGTAGCCGTAATAACTACTCCGGATATAATTATGGCTTTAATACCGCTTTTTCTTACAGACTCATTTTTTTTTAAATAAACAGACATCAAAAACAAAAGAAAAATATCTGCATACACATTTATACCGCCCACCCCCGACAGTATTTTATCGCCCCCGTTACCAAGCAGAGGATAGATATTTGTTAAACTGTAGTTGGGGATATTTAAAACGAGTATAAGTGCAAGCGATGCCACAAGTATAATTCCTGCTGCATACGAGTATGAAGCCAATGTTCCAACACCTGCAAATGCTGCAAACCCCGCCGCCGCAACAAGCAGTATCATTATGAAAAAGTCGGCAGAATCAGGCAGTACGATGGAAGCGATTATATCAGCATACACCCTGAACATAACTCCTGCGTCAAAAATCAGTAAAACCGATATTAATATGCCAACACTTTTCATACCGATATTGCCAAGCGCCGCATATGCTGCAGAAAATATATCGTCGCCATCAGCAATATACGCTGTTACCCAAAAAAGGACTAATGCCAGAGCAGCACACCATGCAGTTTGCATATATGCAGCCGTTCCGGAAAAATTTATATACTCATTTATATCAGCAAACAATATTTTTGATACAAAAAGTATAATCAAAAACCACGTAGCCTCTTTGCTACTAATCTTCCGAGTATTTATGTCGGACAAATACCATCACCTCTTTTTGTATTTCCATGTGCGGCTTATTTTTGCACTGTCGTGCTTATCTTTTGGTTCAAGATAATCAGGACGTCTGCCGCCTTTCCATATAGGCTCAGTAAATAGCAGACTTGTTATTTTAGACTTTGTTCTCGGTGCAAGCGGAGCCGCGTATGCAGCACCAAAGGATTTAGTGTTTACTATAAGAAGCGTATCTAAAAACATAACTGTAAATATACCGAAAAAACCTGCAATTGCCGCTGCAAAGGTATAAATAAAACGCATAAATCTGAACGAAAACGAAAGTTGATAACTCGGTATTGCAAACGATGCTATCCCCGTAACAGCGACCACTATTATCATAATAGGGCTTACTATATTTGCCGATACTGCCGCCTGACCTAAAATAAGTCCGCCAACTATGCCAAGTGTAGAGCCAACAGGGCCTGGGACGCGTATTCCCGCTTCTTTAATCAGTTCAAACGAAAGTTCCATTAAAAGCAATTCTATAAGTGATGAAAACGGCACGGCAGAACGTGCTTTAGAAAGCGCAAATAAAATATCCGTCAGTATAAGTTCCTGATGAAAATTCATAACCGCCAAAAACACCGCCGGTGCAAATAACGACAGAACTATTGCTGCCATACGGACTATACGTATTAAAAATGAATATGGAAGACGCAGATACGTATCTTCGGGCGAGGTTGCCATATCGAAAATAGTTGTGGGCACAATAAGTACCTGTGGGCTTCCGCTTACAACTATTGCCACCCTGCCTTCTACCAATGCATTGCATACACGATCAGGACGTTCAGTTGCAACAACCTGAGGAATGGAAAGGTAAGTCGATTCCTCTATATACTGTGCAAGGTTTAACGAAGATAAAATATATTCAACATCAATATTATTCAGTCTGTACCGAACTTCGTCTACAAGCGAGGAATTGGCCACATTTTTAAGATAGCATATAGATGCATATGTCTGGCTGGTTTTGCCGAGAGTGGCAGTTTCCATAACAAGATTCGGCGTGTTCAAAGTTTTTCGTATAAGCGCTGTATTTGCACGGAGCATCTCGTTAAAACCCTCGTGAGGGCCTTGAATAACCGTTTCATTTGCAGGCTCACCGACTCCCCTGTGCTCCCACGACTTTACATCTATTCCAAAACCCACGTCCAATGTATCTATAAACACAGCACAATTTCCGTAGTTAACAGGTTTTAAAAGTTTATTAATATCACGTTCTTGCGAAAGACGTACGTGCGGAATTAATCGCCTGTATATATAGTCTTGCGTACTTTCTCCGTGCCGGCGTTCTAAATCGGAAAGGCACATAAGCGGCAACAAAATGCTTTCATTAATAAGCGCACTTCCTGCAAGGCCATCAACACATATTACAAATCCACGCAAAAGTTTCCCCTCTACGCTTACGTCAAACTCGCGGATAACAATATCACTGTTTTTAGGGAACGAAAAAAGTTCTTTTGTATATTCAAGATTGACACTAATATCGCTGCTGACGTTTTCCATAGGCTCAAGCGTTGTTTTTTTTTTGCTATTATCTGCAGATATTTCAAACCGGTACTTATCGGCAGGCTCTTTATATAAAAACAAATTTCTTATCATACACCATCACTCCGCTAATATTTTTACCGATTTTTGCTAAAAAATACATTTGAAAAATATTGCTTTATTAATTTAAAAATGTTATAATATAATGTATATATTTTTTGGTGAGGTTTATCATGGACTACGATACAATAGCAGCCGTTTCCACCCCCTATGGCAGAGGCGGCATATCAGTAATACGTATAAGCGGAAGCGATGCAATAGAAATTGCCGATAAAGTTTTTCGTTCCAAAAGCGGCAAAACTCTTGCAGATGCACCTAACCGCAGTATTACCTATGGTCATATAATATCAAACGACGAAACAGTTGACGAAGTGCTTGTAAGCGTTATGCACGCACCGCACACATTTACGGCAGAAGACGTTGTGGAGATTAACTGTCACGGCGGTCTTTATGTTACCAAAGCCGTACTCGGTGCAGTTTATGATGCCGGTGCACGTCCTGCAGAAGCGGGTGAGTTTACAAAACGCGCATTTTTAAACGGCAGAGTGGACTTAACATACGCAAGTTCTGTTATGGATATGATAAACGCTAAAACCAAACTCCAGCATAAGATGGCACTGAATCACTTAAACGGAAAACTTGCCGAACGCATACGTAATATACGTGAAAATTTAATGGAAACCGCCGCTTATATTCAGGCATCGTTTGATTTTCCGGAAGAACTTGACGAGGCAGAGGACGGAAAAATTGAGCAGTCGCTTGAAAAAGCAATATCTATGATGGACAACCTGTTGGAAAATGCCGATAAAGGTATAGTCGCAAAAGAAGGCATACCAACGGTAATAGTCGGCAAACCGAACGTAGGTAAATCGTCGCTTATGAATTTGCTCGCTCAATGCGACAGAGCAATTGTTACCGATATTCCCGGAACTACACGTGATACCATTGAAGAAGTGGTAACAGTAGGCAACCTTATGCTTAAACTTACAGATACCGCCGGTATACGTGAAACGGGTGATACTGTTGAAAGCATTGGTGTTGAAAGGGCAAAAAGCCTTGCAGAGGTTGCCGAACTTGTGCTTTTTGTAGTGGATTGCTCAAAACCTTTAGACGATGCCGATATTCAGATATATAATATGGTTAAAGATAAAAACACCATAATAATTGCAAACAAGTGTGACATTGCGCAAAACTTTGATTTACCGTTTGAAAATGATGCAATTAAATTCTGTGCCAAAAGCGGTGACGGATTAAGAGAACTTACAGATAAAATTGAACAGATTTATATAAACGGAATTGAGGAATGTACAGAGTCTGACACGCTCCTTTCAGGAGAAAGAGAAAAAGACGCAGTTAAAAAGGCTCGTACATTTACACAAAACGCGCTAAACACAGTAAAAATTTTGTCATCAGATATGGCGATTGACGATATACACTCAGCGGCTAATGCGCTCAACTTAATTGATGGTGCAGAAATTTCCGACGATATTATAAACACAATTTTTGAAACATACTGCGTTGGAAAATGACGGGAAGGATTTGTTTTATAAATGAGCAATAATTTTTATATGGGAACATACGATGTTGCAGTAGTGGGTGGCGGTCACGCAGGTTGCGAGGCGGCTTTTGCCGCTGCACGTCTTGGCTGCAAAACCATAATGTTTGCTACCAACCTTGATTTTATAGCAAATATGGCTTGCAATCCGTGTATAGGCGGAACTGCAAAAGGCCAACTTGTACGTGAGATTGATGCGCTCGGCGGTGAGATGGGTAAAGTGGCAGACTTTGCCGCAATACAATCCAGAATATTGAACAGAGGTAAAGGCCCTGCCGTATACTCTCCACGTGCTCAGGCTGACAGACGCGCCTATACAGACGAGATGAAAAAGCGCATTGAACGTCAGGAAAATTTAGAACTTAAGCAAGCCGAAATAGTAAATATAGGCTTTGATGATAACGGTGCTGTCTGCTCTGTAACGACACGTCTTGGTGCACAGTTTGACGTTAAAGCGGTTATAATTGCCACAGGCACATTTTTAAAAGGCAAAATTATTGTAGGCGATGTTGCATATTCGGGAGGCCCTGACGGTGTATTCCCTGCCAACGAACTTTCTGCATGCCTTGCAGAAAACGGCATAAAACTTATGCGTTTTAAAACAGGAACACCTGCAAGGGTTGCAAAAAGCAGCATAGACTTTTCCAAAATGGAAATACAATACGGCGACGAGGTTGTTACTCCATTTTCTTTCGAAACAACAGAGCCTAACCCAAACACCGTATGCTGCCATATGACATACACAAACGAGCGCACGCACAAGATAATACTTGACAATATGCATCGCTCTCCTCTTTTCAACGGACTTATAGAGGGTGTCGGTCCAAGATATTGCCCCTCAATAGAAGATAAAATCAGGCGCTTTCCGGATAAAGAAAGGCATCAACTTTTCATTGAACCGTTAGGGCTTAACACTGACGAGATGTATATTCAAGGGTTGTCGTCGTCTTTGCCTGAAGATGTTCAGGTAGAAGTTATCCACTCCATAGCAGGACTTGAAAATGCAATAATTACACGTACGGCTTATGCTATTGAGTACGATTGTATAGACAGCACTATGCTCTATCCTTCACTTGAGTTTAAAGACCACGCAGGTCTTTACGGAGCAGGTCAGTTTAACGGCAGTTCCGGCTACGAAGAAGCCGCAGCACAAGGACTTATGGCAGGTATAAATGCCGCTCGCAAGATTAAAGGATTAGAACCCGTAGTGCTTGACCGCTGCCAAGGTTACATTGGCACACTTATAGACGACCTTACATCTAAAGGCACAAACGAGCCATACAGAATGATGACCTCAAGAAGCGAGTACAGACTCCTTTTAAGGCAGGATAATGCGGATTTACGCTTAACGGAAATCGGGCATGATATAGGGCTTATAAGCGACGAGCGATATGAAAACTTCCTTACAAAAAAATCGCTTATTGAAAACGAAATTGAACGCATTAATGCAATCAATATCGGTCCGTCGGAAAAAGTAAACAATCTTTTAAAAAATAACGGCACATCCCCTATTACAACCGGTGTAAAACTTGCCGAACTTATCCGCAGACCTGAACTTGACTATTTTTTAGTTGAAGAGATAGACAACGAAAGAGTTAAACTCCCGCTTGATGTTGCCGAGCAGGTAAATATCCAGATTAAGTACGAGGGATATATCCAAAAGCAGGAGGCTCAGGCAAAAAAATCTGCCAAAACAGAAAGAGTTCGCATACCTGCAGATACAGATTTTTTATCCATAGACGGATTAAGGCTTGAAGCACGTCAGAAACTTGACCAGATTAAGCCACTTACACTTGGTCAGGCATCAAGAATATCGGGTGTTTCGCCGGCAGATATAGATGTTTTGTTTATACACTTAACGAAGAAATCAAGGGAAGAAAATTCAAAACTTTAAAAATTATTACATTTTTATATTGCAAAACAAAGATTTATGTGATATTATATAAATTAGTATTGGAGGTGCTTAAAACATGGTTATCGCATTGACTGTTGTTCACGTAATTCTTGCGTTGATTCTGATTGCAGTTGTTCTGCTTCAGTCAAGCAAAAACGCAGGTCTTTCAGGAAGTATCGGCGGCGGCGCTGAAACATTCTTTGGTAAGAATAAAGCAAGAACTTTAGACGGTATGCTTTCAAGAGCAACCACAGTTGTGGCTATACTGTTCGTAATTACATCTTTTGTATTAGCATTGTTAGTTTAATATTAAAAGTTAAAGCCGAGTAAAATTACTCGGCTTTTTGATTTTTATAAGTTATAAAAACGAGGTCCATTATGGACCTCGTTTTAAAATTATGAATTATTCAAAAATAATTATACCTTTGTATGAACCGTCGCCATGGCTACTTATTACAAGAACATTAGACTCACTACCTGCTTCATCGTAAATAGCATCACGTGAAGCCTTTAAGAAGAATTCATTATCTGTAGCATCAGCATCAAAACTATAAACTACAGCGTCTGTAACACCTACATATGTATTGGTTACTTTATCATCATCACTGTCATCATTATTATTCTTGTCATCAACTATATACTCAACTTCCATAACACCATTACCTTTAGACTCTGCAGGACTCAATTTAACTTTACCAAATGTTACAAAATATGAGTTATCGCTGTTGATAGCATATTTAACTCTTCCATCGCCCAAGCCATCACCTACATTAGTACCATAGTTGTTGCCCATTTCAGTACCCGTGTAAATTGCAAGTTCGCTTGAATCGAATATGGGAAGAACTTTTTCTACAACACTGCCATCAAGAAGAACTTTAATTACATCGCCCGGTTCAACGCCGTCAAGTGTGGTTGACTCTTTAGTAAGATATTTCTTAGACTCACCACCAACTGTGCTGAATGTGTAATATTCAAGTTCTTTAACGGGTTCGCTATTGCTGTTGGAAACACTGGTAATCTTTTTAACAAGAATTGTTTCTGATGTAGGTTTAATCTTAACGTCCTGTCCATAAACAACGATTGCTTTTGCGATATTGTTTTCAATATCAAAAGCGTGAACATAGTATGTTTCGCCATTTGTCAGATTGCCTTTACCCATTTTGTAACTTGACTGTATATTTCTGTCTTTAGGTACAAGGAACACCTTAGTAGTATCATTAATGGTTATTTTATCGGGACTTTTTGTAAATACGCTTGATGAATATGAAAATGCATCTGCACTCATCACTGTATTACCGCCATCCAAAGTAGTAACTGATTTCAACTGACCGTTGTTTGCAAGTTCGTATTTAACAAGAACTGCTTTGGTTGCATTACCTTTTTTGTCAGAAGCAAGTTGTGCATTTACTGTTGTAGCAGAAGTTGTAACAGCAGTAACTAAATCAGCAGGATCAGCGGGTGAACTGTTAATTTTAAATCCTGTTTTTGCAACGGTTAATTTTTTAATACCGTTGTTATAAATTAAAACTTCATAAACATCAGAATCTATATCATTTGAAGCAGCGGCAACATTGATTATATAACCATAATTAACTGTTGCTTCTTTTTTATCAACTGCTGCAAGTTTACCTGTAAAATCAAGGTAAGCAGTGCACATATCGCCCACATTCAAACCCTGTGGATAAGTAGCATTGTCCTTGTTATTAATATAAAAATCGCTGTAAACAAATTCTTTATTGCCTAATGTTACAGTCTGTGCTGTATCGTTTAAACCTTTTACTTCGCTTGCAGAAGAACTTCCGGAAGCGGTTTTCTTAGAAACGATAATTTCAATTTCATCAGAGTCAGTTGCAGAACGTGCAAAAGACAAGATGTTATTTGCAGCAATGCTTGCAAGTGTTCCGTCTGCAAGTGTGTCAGAATTGTTATTTGCTACTTTAACTGTGATATCCTGTGTATCATCGTTAAATGTTACATTTGTTCCAGAGAATTTGTCGTATACCGTATATGTGTTCTTATTTTTTGTTACACTCTTAACATAAAAAGTTTCATAACTTTTAACAAATGCTACGTCCATATAACCATCGTCGTTATAATCGATAAATGTAATGGTGCCGCAATCAAGTTGAAGGTCACTAACCCAACCTGATGCTTTTGCTCCGCCATTAACAAGCACTTTCATGTCAGATGCAAAATCAAGTTCAGAAATACCATTTTTTGCGTTATCATCATAATATTCCATAGAAGAAGTTGTAACGCTTGCCTTATTGATATCTATATCTTCAACAACATATACTTCGTTAGAAGATGTCTTATTGATTCTTTCAATTACAAATCTGCCTGAATCGTCTTCAGAATATGCAATTTTTACTTCGTATCCCAAAAATTCAGCAAGGTCATCCATAGAGTATGATCCTATATTAAAGAGCACATCTATTCCATTGCAATTCAATTTAACCTGATTGTTCGAAATACCATCTGTATTGCCGTCAATCGCTTTTCTGAACACTGCAACGAGTTGTCCCTCGATTTCTTCAGTACCTTTGGATTGTTCTTCAAAAGTGGTATCGCCTTGTCCGTAAGTAGGATTGCCATTCTCATCATAACCTTTTTGTACTGCGGGGGCTGTACTGTTCATATTGTATACAAGTTGAGCCACCAAACCACGAATAGCAGGAAGTTCTGCAGAACCGTATGCATTATTGGTGAGTTTTAATGCATTTGCAATTTCGAGATAAGTATTATACCAGGGGGTTGTTGCCTCTGCAGCGTAACCGTAGTTAAGTGCGCAAACAATCATTTTGATTGCCTGAGCATATGTAACGGGGGCATTGGGGGCAAAGGTGCCGTCGCCCATACCATTTACGATTTTGCGGTTTACTGCATATTCAATATATGGGGACGCCCAGTTATCTGCAGCAACGTCTGTAAAACTTGATTTTGTGCTTACAAAATTGTAACCTGTAGGAGCATCTGCACGTGAGATAATCGCACAGAACTCTGCTCTGGTAATGTTACCGTCGGATTTAAAACTATATGTACCATCATCATTCTGGTAACCGTTAATAATGCCTTTTTCCACCAGGTTGTTAATTGCTTTGTAATATGGGTTGTCGGTTGTAACGTCGTTCATTTCAGCAGCAAAAACCACTGATGAAAATGCACAAGACATAACCATAGCCAAAGAAATAACAATAGCGGATATTCTTTTTAATGCTTTCATACTATGTGTCCTCCTATAAAATAGTATACTTGTTCAAGCAGATGGTACTGCTTATTATAATTTTATCATCTAACAAAATAATAGTCAATAGAAATAATTTCTTCAACGTATTTTTTAGGCAATTTGTAATCTTTAAGTAACATTACTGCCAAAAATGCATGTTTTAACACAATAATATGCAAAAAAATTACACAAAAACCCGTCGCTTATGCGACGGGTTTTAAAGTTAATTATACATCTGATCTGTCTGTATAGTGAGTATGCAGCAGTTCATGAGATTTGTGTCCGCAAGGTTCACCGAGGAACTGGGAATAAAGTTCTTTTATTACAGGGTTCTCGTGAGATTTACGCAGAGTTGATGCTCTGTCTTCGTCATAAAGTGCTTTTGCACGGAGTGATTTAACATCTACCTGAGCCTGAACTCTTGCAGATACAATAGGCTGACCGCCACCTGTTACGCAACCGCCGGGGCAACCCATAATCTCAATGAATTCATAGTTTTTCTCGCCTGATTTAATGCTGTCGAGAAGTTTGCGTGCATTACCAAGACCGTGAACAACTGCAACACGTACTTTTTTGCCTGCAACTTCAACCTCAGCCTCTTTGATACCCTCAGTACCGCGTACTGCAGCAAATTCAATGTTATCCATTGCTTTGCCTTCAAGGATTTCGTATACTGTTCTGATAGCCGCTTCCATAACACCGCCGGTAGCGCCGAAGATAACACCTGCGCCTGTTGCAGGTCCGAAAGGATTGTCAAACTCTTCATTATCAAGTTTAACGAAGTCTATACCGCACTCTTTAATCATCTTAGCAAGTTCTCTTGTGGTGATAACTGCATCAACGTCACGGTAGCCTGTACCTTTCATTTCTTCTCTCTGAGCCTCGTACTTTTTAGCAGTACACGGCATTACAGAAACAACATATATATCAGCAGGGTTGATACCCATTTTTTCAGCATAGTAAGATTTAATAATAGCACCAAACATCTCGTGAGGAGATTTGCATGATGACAGATTATCCAGAAAATCAGGGTAGTTGTGTTCGCAGAATTTAATCCAACCGGGGCTGCATGATGTAATCATAGGCAGTTTGCCGCCGTTTTTGATTCTGTCAATAAACTCTGTTCCCTCTTCCATAATGGTCAGGTCAGCACCTGTATCTGTATCAAACACTTTATCTACGCCGATTCTTTTAATAGCGGCAACCATTTTGCCTGTAGCACGTGTGCCGATTTCCATACCGAACTCTTCGCCGATTGCAGCACGAACAGCAGGAGCAACCTGAACAACAACATGTTTGGTTTCATCGTGGATAGCGTTCCAGACGTCTTTAGTAGAGTCTTTTTCGCTGAGTGCACCAACAGGGCAAGCAGCAATACACTGACCGCACATTACGCATGAAACTTCGTTTAAAGATTTTTCAAAGATGCTGCCGATGTGAGTGTTAATACCTCTGTCGATAGCGCCGATAGCGTGAACTGTCTGTATTTTGGAACATACTGCAGTACAACGTCTGCAAAGTACACATTTGTTGTTATCACGAACGATTGAGGGTGAGAAGTCGTCGATTGCGTAAACTTTGTTTTCGCCATCATAACGGATATCATCAACACCCAATTCTTCACACATTGTCTGAAGTTCGCAGTTTCTGTTTCTTACGCAAGTCAGACATTTGCGGTCGTGGTTTGAAAGGATAAGTTCGAGGTTAGCCTTTCTTGCAGCACGTACTTTAGGAGAGTTTGTAAAAACTTCCATACCCTCTGACACGGGATATACGCACGCTGCCTGAAGCGCCCTTGCGCCTTTGATTTCAACGAGGCACATTCTGCACGCACCGATTTCATTAACGTCTTTAAGGTAGCAAAGAGTAGGGATATGAATATTCGCATCTCTTGCTGCGTCAAGAACTGTATATGTTGACGGTACGCTATATTCGCCGCCGTTGATTTTTATATTTACCATGTTCATTGGTTTATTCTCCCTTCCTGATTACTTAGAAATTGCTTTGAACTTACAAGCACTCTCGCACACACCGCACTTGATACATTTATCGGTATCGATTACATAAGGCTCTTTAATCTTACCGGAAATAGCACCAACAGGGCAGTTTCTTGCACAGAGGCTGCAGCCTTTACATTTCTCGGGATCAATTTTGTAGGAAACGAGTGCTTTACATACGCCTGCAGGACATTTTTTGTCTACAACGTGAGCAATATACTCATCTCTGAAATATTTGAGTGTACTTAAAATGGGGTTGGGCGCTGTCTGACCAAGACCGCAGAATGCAGAGTCTTTGATAGCGTAGCACAACTCTTCAAGTTTATCTATATCTTCAAGTGTGCCTTTACCCTCTGTGATTTTGTTAAGAATTTCAAGCAATCTCTTTGTACCTACACGGCATGGAGTACATTTACCGCAGGACTCATCAACTGTGAATTCAAGGAAGAATTTAGCGATGTCAACCATACAGGTATCTTCATCCATAACAATAAGACCGCCCGAACCCATCATTGAGCCGATAGCAGTTAAGTTATCGTAGTCAATAGGAGTGTCAATAAGATGAGCAGGGATACATCCGCCTGAAGGTCCGCCTGTCTGAGCGGCTTTAAACTGTTTGCCGTTAGGGATACCACCACCGATGTCATAAACAACTTCGCGAAGCGTTGTACCCATAGGAACTTCAACAAGACCGGTATTGTTAATTTTACCGCCTACAGCAAATACTTTTGTACCTTTGCTCTTTTCAGTACCGATTGTGTTGAACCAATCAGCGCCGTTATTGATAATAGCAGTAATATTTGCATAAGTTTCAACGTTATTCAAAAGTGTGGGTTTCTGCCACAGACCTTTGATTGCAGGGAACGGAGGACGTGGACGGGGTTCACCGCGGTGACCTTCGATACTGGTCATAAGAGCAGTTTCCTCACCACATACGAACGCACCTGCACCAAGACGCAGTTCCATATCAAAGTTAAAGTCTGTACCAAAGATGTTTTTACCAAGCAGTCCGTATTCCCTTGCCTGCTCAATAGCAATGTTAAGACGTTTTACAGCGATTGGGTACTCAGCACGGATATATACAAAACCTCTGTCAGCACCTACTGCATAAGCAGCAATAGCCATAGCCTCAATAAGTGAGTGCGGGTCGCCTTCAAGAACAGATCTGTCCATAAATGCACCGGGGTCACCTTCGTCAGCATTACAAGCAACGAATTTCTGATCACCGGGGGCATCAGCAGTAAACTGCCATTTCATACCGGTTGAGAAGCCTGCACCACCACGGCCGCGCAGACCGGATTTTTTGATTTCGTCGATTACTTCCTGAGGTTTCATTTCAGTTAAAACTTTACCCAATGCTTTGTAACCGTCGTAAGCAATATATTCTTCGATATCTTCGGGGTTTATAACACCACAATTACGCAATGCGATTCTCATCTGGTTTTTGTAGAAGTCAACTTCGTTGAGTGATTTAACACCCTCATCCTCTGTAAGAGTTTCTTTGTAAACAAGACGTTTAACAACTCTACCCTTTAAGAAGTGTTCTTCAACGATTTCGGGGATATCTTCGGGAGTGACCATGCTGTAGAATACACCCTCGGGATATACAATCATAATAGGACCTAAAGCGCAAAGACCGAAGCAACCGGTTCTTACAACTTTAATTTCATTTTCAAGATTTTTTTCTTTAAGGCTTGTTTCAAGCGCGTTGATAATCTTTTCGCTTCCGGAGGAAGTACATCCGGTACCACCGCAGACAAGCACGTGTGCTCTTGCTAATTCCATTTTAACGTAATCCTCCTTGTATTATTTCTCAGAGCCGATTGTAAACTCTGTAACAACATTGCCGTTTACAATATGCTCGTTAATTACACGAACAGCTTTTGCAGCGTCCATCTTAATATATGTGGTTTTAGTGCCATCAGCGCCATAAACCTCAACGATGGGCTCGTATTTACACATACCTACGCAACCAGTCTGTGTAACGTATGCGTTGGTAATATTTCTTTTTTCGATCTCTTCCATCATGGCAGTAAGAACAGGACGTGCACCTGCTGCAATACCACATGTAGCCATGCCGACAACTATTCTTGTGTTGCCCTCTTCGCCGGCTTCGTTTCTTACGTTTATTTTATTTACCATTCTGTTTCTGATTTGTTCAAGTTCAGCCAAACTTTTCATATCAATATCCTCCTGTTAGGTTATTCATATATTCTCTGCATAAATATCTTGCATTCCCTCTTCGATATAACCGTTAATCCATGCAAGTACATCAGGTGCAGTTATGGCAACATCGCCCAAGATTTCCTTAACCTGTATGGTAGAAAACTCAAACACATTGCCGTTAAAATCGTGCCTGTACACAAAATCCGTACTTTCGCTTCCGCTTACCAATGTAACCATAGTAGATGCCATATCGCCCAAAGGCTGGCGGTCAATACTGTCGCGTACAAACTCAGCCGTTACAACCGTACCCTCACCGACTTTAGAGGTTATATCGAACATACCTCCGGTAAGTTCAGCGGCAGTTTTAAAAAGCGACAGTCCCATACCGACCTTGCGAGTAGTGCGTGTGGTTTTAAATGGATCTGTAACACCTTTTAAAAATTCCTCGTCCATTCCGCAGCCATTGTCAGTTATGGTGATTTTGATTACATTCAGTGCGGTGCTTTCCGTTATATCCACTTTAACAAGACTCGCTCCTGCCTTAGTGGAATTTTTAACAATATCTAAAATGTGTAAGGATAACTCTGTCATATTAATCCATATATTTAGCCAGAATACCCTCAACGTCGTCTACTACCAGACGTCCGTAAACATCGTCGTTAACAGTAAATACAGGTGCCAGACCGCACGCACCGATGCAACGCGTAGCCTCTAAAGAGAACTTGCCGTCCGGTGTACATTCGCCAACGTCAATGCCGATAATCTGCTTAATTTTTTCAAGTATATCGCCGGAGCCCTTAACATAGCATGCAGTACCGAGGCATACACCGATTTTATACTTACCTTTAGGATTGATAGAGAACTGTGTGTAGAACGTTACAACACCGTAAATCTCTGAAACGGGAACTCCTATACCTTCTGAAATAACCTTTTGAACCTCCAGAGGCAGATAACCTATAATTTCCTGCACTTCATGAAGAACAGGTATCAATGCGCCGTCTGTATCTTTGTACTTTGCAATGACCTGCTGTACCTTTTCTTCCTGCTCTTTTGTCATAACGAAAGCAGGAGTTGCTTTTTCGCTCATTTGTCATCCTCCTAATTTATTTTAATCGTTACTTTTTTAACAATGTTACAAACATATTAATTATAACACAATATCCATTGTATTTCCACTAATTTTTTAATTTTTCACCGCATAAATTAATTATTATACATAATATACAAAATTACTGTGTAAGAATGTTAATTATTACCTCAGCATTTAAAATGTCCGCTTCCAAAAAATGCTCTCTTTCCGATATGTCCCACAGATAGTGTGCATCAGACGAATGAATTATTTTAAATCTGTCCAGCCCCTTATCATCATACATACTATGTACTTTTTCAAGGTCTTTCCCTTCTACCGTTTTAAACCCCCAGGCATCGTCTATAAAACCAAGATTGGATATAACGCTGTATGCTGATTTATCTATATGTGCAGGGATTGGAACTCCTCCGAATTGGCGGGTAAGTTCTGCCACTTTGTCTACGGAAAGAGTTGTCGCCGTAACAAGCAGATTTTCCTCATACTCAACAATATTGTCGTCCTCGTCCATAATCGCCTGATGCCCGAATATATCGGGGCGGTTTTTTATTTTTGGAAGATGTGCTTTAACCTGCTCCTCCATTTTAAGTGCCGCATCGAGCGTCGGAAATATGCACACTATATGGCACTCCTCTGCACTTTCAACCTCCATACCCGCAAGCACAAGCAAGTCTGTACCCTCTGCGCACTCAATACACGCAGCGGCATTGCGGCATGTGTTGTGGTCTGTTATCGCAATAACGTCAAGCCCTTTTAAAACCGCCATATTGACGATGTTATTGGGCGTCATGTCGTCATCGCCGCACGGCGACAGTGCAGTATGAATATGTAAATCATACGCTATTTTCATAATAACTTTCCTATTGCAACAGCGGCATTAAAAGCATTCATCTGGGTACGAAGTATTACAACACCTTCGTTATTTGCTTTAGCAATAACGCTCTCTTCAATATGCATACCCTCTGCAATTAAAACACACGCCGCTTCGGTAAGCACGGCAACAGCAGCAATGTTTACATTTGCCTGAACAGTAATCCACACATCTCCCGCTTCTACTTTGGACATAGCAAGGCTTAAAAGGTCGCATACGTAGCAACCGCTTGGACTTTTACTGCTCATATCAACATCTGTCAGCACTTCTGCAGAAGTAACTTTTATAATATCATTTAATGTCATATGTATCTCTCCTAAGATCATCAATGCTTATCTATATTCATCATTTCCTGCGCAAGTTCGGCTATCTTCTCCCTCAACTTAAAGATGCAGTCAGTTTCTTTAGCAAACCCACGCACAATATCTTCAGAAAGTGTTCTGCACGAGGGCGAACCGCACGAGCCGCAATCGAGTTTGGGAAGTTCGTCATAAATTTTTGACATCTGCTCCATTTTCTGCATAGCAATTATTATATCGTCGTCTAAATTCATAGCCGTATTTTGCACAACGGGGGTATCCCACATTACGTCCACACTTTCGGGGATAACCGCTTTTTTGTCCATTGTTGCACGCAGTTTTTTAATTCTGCTTTTTGCAACGAAGTTATTTTCCACATTAAGAGGACCGCCGACGCATCCTCCCACACAGGCAAGACCTTCAACGAAGTCGATATCGTTCATCTTTCCGTCTTCGATTGCCTCCATAACCTCTATTACATTATGTATGCCATCAACGGCAATATAATTCTCAGTAGCAAGCCCTGATGCCTCACCGCCGCTGACCGCCCAACAAACTCCGTGAAAGTCCGCCTTTGAAAGTTCGTCAAGACTTTCTTTGTTGTTTAAGTGCGGCAACACCTTGAGGTACATATCTTTTATTGAAAATGTTCCGTTGATATACGTTTTGGCAGCACCAATGGGAATGTGTGCACAAGTTGCCTTGGCGGCACACGGTGTAATGAAAAATACGCCTATTTCCGCATCACTTAATCCCGTATGCTCTTTTGCAATTTCTCTTGCAAGCCTTGCCGCCAGATTCATAGGTGATATAACGGGCAGGATGTGGTCAATAAGGCTTGGAAAACGTGAACATATAAGTTTTACAACAGTTGGGCACGCAGAACTTATTATAGGCTTTTCAAGTTCGCCCGTTTCCATAAGTTTGCGTGTTTCGTTTGTTATAATCTGTGCTGCATAAGCCACCTCGAATATATCGTTAAAGCCAACTTTTTTAAGCGCATTGAGCAATACATTTATATCTTTAACTTTAGCAAACTGCCCGTAAAATGTAGGTGCGGGCAAAGCAATATTGTACTTAAAACTTTTAAGGATTTCCAAAGAATCCGTTATGGCTTTTTTAGCATGATACGGACATACACGTATGCACTCGCCGCAATCTATACAGCGTTCTTTTATAATCTTTGCCTTTCCGTCACGCACACGGATAGCCTGCGTAGGGCAAAGTTTGATACAGTTGGTGCAACCGTGACATTTATCCTTATCAAGGGTAACCGAGTGAAATATCTCGCTCATATATTCTTCCCCCTTGTTTTATTTTTTCATATTGACGTGCATCTCTATGGTAGTGCCCACTCCAACAACAGATTCCACATTCATATAATCTGTGTATTTGCGCATATTGGGAAGCCCCATACCGGCACCAAAACCAAGATTGCGCACCTCGTCAGATGCGGTGGAGTATCCCTCCTGCATAGCCTGCTCAATGCTGGCTATACCGGGGCCTTTGTCTTTAAGCAGAATCTTAACGTAATCAGGAGTAACCTCAACATCTATAGTTCCGCCGTCTGCGTGGATTACCATATTAATCTCGCCCTCGTACGTTGCAACGGCAACCTTACGCACAACATCGGGTGCAACACCAAGTTTGCTGAGCACTTTTTTAATATTGCTGGACGCTTCGCCTGCTACGGAAAAATCCTCACCGTCAATATCGAAATGTAATTTGTATGAATTATCCGCCATAGGTTACACCTCCGTTACCATTTTAATCCGGAACCATAAAGTTTTCCGCACGATATATACATAGGCAGGTCAGTTGCCAGAACGGCTATACCCGCATCCTTTGCAAGTTGCAAAACATCATCTTCAGGCTCTTTTCCGCGTACAAAAACAATTGCTTTCATATCCATCATTTCAGCAGTACGCACCACCTGCGGATTTATAAGACCCGTAAGCAACATACACTGATCTTCAACAAATGCTAAAACATCGCTCATAAGGTCACACGCATAGGCAGACAAAACCTCTGTTTCAAGCAATTCCTCACCGCAAAGTACTTTTGCATCAATAACATTTATAATATCTTTAAGTTTCATTTATTCTCTTCTCCTTTAAAAAACCTCAAAAGCACCCCACCACAGGCTAAATAAGCCTATGGCAAAGTGCTGTTTGCGCAAATTATTTAAGTACTACTCTGTGGAATACCTTTTTACCTTTTTTGATGATAACTTCGCCGTCGGTAAAATCAGCAGCAGTAACCATACGGTCAATAGCAGTAACCTTTTCACTGCCGATGCTTACACCGCCCTGCTGAACAAGACGTCTGCCCTCGCCTTTTGACGGGATTAAACCGCAAGTCATCAAGAGGTCGAGTATGTTGATGCCCTCGCCCATATCGTCTGCAGATATATCCGTGCTTGGCATATTGGCAGAACTTGCACCGCCGAATGCCGCCTCAGCAGCATCTTTGGCTTTGGTTGCTTCTTCTTCGCCATGAACAAGTTTTGTAACCTCAAACGCAAGTATCTTTTTAGCGGTATTGAGTTCGGCGCCTTCAAGTTTTTCAAGTTCGTGGATTTCTTCCATAGGAATGAATGTAAGAAGTTTTAAGCACTTGATAACATCAGCGTCGTCAACATTGCGCCAATACTGATAAAATTCGTAAGGAGTCGTTTTTACAGGGTCAAGCCAAAGCGCACCGCTTTGTGTTTTACCCATTTTCTTGCCCTCGCTGTTTGTAAGAAGTGTAAATGTCATTCCGTAAACCTGCTTCTGGTCTTTTCTGCGGCAAAGGTCTATACCGCCAAGAATATTCGACCACTGGTCGTCGCCGCCCAGTTCAATCTTACAATCATACTTACGGCTGAGCATCAAAAAGTCATAACTCTGCATAAGCATATAGTTAAATTCAAGGAAGGACAAACCTTTTTCCAATCTCTGTTTAAAGCATTCTGCAGAGAGCATTTTATTAACTGAGAAGCATGAGCCTATATCTCTTAAAAACTCAACGTAGTTAAGGTCTAAAAGCCAGTCGGCATTGTTGACCATAATCGCTTTATCATCAGAAAAATCTATAACTCTTGAAAGTTGCTCTTTGAATCTTTCGCAGTTGTAGTCGATGATTTCTTTAGTCATCATCTGACGCATATCAGTTCTGCCGGACGGGTCACCTATATGACCTGTTCCGCCACCCACAAGAGCAATCGGTCTGTGACCGTGCATCTGCATATGGCGCATAACAACCATCTGCAAAAAGTGGCCTACGTGCAGACTGTCTGCAGTGGGATCAAAGCCTATATAAAAGGTAACCTTTTCCTTACCGAGCAATTCTCTTATTTCTTCTTCGTGTGTTACCTGAGCAATCAAACCTCTTTCGCTCAGCACATCGTAAACATTTCTCATCAGTTTGTGTCCTCCCGTACAAGTACAATTATATACATACTAATTGTACCAGTAAAATCAAATAAATTCAAGTACTTCTTTAATAGTTTTTTCAATCACTTCGTCAAGTTTTGTAAAATCCATTGCGGGGATATAATATTTTTCGAGTTCGTCGTGATATTGCTTTGCATCGGCAATGGTTGAAACTGCACGTTTTATAAGTCGGTCAATCTCAGAAACGGCAAATTCACGTTCGGCTTTGTACGTTTCAAGAATATATTTGCTTGCAAACTCGTCAAAATCAACCACCTCGCCTTTATCAAATGTATGATATGTGTTGGAAACCGTAAAAGCAAGGTTAAGTTTTGGTATAACAAGATGGTCAATGCGTTCATCGGGCGAAAACGGGCAGTAATATGCTTCAACATCAAATCCCCTGTTTACGGCAATATCGCATATGTGCGTAAGGCAGTTGGCACAGTAGCCTTTTAATATATACGTTTTGTATCCGTCTAAAACCGTGTCGGCAAAATTAACTAACCCCTTGGGTGTTATTCCGCTTGCAAAAAGTTTGCGTACATTTCCGCTTACGTCCGAAACGGGAATTTCGGCAAACTCCTGAAATATAATGTTTTCTTCAAATATTGCGTGAACATTGCCTTTCATACTCTTGGCACAGATGATGTCTAAATCATTCTGCAAAAGTTTTGCCGATGCAAGATACACATACGCACGTTTAAACTGTTCGCCGATTTTTTGATTTGTTTTTATAATCCCCTCTTTGTGGCGATTAAGTGCATCTGCGTCCCAACAATTGCCCATATAAAGTATCTGGTCTACTGCTCCGGGGGTTTTGGGGTCTACTATGTGGGGAGATGTTCCGTCTACAAATGCAATATTTGCAGGCTTTATAATTACTCCGTCCAAAGAGTCGGGGTCGGACGAGCAATGCGCAATCTCTACATCTGCACCTTTTTTAACCGCCGCAGTGGCAATTTTTTTCATAAGAGTGGATTTGCCCGTTCCGGGACCGCCTTTTATGCAATAAATTTTACGCGCACTTTCCTGCGGAAGAAGATAGTCGTAATACGAATAAAAACCTTTCGGTGTGTTTCCGCCGAGGAAAAAGTGCTTTTCTCTGCCTTTAAATGCCATAAGTACCACCCTCCTTATATAATCATATTATTTTATGATTATGCGGTGTAAGTGGTGACAGACAATCCAACAGAAAAGCGTTCAACTTTTTTGTTGAACGCTTTTCGCCTTTTACTTCAAAAATTATTTTTCAATAATGCTTTCGCCTGACATCTGTGCAGGTTTCTCCACACCCATAATATCGAGCATCGTGGGTGCAAGGTCTGCAAGTCTGCCTTTTTTAAGTTTGATATCGCCCATACCCGTTACGATTAACGGAACTACATTGGTGCTGTGTGCAGTAAACACATCACCTGTTACGGGGTCAATCATCTGCTCTGCATTACCATGGTCAGCGGTTATAAGCATTACACCGCCCATTTCTGCAACTTTGTCTGCAATTTTACCAACGCAGGTATCAACCGCCTCAACTGCGGCAACAGCGGCTTCCATAACACCTGTATGGCCAACCATATCGCAGTTGGCGTAGTTTAAGATAACCACGTCGTACTTGTTGGTATCAAGTGCTTCCAAAAGTTTATCTGTAACTTCGTATGCGCTCATTTCGGGTTTCATATCATAAGTTGCAACTTTAGGTGATGCAACAAGGATTCTATCCTCACCCTCGTAAGTTTTTTCAACACCGCCGTTAAAGAAGAATGTTACGTGTGCATATTTTTCTGTTTCGGCAATACGCAACTGCTTCATACCGAGATTGCTGATATATTCACCGAAAGTATTTTCTAAAGATTCAGGTTTGAATGCAACCTCTACATTCGGCATAGACGCATCATACTGAGTCATGCACACAAAGTAAAGGTCAAGCATTTCTCTTTCAAACCCGTCAAATTCGGGGTCAACCAAAGTTCTTGTAATCTCACGTGCGCGGTCGGGACGGAAGTTATAGAAAATAACAGAGTCGCCCGATGCAATTTTTCCTGTAGGTGCGCCGTCTTTGGTTATAACAGTAGGAACTACGAATTCGTCTGTAATGTCGTTGTTATATGATGTTTCTATGGCAGTAACGGCAGAGTCACACATCTCGCCCTCGCCTTTTACCATAGCATCGTATGCTTTAACAACTCGTTCCCAGCGGTTGTCACGGTCCATAGCATAGTATCTGCCCATAACTGTTGCAATTTCGCCCGCACCGATATCACGGATTTTATTAACAAGTGCTTTTGCAAAGTCAACACCGCTTGTAGGCGATACGTCACGACCGTCTAAAAAGCAATGGATATAGATTTTATCTAACCCTTTGTCCTTTGCAAGTTTAATAAGTGCGTACATATGCTCATTATGGCTGTGAACACCACCGTCTGAAAGCAAGCCCATAATATGAAGCGCGCTTCCTTTTGCTTTGCAGTTGTCACAAACCGCATTGAATGCCGCATTTTCAAAGAAATCGCCGTCTGATATTGATTTTGTAATTCTAGTAAGTTCCTGATACACAATTCTGCCTGCACCGATATTGGTGTGACCAACCTCGGAGTTACCCATCTGTCCGTCGGGCAAACCAACATCCAAGCCGCTTGCGTGGATAACAGTTGTGGGGTTTTCTGCTGTCAGTTTATCAAGATTGGGGGTTTTAGCGGCAAGCACCGCATTGCCCTCAACTAAATCGCTTTTGCCGTAACCGTCTAAGATTGCCAGCACGATAGGTTTTTTGCTCATAGTAATCTGCCTTTCTTATACATAATTACGTTCCCCTTAAAATAAGGGGAACGTATGGTTTTTTATAAATTCAATCAGCTGTTTACGATAACGCTGAAGTCTTCGGCTTTAAGGCTTGCACCGCCTACAAGACCGCCGTCGATATCCTCTTTAGCAAAGAGTTCTGCAGAGTTTTTAGCGTTTACGCTGCCGCCGTACTGAACAGTAACAGCGTCTGCTGCGTCCGCACCGAATACTTCTGCAACAGTTGCACGAATTTTAGCACAAACTTCCTGAGCCTGTTCGCTTGTAGCAGTTTTGCCTGTACCGATTGCCCAGATAGGCTCGTAAGCGATAATAACTTTCTTAACCTGCTCAGCAGTCAAGCCTAAAAGTGCAATTTTTGTCTGCATAGAAACGAGGTCGTTTGTGATGCCCTGTTCTCTCTGCTCTAAACTTTCGCCAACACAAACAATCGGGATAAGGTCATGCTCAAAAGCCTTTTTAACTTTCAAGTTTACAGTTTCGTCTGTTTCAGCGAAGTACTGTCTGCGTTCGCTGTGACCGATAATAACGTATTTAACACCGAGTTCGCAAAGCATTGAAGGAGCAATCTCTCCTGTGAAAGCGCCGCTTTCCTCAAAATACATATTCTGTGCACCCACTTTGATGTTAGAGCCTTCACAAGCCTTAACCGCTTCGCTCAAAGATGTGAAAGGTACGCAGATAACGCAATCGTTTTTAGCATCTGCAACCAATGGTTTAAGTTCTTCTATAAGTTTAACTGTTTCTGCAGGAGTTTTGTTCATTTTCCAGTTACCTGCTACTGTGATTTTTCTCATTTTTATCGTCCTCTCAAAAGTTATTTTCAAGTATAGCCCTTCCATTTGAAAGGGCTATACTTATAATTGTATAATTATTTGTCGTTAAGTGCAGCAATACCGGGAAGTTCAATACCCTCTAAGAATTCAAGTGATGCACCGCCGCCTGTTGAGATGTGAGTCATCTTATCAGCATAGCCCAACTGCTCTACTGCAGCAGCACTGTCGCCGCCGCCGATGATTGTGATAGCATCAGCCTCAGCAACTGCTTTAGCAATTTCTTTAGTACCATTAGCAAATGCAGGCATCTCGAATACGCCCATAGGACCGTTCCAGATAACTGTTTTAGCCTTTTTGATAACTTCAGAGAATAACTCAATTGTCTTAGGACCGATATCCATACCCATAAAGTCATCAGGAATCTGTTCAGAAGCAACAACTTTGCTTTCAGCATCAGCCTTGAACTCGGCCGCAACTACGTTTTCGATAGGCAGGAGAAGTTCTACACCTTTCTGCTGTGCTTTTTCCATAAGGCTGCGTGCGAGGTCGAGTTTTTCAACTTCGCAGATAGAGGTACCTACGCTGTAGCCTTTAGCAGCGAGGAAAGTATAAGCCATACCACCGCCGATAATGAGGTAGTCAACTTTTTCAAGTAAGTTTTCGATTACGCCGATTTTGTCAGAAACCTTAGCACCGCCGAGGATTGCAACGAAAGGACGCTCAGGGTTAGAGAGCGCTTTACCCATAATTTCAATCTCTTTCTGGATAAGGTAACCGCATACTGCAGGAATATATGCAGCAACGCCTGCTGTTGAAGCGTGTGCACGGTGAGCAGTACCGAATGCATCGTTTACATAAACATCTGCAAAGTCAGCAAGTTTTTTAGAGAATTCAGGGTCGTTTTTCTCTTCTTCTTTATGATAACGAACGTTTTCCAAAAGAACGATTTCGCCGTCTTTTAATTCAGCAACGCATTTAGCAGCGCTTTCGCCGATAACGTCTTCTGCCATTTTAACTTCCTGTCCCAAAAGTTCAGAAAGTCTTGCAGCAACGGGTTTAAGGCTGTATTTTTCGTTAAACTCGCCCTTTGGTCTGCCAAGGTGTGAGCAAAGGATAACCTTAGCACCCTGAGCAACCAGATACTTGATTGTGGGCAGAGCACCGATGAGTCTGTTTTCATCAGTAATTTTCTTCTCGTCGTTAAGCGGAACATTAAAGTCGCAACGAACCAGAACTTTTTTGCCTGCTACGGCAATATCTTCGATAGTTTTTTTGTTCATGACATTATCTCCATTCCCGCATAAAATCTATGCGTAAAATTATAAAACAATTTAAACCATACACATTTATTGTACCCTAATTACACCGATTTTGCAAGTACAATTTAATTTTTTGTTAAAAAATTGTCAGTTTGTATAAAATAAAGCAGTTTTACTATTTAAGTTCGGCTATTGTTACACCGGCATCGCCCTCGCCAAATCCGCCGAGTCGGAAACTTTTAACACGCTTTTGGCGTTTTAAGAACGAGTGTATTCCTGCCCTCAGCGTGCCTGTTCCTTTACCGTGAATTATGCGCACTTCGTGAAGGGAAGACAAAACTGCGTCGTCTATAAACTTTTCTACAAGCATGATAGCACTTTCAACATCTTCACCGCGTATATCGAGTTCTGTGCCGACGGTCATAGATTTTATTCCTACAGACGACTTTGCACCGCCTTTAGGTTTGTCTGGTTTTTCTTCCACAATGCGCAGGTCGTTTAAGTTAAGTTTCATTTTCATAATACCTACGTTTACCATAAGGCTGCCTTTTGCATCGGGCAGAGTAACAACCGTTCCGCGCTGGTTAAGGTGCGGAACGTCAACCTCCTGACCGAGTTTGACACTTTTTGGCGGAGTGCCCGCCTGAGGTTTCGGAGCGGATTTCACATTATGCTTTTTGCCGCCGGCTATAACCTGCTGACGCACCTGTTCAACGGCACGGTTAGCCTCTTTTAAATCTTTCTTTTTCATAGCGGCACGTATATCGGCAAGTGCAAGTTCGCTCTCGGCACGTGCTTCCTCTATAATCTTCTGCGCTTCCTTGTGCGCCGCCTCTATTATCTTGTCCGTTCTGCTCTCTAATGATTTATTTTTATTTGCAATTCTGTCTTTTAACAGTTCCATTTCCTGCTTGTATGCCAATGCGTTGTCACGCTCACGCTCAGTATCACGGCGTGCGCTCTCCAGACTTGAAAGAACATCTTCAAATTTTATATTTTCACCTGCAATGCGTGATTTGGCATCTTCTATAATTTCTGTGCTTATGCCGAGTTTCTGCGATATTGCAAAAGCGTTACTCTTACCGGGAATACCGATAAGCAGTTTGTACGTAGGCGCAAGCGTTTCCACATCAAATTCACACGACGCATTTTCCACCCTCGGGTTTGAAAGCGCATACGATTTAAGTTCGCTATAGTGAGTTGTAGCGGCAGACTTTGCGCCGCGCAGACGGATATTTTCCAGTATGCTCACTGCAAGTGCCGCACCCTCTACGGGGTCAGTGCCTGCACCGAGTTCGTCGAACAGGCAAAGCGAACGGTATGTTGCCTGCTCTAAAATCTTAACGATATTGACCATATGCGATGAAAACGTACTAAGGCTCTGTTCTATGCTTTGCTCATCACCGATATCTGCAAAAACATTGTCAAATACCGATACCACCGAGCCTTCTTTAGCAGTTATGTGCATACCGCATTGTGCCATAAGCGTCATAATACCAAGAGTTTTAAGCACAACAGTTTTACCGCCCGTATTAGGACCAGTTATAACAAGCGTGTCGAAATCTTTGCCGAGGTAAATGTCCGTCGGCACAACTTTTTTACGGTCTAATAGCGGGTGACGCGTCTGAATAAGATTTATATATCCGTCGTCATTGAGCACAGGTCTGAACGCATCATATTTAAGTGCAAACTTTGCTTTTGCAAATATAAGGTCAAGGTCGGCAATGCAGTTGTAGGTCATCTCAAGCAATTGGCAATACTCTGCAATCTCGCCCGAAAGTTCGCGTAAAATGCGCTCAATTTCTTCTTTCTCTTTATTTTTAAGCATACGGATTTCGTTATCTGCCTCAACAACTGCGTCAGGCTCTATAAAAAGTGTTATTCCGCTTGACGAAGTATCGTGCACAATACCGCGTATGCTGCCTTTGTGCTCTGCCTTAACGGGTACAACGTAGCGGCCAGAACGCATAGTTATAATTGGCTCTTGCAGATACTTTGAATTCTTTGCAATAATATTATGCAGAATTTCTTTAACTTTACCCTCAGTTGAACGGATTTTTCTGCGTATTGCAGAAAGTTCGCTGCTGGCGGTATCGGATATGGTTTCTTCGTCTTCTATACAATCGAAAATCTTGCTTTCGAGTTTTTTGTCTTCAAAAAGTGCCTCAATGTATTCCTCTATCGCCTCGCACGCAATGTCGTCGGGATAAGATTTCAATTTGCGTGATGTTTTTAAAACTTTACCGATGTCAAGTATATCGGCAGGAGAAAGCACACCGCCCATATCAGCACGTTTTAAACTGCTTCGTATGTCGGATTTACAGTAAACGGGTGGATTACCCTTTTTAACAATTAAGTTTATAGCGCAGGCAGTCTGCTCCTGCATCATATTAATTTCTTTTATATCGGAAGACGGCTCAAGCGATAATGCACGCATACGGGAAAGTTCGATTACGGCAAATTCGCTGAGCATAGAACGTATTTTATCAAATTCCAAAGTTGTATATACTTTTTCGTTCACTTTATCATTCCTTTCAAAATGGTGAAAAAGGCGTAGCATTGCCACGCCTTGCATATTATTATTTATTCAAAAATTCCGCCAACGCTTTAAGCGCTTTTGCTCTGTGGCTGATTTCGTCCTTTATACTACTGTCGAGTTGCCCGAATGTTTTGTCGTAACCGTCGGGAATAAAGATAGGGTCATAACCAAAGCCGTTTTCGCCTTTTGGTTCAAAATCGAGCGTACCTCGTACGATGCCCTCAAATATATGTTTTTCGCCATTTGGCAGAATAAGCGCTATGGCACACGCAAACTGAGCACCTCTGTTGTCGGCATTTTCAACTTCTTCCAAAAGTTTTATAACTCTGTCCTCGTCGGTGGCATCTTCACCGCAGTACCTTGCGCTGTATATGCCTGGTGCACCGTCTAATGCGTCCACCTCAATGCCCGAGTCGTCTGCAATAACTGCGCACGACGTATGCTCTGCTACGGCTAAGGCTTTAAGCATAGCGTTTTCAGCAAATGTTGTGCCGTTTTCGTCAACGTCAATATTAACACCGATTTCCGCCTGACTCATAACATTGTGGTCGCCGAGTATTTTTTTGATTTCTTTAATTTTGCCTTTATTTTTTGTTGCTACTATTATATCCATATTTTTCACCTTATTAAACGTGTGTGCGCTATTTTATCTCTTTAATTTATATATAAAATATCTCTGTTTATACGAATATTTATATACAATGATTATATACTGAATTTGGTTTGTAGTCAAGATAAAACATATATATTAGATTTTGAAAACGAAACAAAAAACATCTTGCAAAATCACACAATTAATGGTATAATAATTTTGCTACACAGATTAATATTATTTACCCTTGAGTTTACGTTTGATAAAAACGTATGCTTTGTTCGTCTTACTCTCGGGTAGATATTCTGTGTAGCAACAGTGAGCAAGGCTGCGTTTTTTTGCGTGGCTTTGTGCCACGCATTTTTTATTTTAAGAATGTGAACATACTCAAAAGTTTTTCCTGTTTTGCGATACAACTTATAAAAAGGGCACGGATTTTTTTATCCGTGCCCTTCCCTTTTGAAGATTTAATTTTTTACTGGATTGCAGAAATGTCAATCTTATCGTCTGTATGAACGATAGGAGTAACAACTTCAACATCAGAGTAAATCGGCATACCTGTACCTGCAGGAATAAGTTTACCGATGATAACATTTTCTTTAAGACCGATAAGCGGGTCAATTTTACCTTTAGTAGCGGCATCTGTAAGAACTCTTGTAGTTTCCTGGAATGACGCTGCCGACAGGAACGAGTCTGTAGCGAGGGCTGTTTTGGTAATACCAAGCAATACAGGTTTGCAAGTAGGAGGTGTTTTACCTTCTGCAACCGCTTCTTCGTATACTGCGTCAAACTCAGCCTTATCAACCATAGCGCCGATAAGAAGGTTTGTATCGCCCTGTTCTTCTACACGTACCTTTCTGAGCATCTGACGAACGATAACCTCAATATGCTTATCGTTAATATCAATACCCTGCAAGCGGTATACGCGCTGTACTTCCTGAATAAGGTAATCCTGAACAGCGGTAACACCCTTGATGCGGAGCAAGTCGTGCGGATATACAGAACCTTCTGTAAGTTCGTCGCCGGCCTGCAGTACCTGACCGTTCTCAACTTTAATTCTTGAGCCGTAAGGTATAAGGTAAGTGTTTTTCTCGCCTGTTTCCTGATTGGTAACAACGATTTCACGCTTTTTATTGGTTTCAACAAGTTCTGCCACACCGTCGGTATCTGTAACTACTGCAAGACCCTTAGGTTTACGTGCTTCAAACAATTCTTCAACACGGGGCAGACCCTGAGTGATATCTTCACCCGCAACACCACCGGTATGGAATGTTCTCATTGTAAGCTGTGTACCGGGCTCACCGATAGACTGAGCAGCAATAATACCTACTGCTTCACCGGCATTAACAAGTTTACCGTTTGAAAGGTTAGAGCCGTAACACTTAGCACAAACGCCCACACGTGAATGGCAAGTGAGTATACTTCTTATCTTAACAGCCTTAACACCTGCTGCTACAACTTTTGAAGCATCAGTTTCTGTCATAAGACTATCAGCACGAACAATAATTTCGCCTGTTTCGGGATGAACAACATCTTCCATAGCAACTCTGCCGATGAGTCTGTCGTGAAGTGACTCAATAAGTTCGTTACCGTCTTTGATATCTGTTGCTACAATACCTTCGTGCGTTCCACAGTCGTGCTCACGGATAATAACGTCCTGAGATACGTCTACAAGACGTCTTGTAAGGTAACCGGAGTCCGCAGTACGCAGAGCAGTATCAGCAAGACCTTTACGTGCACCGTGAGTAGAAATAAAGTACTCGAGTACGTTAAGACCTTCACGGAAGTTAGCCTTGATAGGAATTTCAATTGCACGTCCCGATGTATCAGCCATCAGACCACGCATACCGGCAAGCTGTTTAATCTGGTCTTTACTACCACGCGCACCGGAAGTTGCCATCATATAGATGGGGTTGAATTCGTCAAGGTTATCCATAAGAGCATTAGAAATGCTGTCAACTGTTTCGTTCCATGTTTTGATAACGCTGTTATAACGTTCTTCATCAGAAATACGTCCGCGTTTGTACTGCATTGTAATCTTGTCAACTGCTTTTTCTGCTTCAACAAGAATTTCGTTCTTGGTTTCGGGAATCTCCATATCAGATACGCTGATAGTGATAGCGCCTCTGGTAGAGAACTTAAAGCCAAGAGATTTAATTTTATCAAGAACTTCTGCAGTTTCGGTTGTATTGTGAACACGTATGCAGTTATCAACAATTCTTCCGAGAACTTTTTTATCAACAACAAAGTTTACTTCAAGTTCAAATTCGTTATCGGGGTTAGTTCTGTCTACAAAGCCCAAGTCCTGAGGAATGTTGGCATTGAAGATAAGACGTCCGACAGTTGCGTCAATAATTTTTGACTTGCGTTCGCCGTTTGCACCTGTTTTTTCCATAAGCACTTTAATAGGTGCGTGCAAACCAACTGCGCCCATATTATAAGCAAAGATTGCCTCGTCGTAAGAGGAGAAATATTTGCCTTCGCCGGGCTCGCCGGGTTTCTGTATAGTAAGGTAGTAACTACCGAGAACCATATCCTGTGTAGGTACGGTTACGGCTTTACCGTCCTGAGGTAAGGAGAGGGAGTTTGCAGAAAGCATTAAGAATCTTGCCTCTGCCTGTGCCTCGGGTGAAAGCGGTACGTGAACAGCCATCTGGTCACCGTCGAAGTCAGCGTTGTACGCTGTACATACCAACGGATGCAGTTTAAGTGCTCTGCCTTCAACCAAGATAGGCTCAAACGCCTGAATACCAAGTCTGTGAAGTGTAGGAGCACGGTTCAAAAGAACTGGATGCTCTTTGATAACGTCTTCGAGCATATCCCAAACTTCGGGACGAACACGCTCAACCATACGTTTAGCGCTCTTGATATTATGGCAGAAGCCATCGCTTACAAGACGTTTCATTACGAAAGGTTTAAACAGTTCAAGTGCCATTTCTTTAGGCAGACCGCACTGATAAATCTTAAGTTCAGGACCTACAACGATAACTGAACGTCCTGAGTAGTCAACACGTTTACCGAGCAGGTTCTGTCTGAAACGTCCCTGCTTACCTTTAAGCATATCGGAAAGTGATTTTAAAGGACGGTTTGAAGAACCTGTAACAGGTCTTCCGCGTCTGCCGTTATCTATAAGTGCGTCAACTGCTTCCTGAAGCATTCTCTTTTCGTTTCTAACGATAATATCAGGTGCTTCAAGTTCCAACAATCTTCTCAAACGGTTGTTTCTGTTAATAACACGTCTGTAAAGGTCGTTAAGGTCTGATGTTGCAAATCTGCCGCCGTCGAGTTGTACCATCGGACGGATTTCTGGCGGAATTACGGGAACAACGTCCATAACCATCCATTCAGGTTTGTTACCTGAAAGTCTGAACGCTTCCACAACCTCAAGACGTTTAACTATTCTTACTTTTTTCTGACCCTGTGCTTCCTCGAGTTCTTTTTTGAGTTCTTCGGAAGTTTTTTCAAGGTCGATTTCAGCAAGAAGTTCTTTAATGGCTTCAGCACCCATTCCTACACGGAATTTGCCTTCGCCGTATTTTTCCAAGTTATCACGATATTCTTTTTCAGCAAGAATCTGTTTTTTGGTAAGGTCAGTCTTGCCGGGGTCGATAACTATATATGCTGCAAAATAAAGTACTTTTTCAAGCGCTCTGGGAGATACGTCAAGCATAAGTCCCATACGGCTGGGGATACCCTTAAAGTACCAGATGTGAGATACAGGCGCTGCAAGTTCAATATGGCCCATACGCTCACGGCGTACTTTTGAACGTGTAACCTCTACGCCGCATCGGTCGCAGACGATACCCTTGTATCTGATTCTTTTATACTTACCGCAGTAGCATTCCCAGTCTTTTGTAGGACCAAAGATACGCTCACAGAACAAACCGTCACGTTCGGGTTTGAGTGTACGGTAGTTTATGGTTTCGGGTTTTTTAACCTCGCCTCTTGACCATTCTCTGATTTTTTCAGGAGAAGCCAGAGCGATTTTTATTGCATCAAAATTATTATATTCTAACATGGCATATCTCCTCTCTTAAAACTCGTCATCGTCAAAGGAATCCAAGTCCTCTACGTTATCCAAATCCGCTACATCGTCAAGGTCATCAAAATCAAGCAAGTCGATATATTCACCTTCGTCTGCCTCTTTAATAAAAGGCGCGTCGTCCAAATCTTCTTCTATATCCATTTCAGGCTCGGGCTCTGCATCTTCGAAATCATCTTCAATGTAGTCCTCGTCTTCAATGATATCTTCATCGTCACCCTCATCGCTGCCGAAGTCGAGTTCATCGCCCTCGAGATTCAAGCGGAGTGAACCTACACCGTCATCTTCATCGTCCTCTTTAATCGGGATTTCAGCCCCCTCTTCATCAAGAACAGTAACGTCAAGTGCAAGGCTCTGCAACTCCTTGATGAGAACTTTAAACGATTCAGGAACACCCGGCTTAGGCACGTTATCGCCTTTTACGATGCTTTCGTATGTTTTAACACGTCCGACAACATCGTCCGACTTAACGGTAAGGATTTCCTGAAGTGTGTATGCAGCACCGTATGCCTCAAGTGCCCAAACCTCCATCTCACCGAATCTCTGTCCGCCGAACTGTGCTTTACCGCCCAGAGGCTGCTGAGTAACGAGTGAGTAAGGACCGGTTGAACGTGCGTGAATTTTATCGTCAACCAAGTGAGCAAGTTTAAGGTAGTGCATATAACCAACGGTTACGGGGTTATCGAAAGGTTCGCCCGTTCTGCCGTCGTAAAGAACAGTTTTACCGTCTTCAGAGAAGCCAGCCATTTTAAGTGTTTCTCTGATTTCGCTTTCTGTAGCACCGTCAAATACCGGTGTGGCAATCTTCCAGCCAAGTGCTTTAGCGGCATAACCCAAGTGTACTTCAAGCACCTGACCGATATTCATACGTGAAGGTACGCCCAGAGGGTTGAGTACTATCTGAAGCGGTGTACCGTCAGGCAGGAATGGCATATCCTCTTCGGGGAGGATTCTTGAAATAACACCTTTGTTACCATGACGACCAGCCATTTTATCGCCGACAGAAATCTTACGTTTCTGTGCTATATAACATCTTACAATCTGGTTTACTCCGGGTGGCAGTTCGTCGCCGTTTTCACGGGTAAATACTTTAACGTCTACCACAATACCGGATTCTCCGTGAGGCACTCTTAAAGAGGTGTCACGTACATCTCTTGCTTTTTCGCCAAAGATAGCGCGGAGGAGTCTTTCCTCTGCAGAGAGTTCGGTTTCGCCCTTGGGAGTAACTTTACCTACTAAGATATCGCCTGTGTGAACTTCAGCACCGATTCTTACGATACCACGTTCGTCGAGGTCTTTCAACGCATCTTCACCAACATTGGGAATATCACGTGTGATTTCCTCCGGACCGAGTTTTGTATCTCTTGATTCTGACTCGTATTCTTCAATGTGAATTGATGTGAACACGTCATCTTTAACAAGTTTTTCATTAATTAAGATAGCGTCCTCGTAGTTGTAACCTTCCCATGTCATAAATCCTATAAGGATATTCTTACCAAGCGCAATTTCGCCGTTAGCAGTTGAAGGACCGTCTGCAATAACATCGCCTTTTGCGACTTTTTCGCCTACTGATACGATTGGCTTCTGATTTATACATGTGCTCTGGTTAGAACGCAAGAATTTTGTGAATCTGTATTCGGTTGATTTATTACCTTTTTCTTTGATAATAACTTTGTTAGCATCAACATAAGATACTGTACCTGCCTCTTTGGCTAAAACAACAGTACCTGAGTCTTTTGCTGCCTTATATTCCATACCGGTACCTACGATAGGCGACTCGGTAGTAAGAAGCGGCACAGCCTGACGCTGCATGTTAGATCCCATCAGCGCACGAACAGCGTCGTCGTTTTCAAGGAAGGGGATCATAGCAGTAGCAACAGATACAATCTGTCTGGGAGATACGTCTACAAAATCAACCTTTTCAGGCTCAACTTCGATAAACTCATCTCTATATCTTACGATAACCTTGCTGTTAGCAAAACTGCCGTCTTCGTTAATCTTTTCACTGGCAGGTGCAACTGTGTAGTTATCTTCTATATCAGCGGTCATATAAACCACTTCGTCTGTAACTTTAAGAGTTTTCTTATCAAACTTACGATAAGGTGCTTCAATAAAGCCAAACTCGTTTATTCTTGCATAAGATGCAAGCGAGTTGATAAGACCGATGTTAGGTCCTTCAGGAGTTTCTATAGGACACATACGGCCGTAGTGTGAGTGGTGAACGTCACGCACTTCGAAGCCCGCTCTCTCACGGCTCAAACCGCCGGGGCCGAGTGCCGAAAGACGTCTTTTATGTGTAAGTTCTGCCAGAGGGTTTGTCTGGTCCATGAACTGTGAAAGCTGAGATGAACCAAAGAATTCTTTAATAGCAGATACTACAGGACGTGAGTTAATAAGGCTCTGCGGTGTAAGAGCATCTATATCCTGAATTGTCATTCTTTCACGTACAATTCTTTCAAGACGTGCAAGACCGATTCTGAACTGGTTCTGCAAAAGTTCACCTACTGCTCTTAAACGACGGTTACCCAAGTGGTCGATATCGTCTGTAGTACCGATGTTGTACTGCAAATTCAACTGGTAGTTAATAGATGCAAAGATATCGGCAATAATGATGTGCTTAGGAACAAGTTCGTCCATTCTTCTGCGGATTTCCGCTTTGATTTCGTCTTCAGCGGTAAACTGCTCTAAGATTTCTTTGAGCACGCTGAATTTAACCTTTTCGGTAATTTCCATATCGGAAACATCAAAAGGAACGTGATTTTCTATGCGCACCATATCGTTAGAGAATACCTTAACCTCTTTGCCGTCTACATTTAAGTAAACAACATTGATGCCGGCGTTTTCTATAGCCTCAGCCTGTTCACGGCTGATAAGGTCACCTGATTTAACTAAAATTTCGCCAGTTTCTTCGTCTACTATATCACGTGCTGCCATGCCGTTTCTGATACGTGTAGCCATAGCAAGTTTCTGATTGAATTTAAAGCGGCCCACTTTAGAAAGGTCGTATCTTTTAGCATCAAAAAACAATGAATTGATTAAAGATGTAGAACTGTCTACCGTTGGGGGCTCACCGGGACGCAATTTCTTGTAGATTTCAAGCAGCGCCTCTTCGGTGTCCTGAGTAGAGTCTTTTTCTAAAGTAACGAGAAGTTTTTCTTCTTCCCCGAACAATTCAAGAATCTGCGCATTTGAAGAAAGTCCCAATGCACGGATAAGAACTGTAATCGGAATTTTACGTGTTCTGTCAATACGTACAGACAAAATGTCGTTTGAATCGTTTTCATACTCAAGCCATGCACCGCGGTTGGGGATAACCTGAGATGTAAACAGTTCTTTACCGGTTTTATCGTGGTCCATAGCATAGTAGATGCCGGGACTTCTTACAACCTGACTTACGATAACACGCTCTGCACCGTTGATGATAAAAGTACCCTGATCTGTCATAAGCGGAAGTTCGCCCATAAAGATTTCCTGTTCTTTTACCTCGCCGGTTTCTTTATTGATAAGCCGCACTTTAATTTTAAGAGGTTTTGAATACGTGGCATCACGTGCCTTACATTCTTCAATAGAATATTTGGGGTCGTCCTCCAGATAATAGTCGCTGAACTCCAGCACAAGATTACCCGAGTAATCGCAAATCGGGGAGACATCTTCCAATACTTCTTTTAAACCCTTATCAATAAACCACTGATAAGAATTTTTCTGTATTTCGATTAAGTTTGGCATTTCAAGAACTTCAGTTGATTTTGCATAACTCATTCTTTCATTTTTGCCAAGCTTGATAGGATGTACCATAAAACTAATCACCTCATATTTTTTTATAAGTATAAAACGTGCGGTGCAACACCCCCGATTTCATGCTGAAAATACTTGGAAATTTAACCAAAAACAACACGAAAGACACATGGATATTTTGTAGTAATAAACAAACTCCATGCACCAAAACGGGATATGATTGCAATTTACAATAATAACACATAATGGTCAATGTGTCAAGCACAAATTTTTAAAATTTTTGGGGATATTTTTGAGCAATTTGTATGTATTTGTAAATAAGCAAAAAGCGATTAGTTAACTAACCGCTTTTTTTGATATTTGCCCGAAACACGCATCTACTACATCATGGATTGTTTTTGCGCGCACTATCTCCATTCCGAAATCCTCAAACATCTCCTGATAGTTTTCGTATGGGATTATCACCTTTTTGACCCCTGCCCTGCGCGCGGCATCAAGTTTTGCTGCAACTCCGCCTACGGGTTTTACCTTACCCATTATGGAAAGTTCGCCCGTCATAGCTATTTCTGCAGGAACGGGTACTGAAAGTACAGACGAGTATACAGCACTGAACATTGCTATACCTGCCGATGGTCCGTCAACCGGTACACCGCCGGGGAAGTTAAGATGAATATTATAATCTGTATAATCAATACCGAAAATATTTTTAAGCACCGTTGTAACATTGGTGGCAGATGCTTTTGCAGAACTGACTTTTTTGAGTTTCTGTCCCCTGCCCTCAAATTCTTCTTCATCGACTATACCCGTTGTAATCAGTCTGCCTGCGCCCGATGCACACTTTACAGCCCAAGCCTCTACCTCCATAACTGTACCATGGTCCCTGCCTGCCACCGCAAGTCCGTTTACAACACCGATCTCACTTTCTTTTGAGGCGGCTCTCTCTATAATAGGACTATATCTGCCAAACTCTATAACCCATTCAATATCTTTGACTTCAATTTTATGTCTGCCGTCTACAAGCACGGAACTTCCGGCAATCTGTACAATGTTTACTGCATCTCTTCCGTTTGAAGCGTATCTTGCTATAAGTCCGGCACATTCGTCAGACAAATCAAATCCGCCTTTTGCGGCAGCACCCAGTGAAATACTTTCAACTTCAGATGCCGAAAGCGGTTCAAAAAACACCTCTACGCATCTGGAACGTATTGCCTCCGGAATTTCTTCGGGTGTTCTTGTAGTTGCACCGACCAAGCGAAAATCTGCAGGAAGTCCGTTTTTAAAAATTTCGTGTATGTGCTGAGGAATGTTTCTGTCGCCACTTGTGTAATACGCACTTTCAAAAAACACTCGTCTGTCTTCCAAAACTTTTAAAAGCCTGTTCATCTGTATAGGATGCAGTTCGCCAATTTCGTCTATAAATAAAATACCGCCGTGCGCTTTTGTTACCGCTCCGGGTTTTGGCTGAGGCACACCTGCATTACCGTAAGCACCTGCGCCCTGACATATGGGGTCGTGCACCGAGCCGATTAAAGGGTCTGCAATACTGCGTTCGTCAAAACGCATTGTAGTGGCATCGGTTTCTATAAATTTTGCGTCACGCGTAAACGGCGAAAGCGGGCTTTCCTTAGCGCATTGAAGAATTATTCTGGCAGCAGCGGTTTTGCCTACACCCGGAGGCCCGTATATAATAACATGCTGTGGATTCGGTCCGCAAAGTGCGGCTTTAAGCGCGCGTATTCCCTGCTCCTGCCCTATAATATCCCCCATTGTAGCAGGACGGGTTTTTTCGCAAAGCGGAACTGAAAGACGCACCAGTTCCATACGCTTTAATTTGTCCATCTCTTTTTTTGAGTCTGTATTAATAGCACTTTTACTCTCTTTTTGTGAGCGTAAAAGTGACAAAAAATACACACCCGTTATTACGGTAAATATTAACTGTATCCCCATTAAAACAGTAGCAGTCATATGCATCTCTCCACACTTTTTCTTTTTTAGTTATAATTTTAGCATACAGATGCAATTTATTCTGTGAAGTTTTCCCAAAATATTGTTTTTGACTTTTAATATTATAATTTTTGTGTTATTATTTATTATATATAAATGTTGAAATTAATTGTTGTAAATATGTAAAATCCGTGTTATAATATAATTTACTCTATTATTGCAAACGAGGTAGACATATGAAAAAACATATTTTTGTATTTATAATAAATATTATCATTGCAGCAGTACTGTCAGCCGGCGCTGCAGTTTTTCCGTATGCCTCTGTGCCGATAATGGCGGTAAGCGCAATATTTTTTATGGTTTGTGCGTACACTCGCAAAACATCTGAAACAATTATATTACTTATAGCGTCGCTTGCATCAATAGTAGCAGTAAAATGCTCGTTGGAAGTAAACGCAGATAATCTGTTTACATCAGCATCGCTCTTTTGCCTTACCTCTTTGAGCGGTACTGTTATAGGATTAACATCAAAGAGTAAATGCAATTTTCGTATGCTTATCGCAGGTGGTACGTTTGCAAATCTTGCATCGTTTCTGATTGATTTTGCAGTTTTAAAATTTTATCATAAAATTGACCTAGCCGAAGAACTTATCAACAAACCTGTTGCAGGTCTGTTTAAAGCATATAATCATGTCTTATCAGCATCAAACATAAACGGCACAGAAAATATACTTGATGCTATGGGCGATTTACAATGGTATATGCAGCAGATGGTGGCAACTGTAGTGCCGTCTGTGTTAATAATAATATGCGCATTCTTTGCATATGTAACTTTCCTTATCGGCAGAAAATTTATATTTAAAAAACATGGTACAGTAATGGAAAACTACCCTCATTTCTGGCAGTTGCAGTTGCCGAAATCGGGTTCTGTATTTTTGGCAGTTCTGTTTGTGGTAACCTTCTTTATAAAATCCTCGGCTTTATCAGGGGCAATAACAAATATTATAATAATGCTGTGTGCACTTTACTTTTTGTGCGGATTATCTGTCGTAGATTTCTTTTTGAAAAAGCGTAATATACATTGGGCTCTGCGCATTGTAATATACATTATCGGATTTGCTGTTTTTGGCATCATAGGTATAGTAATACCAATTGCCAATATATCTTCAATCCTGCTTTTTACAGGAATTACAGATGGTATGTTTGATTTCAGACGTTTGCGTTCGGGAGGCGAAAAATATGAAGCATAAACGGATATTTAAAACTCTTGCGCTCAACGTAGGCTATTATATATGGATAATATTTACCTTTGCAGCGGTTACTTTTATGTACGACTACAAAGTGGCACTTGTTGAACTGGCACTTGCAGTGGCTTTGCTTGTGTTTTTCCTCAAGATGCGTATCGTTCGCAAAAACACTATAAGCGACTATGTAAAATCGCTTTCACGCTCACCCGAAAGCGGCAGGGCAGACACACTTGCAAAATTCCCGTTGCCCGTTGTTATGCTTCAACTCGACGGAATGATAGTCTGGTGCAATGAACTTTTTAATAATATGATTGGCGAACAGCACCTTGCAGATACGCCCATCACAGACTTTGTGCCCGATTTTGATATAGACCTTTTCCGCAAGGAGGATACAAAAGTATCGTACGATTTAGAGCATAACGGCAGATACTACCATGTTTTCGGCAATATTACCCGTGCCCGCCATATGCCCGACGACCACCTGATAGTTCTTTACTGGGACGACCGTACGGGATACGAAATGATTAAAAAGAAATACTATCAGGAAAAATCTGTCTGTGCAGCGATTATTATAGACAACTACGAAGACGTTATGCAAGACACTCCTAACGCAGACAAACCTCAACTTGCCGCCGCAATCGAAGAAAAAATCGAGGCGTTTGCGAGTGAGAACAACGCAATCGTACGTAAGTACGAAAAAGACAGATATATTATGTGCGTGCAAAAACAGTACGTAGATAAAATGATAGAAAAGAATTTTGATATATTAGACACTATCCGTGAAATAAGTGCAGGCAACAAAATGTCACCCACATTAAGTATCGGCATAGGCATGGGCGGCGATACACTTGCCAAAAATGAAGCGTACGGCTTTTCAGCACTTGATATGGCACTCGGTAGAGGTGGCGATCAGGCGATTATCAAAGATGATGACCAGTATTTCTTCTACGGCGGTAAAAGTCAGGAGATTGAAAAGCGTACACGTGTTAAATCAAGAGTTATTGCTCTTGCTATACGCGAACTTATATCAAACTCTGAAGACATCATTATTATGGGCCATAAAAATGCCGATATAGACGTTTTAGGTGCAGCAATGGGTCTGCGACGTGCAATAGTAAACTGCGGTAAAGATGCCAAAATACTTTTAGACACTTACAACGAAACTGTTCAGCGTATGCTTTCAAAACTGGGCAGCGATTACGACGGCGTATTTATAAAGCGCGGTGTTGCAAACGAGATTGTAAACAAAAATACACTTGTTTTTGTAGTGGATACTCACAAGCACACGCTTGTTGAGGAGGAAAACCTGCTTAATATATCCGAAAAAATTGTGCTTATAGACCATCACAGACGAAGCACTGACTTTATTGACAACTCGGTTATAACCTATCACGAGCCGTATGCATCGTCAACGTGCGAATTGGTTACAGAGGTTATTCAGTATATGGATTTAAATCCAAACCTTACTCAACTTGAGGCTCAGGCACTGTATGCCGGAATTTATATGGACACCAAAAATTTCTCGTTCAAATCCGGTGTACGAACATTTGAAGCGGCTTCGTATCTTCGCCGCGCAGGTGTAGATACGGCAGAAATCAAAAAACTGTTCCGTATGGATTACGACAAAATAATCAAGAAGATGTCGATAATAGAGAATGCACATATGGCAGAAAAATCGTATATGATTTCAATATGCGAAAAAACTGATGACGATATGTCTACCATAGTGGCTCAGGCAGCAGACGAACTATTAAATATTACCGACGTAAAAGCCGCTTTTGTTATATGCGATATGGGCGGTCAGATAAGCATCAGCGGTCGCTCGTTCGGTGACGTAAATGTTCAGGTAATACTTGAAAAACTCGGTGGCGGCGGTCATATATCTATTGCCGGTGCACAAATATCAGGCAAAACAAAAGAAGAAGTTTACGAAGACCTGTTGGCGGCAATTGCCGAATACAAAGCAAGTTTATAATGCAGAAAGGATTGATATACAATGAAAGTTATTTTTATTCAGGACGTTAAAGGACAAGGCAAAAAAGGCGAAGAGAAAAACATTGCAGACGGATACGCCCGCAACTTTTTGCTTCCTAAAGGATTAGCAGTTGAAGCAACTGCCGCAAACCTTAACAACTTAAAAGGACAGAAGGAATCTCAGGCATATAAAAAAGAGCAGGAAATAAAAGCCGCAGAAGAAATTAAAGAAAAACTTGAAGGTGTTACCGTTAAACTTTCTGCCAAAGCAGGCGAAAGCGGTAAACTGTTTGGCTCTATAACTGCCAAAGACATTGCAGATGCTCTTAAAAAGCAGCACAATATCGACATCGACAAACGTAAAATTGTACTTAACGGAGATATAAAAACAACGGGCGATATCACAGTAGACGCAAAACTCTATCCGCAGATTATAGGTAAAATAAAAGTAAGCATAACCGCACAGTAAATAATTGTAAAGAGGTGTAACTATGGCAGAAAATCTTGCACGCAGTATGCCGTGCAATGTAGAAGCAGAGCAGTATGTACTTGGCTCCGTTATATTTGATAACGAATGTATATCTGACCTGCTTGAATCGCTTAAAATAGAAGATTTCTACTTAGAACCGCACAAAAAAATTTACGAGGCGGTTATAAACTTATCAAACTCGGCAAAACCTGTTGACCTTATAACATTAAAGGCAGAACTTGAAAGTGTTTTTGACAGTGTCGGGGGTATAGAGTATTTAACTCAGATAAGCCTGATGGTTTCTACTACCGCCAATTTAAAGCATCATATTAAAATAATTAAAGATAAGGCTGTTCTGCGCAGGCTGATAAAAGCCGCTTCCGATATTAATGATATTGCATATAATGGTGAGCAGGAAGTGGGAATGGTTTTAAACAGCGCCGAAGCAAAGATGTTTGACGTTTTGCAGACACGCACCACGGGCGATATGTCACCCATCAAGGAAATTTTAAAATCAAACCTTGAGAGAATAGAAGAACTTATAAAAAACAAAAATAAAATTACCGGCGTTCCTACAGGGTTTTCAGAACTTGACAAACGTATGTCCGGACTTCAGTCATCGGACCTTATACTTATAGCGGCTCGTCCTGCTATGGGTAAAACAAGTTTTGCGCTTAACATTGCCGCAAATGCTGCAATCCGCCACAACGTACCAGTTGCAATATTCAGCCTTGAAATGAGTAAAGAACAGTTGGCAACAAGAATACTTTGCTCTGAAAGTTACATTTCAAGCGAAAAAATGCGTGTGGGCGACCTTGGACCGGAAGAAATGCCGAAACTTGCACAAACTGTTGAAATGCTTTCAAAAGCGCCTATCTACATAGACGACACTCCCGGTATAACAATGAGCGAAATCCGGTTTAAGTGCAGAAGATTAAAACTTAAAGGTCAACTCGGTCTTGTTGTTGTGGACTATCTGCAGTTGATGCTCGGCAGCGGCAGAGAAAGCCGCCAGCAGGACGTTGCAGACAACAGCCGTATGCTTAAAATCTTAGCAAAAGAACTTGATGTTCCTGTTATAACTTTATCGCAGTTAAGCCGTGCGCCTGAGCAAAGAAGTGACCACCGCCCGATGCTTAGCGACTTAAGAGAGTCGGGTTCTATAGAGCAGGACGCAGACATTGTAATGTTCCTCTACAGAGATGAAGTATATAACGAAGAAACAGAGAAAAAGAACGTAGCGGAATGTATTATATCAAAATTCCGTAACGGCTCTACCGGCACAGTAGAACTTGGCTGGAGAGGCGAGTTTACACGTTTTATGAATTTAGAAAAAAGCAGGCAGTAAATGAATTTGGAAAAGATTGTACTTAAAACTATTGATAAATACAATATGCTCTCCCCCGGTGACACGGTTGTAATCGGTTTATCGGGAGGGGCAGATTCTGTTGCGCTTTTAACTGTTTTATGCGCTGTTAAAGACAAATACAATCTACAACTACACGCAGCGCATATAAACCATATGATACGCGGCGGGGAGGCTGAGCGTGATGCTAAGTATTCCCGTTCTGTTGCAGAGGCAAACGGAGTGGAATTTCATCTTTTAAAATGTGATGTTCCGGCGCTTTCAAAAGAACTTGGAATATCGGAAGAGATGGCAGGCAGAAAAGCAAGGTACGAGTTTTTTAACTCCATATCCCCTAATGCTAAAATAGCAGTAGCACATCATAAATGCGACAGCGCAGAAACGACACTTATCAATATGATGCGCGGTTCATCGCTTAACGGATTGAAAGGTATTGTTCCGGTAAACGGTAATATAATCCGCCCTCTTATAGATTGTGACAGAGCACAGATTGAAAAGTATCTGCTTGAAAAAAATATTTCATTTGTAACAGACAGTACCAATGCAGAAAATATCTATACACGCAACACCGTGCGTAACGTAATAATTCCCGCAATGGAAAAAATCAACCCCAATGTGGTATCTACTATTTACGAAAACTCGCGCATTTTGGCAGATGACGAGGATTTTATATCTTCCATCTGCAAAGAATATGAAAGCAAGTATATAACTTGCAACAGCAACTGCGTTACACTTAATTTAAAAAACAATATGCACATATCAGTTAAAAGACGGCTTATAATGCGCTCTTGTGAAATATTATCAGGAAGCAGGCAAGGCATATCGAGTGATAATATAGAAAGCGTGCTGGCTCTTCCGACGGGCGGTACGACCTCTTTTAACGGGATTTATGCCGAACGCAGTTATGACAAATTTATTTTTACTGAATCAGTTAAAACTGTGCAGAAGTTTTCATATAATATTACATCGCCGTGTATACTTCCCATACCCGAAATAAATAAAACTTATATTTTTGAAATTATACCAAAAACCGAAATATCCGCCTATGAAAATGGCGTTATATATTTAGATGCTGACAAACTCGGCACACTTGCTGTACGCAGCAGAAAAGACGGTGACATATTCTCACCACTCGGACTCGGCGGCAGAAAAAAGGTAAAAGACTTTTTAATTGACCTCAAAATTCCGCGCGTAGAACGCGCAACTCTGCCGATACTGGAATCCGACGGCAAAATAGCGGCTATACTCTGCCAAAGGACAGACGATGCATATAAAATAACAGAGAAAACAACAAAAATACTTAAGATAAGCGAGGGACATTTATGATAAACAAAGATTGCGAACGTATTGTAATCTCTGAAGAGCAGATTGCAGAAGCAACCGAGAGAATAGGCAAACAGATTACAAAGGATTATGAGGGAAAAGAGATTGCATTTATATCCATATTAAACGGTGCATATCCTTTTACTGCAGATGTTATGCGTAAAGTTGATGTAGACTGCACAGTTGATTTTATGCAGGTATCTACTTACGGCGACAGTACATCGTCTTCAGGTACACTTAAAATTAAGCGTGATATTTCAGGCGATATTACCGGTAAGCACGTAATAATACTTGAAGACATTTTAGATACCGGTTACACATTGCACAACCTTACGAATTATTTAAACAGCAAAAAACCTGCAAGCCTTAAAATATGCACATTTATAGATAAACCCGCACGCCGTACCGAAGATGTTCATGCCGACTACTACGGATTTAAGTTTGAGGCTGACCTGTTCCTTGTGGGCTATGGTCTTGACTACGCTCAAAAATACAGAAATCTGCCATACGTAGCGGTTTTAAAACCTGAAATTTATTCGTAATTTAATAAAATAATTGCATTAATATTTACAAATTGTTCATAATATAAATATGGTTTTATCTTGAAATTAAAATTTGTTTATGATAATATTGGTTTAATATTGCGTTAAAGGAGGCGATAGATTTGAAGAAATACATAAAAGGCGCAAGCTTTTATATATTGCTTCTGGCTGTCATATTTTTAATATACTTTCTGCTGAATTATCAGACAGGTCCTGTTATGAAAGATTTTTCAGACCTCGTTACCCTGATAAATAACGGCAACGTTAAAGAACTGGTGGTTGTGGAAAATACCGCTACGGTAACATTAAAGGATAATACAAAGGTTACATCTGAAATCCCCTCGCTCGGTGCACTGTATGAGCACGCAGGCGACCAGATCAAAAAACAAGTTGCAGACGAAACCCTAACCTACTCAACTCCGGCTCCTGCTACGGTGCCTTGGTGGCTTTCTATGTTACCATCGCTTATACTGATGATAATAATAGTCGTGTTCTGGATAATTTTCTTTAAACAATCTCAGGGTGGCGGCAAGGGCGCTATGAGTTTCGGCAAG
>JAZRKQ010000011.1:0-69871 GCA_045646385.1 Clostridia bacterium | reverse complement strand
CCTTTTTTATAAATATCAATATTTTCTACAGCGATACCAGTACCCAATACTACGCAGTTCAATGCTTCATCAGATACGAATACGGGCATACCGGTTTCTCTGGAAATCAATCTATCCAAATTACGGAGCATGGAGCTGCCGCCAGTCATAACAATACCACGGTCCATAATATCTGCAGAAAGTTCAGGCGGAGTTTTCTCCAATGTTGTTTTTATAGCATCTATAATCGCTGTAAGCGGCTCATCAAGCGCACGTCGGATTTCCTGTGATGTGATAAAGATGTTTTTGGGAAGACCTGTAATAAGGTCGCGTCCGCGCACCTCCATATTCATTTCCTCTGCCATTTCAAAAGCAGAACCGATTTCAAGTTTGATTTTCTCAGCAGTTCTCTCACCGGTCATAAGGTTACACTCTTTTTTGATGTAGTTGATAATTGCGTCGTCAAACTCGTCACCGGCAACGCGCAAAGACTGGCTTGTAACGATACCACCCAGCGAAATAACCGCGACCTCGCTTGTACCGCCGCCGATATCTACAACCATACATCCGGTAGGCTCTTCTACAGGCAGATTTGCACCGATAGCCGCTGCCATAGGCTCTTCAATAAGGTAAACTTCTTTAGCACCGGAAGCAAGTGTTGCCTCCTCTACTGCCCTTTTTTCAACCTCTGTAACACCTGATGGAACACACACAATTACTCTTGGTTTAAAAATCCCAAAACCTGTCTGTGATTTTTTAATAAAATATTTAAGCATTGCCTGAGTAACCTCGAAGTCTGCAATAACACCGTCTTTAAGCGGACGGATAGCAACGATATTTCCGGGTGTTCTGCCGAGCATTGCTTTAGCATCGTTACCTACTGCCAGCACCTGACCGTTTTCCTGATTGATTGCCACAACAGAAGGCTCGTTGGCTATAATGCCCTTTCCTTTCATATGCACCAAAGTATTGGCTGTACCTAAGTCTATACCGATATCTCTTTTCATTTTTCTTCTCTCCTTGTTATTATAATGAGATATTAAATTCTTTTACCATTAAATTGTTAAGCGCACAGAGGGGAAGTCCCACAACATTGAAAAAGTCACCTTTAATACTGTCGGCAAAAAGTCCTGCTCTGCCCTGAATACCGTATCCGCCTGCCTTATCAAACGGAGCACCGCTTGCAATGTATTCATCTATTTCAGTTTCGCTTAAATCTTTAAAATGTACTTCTGTTACCTCAAAGCCCGAAACAGTATGCATATTTGACGCATCAGTAACGGAAAAACCTGTATATACAAAATGAGTATCACCGCTTAATGATGTAAGTATACGTTTGGCATCGGCAGCATCTTTTGGCTTGCCGATGATTTGGTCGTTATGAACAACTACTGTGTCTGCAGCAATTACATAACAGTTTTTGCCATATCCGTCAGCAACAGAAGTGCCTTTTAAAACGGCAAGTTCCTGCACATAAAGTTGCGGCGGTAAATCTTTGGGGATTTTATCCTCGTCAGCACCGCTTACGCACACTTCAAACTCTGTGTCTGTATTGCGCAGAAGTTCGCATCTTCTTGGTGATTTTGATGCAAGTATTAATCTAGGTTTACTCATTAAAAATCATTCCTTATCCTGTTTATACACTCATTAGCAATCCAACCGCATACAGTTCCCGAAACAAGCGCAATCATCAGCAAGCATGCAAGATACCATACCAGCGCACCTGTACGAAGAACACCCCACGCAACCGCAACTTGTGTAGCATTATGGCACGCTGCACCTAAAACGCTTATACCAACAGGTGAAATATGCTTGTCAAACATCTTTTTTGCAAATACCATAGCAACTAACGATATAAGCGCACCTGTAAAACTATACATAAAAGCGTTCAGTCCACCATAAAGCATACACGAAATTATAACCCTTACAACACTTACAGCAAAAGCATACGGAGTACCGAAAGTATACAGAACTATAACTGTAACACTGTTTGCTATGCCAAGTTTTCCGCCGGGTATAGCCGTAAGTATGGGCAGCATACTTTCAAACACACCAAGTACCGCAGCAAGTGCCGCCAATGTGGCTGCCACTAGCATACCTTTAAGTTTACTCATAAACTTCTCCCATAAGCGACCACGTTTTAGGCTCAGTTATTTTAATATCAACAATTTTGCCGATAAGTTCGTCGCCACCTTTGAAATGCACAAGTTTTCCGCCGTCTGTACGTCCGGTTAAGGTGTCGGGATCTGTTTTGCTTCTGCCCTCAACTAAAACTGGGCATATTTTATTAAGATATTGTGCGTTTATCTCAGCACAGATACGGTTCTGAACATCGAGAAGACGGTTAAAATTATTCTTCTTTTCTTCGGGTGATATAACATCTTCCATAGTAGCCGCAGGTGTTCCTGTGCGTTTGGAGTATATAAACGAGAATACTGTGTCGTAACGAACGCGTTCCAAAAGGTCTAATGTATCCTCAAACTCCTCGGTAGTTTCCCCCGGAAAGCCCACAATTATGTCTGTAGATATTGTAATATCGGGCATATACGACCTTGCCATATCAATAAGGTCAAAATATTTCTCTCTGGTATAGCCTCTGTTCATTGATTTTAAAACACGGTTATTACCGCATTGAACGGGCAGATGAAGTTGCTTGCAGATGTTATTATGCCTGCTCATAACACGAATTAATTCTTCGCTTATATCTTTAGGGTGCGATGTCATAAAGCGTATGCGCTCTACTCCGTCAACACCTGCAACCTCTTCCAAAAGTTCAGCAAAAGTAATTCCTTTACCCTTTCCGTAAGAGTTTACATTCTGTCCTAAAAGCATAATTTCTTTATATCCGTTTTTAACTGCATCTTTAACTTCTGCAATGATATCTTCTTTTTCTCTGCTGCGCTCTCTGCCACGTACGTAAGGTACTATGCAATAAGTGCAGAAATTATTGCAGCCATACATAATGCTTACTGACGCACAAACGCCCTCACCGCGTATAATCGGAAGTCCTTCGTGAATTTCACCGTCGATATTTTCAACATCGGCTATAAAATCATGCTCCTGTTCGGCAGCGTGCACCAATTCTTTAAACTTATGCAATGCGTGAGTTCCGAACACAATATCAACGTGCTTGTACACTCTTTTAATTCTGTCAGCAACAGAAGTTTCCTGCATCATACATCCGCAAACTGCTATAATAAGGTCCGGATTTTTATTTTTAAGCGCTTTCAATGCACCAAGATTGCCGTACACCTTAAGTTCGGCATTTTCACGCACGGCGCAGGTGTTGTATACTATTAAATCAGCATCTTCTTTGTCTGCGCAAAGGGAATATCCTATTTCCTCTGCCATACCCGCGATTTTTTCGGAATCGCTTACATTTTGCTGGCAACCATACGTTTCTATATATATTTTTTTATTCAATTTAATCTCCTCAACTCTTTTCAGGGTATACACTATTATCATACCACAATTATTTTGCATTGTAAACACAAAATAAACTGATTTTTTCCGCTTTTTCTCTTGCGTATATTATCTAGTCAATGATATAATATAATTAATATTTTACCTGAAAGGTGGAGACATAATGAAAATGAAAAAGATACTTAAAGTTTTTGCCGTTGTTGCAGTGCTTACACTTGCATTTGGTGCAGTTAGTGCTTTAGCGGCAGATGAGATTGAAGTTTATGTAAACGAAAAACTTGTTGAGTTTGACGTAGCACCACAGATTATCGATTCAAGAACCATGATTCCATTCAGATATGTAGCAAATACTTTTGGTGCTGAAGTAGACTATATTGAAGAAAACGGTGAAAAAATCGTTACTGCAAAATTGCCCGGCAAAGACCTTAAACTTGTAGTGGGCAATCCGGTGGCAATACTTACAGAAAACGGAGCAGAAAAACTTATTGGCTTTGACGTAGCACCTTTAATCGTTCCCGAAGGCAGAACACTTGTTCCGGTTCGTCTTATTGCAGAAGCATTCGGTTGCAGCGTCGGCTGGAATGGTGAAAAAAGACAGGTTATTATTGTAGACCCTGCAACAATTTCAGAAGCAATTAAAACAACTGCGCCAAAACTTTACAACGACGTTTTAAACATTGACCTTGATGCATTTTCAGGCACATACAACGCATCTTTCAACATTTCTTCAAACGAAGTTGAAACAACATTTCCTATAACACTTAAAGTAACAGACGATGCTGCTGCGTTAACTTTAAAATATAACATATATAACTTTGAATTCATAGCAACCGATGACACGCTTTATTCAAAAGAGAAAAGCGTCACCGGTGACAAATGGGAAAAAGCATCTCTTGACACTTCTCTTGCAGGATACGGAATTGAAGATATTACAAACATAATTGATGCCGATACTATTATATCTTTAATTTGTGAAGCCTTTGTATCAAATAACACACCTGATGAAAACACTTATAAAAATATTACGGATTTATTTGCCATTATTTCAAACAGCGCAAACACCGACGGTCTTAAAATAAAAACAGATAAGAGTTCCACATCAATTGACTTCAACTCTATATTCCCTCTTGAAACCACAATCGTAGGCATAAGAATTGTTAAAGAATCAGAAAACGACGTATTCAACACATTAAAATTTACCATCGCAGCGGCAGATTTGGAAGACACCGATGTTAATTCAAACATCACATTGAAGATAGAACGTGATACCACAGTTAAAACCACAAAAATAGATATTCCTGCTGATAAGGACATCATCACACAATAACAACTGTTGAAAGTGTTCATACTTATGAACGATGTATTTGATGTTGAATTTTAGAAAATTTAAATAAACTTACAAAAAAGGCTTGGTTTTTAAAACCAAGCCTTTTAAATTATTCTTCTTTAGGGAGAGCATCTTTTCTGGAAAGATTCATCCTGCCCATCTTGTCAATCTCGATAAGTTTAACAATAATCTCATCGCCTACGCTTACAACATCTTCAACTTTTTCAACACGTTTGTTGTCAAGTTTGGATATATGAACAAGACCCTCTTTGCCGGGTAAGAATTCAACGAATGCACCAAAATCCATTATTCTCATAACTTTACCGAAGTATGTTTTGCCAACTTCCGGTTCTGCTACGATACCCTCGATAATTTTAACTGCTTTATCTGCAGCGGCACTATCGGGAGAGAGAATGAATATGCTTCCGTCGTCTTCAATATCAATCTGAACACCGGTGTCTGCAATAATCTTCTGTATAACTTTACCGCCTGTGCCGATAACCTCACGGATTTTATCTGGGTGAATGCTCATTGTAACAATCTTGGGAGCATAAGGCGAAAGTTCGCTTCTGGGAGCGTCGATTGCTTTCAAGAGTACCTCGTCAATTATATGATAACGTGCATCTCTTGTCTGCTGGAGTGCCTGCTTGATAATCTCGTAGGTAAGACCATCAATCTTGATATCCATCTGTATAGCGGTGATACCCTCTTTAGTACCTGCCACTTTAAAGTCCATATCGCCGTAGAAGTCCTCTAAGCCCTGAATATCTACCATTGTAAGGAAGTCATCGCCATCTGTAACAAGACCGCACGAAATACCTGCAACGGGGGCTTTAATCGGAACACCTGCGTCCATAAGTGCAAGAGTTGAACCGCACACACTACCCTGAGATGTTGAGCCGTTTGAAGAAAGTACTTCAGAAACCAGACGGATAGCATAAGGGAAGTCTTCCTTGCTGGGGATAACGGGCTCTAAAGCACGTTCTGCCAATGCACCATGACCGATTTCACGTCTGCCGGGACCTCTGGAAGGTTTAGTTTCGCCAACACTGTATGACGGGAAGTTGTAGTGGTGCATATAGCGTTTTGAACTGCACTCGTCAATACCGTCAAGCAACTGTTCATCACGAAGTGCACCTAAAGTTGCAACTGTAAGAACCTGTGTCTGACCTCTTGAGAAAAGACCGGAACCGTGAGTTCTTGGAAGTATTCCTACTCTTGAAGAGAGAGGACGGATTTCTAAAATACCTCTGCCGTCAACACGTCTGTGGTCTTTTATGAGCCATTTTCTAACGATTTCTTTCTGCAATTTATAAAGGATTTCGCCGATTTCTTCTTCAAGTTCGGGGATCTCTTCAGCAAAGTGTGCCACAACGTCGTCTGTAACAACTGCCATATTAGCATCTCTTACAGTTTTATCGTCTGTGTCAATAGCCTCGCAAACTTTATCGTATGCGTATGCTTTAACTGCATCGTAGTGGTCGTGGTTAATATCAGCAGAGATATACTCGTGTTTGGGTTTACCAATCTCATCTACAATGCTCTGCAAAAATTCACAGATTTTCTTGATTTCGCCATGTGCGAATACGATAGCATCGTACATAACATCTTCTTTAACTTCACAAGCACCGGCTTCAATCATAACAACCTTTTCTTTGGTACCTGCAACAGTTAACTGCATAAGGCTTTTTTCTCTCTGTTCAAGTGTGGGGTTGATTACAAATTCACCGTCAACCAAGCCGACAGAAACACCGCCGATAGGACCTGCAAAAGGAATGTCAGAAATTGAAATGGCAGCAGATGCACCAATCATAGCAGCAATTTCGGGTGAGTTGTCGATATCAACACTCATTACTGTAGTAACAACGCTTACATCGTTTCTGTAATCCTTAGGGAATAAAGGACGGATAGGACGGTCGATAACACGTGATGTTAAAATCGCTTTATCAGAGGGTTTACCCTCACGGCGCAAGAATCCGCCGGGGATTTTACCTACAGAATAAAGTTTTTCTTCATAATCCACACTCAAGGGGAAGAAATCAATACCGTCACGTGGTTTTTTAGAAGCGGTTGCGTTTGCCATAACAACTGTGTCGCCATAGCGAACAAGTACAGAGCCGTTTGAAAGTTGAGCAAGTTCGCCTGTTTCAATAGTAAGTTCACGGCCTGCTAAAGTAGTAGTAAATTTTTTATGCATTTTTATCCTCCTGTTTTTTAGCAAATACGTGAGTTTAGCACTTAGATAGTATCTCCATTTGCAGAAGATATTATCTAACTGCTAATACTCTTCGCATTGCTTTGATATTTTAAAACGGGCAAAAATGGAAGCCCCACCTTTGCCCGAAATAATAACAACTATTTTCTGATGTTAAGTCTTTTGATGATAGAACGGTATCTCTCAATATCAACCTTAGTAAGGTAGTTGAGCAAACCTCTTCTCTGACCAACCATCATTAAAAGACCTCTTCTTGAGTGATGGTCTTTGTTGTTGTTTTTGAGATGCTCTGTCAAGTGGTTGATACGGTATGTGAGAAGTGCAATCTGTACTTCAGGAGAACCTGTATCGCCTTCATGAGTAGCATACTCTTTGATGATAGCCTGTTTTGTTTCTTTCAACATAGTTTTTTACCTCCATATTATTTTTAATCGCCTGCCACAAAGCAAAAGGTTGGAGATTCCTAAAACCGTGCGACAGGTTTACCAAGTGATTATATCACATAAAATGGTAATTGTAAATAGTTTTTTTGAAAAATTTTCAATTATTTTCTTCGCAGAAAACCGCGTATTCTTCAATAGACTTCAGCAGGTCTTTAAGATTTGTCATAGTATTTACTTTTTGGCGCATTGCGGCTGAGTCTTTCATTCCTTTAATGTACCATGCAACGTGTTTGCGTGCCTCCAGAACCGCTATATGTTCACCTTTATCCTCTGCCATTTCTGCGATGTGCCGGCCTATTACCCGCACCTTTTCTGAAGTATTTGGAAAATAGGAAACTTTTCCCGTTTCCATATATTCGAGTATCTGTTTAAAAATAAACGGATTGCCCTGAGCACCCCTGCCGACCATCACAGCATCACAACCGGTATGTTCTATAAGGCGAATAGCATCTTCTGCACAAAATATATCGCCATTTCCGATAACGGGTATAGAAACGGTATTTTTAACTTGCTTTATAACGTCCCAATCCGCCTTACCGCTATAATACATACTGCGGGTACGCGGATGCACCGCTATGGCAGACGCACCGTTTGCTTCAATGATTTTTGCTATCTCTACTGCATTAACCGCATCAAAACCACTGCGGATTTTGCACGTAACGGGGATATCAACTGCTTTTTTTACAGCAGATACTATCCTGCCGATAAGTTCGGGGGTTTTCATCAATGCGCTTCCATCACCGTTATTTACGATTTTGGGCGCAGGACATCCCATATTTATATCTAAAATCTGCGCGCCCGTTTCAAGCGCCATATACGCAGTTTTTGCCATAATATCAGGCTCACTGCCGAAAATCTGCACCGCAAGCGGTTTTTCGTCATCAGTAGAATTTAAAAGTTGTTTCGTTTTTTTATCGTTATAGTAAAGTGCTTTGGAACTGACCATTTCGCTGTAAACAAGACCCGCGCCATAGCGCACACACATTCTGCGAAAAGCCAAATCCGTAACACCTGCCATAGGCGCCAGAAAAACGTTGTTTTTTAAAGTGACATTTCCAATCTGCATATATTACTCCGATTTGTCTTGTTTTGAGGATTGTATGAGGCCATTTATCTCTTCCATAAAAGTAGATACATCTTTAAACTCACGGTAAACCGACGCAAAACGTACATATGCAATAGGGTTTAGTTTTTTAAGTCTGTCCATAACAATGTCGCCTATATACGATGCAGAAATTTCGCTGTCTAAAGAATTAAAAAGTTCTGCCTCGATATCCTGAACAACAGCCTCTATCTGCGCTACGGTTACAGGCGTTTTTTCGCACGCACGTAAAATTCCGCTTAATATCTTCTGTCTGTTATACACCTGACGCTTACCGTCTTTTTTAATTACAACAAGCGGCACGGATTCTACCTGCTCATAAGTTGTAAATCTTCTGGTGCACGAAAGGCACTCACGACGGCGGCGGATAGAGTTTCCGTCGTCTACAGGGCGCGAATCTATAACTTTACTTTCAGTATTTTCACAATAAGGGCATTTCATACTTAAATCTCCTTTGAAAAAAATCCGCACATTCCAATAAAGTATGTGCGGATTTAGAAAAAACTCGTTAAAAAATTAGTTTTCCTGACCTCTTAAGAAAGGAGGAATGTTGATATCACCTTCACCAAATTTTGTGATAGAGTCGCCGCCGAAAGTGATTTCGTCAACTTCGTCTTTTGCAGACTTTTTAGTGCCTTCAAAACCGGTTGCCACAACTGTAACAACAACTTCGTCACGAAGATTATCGTCAATAGAAGTACCAAAGATAATATTTGCATCTTTATCTACCAACTGATAAATGAGGTCCATAGCAGCATTAACTTCAAAGAGGGTAATATCGTTGCTGCCGGCAATGTTTACCATAGCCTGAGTAGCACCATCGATAGTAGTTTCAAGAAGCGGGCTGTTGATAGCGAGTTTTGCAGCAGTTTCTGCTCTGTTCTCACCTGAAGCACGGCCGATACCCATATGTACTATACCGGTGTTGCCCATTACAGATTTGATATCTGCAAAGTCAAGGTTGATAAAGCCCGGATGTGTGATAAGGTCAGAAATACCTTTTACACTCTGGCCGAGAACATCGTCTGCCATTTTGAATGCGCCCTGCATAGATGTTTTATTATCAGAAACTTCTAAAAGTTTTTCATTAGGAATAATAACGAGTGCGTCAACGCAGTCTTTAAGAGTTTCAATACCGCGTTCTGCCTGTTCCATTCTGCGTTTGCCTTCAAAACGGAAAGGTTTGGTAACAACGCCGACTGTTAAGATGCCCATATCTTTAGCGATAGATGCAATTATAGGTGCAGCGCCTGTACCTGTGCCGCCGCCCATACCGGAGGTGATAAATACCATGTTAGTGTCTTTGAGCGCTTCTTTAATTTCTTCATTACTTTCTTCAGCAGCTTTCTGGCCAATTTCAGGATTAGCGCCTGCGCCGAGACCTTTGGTAAGTTTTTCACCAATCTGGATTTTGATGCTGGCTTTAGAACCTGCATTACCATAGAGCACCTGCTTGTCCGTATTTATGGCTATAAACTCTACACCGTCAAGTTTTTCTTCTATCATACGGTTAACGGCATTATTACCGCCGCCGCCAACGCCGACAACTTTCATTATGCAAACATTTTCTTTTGAGTTCTCAAATTCTAACACGTTTCTTCCTCCTCAAACGTATAATTTTTCAGTTTATTGAATATTATAACATACTTTTTTTATAATTTCCATATGTTTTTTAATATTTTTAAAATTTTTCATTAATTTTTCAAATTTCTTCGCTTTTTATAGATATTTTGACGGAATCAAAGCCATTTTCTTTCGTGTTTTGATTCTTTTTGTGCTTTTTGTCCATGGCTTTATTAATAAAAAATCGTCTGATGCTCGCAAAATTCTGGAACATTCTTGTGCCGAACACCAAAACAGCGGCAAGGTACAGGTCTGCACCAAGCCTGTTGCCGACAAACATCAAAAATGCCGCAATCACAGAATTGCCGATAAGGCCCGTTATAAATATTATATGGTCAAACTTTTTCTCCAGATATGCCCTGCACGCACCAAATATAGAATCAAGTGCCGCAAGTATAATAATCGCTACATATGAAGTAAGCGACACGGGAATGTACCAATCAACCGCAAACGCAATTAAAGCGCCTACAGCAACTGCTATAAAAATCAACATTGTTTATTCCTCCACCTTAGCACTTTTAACTTCTTCTGCATATTTGAATGTTATGGCACCGTTATATTTGGGAATCTGAATTTTACTTGATTTTGTAATGGTTACATCTATTTTGAACGCACGCATTACGTCTACAACACCGTCACGTATGTTAAGCCCCGCCTCTAGCGTATCAGGGTCGCCGATTGCTTTGATTGTAAAAGGCGATGCAAAATAACGATTATTAATAGTAACTGTCGGTCCAACGCAACGGATTGCGCTTTTACCGCTGATGCGCTCGCCATTTATGCTTATGGCCTCAGCACCCGATGCTATAAGTTCGTTTACAATATCGCGCAGATCACGGTCGTGTATTATGTAATTAGACGCACCGCCCATAGCCGCTTCAGAACTGTCTTTAAGTACAATGGTAACACCTCTGCCATTTACATCAGTAAGTCCTGCCAGAATCATTGCATTTTTGAGTTCCTCTGCCATAGCCTTTGAACCGCTGTCGTTCTTCTGTGCGTTTTCACGGTATGTTTCAAGAGTACTGTTGGCCTGCAAAAGTTGTCTGTTCAAATCAATGTTTTTTTCCTGTTCTTTAACCAATTCTCTTTGCAAATCTTCAACTCTTTGCAATTGAGTGCTGTCAAGACCTGAGTTTTTCAAAACACTTTTAAACTGCAAAACAATAACAAAACTGGTTATAAACAGCACAATAGCAATAACTGTCTGTGCTTTTCTGTTTTTCATAATTTTCTCCAATCCAAATTCTTTTTAAGTTATGTCAACTGCCTCTGTATGTCACTTTTTCAGGGTTTGTCATATCGATTACCGCACCGCGTTTATCACCCGGTTCTTCAAGAATTTTCTTTAAAAAAGAAATTTTGTATATAATGTCGTCGAGCGTTCCGATGTTAACAGTTGATTCCGAAGTTGTAAAAAACTTAATGTCATTGAGGTCAGCAACGTCAATATTTTTTATCATTGCCTGCATTTCATTGGTGTTTATCTGCTTCAGTATCTGAAATATTGCCTCCTGCTTGTTAGGGTCGTCTATTTTAATATTGTTCCCCATACCGAATTCCGTTACATTAGTACCCAGTATAACGGGTAGTTCCAGTTGAGCATCTTTAGGTTTTATCTCAAGTATTTTTCCTGTTTCGTCTATTCCGACATAGTTGCCGATAAAGAAAATATACGCTATTTCTTTGCTTTCTGTTACGTGAATTTCTATCTTGGCAGGGAATTTGCGCATTACATTTACTTTATCCACAAACGCCATTGTAGAGAGTTGCTTTTCGCTTTTAACTGTGTTTACTTTAAAAACGTTTGTTCCAATTGCTATACCCGATGCCTTTATGACAGATTCTGCATCCAATCTGTCATTACCGATAACGGTTATATCATTTACAGCAAAAAGCGGCGACAGTAAAAACAACACAAACACAGCAACGCACACACAAACTATAACCATAGTTTTAGAGTTTGTCCGTTGCTTTTTGATTTTATCGGGGAAAATCGGGGAGGAATCTCCTCCCCTTTTTCTGTTTTCAAGTTCAGTCACTTTCGTCAACCCTCTCTATATCAGCACCGAGCAAAGACAATGTCTGCTCAAAGTTTTCGTATCCTCTGTCAATATAGCACACATTCGATATTGTGGTTTCTCCATGAGCACACAATGCAGCCACAACAAGCGACGCTCCGCTTCGAAGGTCCGCCGCCGCCACCTCACATCCTGAAAGATTACGCACACCGCGCACAACGGCAATCTTATCAGCAATGCTGATGTCGGCGCCCATTCGTGCAAGTTCACCGGCGTGGTTAAATCTGCCGCCAAAGATGTTTTCTTTAATTATAGATGTGCCTTTTGCAGTTGCCATAACCGTCATAACAAGCGACTGTGCATCGGTCGGGAATCCCGGATAAGGCAAAGTGTTAATCATTTTAACAGGTCTTATGTATTTGGGTGCAGTTATTGTTATTGAATCATCGCAAACAGATATACTGGCACCGCACTCACGCATAACTGCAATGAATGCAGATATGTGATTGGGCACAACATTTTTAATCTCTGCCCTGCCACCTGCAACAACTACCGCCGCCATATATGTAGCGGCAACTATCCTGTCTGCAATTACCGTATGCTCGCAATCATGAAGTTTTTCTGTTCCTTTGATTTCTATTACATCTGTACCGGCACCGCGAATATGTGCACCCATACTGTTTAGAAAATCCTGAAGGTCAACTATCTCAGGCTCACGTGCAGCGTTAATGATAGTGGTAGTCCCGTTTGCCTTGCATGAGGCAAGCATTATATTTTCGGTTGCGCCAACCGAAGGAAATTCTAAAAATACCTGGCACGGCAATATATCATCTGCATAAAAATTCAGATTGCCGTGTTCCTCTTCTGTTATTATACCAAGTTTTTTAAAGGCCTTCAAGTGTAAATCTATGGGTCGGTGTCCAAGATTACACCCACCCGGATATGATATCTGTGCTTTGCCTATACGTCCAATGAGTGCGCCTGCAAATATGACAGACGAACGCATTGACCTCATAAGTTCATCAGGAACAGATTCACAAATAATTTCAGACGAATCTACTATAACCGTACCGTCTGAAAAACTAACATCACACCCCAGATGCTTTAAAATATCTAAAGATATCCTTACATCAGTTAAATCCGGGCAATTATGTATAACGCTTCTGCCACCGTTTAAAACGCAAGCCGCCAAAATAGGCAGAACAGCATTCTTTGCACCCTGTATGCCAATACTGCCGCCAAGCGGGCGGCCGCCACGTATTTTTATAACGCTCATTGAAGCACGCACCTCCGAAACAATCCTATGTTTCATTATATGCCTTTATAGGGTGCGGGGTGAAAGAACTATATTTATCTTTTAATTAACAGAATATTTTTCACATAAATATACTCAGGTGAAAAATATTCTGTTAATTTATATATCAATCATATGAACTTTAATATTTTATTATAAATCATATCAGCGGCATTAAGTTTACCCATTGCGCGTGCCTTTGCACGCATATTGTCTGATGCGTCAGCATCTAAAATAATACTGTCTGCCGCAGTTTTTAAACTCTGCATATTAAAGTCTTTTTCAAGTATTGTAATAGCCGCGCCATTATCGGACAGTGCGCGTGCGTTGTATTCCTGATGGTTGCGTGTAACATTCGGTGATGGCACCAGTATGGACGGCACACCAAGAGCACAGATTTCCGATACCGTAATAGCACCCGAACGGCACACTACCAAATCAGCCGCCGAAAGCACCTTATCCATATTATGTATATACTGCTTAACTTCAACATTCGGATACTTTTCTTTTGTAATGCGCGAACTTACATCTTCGTATCCGTATTTTCCTGTTGCAATGCAAATACGTATGTTTTTGTTATCACCGTAATTTTCTATATAATCACACGCAACGTCGTTTATTGTTTTAGCACCTAAACTTCCGCCAAAAATTACTATATATTTTTCAGCACCCAAGCCAAGTTCTTCTCTGGCAGATGCTCTGTCGGCACTTAAGATTTCTGCTCGCAGGGGATTTCCTGTCAGCAAAATTTCGTTAGCATCGGAAAGGTAGCGTGTACTTTCTGCAAAACTGATTGCCGTAACGGTCGATTTTTTTGCAAGCATTTTAATTGCATTACCGGGGAATACGTTCTGCTCGTGTATAATTGTAGGGATATTCAAAGAGTTTGCTGCCGCAACAACGGGCGCGCACACATAACCACCTGTACCTACAACCACATCTGGTTCAAATTCACGTATGAGTTTTTTACACTTGCTTATAGCGGAAATATACTTTATTCCTGCTATAACATTTTTTAAAGTCAGTCGGGCTTTCATTCCCTGAACATCAATATATTTTATATTATAATTTTTCTTTGGCACCAAAGTGCTTTCAAGTCCCCTTCGGGTTCCCACAAAAAGGATTTGGGCATCTTTGTCATTTTGTATGACAGCGTCAGCAATAGCAAGCGCAGGATTAATATGACCTGCTGTACCGCCGCCCGCAAGAATTACTCTCATACATATACCTGCCTTTCAAAATTATTTTTTAATGTTTCTTGTAACATTCAAGATAATTCCCATTCCGCACAGTATTATGAAAAGGCTTGTGCCACCGTAACTGAAAAACGGAAGCGGAATACCGGTTGCAGGCATTGACGATGTAACAACGGCAATATTTAATACTACCTGAATTCCTATAAGCGCCGTTATACCCGTTACGAGCAGCGACGAAAATGCATCAGGCGCGTGCATGGCTATCTGTATACCTTTCCATATAAGCACAACAAAAAGAATAACAACCAAAAGCGCACCGAAAAAGCCAAGTTCTTCGCAGATGATTGAAAATATAAAGTCGTTCTGTGGTTCGGGCAAATACAAAAACTTCTGTCTGCTCTGTCCAAGGCCGAGCCCAAAAAGTCCACCCGAGCCTATCGCATAAAGCGATTGGACTATCTGGAAGCCATCGCCAAGCATATCGGAAAACGGGTCAAGAAATGTTTTAAATCTTGCAAGTCTGTAAGGTGCAACTATAATCATTCCCGCTACACCTGCCGCACCTACAGGCAGCAGATATAAAAAGTGCTTTATTTTTGCACCTGCGGCAAAAAGCATGACAACGCCTACACCACCTATTACCATAGCACCACTCATATGTGGTTCTAAAAGAACAAGACCTGCTACAATTCCTATAACCGCAAGATAAATAACAAACCCGCCCCAAAATTTATCGAGCATATCGCTGTTATCTGCTAAACTTTTTGCAAGGAATATAATCAAAGTAAATTTTGCTATCTCCGATGGTTGGAATGTAAACACACTAAAACCAAGCCAACGCGAAGCACCGTTGACCTCAACTCCAAGCGGTGTTAATACCAAAATAAGTAAAATTGCCGAAACGCCAAGCGCTGGCAAAGCAAATTTATAATATACTTTATACGGAATTACAGAAAAAACATACATTCCTACAAGCCCCAGAACGGCCCACAAAAACTGACGTTTTATAAAATAAAAAGTGTCGTTCATACGGTAATGTGCCGAAGCGCTGCTTGCAGAGAACACCATAATAAGACCGTATGCCAAAAGCATAATTACAACGGCTAAAAATGTATAGTCAATATTTTTAAGTTTTCTTATTTTTGTGCCTTGCGGCAGTTTTGGTATCTGCATATTTGCCTCCTATACACACGCTATATATGCTATTGTACAAAGTATTGCACTTAATATAATTGCCGAAATAACTATTTTTCTTTCATTCCAGCCGCACATTTCAAAATGATGATGAATAGGTGTCATTTTGAACACTCTTTTGCCTGTTGTTTTAAACGATGCCACCTGAATGATAACGGAAAGTGTTTCCATAACAAACACAAAACCTGCAATAACAAGTGCTAGCGGCGCCTCAAGCATAAGTGCAACAGCGCATATAGCACCGCCTAAAAACAGTGAACCTGTATCGCCCATAAAAACTTTTGCAGGGTGCGCATTAAAAAGTAAAAATCCCAAACAACCGCCCGTAACGGCAGCAGCAAATTTAGCAACTGTAATTTCGTTATACGCAAGTGCAAGGAATGTTAAAAATATACTTACAACCGCCGATACAGATGCTGCCAGACCATCTATGCCATCGGTTAAGTTTACGCTGTTTGGCACACCTATCATTATAAAAATAGCAAATGGTATGTAAAGCCATGTAAGGTCAACAGGTCTGTTCATAAAAGGCAGAATAATGCTGGTATCGAAAACCTTGAAATGCATACCTGCCAGCACAAACACCACCGACACAAAAACCTGTGCCAGAAATTTTTGCAATGCGGTAAGACCGAGATTGCGTTTTTTTACAACCTTTATGTAATCGTCTGTAAATCCTATAGCACCGAATGCAAGCGATATTGCCATAAGCATAATTCCGCGTCTGTCACGGAACAGCAAAAGTCCGCTGACCGCAACGGCAAGGATAAACATAAGTCCGCCCATTGTAGGAGTGCCGGATTTGGATTTATGCCAACTTGGTCCGACCTCACGGATTTCCTGACCGAATTTCAATCTTCTGAGAGCAGGAATCATAAAAGGTCCTACAAACGCACAAATTGCAAAAGCACAAATCGTTGCAATTGTTATGGCAAACATATTATTCATCAGACGTACACTTCCCTTAGTTAAATTTATTTGCTACTTCTTCAAGTTTTATCACGCGCGAGGCTTTAAAGAGCACCGTATCCCCCTCACGCAGATTGTCTTTTAAATATTTTTCTATACTTTCGTTATTATGATGTATACTTACCTCGCAAGTATTTGCGCCCTCAGCAGTAAACTTAGCATACTCACCGATAAGAACAAGAACATCTATATTGTTGTTTGCGGCATATTCACCGATTTCTCTATGGTAGTCAGGTGCTTTTTCGCCCAGTTCCGCCATATCGCCCAAAACGGCTATTTTTCTGCCATTGGCAACTGAATTCAATACGTCTATCGAGGCTTTAACAGATGTGGGCGCGGCATTATAACAGTCTGTTATAACTTTTATTCCGTTTTTCTCTGTAATACTTTGACGTATACCTATACTTTTATATGACGAAAGACCTTTTTTTATACTTTGGTCGCTCAATCCGTAATTTCTGCCGACGGCTATGGCACACAAAGCATTTAACACGTTATGCTTGCCAACAAGATTAATTGAAAACTCCTCACCGTCTACCGTGAATGAAATGCCATTGTTGCCGGCACAGATATTTCCGGCAACAACATCGCAAGCGGCATTTTCAATCCCGTAGTATATTGTTTTAAAGGGCAATGTTCCTTTAAGACCAAAAAGTAATTCATCGTCACCGTTTAAAATAACGGTTCCGTCTTTGTCAAGCCCCTCCAAAATCTCGCATTTGGCTTTTAAGATTCCCTCACGGCTGCCAAGATATTCTATATGTGATTCGCCTATATTGGTAATAACCGCCACATCGGGAGCGGCGCATTTTGTAAGGCGTGATATTTCTCCAAAATTACTCATACCCATTTCAATAACACCTATCTGGTGCTCATCTCTTATGCCGAACATAGTAAACGGCAAACCGATTTCGTTATTGAAATTTCCCTGAGTTTTAATAATGTTGCGTTCTGTTTCCAGAACTGCTGATATAAGTTCTTTTGTGGTTGTTTTGCCTACACTTCCGGTAAGACCGACTATATTTATATCAAACTGTCTGCGGTATGCTGCGGCAATATCCAAAAGCGCTTTTCTTGTGTCTGCAACTTTAATGGCAAATCTGCAATCGGTAAAATTGCAATCGCCGTTTGATATATAACCTTTAGCACCTGCAACGCACGCAGATGGAATAAATTTATTACCATCAAAATTATCGCCCGATATAGCAATAAATAATGACACATCGGTACAGTCACGGCTATCGGTAGAAATGCTTTCGATAACCTCGTCACCCGAGCCAAAAACTATTTCACCGCCTGTAGCAGATGCAATAAACGATAATGTAACCTTTTGAATGGGATATGGCATAGAACAGAACCTCCGCTTACAATATCATTTTGCCAGTTTATCAAAAATTTCTGCAACTATTTCACGTTCATCAAAATCTATAACGCCGTCATTTAAAATCTGGTACGTTTCGTGACCTTTACCGAGCAAAAGCACAACATCACCTTTTTCAGCAATGCTCATGGCATATTCGATTGCTTTTTTGCGGTTTTCAACAACCTCATATTTAACATCGGTTTTATTAACACCAACCATAACATCTTCAATAATAGATGCAGGGTTTTCTGTACGTGGGTTATCGCTCGTTACAACACAGAAATCCGAAAGTTTTCCTGCAATCTCGCCCATAATAGGACGTTTGGTGCGGTCACGGTCACCACCGCAACCGAACATTGTTATAATTCTGCCTTTGCAAAAACCTTTTACGGCATTTATTATATTTTCAACCCCGTCGGGAGTGTGTGCATAGTCTATCATAACGGTGTAATCAGAAGGGATTTGCACAACCTCTGCTCTGCCCTTAACACCATGTGCAGTTTTTAGTGCTTTTGCGCAGGAGTCCGTATCAATGCCAAGCGCATGGCAGATACCAATAGCGCATAGCGCGTTGTAAACAGAGAATTCACCGGGGATAGGAAGAGATACTCTTACACCGTCGGTATCAAACTCTACACCCTTTTCGCCATAGGTGATATTCTCTGCTTTGTGTTTACAATCGCTTTTTACTCCGTAGTATTCAATATTGCTTAAAGCGCCGTCAGTAAGTTTTTCCGTGTACGCATCGTCGATGTTTACAACACCGCTTTTGCACATAGAAAAAAGTTTTGACTTTGCTTTAACGTAATTATCCATAGTTATATGAAAATCAAGATGGTCCTGAGTAAGGTTTGTAAATGCGCCCACTTCAAAATTACAACCGAGTACACGGTTGAGTTCTAAGGAGTGCGACGAAACCTCCATAATAACATAATCTACACTATCTCGCACCATTATCGAAAACAGTTCCTGAAGTTCTAAAGATTCAGGTGTGGTGCGGTCGCTTTTTAAAATCATATTGCCGACCATATTCTGGTTTGTGCCGATAAGACCGACTTTGTACCCTTTGCTTTCCAAAATTGTTTTAACAAGATACGTAACAGTAGTTTTGCCGTTAGTTCCCGTAACACCTATCAGTTTGAATTTATCGGACGGATATCCGTAATACCTGGCAGCGAGCATAGCAAGTGCCGCACGGGTATCTTCAAAAACTATCTGTGGCACAGAAATCCCGTCTGCAACATCTTCTACAACAACCGCCACAGCACCGTTTTCAACAGCATTTTTTATATATTTGTGTCCGTCCACGTTAAAGCCTTTTACCGCCACAAAAACATCGCCTTTTTTAACTTTAAGCGAGTTGTAGCAAAGACCGCCTATTTCAAGAGAATCGATATTACCCGTTATTTTGCTTACTTGCATATCGTTTATCAGTTCGCTCAGTAACATCGTATGGTCACCTTCCCCCCCACAAGGTTTAAAAAGCACCGCAAGCCTTATCCGTGGGCAGATAAGGCATAGGGTAATTGCGCGTATTAGTGTACGTTTATATATTTAAACTCTACGGTTACTACCGTTCCTTTCGGAACAAGCGTTCCCGATGGCGGCGACTGTGAGGATACAACCGCTTCGCCGTCCTGAACTTCGGCATTGCCCGAAATTCGTATATTAAGATTAGAGTTTGTTATACGTTTATTGGTTTCGGTTACGCTGCATCCGATTACATCAGGAACTACAACGTCGCTTGCGTCGGTTTCACGGGTGTAGAGTACAACCGTTGAAGATGCAGGCAATGCAGTACCGCCTTTCGGTATCTGCGATACAACTGTTTCACCGTCGCCGACTATCTGATATTTAAGACCTGAATTTTCAAATGCCGCATACACATCAGACACCGGAAGTCCCTCTACATTGGGAACAGGCAAATCCATAGTTTCAAGTTCTTCTGCAGTATACTGCGGTTCAACACCCAAATAACGGAGAATATCGTCAAATATTAACTTAAATGTAGGCGCTGCTATCTGTCCGCCCATGTGGGAATCACCCATAGGCTCGTCGAGCATTAAAAGGCCTATAACCTCTGGGTCGTTTGCAGGAGCAAATCCCAAGAAAGATGCTATATATTTGCCATTTCCACGAGGGAGTTTTTCACTTGTTCCGGTTTTACCTGCCACACGGAACCCTGCTATATAAGCATTTTTAGATGTACCGTTTGTAACTACGCTTTCAAGTATCTGTCGGGTAGTTGCGGCGGTTTCGGGCGAAATAACTTTTCTTATATATTCTGTACCGAAAGTCTGGATAACATTACCCTCGTCGTCAACTAATTCTTTAGCGATGCGCGGTCTTACCATAGTTCCGTCATTCGTAATGGCAGAATATGCAGTAACAAGTTGCAGAGGTGTAATCTGGAACGACTGACCGAAAGACGATGTTGCCAGTTCAACCTCGTTGAAATTTTCCATAGCGTGGAACGCACAAACCGCTTCACCGGGGAGGTCAAAACCCGTTTTTTCAGCAAAGCCAAATGCCTTGTAGTATTTATAGAAATTTGTATTGCCTACTCGTGCGCCGACTGTCATAAAAACAGGGTTACACGAACCTTCAACGCCCTGTACGAATGTAACAGTTCCATGACCGCCGTGCTTCCAGCAACTTATTGAGTGCGGTCCAACCTGAAGATGCCCCGTACAGTTAAATGTATCGGTAAGGCTTACCACGTTTTCCTCAAGCGCCATAGCGGTTGTTATCCCTTTAAATGTAGAACCCGGCTCGTATGTATCTACTACAGCCTTGTTTCTCCACATTTTTTGTATTTCTTCGTTATATGCTTTTGATTTTTCTTCACCTGTAAGCGAATCCACCAAAGCCTGAGCCTCTGCACTGTTTAAAGTGAACGGGTCATTCAAATCATACGAAGGGTATGTTGCCATAGCAAGGATTTCGCCCGTTTTGCTGTTCATAACAATACATGCTGCACCGTTTTGAACTTTGTAATCTGCCACAGCCTTTTCAAGGTGTTTTTCTACAAAGTGCTGGATTGTTTCGTCTATTGTGAGCACAAGGTTTGCGCCGTTTTCGGGATTTATGTATTTTTCGTACTTAAACGGCATATCTGTACCAATTGCATTTTTTGCAGTTACTACTCTGCCTGGTATACCTTTTAAATAATTATCAAACGAAAGTTCAACACCGGCAAGGCCTTGATTATCAGTACCTACAAAGCCTATAACGTGTGCCGCCAGACTTCCGTAAGGGTAGTATCTTTTTGTATCTTCTGACAGATAAACACCTTTTAACTTATTAGTGGTTTTGCCGTTTTCGTCCTCTGCACTCATAAGAGAGCGAATAGCCTCTGCAGGTGCTTTTTCCACACGGCGTTTTATGATTTCGTAACTTGAATTTTTTGTTATTTTTTCATAAACAGCAGTTCTGTCAAGTTCGAGTATCTGCGAAAGTGAGTCGGCTACAAAGTCGGCATTTCCTGCCTCGTAAATCTCACGTGGACTTACGGAAACAAGTTCAACAGATGCACTCTGTGCCAGAATTTTGCCGTTACGGTCGTATATGATGCCTCGTTTTGAATTTATTGTTTTATCTTTTGTTTGTTGTTCAATGGCTTTTATCTGCAGTTCTTCGCCATTTACAAACTGTATCCATGCGCAGCGTACCAGCAGGGCTATCAGCAGTACAACAAATATAACGAGCGTTACAAACGCACGTTTTTTATTTTGCAAATTTAATGTTTTCATCTGCTGTATCCCCCTTTTATGTGTATTAGCCGAAAAAAGCAGGCATCGCCTGCTTGTGCTATTTAAGTATATTATTTTCTTAATTTATATATTCCATAAATTGACCGATATTACTTCCTATAGCACCAAATGTTGCCACAAAACCTGAAGGCGCTGTTTCGGCTTTGGCAACCTCAGCATAGTCGTTTTGTTCTACATTTACGTATACTATCTGGTATTTATCGGGACGTTTCATACCAAGTTCGTTAATTGCAATTTCTTCTATTTTTTTAAGGTCTAAGTTTTTTTCAATATCCAGAACCATCTGATTATTTGTTTCGGTAAGTTCTGACAGTTCCTTTTGCATATCGTTAACAGTTGAAGATTTTTCTATAATCACAGCATTGGTAAAAAGAAGACCAAGTGCTATAGCAAACACACCTGCGAATGTAGCAAAAACACGCATACGTTTTACAAACGCTGCTTTTTTGCTTTCACGCAGTTGATGTCTTTTTGCGATATTATCTTTTACGTCACTTCTTACGCTGTACTCAATGTCGTCAATCTTATAAGCAGATGTACCGTTATAATATGTTGACAAACTGACTCACCTCATACTTTAAAGTTTTTCGATTATCCTTAGTTTGGCACTTGCCGATCTGCTGTTTGCAGCAAGTTCTTCTGCAGACGGAAGAATTGGTTTGCGGCTTACAAGTTTACCCTGCGGCTGCCTGCCGCACACACATACAGGGAATTCTTTAGGGCATGTACACCCCGATGCAAAATCTGCAAAAACGTGTTTTACTATTCTGTCTTCAAGCGAATGGAATGTTATAATACAAAGTCTTCCGCCGGAGTTTAAGCATTCAAAGAAATCTGTTACTGCACCCTTTAAATCAGCAAGTTCGCCGTTTACCTCTATACGTATAGCCTGAAAAGTACGTTTTGCAGGATGCGAACCTTTCGGAACACTTTTTGCAGGAACTGCGCTTTTTATAATTTCTGCCAGTTCCAATGTTGTTTGGACCGGATTTTTCGCTCTTGCTTTGCAGATTGCTTCGGCAATCTTTCTGCCATAGCGTTCTTCGCCGTAATCAAATATCACTTTTGCAAGTTTATCGGTTTCGTATGTATTTACAACATCATAAGCACTCAGCGGGTCGTTTTGATTCATACGCATATCAAGCGGTGCGTCTTTAGTGTAACTGAATCCTCTTTCGGCATTGTCTATCTGGTATGAAGATATACCCAAATCTACCAGTGCACCGTCTAATCCGTTTATGTTATTATTTAAAAGTATACTTTTGATGTTTTTGTAATTATCGTGAACATAAATTATATTGTCGTGCTTACCTATGCGCTTGCTTGCGGCATTTATTGCCTCGGCATCACGGTCTATACCGATAAGTTTTCCTGTTGTAAGGTGTGAATATATATGCGATGAATGTCCGCCGCCGCCGAGTGTACCGTCGGCATAAATGCCGTCGGGACGGATATTTAACCCGTCTATACATTCATTAAGCAAAACAGAGATATGCTTGAACTCTGTCATATCATAATACCCACTTCGTCAAGCCCTGCTGTTACCTCATCAGTATCCATAGCACTTAAGTAATCTGTCCAGTTCTCTGTTGCCCAGATTTCGAGTTTATTACCATTACCTGCAACTGTAACCTCTTTAGTAATCTGCGCAAATTCCACAAGATGCTGAGGGAGAAGTATTCTACCCTGCTTGTCCACCTCACAGTCACACGCGCCGGATAAAAAGTGTCTGGTAAGCGCACGTGAATTTTTATTGGTAAGTGGCAAACCTTTAAGTTTTTCTGAGAAAACGCTCCACTCCGACATAGGGAATACAAACAAACTGTTTTCAAAACCTCTGGTAATAACAAACTCAGTTCCGAGATTTTCCCTGAACTTGATAGGTACGATTATTCTTCCCTTAGCGTCGATATTATGACGATACTCGCCGTGAAACATTTACTCACCACCTTCCGGATTCTCACCACTTTTTACCACGAAACACCACTTAAATCCACTTTTAATGTAATTTTACATTATTTCTTCCGATTTTGCAATAGTTTTTTTAAAAAATATTACAGATATATTACTAAAAACCACGTTTTTTTAAAATTTTGTTAAATTCACACAAAAAAATCCCCACATTGGCTTGAATTTCAACCATATGGGGACTGATATTTTATGCAATTTAATTAAATCTTATGGAAAATATTTTCTCAAAATGATTTTTATTCATTTGAAAGATGGATATTTTCCTGAATTACGGTGGAATTGTATTTATCTAAAATAGAGTTTTGTAACATCTCTCGCATTTCCATATTTATAGGATGAGCAATATCTTTAAACTCGTTATCGGGCGTTTTGCGCGACGGCATAGCAATAAAAAGTTTGTCTGTACCTTCGATGATTTTAATATCGTGCACAACAAAGCAGTTGTCAAATGTTACCGAAACTACGGCACGCATTTTGCCCTCTTGTTCCATCTGTCTTATTCTGATATCTGTAATATCCATTGTTTACACGTTCCTTTCTTTTGGTGTTGTTTGTAGTTATATTGTGCTAAAATTGTTAATAATATTCTATGATGGCATTGATTTTTAAAAATTAAGTGCTATAATGTTAATTAAGAAAACTGACGGGAGATGTATGCATTTGTATAAAAAAGTTCATTTTATAGGCATCGGCGGAATAAGTATGAGTGCCCTTGCAAAAATTCTTATATCTAATGGTGTAGAGGTTTCGGGCTCCGACATTACTGAAACTCCTATTGTTACAGAACTTCGCAGTATGGGAGCAAAGATAGCCATTCCACATTGCTATGAGTGTATTGAAAACCCCGATATAATTGTATATACTTCTGCCATTAAAGATGATAATCCCGAAATGATTGCCGCGCGTGATAAAAAAATTGAACTCGTTGAACGCGCCGCAATGGTAGGCAACATAATGCGTGCATATTCCACAGCCGTTGCTGTGGCAGGTACTCACGGGAAAACCACTACAACGTCTATGATGGCATATACTATGATAGAATCTTTACTTGACCCAACAATAATGGTCGGCGGCGAACTTGATATTCTGGGCGGTAACCTGCGTATAGGCAAAGGTGAATATATGGTTACAGAAGCATGCGAATACTGCCGTAATTTTTTACAGTTTGCACCTAAAATCGGTATGATTTTAAATATTGAAGCAGATCATCTTGATTACTACAAAGACCTTGACGATGTTATAGATGCATTTTCTTCGTTTTCCGCACTTATTCCAAAAGACGGCACACTCGTTATAAATGGTGATGACGAAAATTGCATAAAAGCCTCAAAAAGTGCCGTTTGCAACGTCATAACAGTCGGCATTGAAAACGGAAATTATAAAGCAGAGAATATCACATATGATAAATTCGGTTATCCGTCGTTCGATGTTGTAAAAGACGGAAGTGCAATTATGCACCTTACTTTAAACGTAGTCGGTGAACATAATATTTACAATTCATTATGCACTATTGCTGCATCTCTTGCAATGACGGATAATGCGCAAGCAATAAAAACAGGACTTGAAAAATTTACAGGTACAAAACGCAGATTTGAAAAAAAAGGCGAGGTAAACGGAATTTTGATAGTTGACGATTATGCCCACCACCCCACAGAAATCCGTGCAACGCTTTCTGCAGTTAAAAAAATTCAGTCTGGAAAAGTGTGGTGCGTATTCCAGCCACACACATACACAAGAACAAAAACACTATTCGAAGATTTTGCAGACGCTCTTTCAAATGCGGAAAACCTTGTTATTGCAGATATATACGCTGCAAGGGAAAAAGATACAGGACTTGTGCATGCACGTGACCTTGCAGATGCAATTGCCGGCGCAATGTATATAAGCGGATTTGAAAATATTGCTGATTACTTTGAACAAAACGCCAAAGAAGGCGACATAATCCTTACTATGGGAGCAGGCGATATTTTTAAAGTGGGAGATATAATTTTACAAAAGAGGTGAGTATCGTGAGCAAGATACGTGCTTCAAATAGCATAGATATGTGTTCTGGCCCTATGGCGGGCAAGATATTTCAATTTGTACTTCCACTTATGCTTTCAAGCATATTGTAGTTGCTCTTTAATGCCGCCGACATTATAGTTGTAAGCCGTTTCTGCGGTGACGAAGCGCTTGCCGCAGTAGGCTCTACGTCGTCACTTATAAATTTGACTGTCGGATTATTTATTGGAATGTCTACCGCATCAAACATAATTGGCGCAAGACTTATGGGCAAAAGAAATTATGCTATTTGATAGTATTTCCAAAAAGAAAAAACAAGCATTAAAAAATGGTGATGTTTAACATCACCATTTTTATTTATATTCCAAACAAAGATAAAACTATCGGTATCGTTATACACGAAATCAAACTGGAAACAAGTGCAAGTCCTGCGCCTATTCTGCAATCCTCACCTACAAGGTCGGGGAAAACAACAGTATTCAAACCGCACGGCATTGCCAAAAATATAACCGCCGGCTGAATTATGCTCATCGGTAAGAAAAACGCAAGACTCACTCCAACAACAACAGGGATAACAATAAGCCTTAAAACAGTTAAAATATATATCCTCACATTTGAAAGTATTTCTTTAATTCTGAACTTAGAAATTACCACTCCTGCCAGGATCATACTTGTAGGTGCCATACAAGCACGCGAGGTATCGAGTATTGATGTTACCACCTTCGGCAGTTGTATCTCGAAAAGTCCTGTTATCATACCTAAAACCATTGTAATGGACATTACATTTAAAAGACCTTTTGCCGAAAACGGTCTTTTTGCAAGTATACAGAACGCTATAAGGTATATGTAAATCAACATTGGTATAGAAAACACCATAACAGACAAAAGCCCCACGGCACCAAGCAGACTCTCTGTAAGTGCGTATCCCATATATGCAAAATTAGGGATAATCATGGAATACTCGTATACATATCTTGTATATTTCTGTTTTGAAAATAGTTTTGCCGCAAAATGCGCTATAAGCGAGATGACAGCAAGAATAACAACTGAAACCAATATCAAAAAGTAATTTGATGTAAGATATTCCACATTAAAATTGGTAGCAAATGTTCTAAAGGTATTACACGACGAAAACACATATACCAAAAGCCCTGATAGCATTTTTGAATGGTCTGCCTTTATAATATCAGCCTTTGCAAGACCGTACCCTGTCGCACCAAACACCAACAATATAAAAACCTGTTCAAATATAACTGCCATTTTATTTTCCCTCGTTAAATTCCATCAATTTTTTAAATGCGATGTCTTCCCAGCCACGCAAATAAATGTGACCATATTCGGGGAAGAAGATTACGTCTTTTTTGCAACTCAATTTATTATAGAACGCAAACTGAGTTGACGGCGGGCAAGTGGTATCCATAAGACCCGTTGCCATAAGCACTTCTGCGCCTATCATATGCGCAAAATTCTGTACATCAATATACCCGAGGCGGTTAAAATACACATCTTCCTGTAAATGCATCGGGTCGCGGTCTTTAAAAAAGTTACGCAATGCAGAATAAGAGTCAGGGTGTTCTAAACTCCATGCTCTTTTATAATCGCTCAGGTACGGATACTGAATAAGCGCAAGTTTAACCTCAGGCACAAGTGCCGCACAAGCAATACTGAGTGCCGCTCCCTGACTGCCGCCTATAACGGAAATCTTTTCTTTATCTATATATGGAAGATTCATAATAATGCGTGTCATAAGAACGGTATCTAAGAAAACATCTCTATAGTACATATTATGAGAATTTTCATCCTCAAGACCACGTGTAAAATGATAATATGTGTTATTGCCCTTATAACTGCCGATATCCTCGGATATTCCTTCACCCTGACCTCGGCAATCAAGCCTTGCTATTGCCATACCCTCAGCAATAAATTTTAAGTTTCTGTTCCACGAGCCGCTTTGAGAGGTATAACCATGATATGCCATAACAGCAGGGATTTTACCGTCTATATTTTTAGGTTTTAAAAATTTAGCATGAATTCTTGCACCTTTTGTTCCTGTAAAAAACAAATCATAACAATCAGCAGATTTACACGAAAAATCCTGTGCAGGTATGAATTCGGGATTAGGGTCAAAGGTATCGAGTTCCGCCAGAGCATTCGCCCAGAATTCATCAAAATCAGCAGGGCAAGGACTTGAGCCTTTATATTCAAATAATTTATCTTTCGGCATATCAAAAACTGCCATATAAAAAACACCTCTCAAAAACGAAATTGCATTACCCCAATTATAAGTTGTTAAATTTTATATGTCAACATGATTTCGCGTAAATATTTCGTGTTTTTGGGAATTTTAATCAATTTTTTCTATTGATAAATTAATTATCATGTGCTATACTCAAAGTATCTATGGAATTTTTATGAAAGAGGGAGATAAAATGAGCAATAAACAACAGATTATCACAAAAGTTACCGACGCAGGTATCGTGGCAGTTGTTCGTGCAGAAAGTGCAGACAAAGCAAAACGCATTACCGATGCTTGCTTAGAGGGTGGCGTTCCTGCTGTAGAGATTACATTTACTGTGCCCGCTGCGCACAGAGTAATTGAAGAACTTGCATCTTATTACAAAAGCGGCGAAATCATTCTCGGTGCAGGTACAGTTTTAGACGCTGAAACTGCAAGAATTGCTATTCTTTCCGGTGCAGAGTACGTAGTAAGCCCTGCTCTCGACGAGGATACAATCAAACTTTGTAACCGTTATGCAATCCCTTGCATGCCCGGCGTTATGACATTAAAAGATGTCATCAAAGCGCTTGAACTCGGTTGCGACATTATCAAACTGTTCCCCGGTGAGGCGTTCGGTCCTTCAATGGTTAAGGCTATCAAAGGCCCTATTCCTCAGGCAAACATTATGCCCACAGGCGGTGTAAATGTAGACAATGTTGACCAGTGGTTCAAAGCAGGCGTTGTAGCAGTTGGCGCAGGCAGTGCACTTACAGCAGGCGCTAAAACAGGTGATTATAAACTCATCACCGAAACTGCTAAAAAGTTTGTTGAAAACATTAAAAAGGCAAGAAATAACTAATTAATATAATTTGGAGGTCATAAAAATGGCAAAAGTTGTAACATTGGGCGAGATTATGCTCCGCCTGCAGACACCCGGATTTAAAAGATACATTCAGGCTCAGAGTTTTGATGTAGAATACGGCGGCGGCGAGGCTAACGTGGCAGTATCACTCGCAAACTATGGTCACGACGCACACTTTGTTTCTGCAATTCCCGCTAACCCTATCGGCGATGCTTGTATTGCAACTCTTAAAAAACACAGTGTAAACACAGGCTACATATCAAGAAAAGGCGAAAGACTGGGCATCTATTTTGTAGAGAAGGGCGCTTCACAGAGAGCGTCAAACGTTGTGTATGACCGTGCTCACTCTTCTATCTCTACAGCACAGCCTTCAGACTTTAACTGGGACGAAATCTTTGCAGGTGCTGAGTGGTTCCACTTTACAGGTATTACTCCTGCAGTTTCTGACGATTGCACAGCAGTATGTTTAGAAGCGTGCAAAAAAGCAAAAGCAGCAGGTGTTAAAATCAGTTGTGACTTAAACTTCCGCAAAAAACTCTGGACAAGCGAAAAAGCCGGAAAAGTTATGGGCGATTTAATGCAGTATGTTGACGTGCTTATCGCTAACGAAGAAGACGCTGAAAAAGTATTCGGTATCAAAGCAAGCGGAACAGACATCACAGGCGGAACACTCTCTGACGAGGGTTACAAAGATGTTTGCAAACAGTTGGTTGACAGATTCGGCTTTAAAAATGTTGCCATCACACTTCGTGAAAGTATTTCTGCTTCAGTAAACAACTGGGCTGCACTTCTCTATGACGGCAAAGATTTCTACAAATCTAAAAAATACAATATCAATATTGTTGACCGTGTTGGCGGCGGCGATTCTTTCGGCGGTGGTCTTATCTACGCTATGTTAGAAGGTTACTCAATGCAGGATACCATTGAGTTTGCTGTTGCTGCATCCTGCCTTAAGCACTCAATTGAAGGGGACTTTAACTTAGTAAGCGTTGACGAAGTTAAAAACCTTATGAAGGGCGACGGTTCAGGACGTGTTCAAAGATAATTTTTAAAAAAGTACTTTTAAAAGGCTGTCTCAATAAAAATTGAGACAGCCTTTTTTCTTTATAATCTATCATAATATAACAACTCATAAAAAATCCGAGTTCAGGACAAATTTACAGTTTTTTGTATGATAATAACTATACTTACTTTTTAAAAAAGTATAGAATCAACATGTAAAACAATTTTTCTGGGGAGTTGCTTTATATGAATGATTTGCAAAAATTAAAAAATTACATCTATATGCTTAAGAAAAATCATAATTTATCTTTATCACTTAAAATTGACGAAAACACTGAAATAACAGAAGATAAAATCAAAGTTCTTATTTCTCCATTATGTTCCTCTCTTGGACTCACCTATGAAAAGCCCGATTTAATAGATGACGAAAACGACTTAATAGTTAATGTTAAAAATTATATACATAAAAACAGAAACAAAGATATTACTTCCGACGACATATGTCGCCAACTAAACTGCAGCAGATCCCTTGTAAGCCATCAGTTTAAAACACAGACAGGTATGAGTTTACGTGAGTATCTGACTAAACTGCGCCTGAAAGATGCTAAAACATTACTTGAAAACTCTAATTTAACCGTTACAGATATAGCATTTACAGTAGGATTCGGAAGTTCTAACTATTTTGCAAATGTATTTAAAAAAGAACTCGGAATATCGCCGAACTCATATCGAAAACAGGCACGAAGTATAAGTAAGGAAAACGGAGAGGATTAAATCCTCTCCGTTTTTTAATTACTCATTTTTATTGTCCACTATAAGTTCTTTTAAAGACGTTGCCAAACCGGCAATTTCTTGTATGCGGCTTGGAATAATAATTTTTGTAGCCTTGCCGTCAGCAGCCTTTTCAAATGCTTCTAAACTTTTAAGCGCTACAACTGCCTCTGTCGGGCTGGCTTCATTTAAACGTTTCAAGCCTTCTGCAATAGCGGTCTGTACGCTTAAAATTGCTTCTGCCTCACCTTCCGCCTCGCGTATTTGAGCCTCTTTTTTTGCCTCAGCACGCAGGATAGCGGCTTCTTTTTCACCTTCAGCAACCAAAACAGCCGATTTTTTCTCACCCTCTGCACGAAGGATAAGTTCACGGCGTTCACGCTCTGCTTTCATCTGACGCTCCATTGCGTCCTGAATTTCAGACGGTGGCAGAATGTTTTTAAGTTCAACACGGTTAACCTTGATTCCCCACGGATCTGTTGCCTCATCTAAGATTGCGCGCATCTTGGTATTAACTGTATCACGGCTGGTAAGGGTTTCATCAAGTTCCAGATCACCAATGATATTTCTTAATGTTGTAGCGGTTAAATTTTCTATTGCCATAAGCGGTCTTTCCACACCGTACACATAAAGTTTGGGGTCAGTTATCTGGAAATATACAACTGTATCAATCTGCATTGTAACATTGTCTTTTGTTATAACGGGCTGCGGCGCAAAATCAACAACCTGTTCTTTAAGGCTGATGTTTCTTCCGGTTTTCTCAATAAACGGAATTTTAAAGTGAAGGCCTACATCCCATGTAGCCTGATATGCTCCCAGTCTTTCGAGTACAACTGCGTATGACTGCGGTACAATTTTGATGTTTGCAATAATGATTATTGCAATGATTAAGAAAATGATTAAAAACAACATACAAATCCTCCTTTAAGCCTTTACTTTATTTTTACTCGCAACAACGAGTTTTACACCTTCAATTGCTTCAATAACAACTTCTTCGCCTTCGTCTATTATACTTCCGTCGGAAGAAACCGCCGACCATACCTGTCCTCCAACCGTTACAGTTCCGGAGAATTTATCGGGTGTAATACTCTCACGAACGATTGCCGTTTTGCCAACAACTCTGTCGGCATTGGTTTTTTCTCCTTTAACAGCAAGTTTCTTTTTAACCAAAGGACGTGTAAGCGCCAGCAATATTAAAGAGGATACAATAAATATGGGTATCTGCCATGCAGGCGGAACACCTAAAGCAACCGAAATCAGCGTAATAAGCGCACCGCAAGCAAACCAGATTGTCATAAGATTTGCCGTGTTTGCCTCTACAATGCACAACACTACAAATAGTGCCGCCCAAACGATGTAAGTCTGCATACAATCAACTCCTTTATAAATATATATACGAAGTGTCAGCGAATTTGACCATTACCGGTAACAATATACTTAACTGACGTAAGTTCAGTAAGACCCATTGGACCTCTTGCGTGCATCTTCTGTGTGCTGATGCCTATTTCTGCACCGAACCCGAACTCGAAACCGTCGGTAAATCTGGTAGACGCATTAACATATACCGCCGCCGCATCTACCCTGTCTAAAAACTCATTTGCAGTTGTGTAATTTTCTGTAACAATACATTCGGAATGTCCTGTTCCGTATTTTGAAATATGCTCTATAGCATTGTCTAAACTGTCTACCATTTTAACTGCAATTATAAGGTCACCAAACTCTGTGGCATAGTCTTCGTCAGTAGCGGCAATCGCACCATTAAATTTCGATATAGTTCTATCGCAGGCACGTACCTGAACATTTTTATCTGCAAGTGCGGTAGAAATTTTTGTATAAAACTCATCTGCGACATCTTTATGAATAAGCAATGTTTCAGCAGCGTTGCAAACAGACGGTCTGCTTGTTTTAGCATTAATAATTATATTTACAGCCATATCAAAGTTACAGTCTTTATCTGCATATATATGGCAGTTGCCCACGCCGGTCTGTATAACGGGAACGGTAGCGGTATTTACAACAGCATTTATAAGACCTGCTCCGCCACGAGGAATTAAAACGTCTATATATTCATTGAGTTTCATCATTTCAGACGCAGTTTCTCTTGACGTATCCCGTATAAGTTCTACTGTTCCGTCCGGAAGTCCTGCTCTTTTAACAGCGTCTTTCATAATATCTGCTATAGCAGAGTTTGAGTTTATTGCCTCTTTACCGCCCCGCAATATACACGCATTAGATGATTTTAAACAAAGCACGGCAGTATCTGCAGTAACATTCGGGCGGGATTCGTAAATAATACCGATTACACCCAAAGGTACACGTCGCTTTGCTATCTGCAACCCGTTAGGACGGCGCGTAGCGCCTATAACCTCACCAACAGGGTCGGGCAGATCACGTACCTGACGGACACCCTCGGCTATTCCTTTAATGCGCTCACAGGTAAGCCTTAAGCGATCTACCATAGATGCTTTCATACCGTTTTTTTCGGCATTTTCCAAATCTATTGCATTGGCAGACAAAATCTTATCGCTGTATTTTTCCAAATCGTCTGCTATATATGTGAGCGCCTTATTTTTATCAGAAGAACTGATTGTTGCCAGAATTCTTGATGCTGAACGTGCTTTTTCACCTATTTCTATAAGAGTCATAATTATTCTCCTTACTGTGTTGCCTTTAAATGGTCTTCATAATTTACAGAAAATGTGTGCTTACCGCTTTTATTTACACCGAAATACAGATAATCTGTTTCTTCGGGATTTACTGCGGCTGCAATGGCTTCTTCACCGGGGTTGGCAATAGGTCCTACCGGAAGCCCCTCATAAAGATACGTGTTGTACGGAGAGTCTATTTTAGTATCTGCCTCAGACAAAACAGCCTTACGTTCACCTAAAATATACTGAACAGTAGCGCAAGATTGAAGTTTTGTAAGACCCCCTTTTCCGTTTAATCTGTTATGAAATACCGAAGATACGATACGCCTGTCAACATCGCCCAAAGCCTCGCGCTCAATTACAGATGCAAGTATTATGGTTTCGTCAATATCGTCAATATTATACTTTGAAACCACCTGCTCAAATATAGTGAGCATAGCGCCTACAACCTCGGTTGCAGGTGTGTTTTTATTAAACGTATAAGTCGTGGGAAAAAGATATCCCTCAAGAACGTATTTACGGTCAGACTTATTGTCAATATCGTCTAAAAAGTCAAAATCATAATCAGTTGTTGATGCAGCCTTTAAAAATTCATCAGCACTGCAAATGCCTGCCTGTTCCATAGCAGCGGCTATTTTATCCGTTTCAAAGCCTTCGGGAATAGTTATTTTAACTTTATTCGCAACGGAATTTGGCTCTCCGGTTAAAATCTGGAGCAATTCTTTGTAGGAATGACCCGTATTAATACAGAAGTCCCCGCTTTTGTACTTTGAATCCATACCGGTAACTGCAGAGTATATTTTAAATATCAACGGATATTCAATAACATCTCTTGATTTTAGCATATCCACAATTTCGCCGCCGGAAGCACCTTTGGGAACTGTCATTTCAACATCTGTTCCCGTTCCTCCGAACACATCTGAATAAACGTTTAGTATAAATATTATAACAGCAAGACAAATAAGCGCCGCTACAACTGTTTTTATAAGTTTTTTCATATAGTACACCTCGTGCTTTTATTTTACACTATACGCATCAAAATGTCAAACAAGAATGCACAAAAACATATTGCACATTTGTTTAAATAAATGTAGAATATAGTTGTTAAAAAAGGAGTGATTATTATGAATCGCGTTAAACTTAACGGAACAGATATAACTGTTAGCAAAACTGCTCTCGGTACAGCCACATTTGGTAAAGAAATTGACCAGGTAACATCTTTTATGCTTATGGACAGTTTTTTTGAAAACGGCGGCAATCTCTTAGACACCGCAAATGCATATGCCGACTGGTTACCAGGCGAAAAGAGTTCGAGCGAAAAAACAATTGGCAAATGGATGAATGAACGCAACAATCGTCATGATATTATTATATCCACAAAAGGCGGTCACCCGCCATGCGATAATATGGATTTATCAAGACTTTCCAAAGCGGATATTTTAAGCGATATTGAAAGCAGCCTTAAAAATCTGCAAACCGATTATATAGACGTATATTTTCTGCACCGCGATGACACATCTATGCATGTGGGTGAGATTATGAGTACGCTGAACGAAATTATAAAATCCGGAAAGGCGCGCAGTATAGGTCTTTCAAACTGGTGTCCGGAAAGAATTGAGGATGCAATGCGATATTGTGAAGAACATGGTATGGCGCAGATAACCTCAAGTCAGATACATTTTGGTATAGCACACCCAAATGCAGATAAACTTAACCACTCAACGGAGTTTATGCACAAAGAAGCATTTGAATTTTATGCAAAACAGGATTTGGCTTTATTTTCTTTCTCTTCTCAATCAGGAGGGTACTTCTTTATTTGTGACGAAAACGGCGAACCAAAAGCAAACCCACTTTACGACAATGCAAAAAGCCGTGAGCAATTTTACAAGGTTAAAGATATGTGTAAAAAATACGATTGTTCAGTTGGTGCGCTTATTGTTTCAGCACTTTCTTCCAATCCGTATTTTAACACCATTCCGATTATAGGTTGTATGACAAAAGAGCAGATAGACGACTCTATGGCAGGTCTTACTATAAAAATGAGTGATGAAGACATTAAAAGTTTAATATTAAGAGATTAATCAAAAATGGGACACAGTAAAATTAACTGTGTCCCATTTTTATGTATAATTATTTTTTGAGTAAATCTCGGATTTCCGTAAGAAGCACAACTTCGTCAGACGGTTTTGGCGGTTCTGCAGGCGCTTCTTCTTTTTTGCGTTTAAATCTGTTCAATACTTTAACAACAACAAACACTACAAACGCAAGAATGAAAAAGTTTATTATCTGGTTTAAAAATGTTCCGTACAGAATTGCAACCTCAGGTGCTTCGCCCTCTGCGGCTTTAAGAACAACTCTGAAGTCAGAAAAGTCTATACCGCCGATAAGCCAGCCTATAAACGGCATAATAACATCTTTAACCAATGAGTTTACAATTCCTGTAAACGCAGAGCCGACTACAACACCGACTGCCATGTCAACCACGTTGCCTCTAGATACGAATTCTTTAAATTCGCCTATAAAGCCTTTTGCTTTATCCTTCATAATTTTGTCCTCCGTTTTTATATATTTAATTTACATAGTTCATAGGGTTTTGAACTTCGTCATTATACCGTACTTCAAAATGCACGTGCGGGCCTGTGCTGTTACCTGTACTGCCAAGTGTTGCTATGGTCTGACCTTTTTCAACAACATCGCCCACCTCTGCAAGCAGACTGTTACAATGAGCATAATATGTTACGTATCCGTTATTATGGTCGATTTTGATTACCTTTCCGTAACCGCCACTCCAACCAGAGAATATAACAGTACCATTATCTGCCGCTACAATCGGGTCGCCCACAGTTCCGCATATATCAACGCCGGTGTGATTTCCCGAACGGCGCGAGCCAAAACGCGAACTTACATTTCCATAGTACGGACGCATAAACGAGCCTGTTCCAACGTGTGCGGGACGCTCTTTTGTGCCTATGGCACGCATCTGCATAACAGGTTCTGCTATAACCTCACTTTTAATAACTGTCTGATTTACAATCGCGCCGTTTGCGCGTTCTATTTTTTCTGTAACAGCAATTATACCGTTAGCACCTGCCTGAATGACTTTCTCGCTGCCTTCGTATATGGAAGCATCTTCAGTAACCTGCTCCTCGAACGGAACTGTAGTTTCATAACTTATATTATCGGTTGTCATAACCGTTATGATAGGTTTCCAAACAGGTATAACAACATTTTGTGACGGTTTTATATACTTTCCCACTTCAGGATTTAAAGATTGCAAGTACTCAACTTCCAAGCCGTTATCTGCCGCGAAATCGGAAAATGCAATTTTTTTGTCCACAGTAACACTATTATAAAGCGTAGTGAAGCCCTGCAGTCTTTCCAAAGCGTCGGCGCTTTCCATAACTATAACGGACGGAACGTATTCATAAACCACACGTACATCTTCCTTAAATGAAACTTGCGTGTTTTCGTCCGTTTTATAGATAGATGCAATTTCAGTAAGGATTTTATCTGCCTGTGTTTTATCCTCAAGCGCCGCAAAGGCGATATCGTCAACCTCTACCGCATACGCCTGAACCATAACGTCTGATGTGGATTTGATGTTTTCATACACAACCGATACATCTGTAAATGCGTTACGTCTTATAATTGCAGGAACATAAGTGATTTTTGCACTTATAATATCTTCACCGCTTACATATTGAGCAAATTCGGCATTAATATTATCAACGCATTTTTCAGCAAATTGTTTATCCGTAACATAGCCAAGTTCGGTGTTTCCTATAAACGCATTATACGCAAAAGAAAAATTAGCATTAAAAAGCAATGTAAGCGACAAAGCCGCTGCAGCAACACATAAACTTGCTGCAGTTTTTTTATTAAGTTTATTATATAAAGCGGTAATCTCTTTTTTTATATGGTTAAAATGAATTTTAAATGATTTTGTGTTTGTGGATTCGGTGTTTCTATCAACCTGTGCATCTGCTTTAGCAATGCAGTTACGCTTGACATACTTATCGGCATCAGCAGTATTGATTTTGACAAACCGCATTTTCTCACCTTCTTTTCTTTAGTAATAGTGTATTTATTTATTCTGAAAATATGTAAAAATTGTAATAGTTTCTTAACATTTTTGTAACTTTTAAGTCGCAATACAGAATATATTATATCACAAGAATATTAAAAAAGCAACCTTTTATTAAATATTTACATATTACCGTTCGGCAAAAAACTGCGGAGTATTACCCACTATAACCGTTTGTGCCGCCATAACTGACGTGCTTACAGTTCCCTTTATTCTTGCAACTGCAGAAATGGCACGCATATCGGCGGTGATGTCTATATATATATCGTGACGTGTCTGATTTATACCTGCATCTGAAAACTGAGAGCGAAAGTCCACCTTTATATTACCGTACGGAACTATACAAAACGGTATCTCCGGTCCGATTCCGGACAAAAGAATTATATCTGTAAGATTTCCAAGCGGTATAGTAAATCCTTTACTGCCAAACTGTTCTATATCATTTAAAATATCCACCGCCAAAGTGGATTTGAGTTTATTTATCTCTGATGTATTGGCGGCTATGGAGGTTATCTGGCCGGCATCATTATACATTATATCGACAAGTTTGTTGTAAATATCACCATCGAGGCTTTCTAAAACAGAGGTATTAATTATATTTGTGGCGTTTGCCTCAAGCAACTTTTGTGAAACGTCTTCTATAACAGGATAAACTTTTACAACAGCAGAGCAGACGCAATATGTTAAAGATGTAACTATAAAAATAGCAACAGCCCAGCGGTTTATACGTTTTTTTCGTGCAGGGCGGATATACATTCTGTAAGGTCTGCCGAATTTCATAGTACCGAATTTCTTTTTCATACATTCACTCCTTTTTACAGAATAAATAACCAAAACATACAGAAAATATATTTTAAGAGGTGATGCTTATTAAAAGACCAAAAAAGTTTTTGATTCTATTTATTATTCCGCTGGTATACCTTATGTTCGTTATATTAAACATTACTGTTTTAAAAGGCGACATATATACAGATATGGCGGCAAGCCAGCGGACGCTTGAAACGGATTTTAAAAGAAATGTTATAACCGACAGAAATATGATACCCCTAACGGGAGAGGAAATCAGGTATACAGGTTCCTCTTTGGCACGCCACGTTATAGGTTATACAGATGCCTTTGGCGAAGGGTTAAGCGGTATTGAAAAAGAACTCAACGATGAATTGTCTACAACAGAAAAAAAGGTACACTCGAAATTAAAAGATGCCAAAGGAAACGAAATCCCAAATTTTAGAACCGACGATTTCCAAACACAAACAAAGAAATATGTAAAACTTACTCTTGACTATAATATTCAAAACATAGCAGAAAATGTGCTCGATGAAAATTCTGCTATAGGTGCAACGGTAGTTTTGAGTACAGATAATTTTGATGTACTTGCTATGGCAAGCAGACCGAATTTTGACCAGAACGATGTAGCCAAACATATAAACTCCGGCGGAACGGCGCTTATAAACAGGGCAGAAACACCATACGGAGCAGATGAGATATATTCAGCGCTTCCTCTTTTATTTACAGATTCTCAAATAACACCTTTGCAAGCAGCAGAATCAATCTGCACAGTTGCCGCAAAAGGGACACAAAAAGAAATAAATATTGTAGACGGAATTGCACTTGAAAACGGCTATATAATAAAATCTATGCGTAAAAGCAATCAAAAAAGAATTTTACCTAAATCAACTGCAAGGCAATTGCAAAGCGAAATTATAGGGCATATGTGGGCAATAGGGTATTTCCCTTCGGATAATCCCAAATACGCCATATCCGTATTGGTTGAAAGCGGAGCAAATGCAAGTGATATTTACAATGAAATCAAAACTAGACTTATTGAGCTTAATATTCATTAAAAAATGGCTTGGATAAACCAAGCCATTTTTTCATCCCTTTACTGCACCGTCGGACACGCCTCGTACAATATGCTTCTGCAAAAGCAGAAAAACTATGATTATTGGAACGATAGAAACAAACACCGCAGGGAAAATAAGTTCCCATGGGTTACCGAACTGACCTGACGTCATTTTGGCAAAGTAAAGTTCCAGCGTAAGCGTTCTTGCAGGCGCATTACCTATTACAAGGAACGGAAGCAGGTAGTCGTTCCATATCCACATAGAGTTTAATATAATTACTGTTGCCGTTGTGGATTTCATAAGCGGAAAAACAACCGTAAAGAAAGTTTTTATCATTCCTGCTCCATCAATAAGTGCCGCTTCTTCAATCGATGGCGGTATACTTTTTACAAAACCGTGATACAAAAACACCGACAAACTAAGACCGAAACCACCATACATAATGATAAGACCCAAGATGTTTTTAAGCCCCACCCCTTCAAACAGACTTAAAAGGGGGTACATAACCGCCTGAAACGGAATCAGCATTGCGGCGGTGAACATATAAAGCATAACAGACGAAGTTTTAGTTTTTGCTCTTGCAATTGCCCAGCCTGACAAAGAAGACGCCAAAACAATAAGCGCAACAGATAAAACTGTAACTATAAAAGTTATGCCGAGTGAACGGAAGAAATTAATCTCCTGCGCAGCAGTTAATATATAGTCAAAATTCCAATTAAGAGGAAACGACATTGGCGATGCTACAATCTCTGACTGCGACTTAAATGAGTTTATAAACAAAAACGCAACAGGCGCTAAAGTTAAAACTGCAAACACCGTGAGGGCAACATACAAGACAGTAAGAAGTACTTTTCTTCTCAATGCAGTTCCACCTCCCTACGCTTGGTAACGTACAACTGTACGAGTGTAACAACGGCAATCAGGACGAAAAACACTACTGCCTGTGCCTGAGCCATACCATAATCAGGCGGCGCAGTATCTCTTGTAGTACGCAGTATCTGCGTTGCTAAAAGTCTGGTATTAAAGTTACCGTCGGTCAACGCAACATTCTGGTCAAGAAGTTTAAAGCAGTTTGCCAGCGTTAAAAAGAATACTATCGTTATAGCGGGCATCAGCATAGGCAGAGTAATAACCCGAAATTGTGCAAATGCACCTGCGCCGTCAATCTGCGCCGCCTCGTAAAGGTCACGGGGGATGGTGTTTAGTCCCGTGATATAAATTATCATCATATACCCTGCCATCTGCCATGTTACAAGGATAACAAGTGCAAAAAGCGCTTTTGTATTATCCTGAAGCATATTTGTAAGGAAAGGTATATGAATAAATCCCTGAGGGCCGAAAAGCACATCTGAAAATACATTCTGGAATATAAACTGCCATATAAAACCCAATGCCAATCCGCCGAGAAGGTTCGGCAGAAAAAATACCGTTCTATATATTGCACCACCGCGCGATACGGTGGTTATCATCATAGCAAGTGCAAGCGCCACTATATTTATAGTAATTACAGCCGTAACAGTAAACTTTATTGTATACACGAATGCATTTAAAAACTTCTCGTTTTTGAATGCGTTTACATAATTTTCAAATCCCACGAAGGATTCAAATGCATTGGCTCCGCCTGCAAAATACGTTCCTCGCCATGATGTGAACGAATACAGCACTCCTGTTAAAAACGGTATTACAATTACCACAAAAAACAGTATAAGCGCAGGCAACGAAATTGGCAGTAGCCACTTTCTGTAATACTTATCCATGTGTTAAATCAATCCTTCCTGTGAGAATAGATGTTACTACTTATTTCATTTCTTTCCACTTAGATATTCCGTACTCAGCAATAGCAGAGTAGTCTTCTTCTGTCCATTTTTCTTTGGTAAGATATTTTTCCATAATTTCAAGACCGAGTGTATCGCCTGACCAGTTTACAGGCGCTCCTCCGTATGGGTTGGAAATAACGTCGCCATCTTTCATATATCTTATAATAGAGTTACTCAAAGAATTATCTGTTGTTACATTCTGGTGGTCTGCGTTATACGGAATAAATGCCATATCTTCAGTTACAAATTTTTGACCTGTTTCAGAAGTGTTGAGCCATACAAGGAAATCCATTGCAGTTTTTTTCTGCTCGTCAGTTGCCTTGGCATTGATTGCATAGTAGTTTGGTACATATACAGAGATTGAACGATTTAACTGCTCTGCCGTGCCCACACTTGAAGTAACGTCTGCATCTGTCAGAGGCAGTTTAACAGGAATAAATTCAAGCGTTTTAACTATCTCTTTATCAACTTTTGCTATATTTGTATATGCCCAGTTACCTTGCTTAATAAAGAGCGCCTTGCTTTGAGCAAAAATCTGTACTGCAGAGTCATAGTTAGCAGTTGTTGTGTTTATAAACTCTGAACCGCGTGTTAAGGGGCCGTTCATACCTGCGGTATAAGATGTTTTAAAATCCAATGCCCTTGCATAAGCGGTAAGAGGACCTCTTAACGATTCAATTTGTGCATCTGTTGCGGAGGCAGCTTCTGCTGGGTTATCAAAAACTGCGTTGAGCGCCACGTTTACCAAATGGTCACCGTATGTCCATTTATCCGCACCTGCTATTGAGAACACACCTGTAAGTTTTGATGAAAGGTCTGTTTTTTCATTTCTTAAAGTATAAGTTTCGCCGTCTAAAACAACTGAAGCCGCCGTGTTATTTTTAATGTAACCATCAACGGCAATTACAAGATTTTGAAATTCTTCGTAACTTGCATTTTTAGCATCTTCTAAAAAGTCTTCAGCGGTTCCGTCGCCAAAAAGTGCTTCTATCATACGGGTATCTACAATATATCCGTAGCCCTCTACGTTATATGGTACACCGAAACTGTTTGTTCCGTTTGAACTCAAACGCATATTCTCCGGAATTTCTTCCACAAGCATTTTAAAGTTTTCGTCTGTAACTGTTGTAAGGTCAAGAGCAAAGCCGCCCTCCTCAAACTCTTTCAACTCCTGAATATTAACTATTGAAAATATTGTAGGCATATTTTTAGAGTTGAGTTCGGCACGCAAGGTATCCATACTGCTTGTACCGCTGCCGAGAGAGAATGTTTTAACTTTTTTGCCCGTTTCTTCAGAAAATTTATCTGCCGCATCTTTAAGCGCCTGAGCACTTTCACCCTTGCCGTTAAAGATGTAAAGGTCATTTCCCGAACCTGCCATATCCATACCGCAGCCCGCAAGTGAAATTGCAGACATAGTAATCACAAGGCAAATCGAGAATATTTTTGCAAGATTTCTCATTTTATTTCTCCTTTCAAAATTTTTAAATAAACTAAAAACCGTACGAGATACTTATCTCATACGGTTATTGTTCATTATTTGTATATTATTTATGCATGGAAGTCAACTATCTATTCCGCCTAATTCTTCCATATTTTCCAAATCGAGTTTATCGTAATCAAAATCAATCGCTTTTACAACTTGCAGATACATAAGGCTTGTATGATCTTTAAAATTGCGTACAATTTTTTTTGCGCGTTCTTTATCACCCACGTACATTTCAAATTTCAAAACGGGGACTTTATTCTCGGTAATTTCAGCCTTAACAAGGTATTCTTCCTCATTTACAGGCACGATAGAAGCATCGAGTTTATTCCCGCTTAAAACCTCTTTATTTATTTTATCAATCTCGTCAAGCATACGCAAACGAACGCTGCGCAGTATTCTGGTTTCAAAGTACGAAAGTGTTTCGCTGCCCTGTTTTGTAAGTGAAAATACCGGTTGGTCATCAAAGTGAAGTTCTTCTATATTACCGCTTTCTATCAAATCCGAAATCGGAACGGTAAGCAGGCAATAACTAACGTCTGCCGCTGCACTGAGCACATGAAAAATGCGCGTATATGTGGCGCTTACTTTCAAACGTGCTATGGCAAACAGCACCATAAGTTTTATATCTTCGCCGTTTTCTTCAGGGCTGTATGTCAATGGTTCCATTCATTTCTCCTTAAATATACTTCAATTAAATAAAAAGCGTGACTTGTTTCAGCCACGCTGTAAAACCGATTACTCTGTAAAATCAATTACTCTGTGATGTAAGGCTTAAGTTCGCCCATAATAGCATCAGCATTGTCTGTGTGGATTTCAACCTTGATAGGCTTTGCCAAATCCAAACTGAATATACCCATAATAGATTTTGCATCTACCACGTATCTGCCTGATGCAAGATCAATATCAAAATCGTACTTACTTACGATATTTACAAAATTTTTTACGTCGTTGATAGAACTGAGTAATACATTTACTGTTACCATATCAAAATTCCTCCTTTTAATTATTACAATTATATATTACAACTATTTCCCAGAAATGTCAATTCGTTTTTTGCCTATTGAAATTTTTTGTGATTGTTGTATAATAAGAAAGTAGGATTTTGTCCAACAATCATATATTATTTATTGGAGATATTAAATGAACAAAACCGTGTCTTTTCATACCTTGGGTTGCAAGGTAAATCAATACGAAACTGAGGCTATGACAGAACTTTTTAAAAACGCAGGTTATACCATAGCGGATTTTGACGATGTGTGCGATGTATACGTTATAAATACGTGCACCGTTACAGGTACGGGCGATAAAAAGTCACGTCAGATAATAAGGCGTGCCAAAAGCACAAATCCCGATGCAGTTATAGCCGTTACAGGTTGCTACAGTCAGGTGGCACCCGAAGAGATAGCCGCAATGGGTGTAGATGTTATACTGGGATCCAAAGATAAATCTAAAATTGTACAACTTGTTGAAAATGCGTCTTTACAAGCCAATACAACCGCAGTGGACGATATTATGAAAACACGTGTGTTTGAAGATATGCAGATATCTTCGTTCAGTGATAAGACACGTGCGTTTGTTAAAATTGAAGACGGTTGCAATTCTTTCTGCACATATTGCATAATCCCTTATGCACGCGGTCCTGTGAGAAGCCGTGACATTAATGACATTTTAAAAGAAGTTAAAACGCTTGCCGAGAACGGGTTTTCAGAAGTGGTGCTTACAGGTATTCATATCGCTTCTTACGGTATGGACATAAAAGATAAAAGCATTAATCTTGGCGATGTGATAAAAGCAATAAACGAAATTGACGGAATAAAAAGAATACGTTTGGGGTCTATAGAGCCGAGAATATTAACCGAAGATTTTGTTAAAATGCTATCTCGCATGCCGAAACTTTGCAATCATTTTCACATATCTCTGCAAAGCGGTTGCGACGAAACACTTGCGCGCATGAACAGAAAGTACAATACCGATGAATTCCGTACAGTTGTTAAAAATATTCGTAAATACATTCCCGACAGTGCAATAACTACCGATATTATGGTGGGGTTCCCCGGCGAAACGGACGAGGAATTTGAAAAATCCGTAGCATTTTTAAAAGAAATCTGCTTTGCGGAAGCGCACGTTTTTGCATACTCTAACAGACGCGGTACAAAAGCCGATAAATTCCCGAATCAGGTAAAGCGTTCAATTAAAAATGAACGCGCGTCAACAATGGCAAAAGCGGCTGACGAATGCAGACAGAAATTCCTTGAAAGTTTTATATGCAAACAAGTTGAAGTTCTTGCTGAGCGCGAAATTGAAAACGGAATTTATGAAGGACACACGTCGAATTATATTAAAGTGCATTTTAAATCAGATACGGATATCTCACGAAAGTTTGTTAATGTTAAGATTGACAAAATCGAAAAAGATTATGTAACAGGAATATTATGTGAATAAAAAACGCAGAGCAAAATTTTGCTCTGCGTTTTAAATTATTGTTTAAGTGCTTTTGTCTTCCATTTTCCTCTTCCATAAAATATTGCTGTAAATACTGCGCCCAATACCCATGATGCCAAAAGAGAAATCTGGATACACTCTTTAATTCCGTTCGGCATTTCGGGCGTTGCCGTAAGGTACGATATTCCGTATGCAACGGGAATACGTATTACAACGGTGGTTATAAGGGATATCCACATAGGTGTCATGGTATCGCCGGCACCGCGCATAATACCCGAAAGGCTTTGAGTAACCGCCATTGCTATATAACCTACCGCGAGTATCTTCATAAGCGAATAACTCATATCAACAAGCGAAGTAGTGTCTGTAAATATGCCCATAAGCCATTTTCCGAATATTAATATTATTCCCGTAATAACAGTTGAACAGATAACAGCCATAAGAGTGCCTTGCTTTGCACCTTTTATAACCCTATCGTAAAGGCCTGCGCCGACGTTTTGTCCTGCATAGGTTGTAAGTGCCATACCAAACGAGAAGTTCGGCATCATAGCAAACCCGTCCACACGCATAATAACCACGTTTGCCGCTATAAACTGCTCGCCAAACTGATTTGTAAGCGACTGCACTATAATCATGGCAGACGACATTATCGCCTGTGTTAAACCCGATGGTAAACCTAATTTTATAACAGTTTTAACATAAGATGAAACAGGTTTTAAATATTTTAAACCAAAATCAAAAAACTCGTTCATTTTAGACAGTTTTATCATACAAAGTATAGATGATACAAACTGTGCAATAACAGTTGCCAAAGCAACACCGGGTACACCCATACCGAGCGACGCTACAAAATAAATATCAAGCACGATATTAATAACCGTTGCAACCAAAAGATATACAAGTGCCGAAAAAGAGTCGCCCATACCGCGTATAATACCGCTTAAAATATTATAAAACCCCATGCCTGCAATACCTATAAGCGATATCATAAGGTAATCGGCACACCAATCCAATATGCTTTCAGGCGTATTAAGAAAAATCAATATCGGCCGTATAAACGGAGTAGCAATAAGTACAAGCGCAACACATGCAACCAATGTTACGGTAATACAGTTACCAATAGTAACAGAAAGACTTTCACGGTTTCTTGCACCGAAATACTGAGAAACCATAATGCTTGCTCCTGCTGAAATTCCAACAAAAAGTACAAGTAACATATTGAGTATGGGCATAGCACTGCCGACCGCCGCAAGAGCGTTATCACCGATATACTTACCAACAACTATACTGTCAACTGTGCTATACAGTTGCTGAGCAATATTTCCTATAAGCATAGGCAACGTAAACAATGCTATACTTTTCCACGGCGTGCCAACGGTCATATCCGTGGGTGCGTTTAAATTTTTTAACACGTCTTTTTACCTCGATTTCACAAAATTTTTCATTATATAGTATAACATATTTTATAGTCAATGTCAAATTAAGCAAAAATAAAACTCACCCGCATTTATATACAGGTGAGTCTGATGTTTTATATTCTTCCGGCAAATATTTTTATGGCATTTTTAACGTCTTCTTTCATTGCGTTCATTGCTGCAACTTCTATATCGTGAAAATATGTTTTGTCTTCAAGTGCAGCAACGGCGCTTCCGCCTGCCTTTGCCATATATGTATAATAGTTGATTTTACGTACACCGCATTCTATTACTTTTTTGTAATCCTCAACGCTTACGCCGCTTCCGCCGTGCATAACAATGGGGACATTTACAAGTTCTCTTATTTTAAGTAAACGGTTAAAATCAAGTCTTGGTTCTTGTGTATACATTCCGTGTACCGTTCCAAATGCACATGCAAGTGCATCTACACCTGTGCTTTCAACAAACTTTTTTGCATCTTCTGGATTGGTATAGATGCTCTCGTCACTGCTGACACCGGAATCACGCTCGCCCATTGAGCCTATTTCACCTTCTACCGCAACGCCGTACTTATGTGCCATTTCTACAACAATAGATGTGTTTACATAGTTCATCTCTTCACTGTCGCCGCTTTCGGTTCCGTCGTACATAACAGATGTAAAACCAAGGTCAAGTGCACGTTTTACATAGTTTAAATCAGTTCCATGGTCAAGATGCACACATACAGGAACTTTTGCACGGTCCGCCATAAAAAGCATAAGCGGTGCAATTTCGTCCATTTTGCATAAGCCCTTTTCCTCGTGTATCTGTGCGTGGGTTATAAAGATTGGCTCGTTAAGTTCCTCTGCCGCCTCAATAACCGCTTTAAGGCACGTCATATTTGGTGAATTAAATGTACCAACGGCACATTTACGCGCCTCCGCTATTTTTAATATGTCTTTCATACCAACTAACATTTGTAATCCTCCGTCTATATTTCATTAATTATCGGTCTAACTGCATTATAAACTTTTTTGTATCCCTCATAATATTTTCTGTATATTTCCACATTATTTTCATTGGGTACAAAGGTCTTTTTTTCTTTTACGAAATTTTTCTTTGCCTCGTACAAATCCTTATAAATTCCGGTTGCAACACCTGCCATCATACAAGTACCGCAAGCACCTGCCTCTTTTGCAGAAAGCGCCACCACAGGTCTGCCTAAAATATCCGCTTTTATCTGCAGCCACACGTCAGATGAAGCACCTCCGCCTGTTGCATACAGTTTTTTAAGGTTTATGCCAAAACTTTCAAGGTGCTCAATATTGGTCATGATCTCGTAAGTAACACCCTCCATAAGCGCTTTATAAATATCTGCGTTTGTATGTTCAAGTGTTAAACCAACCATAGCCGCTTTAGAGCCGTTATCCATATATGGGTTTGCCGCACCTGCAAAATGTGGCATAACCAAAATTCCTGTAGGTTCATTTTTTACGGAATCATCAAGTTCGGCATAAGATTTTCCGGCGCCCATATTATCCCTAAACCATTTTATAACTGCACCGCCGGTAAAAGACAACGCATAGCAAACATATGTGCCGTCAAACACATAGGGTACAACAGAATATCCTTCATCATAGAGAACATCGTTTTCCGGAATTTTATCGAATACCGGTGTTACACATTCAACCGTGCCTGTTCCGTCTACTGCCTGACCAACCTCAAAAACACCTGCACCAACAGCCGCTGCAACCTGATCGTGTGCACCATTGATTATTTTTATATTGCTATCCATCTCTAATTTTAGTGCAATATCTGATTTAAGTTCACCCGCCACATTAAATGCAGGAACGGGAACAGAAAGCAAGTTTTTGTCTATGCCTGCAGCGTCGAGTATGTCATCGCTCCAGCATTTACTGCGGATATCAAAAGCCATAGTTCTTGCCGCGAGCGAATAATCAATAGCCGCTACTCCTGTAAGTTTATAAACTATATAATCTTCCATAAGCATAATGCGCTTGATTTTTGAATAAATATCGGGTCGATTATTTTTGATCCACATAATCTTTGGCAGGCTGTACATCTGGTGAGGCTTTACACCTGCAATATGTATAATCCTATCTTCGCCCAAAGTGTCACACAGATAGTTACACTCATCTTCTCCGCGTGGGTCGGTGTACAACATTGAAGGAAGCAGAGCATTATCATTTTCGTCAAGTGCAACAAAAGTTTCACCGAAAGTTGTAACACCAACTGCAGATAACTGATATTTTTTAGCAGTATCAGCAAAGACATCGCAGACAGCATCAAAAATTACCTCTGCATCTATCTCATGCTCACCGCCCTGACGATTTACCTCATATTCCTGATATGAATTGTATACAAAATTTCCTTTATCGTCATATGTAGTAAGTTTACAACCGGTTGTACCTACATCAAGTCCGCCTAAGAGCATATTACTCACTCCTTGTGATTATTCCTTTATAATTAAAGCCATAAATTCCAACATTTCGGTTCCGTTATTGATAATTCTGTGATAATGACCGTCAGGCGTAAAAGTTATATCGCCTTTTTTAACCTCTATCATCTTTCCGTCATCATCAAATATGCCGCTACCAGACAAAATAAAGTAGCTTTCGCTTTCGCCCACATGCTGATGACGAAATACTTCTTTACCGGGTTTCAAAAGCACACGTGCATAAAGATTCATATTTGATGGTCCGCATTCAGTAAGCAATTCATCGAGGTAAACATCTTCAAAATCAGGGATTTCCGTTATATCATATTCATGTCTGTCATTGAATGAATTTACCATATTGTACCGCCCCTTTATATTTCAACAACGTCATAACCAAGATAGTACTTAAATGCTTCTTCAAGTACATATTTTACATGACCGTTTGCAACAGTTGTATGGTGTTTGAAACCGCCCCTTGCAAGTTTGATAAGTTTATCCTGCAAACCGTCGATTTTAGCAACACCACCGCAACCGAAAAATTCTTTTTCGATATCTTCGCCTGTAAATTCACCCTCGCTGAAGTATATGGTGATTTTTCCGTTCTCAGTTTTGCAGTTAGAGAATGTCATGGGGAATGCTGCAATTCTTCCCTCATTGGTACCCCAACCGCTTCCGGGATCGCCTTTATCAAACATTTTGTGAGATGTTACAGTACCTCTTTCTGCCATAAGTTTCTGCGCAGTTGATCCGCAATGGAACAGAATAACTTTGTCAGGATCGTCACCATAGTTGTTATTCCAGTCAAGGCAAGCGGCAGGACCTTCTGTAGCAAGAGAAAGCGCACGCATGGTAATTGCCGAACACATATCAATCTCGCACGAAGCAGTAATTCCTCTGTCGTTAAGTTCACTGAGAAGCACGCACGGACATACTCTTAAGTATGTTTCCATTTCGTTCCAGCAACGAAGAGCAATTGCATCAAGGTGATATGTATCGATATATTCATCTATAACAACACTTATTTTAGAAAGCATTATCTTTTTATCTTCAGGAACATTTGTAAAATCGGTATAATTCTCTAAAGCGGCTTTTTTAGCAATTACCTTTTCATCATCATCTGATTTTGCACGTACAAATTCAAAAAGTTCTGAAAGGTCAAAGCACTCTACATTTATTCCGTGACGTTGCATTGTAAGTTCGTCAAAACGAACAGTTTTAAACGCAGTTGTTCTTGCGCCAATACAGCCAATTGTAAAGCGTTTCATGCCATTTACAACACGGCATATTGCCGCAAAATCATGCAGATTTTGTGTAAACTCAGCCGAAAGCGGATGAACAACGTGCGGAGTCATAACAGTATAGGGCACTTCGTACTGTTCAAATACGTCTGTTACAGAAAATTTTCCGCAATATGCATCTCTGCGATGCTGAAAGTCCATCTTACCTATTTCATCAGGATATGCCTGCATCAAAATCGGCACACCTGCATCCTGCAAAGCAGCAATTGCACCGTTCTCGTCAACGAATATCGGCATGCACAAAATTACACCATCGTACTCACCCTCGTGAGACTTTAACCATTTGGCATAAAGCCTGCCTTCATCTCGTGTTTCTACAGCACCATAGCGTGTGGCATCTTTGTCCATCATAATATAGTTATAACCCGCATCAGTTACAGCCTTTACCATATCTTCACGGGCACCCTCGATAAGTTCGGCAGGCATAAAGCCACGATTTCCGAAATACAAAGCAAATGTTTGTTTACCCATAATAAACCTCCTGAATTTAATTTATATATTGATTTTATAATTATTTGTGTTATAATTATAGGTACTATCATACAGAAAACTGTAATTTTGTCCGAGAGGTGGATTTTTATGACGTTGCTTTTTCAGGATAAAGAACTTATGGAACTGATGCAGGATTTTTATGTACTTACGGGTATTAAAATTGTTTTGTTTGATGAAAATTATACGGAACTGATATCATATCCGCTTGATAAAAAAACATTTTGTATGCATATGCGTGAAAATCCACAATTTAACGAGAAATGCCGTACTTGCGATGAGGATGCCTGCAGGCGATGCAGTGAAACAAAATCTTTACATATATACAAGTGCCATGCAGGACTTACCGAGGCAGCAGCACCTATTAAGGAAAACGACAGAATTATCGGCTATATGATGTTCGGGCAGGTAACCGACAACAAAAACCGCGAAAAACTTGCAGAACAAATGCATAGTCTGTGCATTCAGTATGATATAGATAAAAATCTTGATAAAAGTATAAAAAAAATTAAATACAAAAATAACAAACAAATACTTGCAGCAGCAAAAATCCTTGATGCTTTTACAGAGTATATTCTGCTAAAGGAAATGGTGCGTCTTTCAGGCAAGCAGTTAATTAAGGGTATTGAAAATTATATAGATAGTCATCTCAGCGAAGAAATATCCATTGAACTGCTTTGTTCGGATTTTAATATAAGTCGCACCAAACTTTACGAAATAATGAAACAGTATACAGGCGGCGGAATAGCAAAATATATCAAGAAAAAACGACTTGAAAAAGCAAAACTGCTTCTAAAAACTACCGATTTGAAAATTGCTGACATTTCAAGTGCAGTAGGCTTTTCCGATTATAACTACTTTTTGCGCGTGTTTAAAAAAGCATTTGGTGTTTCGCCCAAAAAATATTTAAAACAATAAAAAAATCCCCGTTTTTTAACGGGGATTTAATTTATAGAAATTTTCTTATATCTACAGCAAGTTTTTCTTCAAGATTTATAAGGCGCTTTGTTATATCTTTAGATACTTCGTCTGCCGCTTTGTATTTATTAAGATATTTATTGAGTGATTTTACACCCATATTGCAACCGTCGGTCATAAGGTCTGCTATAGTTTCATCTGAGTCGTTTATGGCAAGTTTTACATTCGTTTTCATCCACGACATTCCTTTTGCAATTGCAGCAGGCTCTTTGCCGTCGTCTTTATATTTATCTAAAAGTTCCTGAATTTCGTTATCAAGTTTTACGTGTTCGTCTTTGCATTCGCTTAATTTCTTTTTAAGTTCATCACCGCCGACATATTCCAGCACATCATCTATTGACGATATACCCATTTTAACACCTGCGTCACATTCTCGGAGAAGTTTTATTGTATCCTGCTCTATCATAAGGCTCAAATCCTTTCTTTTTTGATACAATAATTATTTCCGTCGACATTGAAATTTATTCCTGTTTGTTTTTTTATTAGTAATACAAAGAAGAATCGAATAGTTTAGATTCTACTACTTATTATAAAATTATGTTTCATTGGCCCTGAGCCTTTTCCTAAATCAAGACCTGCCGCAAGTGCTTCTGATATGTAATCTTTCGCTTTCCTTACCGCATCCACGAGGCATAATCCTTTAGCAAGATTCGATGCTATGGCACTTGATAAAGTGCATCCCGTTCCGTGAGTGTTAGGATTATCAATTCTTTTACCATCAAACCATACGAACGTGCCGTTTTTGCACAAAAGATCATTTGCATCATTTATACTATGACCGCCTTTTAGCAGAACACTACACCCATAATTTTTCTCAATAAACTCTGCCGCTTTTATCATATCTGCCTTGCCCTTAATTTTCATATCCGATAGGACTTCTGCCTCAGAAATGTTTGGAGTTACAACAGTTGCAATGGGCAGTAGTTTTGTAACTAATGCCCTCATTGCATCTGTTTTTATAAGAGCAGATCCGCTTGTCGCAATCATTACAGGATCTACAACGATATTTTTTGCATTATAAAACTTTAATCTGTCTACAATTACATCTATCAGCTCGCTCGATGATACCATTCCGATTTTTACACTATCAGGGAATATATCTTCAAATACCGCATCAAGTTGTTCTTTAAGAAAGTCAGGTGTAGATTCTAAAACTGCTCTTACCCCAAGCGTATTTTGAGCAGTAAGTGCAGTGATTGCACTCATTGCATAAACACCATTCATTGTCATAGTTTTTATATCCGCCTGAATACCTGCACCGCCGCTTGAATCACTACCTGCAATAGACAGTGTCGATTTTATTTTCGTCTTAAAACAAAAACTTTCAAAATCCGCTATGTAATAATCTGAAATTTCTTTTATTTCCTCTTGTCTTGGCTCGTGTGAATCATAAACCGCCGCAACCTTAAATCCATCTTCTTTAGCTGTTTTTATTGCGTGAAACGCATCTTCAAAAACTACTGTTTCAGTTTTTTCAGATTCAAGATGTTTTAGCGCTTGTCTGTATATCTCAGGGTTTTCCTTGCTATATCCAATTTCAGAACAAACAAATATTCCGGAAAAGTATTCACGTACACCTAACTTCTTTAATGCTCTTTCTGTAATACTTCTGTCTGTGACAGTTGCAATACACATTTTCACTCCATTTCTTTGCAGTTTTTTCAAAAAATCTTTTATGCCTGATTTTAATGTTACTTTTGTTTGATATATTTCTGCCACCATATTATTTATACCTTCAACAATTTGTTGTACTGAAAGAGTAATCCCATAATTATTCCGGTAAAATTCAGCAGCCTGCTCAAGTGTGAAAGTCTTGAAAACCTCTGCAAGATTTTCGTTTGGTTTTTTACCTAGAGAACGAAGATAATCTTCCCCAATTGTGTCCCATATAAACATTGAATCAAGAATAGTTCCATCCAAATCAAATATTGCACCCTTAATCATTTTTAACCACCTGCTTTGCCAGTTCTTTTAACTCAACCGTGGCTTTTTCTATATTATCTGCGCCAAAAACAGCACTGATAACCGCAATTCCGCTTATGCCGCTACCGTTTAATTCTAAAATGTTACTTACGCCAATACCTCCAATAGCAACAACCGGAATATTTACCGCATCACATATTGCCTTAAGTGTCTCAAAACTTACATCGTCTGCATCTGCTTTTGAATTTGTGCCAAAAATTGCTCCAACGCCCAAATAATCTGCTCCCATTTTTTCAGCAAGTACGGCTTGTTCTACAGTTTGCGCAGACACTCCGAGAATTTTATTTTTCCCTATTACAGAACGTACATAACCCACCTTCATATCTTTCTGACCTATATGTACTCCGTCTGCATTTGACTTTACCGCAATATCGACATTATCATTGATGACAAAAGGAACATTATATTGTCTGCAAAGTTTTTTAATCTCAACGGCTTCTGCAAGAAATGCGTCATAACCCAGTTCCTTTTCGCGAAGTTGAACAATAGTTACTCCACCTTTAAGCGCTTCTTCCACTTGCTCATAAAGTGTCTTGCCTTTTAACCAAGTACGGTCAGTAACAGCATATAGAATCAAGTTCTTTTTATCGCACCTCATATTTTGCTCCTTTATTTAAAATGTCTGCATCCATATTATAAATGGCATCTATTATACGATTTCGTAAGGTAGAGTTACCCTCACCGGATTTCAAATTTGCATAACCTATTTCACCTGCAAGACCCATTACACATACCGCTGCTGCAACTGCTTCTGTTCTATTGTCAGGGTTAGCCACAGCATAAGCGGTTGCAATTGCTGAAAGTTGACAACCGGTACCCGTAATTTTACCCATTTCAGCCAATCCGTTACGAATTACATAGCATTTTTCCGCATCTGCAACAAGGTCAATAGCACCTGTAATTACTATAACTGCTTTTGTTTTTTCAGAAAAATTCTTTGCAAATTTTATCATATCCTCAAGATTGTCTTCTGTTACTGTGTCAGCAACATCTGCATCTACCCCCTTGGTCGTCCCACACCCAAGTGCCAAAGTTTTAATTTCCGAAGCATTTCCACGAATAATATCGGGTATTATTATGTCCATAATTTTAATGGCTGTATCTGTGCGAAGTTTACTTGCTCCTGCACCCACTGGATCAAGCAAAACTATATGACCAAGTTCCTTTGCCTTTGCTCCTGCAATAAACATTGCCTCTATACTTCTTTGATTAAGTGTACCTATATTGATATTGAGTCCTCCACATATAGAGGTAATATCCTCAACATCACCAGGCTCATCCGACATAATCGGACTTCCTCCACAAGCAAGTAATGCATTTGCCACATCATTAACCGTAACATAATTTGTTATGTTATGTACAAGCGGCATTTTTCTCCTTACGTTTTCAAGACAATTTCCTAACATATTCTACCTCTTTCTGCCGTAATTATCGGCTGTTTATTAACTTAATAACAAACCGTGCCAAACAAAAAAGGAAGTTACCGATTTGGTAACTTCCTAAAAGTTCTCTGTTCCTCCTAACACTATGTATCAGGCATCCCTACGTTGGCATTATCCAAATCAGGTTCTCGGTCGAAGGTCACACCTTCCTCTCAGCCTGTATACAAGCTCCCGTTTATTAAGTTTATCATATTATATCACATCTTAAAATACTTTTCAATGGTTTTAAGAAATTTTTATAAAAAAACAGAACGACTTAGATTATCATCTAAATCGTTCTGTTTTGGTTATGGGAGGAGATGGATTCGAACCATCGAAGTCAGAGACAACAGATTTACAGTCTGCCCCCTTTGGCCACTCGGGAACCCTCCCAAATATTAAATTACAAAAAAAGAAAAGCTGGTGGCAGGACTTGAACCTGTAACCTGCTGATTACAAATCAGCTGCTCTACCGATTGAGCTACACCAGCAAATCCAAGAATTATAATAACACATACTTTGGACAAAGTCAAGAACTTTTTTAATATTTTTAAAAAAAGTTTTTAATCGAGGTGACAGGGCTCGAACCTGCGGCCTCATGGTCCCAAACCACGCGCGCTACCAACTGCGCCACACCTCGAAAAGCACAATACCCATTTTAATATATTATTTTTTATTTGTCAAGTATTTTTTCCATATTTTAAGTTTTATTCCATCTAAAAATACAACTGCAAGCACAAAAGCACCCAAAAAGCCGAAAAATCTGTACAGTTTATCTACCAAATCCGAAAAGCCCACGTATGCCAAAGGAACCGCAACAACACACATAACTGCAGATAACACTGCATTGCTTATACGGATATGCTTTTTCAAAAAACTTAAAAACGCAAAGCCTGACGACACAGCGGTAGTTATCATAGCCATATAGAGAACTGCCGCATAACCATAACGCATAACCGGTCCTGCTTTATCGGCAATAAAAAGCATAGGCACGTCTATACTTACAAGTTCAGTTCTGAAAATCCACATTGCCGCCCATAGCATTAACCCCATAAGTGCCAGTACACCTCCGCTTAAAAGTGCAGAAAAAAACACCACTTTTCCCGATGTTATACGGTCTTTAAGCGGCAGAAGTATTCCTATAAGTGTAACTGTATTATAACTTACATATACAACTGCAGAAACAAAAAAATTATCCGTTATGGGTTTTAATATGCCATATGCCGAAAAAACGTCTGTACTTTCAAAAACGATTGCAAATATTCCGACTATTATTATGCCTATAGTAATGAGCGGAGTCATAATTGCATTAACGGCAACCATACCGTCCACCCCATTTAAAAACACAACAAAGCACAGTACCGCCATAAAAATTATACCAAGAGTATTCATACCGAAAAGTTGCTCTGCCACAGCACCGCTGCCAGATACCATAACGGCGAACGAAGCAAACATAAATCCGTACGAAACCGCCTGAATAAACAAAGCCGTACCGCGTCCTGCAATATCTGCAAAATATCCGTCAAGCGACGTTATATTATACATACAGATTTTTTTTAGTGTAACATACACAAATGCAAAAAACAGAACTCCGCTGAGCACTACTCCTGCAACACCTGCTTTTCCGTAATTTACAAAAAAACTCATGATTTCCTGTCCCGTGGCAAAACCGGCACCGATAATAGCGCCTACACAGCACAAAAAAATTTTAAAAACATTCGTCAAATCTTCTCTATTCATACATCAACCGCCTTTAAAATATCATTATTATGCCGAAAATCAAAATATGCCTTGACAAAAGCATTTTACTTCTTTAAAATGGTAGTTAGTTAATAACATATTGGAGGCATATATAATGTTAAATACTGAAAAAACTATGGAAAAAATAGTTGCCTTATGCAAAGGTCGTGGATTTGTGTATCCTGGTTCTGAGATATACGGCGGCTTGGCTAACTCTTGGGATTACGGTCCTTTGGGCGTTGAATTCAAAAACAACGTAAAAAAGGCATGGTGGAAAAAATTTATTCAGGAATCACCTTATAACGTAGGTCAGGATGCAGCAATTCTTATGAACCCTCAGGTTTGGGTGGCTTCGGGTCACGTTGGCGGATTCTCCGACCCTCTGCTCGACTGTAAAGAGTGCAAAAGCAGACACCGTGCAGACAAACTTATCGAGGATTTCTTCCACGAAAAAGGCGAAACCGTTACTGCAGACGGCTGGAGCAATGAAAAAATGCTCGAATTTATCAAAGAAAACAATGTTGTTTGCCCCAAATGCGGTAAACTCAACTATACAGATATCCGCAAATTTAACCTGATGTTCAAAACTTTCCAGGGCGTTACAGAGGATTCTACATCTGAACTGTATCTCCGCCCCGAAACTGCACAGGGTATATTTGTAAACTTTAAAAGCGTTCAGCGTACAACACGCAAAAAAGTGCCTTTCGGTATCGGTCAGATAGGTAAATCTTTCAGAAACGAAATTACACCTGGTAACTTTATCTTCCGTACAAGAGAGTTTGAGCAGATGGAACTTGAGTTCTTCTGCGCTCCCGGAACTGACCTTGAATGGTTTGCATACTGGAAAGATTTCTGCAAAAACTGGTTGCTCTCTCTCGGTATTAAAGAAGAGAATATAAAACTCCGTGACCACTCTCCCGAAGAACTTTCTCACTACAGCAACGCAACAACTGACATCGAATTTATGTTCCCGTTTGGTTGGGGCGAGTTGTGGGGTATTGCTGACAGAACAGACTTTGACCTTAAACAGCATATGCAGCACTCAGGCGAGTCTATGGAATACACAGACCCGATTACAAACGAAAAATACGTTCCTTACTGCGTTGAGCCGTCACTCGGTGCTGACCGTGTTGCTTTGGCATTCTTAGTTGAAGCATACGATGAAGAAACAGTTGGCGACGGTGACACACGTGTTGTTATGCGCCTGCACCCTGCTTTGGCACCTGTTAAAGTTGCAGTTCTGCCGCTTTCTAAAAAACTCGGCGATAATGCTAAAAAACTTTACGAAAAACTTGCCTCTAAGTTTATGTGCGAATATGACGATGCAGGAAGTATCGGTAAAAGATATCGCAGACAGGACGAGATTGGTACTCCCTTCTGCGTAACATACGATTTTGATTCCGAGGAAAACGACACAGTTACAGTTCGTGACCGTGACACTATGGAGCAGATTACACTTAAAATCGACGAACTTATCCCCTATATCGAAAGCAAACTTGAATTTTAATCTTATTGCAAATTTAAAAAGGCTGAACTTAATGTTCAGCCTTTTTTGTGTTTAATTATTATTCGTAATCAACCACGTTTACCCACGACATTAAAAATTCGCGTTCATGCTCGTGCCCTTTAACTGACTGTGATGCTGCAACAATCGGCATCCATTTCTGCACGTACTGTTTAGCGGTATCGCTTTTTTTACAGAACAAGTCAAGATACTTTTTAGCCGTATCTTCATCTCCGTCAAGGCAGAAAAGCAAATACGTTCTTGCGGCATCTGCAGAAGCATTACCTTGAGTTGCGTGAGCCCAGTCAAGTATATATGCCTTGCCGTCATCGGTTATAATGATGTTTGACGGGTTAAAATCTCCGTGACATACTTTTTTGTGTTTGGGCATACCCTCAAGCCTTGTGTGCAGTTCATAACGTGTGGTTGCATCGAGGTCAGTTTCACTGATTTTACGGTTCATTTTATCTTTTAGTTTATTTAAAAGCGGACTTGTTTTTGTGTGCACTTCAAGTTGCAAATCTACCAAAAGTTCAAGATATTCGTCTTTTTTATCGGGAGTTTCCTCCATAAGTTGTGCAAGAGTTTTGCCCTCTATAAACTCGGTAACAATAGTCCACTTGCCGTCTACTGTCATAACCTCTAAAATTTTAGGGATATTAAGGCCAGTTTCTTCAATACGCGCCTGATTGAGCGCTTCATTCAAAACATCTGCTTTTGAATAATTTGTATCAAAAACTTTTATACATATATCCCCGTCACGATAAATTTTTTTATTTTTTCTTTCTGCTATTACATTATCTAATTTCATCACATTTACCTCCTTCACGCCTTCTTGGGCAATTTGGGTTCTTCAAAATGCTTGCCGTAATACGCATTAAGATACATCTGCTTAATTTCGCTCATAAGCGGATATCTTGGGTTAGCGCCTGTGCATTGGTCGTCAAATGCCTGCTCTACCATCTCGTCAAGATTTTCAAGGAATACTTTTTCATCTATGCCGTAGTCTTTGATTGTTTCCTTGATTCCAACTTTTGTTTTAAGGTCATTTATTGCTTTTATAAGTTTTTCAAGTTTTTCGGCATCTGTTTTGCCGCCAAGGCCAAGGTAATCTGCAATTTCTGCATAACGTGCAAGTGTATGCGGATGGTCGTACTGAGAAAAAGTACCCATTTTAACGGGTGCTTCCGCGGCATTAAAGCGAAGAACTTCTTCAATCATAAGAGCATTTGCCACACCGTGAGGTAAATGATGGAATGCACCAAGTTTATGCGCCATAGAGTGGCATACACCCAAAAATGCATTTGCAAATGCCATACCTGCCATAGTTGCGGCATTAGCCATTCTCTCTCTTGCAACTACGTCCGTCTGTCCGTTTTCGTATGCGCGTGGCAGATACTCAAATATAGTTTTAAGTGCTTTAAGCGCCAATCCGTCTGTATAATCTGTAGCCAGCATTGCAGCATATGCTTCAACTGCGTGTGTTACGGCGTCTATGCCCGATGCAGCGGTTAAGCCTTTAGGTGCAGACATATGAAAATCTGTATCAATAATCGCCATATTGGGAAGAAGTTCATAATCTGCAAGTGGATATTTAACACCTGTTGCCTCGTCTGTAATAACCGCAAAAGGTGTAACTTCAGAACCTGTACCCGCAGAGGTAGGAACTGCAATGAAGTATGCTTTTTCGCCCATTTTCGGAAAAGTGTAGACACGTTTACGGATATCTATAAAGCGCATCGCCATATCCATAAAATCTGCTTCGGGGTGTTCGTAAAGTACCCACATAATTTTTGCTGCGTCCATTGCGCTGCCGCCACCAAGTGCGATGATTGTGTCAGGTTTAAATGCTGCCATCTGTGCAGCGCCATTCTTAGCATTTGCAAGTGTGGGGTCAGGCTGAACATCAAAGAAAGTTGTATGAACAATACCCATTTCGTCAAGTTTATCTGTAATAGGTTTTGTATAACCGTTTTCATAAAGGAAAGTGTCGGTTACGATAAAGGCTCTCTTTTTGCCCATTACATTTTTAAGTTCGTCAAGTGCAACAGGCAGACAGCCTTTTTTAATATATACCTTTTGGGGTGCACGGAACCAGAGCATATTTTCCCTTCTTTCTGCAACAGTTTTAATATTTAAAAGATGTTTTACGCCTACGTTATCCGATACCGTGTTACCTCCCCAAGAACCGCAACCGAGTGTGAGTGAGGGAGCAAGTTTGAAGTTATACAAATCACCGATACCGCCGTGTGAAGAAGGAGTATTTACCAGAATTCGGCAGGTTTTCATACGCATAGCAAATTCGTTTAATTTATCTGCTTCGGTTATTTCGTTGAGGTATACGGAAGATGTGTGACCAAAGCCGCCGTCTTTAACAAGTCTTTCTGCTTTGTCAAGTGCATCTTCAAAGTTTTTTGCTTTATACATTGCAAGAACCGGAGAGAGTTTTTCGTGTGCAAATTCTTCAGAAAGTTCAACTGACTCAACTTCGCCGATAAGGATTTTTGTTCCTTCAGGCACTTTTACACCTGCAAGTTCTGCAATTTTTGCAGCCGGCTGACCAACTATTTTAGCGTTTAATGCTCCGTTTATGATAATGGTTTTTCTAACCTTTTCGGTTTCGTCTGCTTTTAAGAAATAGCAACCGCGTGCGGCAAACTCTTTCTTGACATCATTATATATGGTCTCTGAAACAATTACAGACTGCTCAGATGCGCAAATCATACCGTTATCAAAAGTCTTTGAATGGATAATAGAATTTACTGCAAGCATAATATCTGCACTTTCGTCAATGATGGCAGGAGTATTACCGGCACCAACGCCAAGGGCTGGCTTACCGCTTGAATATGCCGCCTTAACCATACCCGGACCGCCCGTTGCAAGGATTATATCTGCCTCTTTCATAACAGTATTGGTCATATCAAGGCTTGGAACATCAATCCAATCTATAATGCCCTCGGGTGCGCCTGCTTTAACTGCGGCTTCCAGAACAAGTTTTGCAGCAGCAATTGTAGAATTTTTTGCTCTGGGGTGTGGAGAGATTATAATGGCATTTCGAGTTTTAAGTGCAAGCAAGCATTTAAATATGGCGGTAGATGTGGGGTTGGTTGTTGGAATAACTGCGGCAATTACGCCGATAGGCTCGGCAATTTTTTTAATACCATAGGCTTTATCTTCTTCTATAACACCACAGGTTTTTGTATCTTTATATGCATTGTAAATATACTCTGCTGCATAGTTGTTTTTGATAACTTTATCTTCTATAATACCCATTCCGGTTTCTTCAACAGCCATTTTAGCAAGCGGAATTCTTGCCTTATTTGCCGCAGATGCGGCAGCAAGAAAGATTTTATCAACCTGCTCCTGTGTGTAGGTTGCAAAGATTTTCTGTGCTTCTTTAGTGTGTGCAATGGCTTTCTCAAGGTTTTCTACGCTGTCTACTATCTCATACGTCTTTATATCCATGATTGACCTCCTGTTTTATATACTTATTTTCATTATATTCTAATCTTTGTTAAAATTTTAACATGCTTATATACCATTGTCAATGACCAAAACTTTCATAGAAGTATTGCCGTTAACTATAATATTCTTATAATTTTTAACAAAAAAGCCTGACCATAGCGGTCAGGCTTGATTATCGTCAGGAACAATAGTCTTCTTAATTCCATCATGCGATATAACAGTATTTGAAAATATTTTACGAACTTCATCTTTATGCTCTGCCGGATGATTCAGCGCCGGACTATAATGCGTAAGCCACAGTTCGGGAACATCTGCTTTTTTTGCGATATTTGCAGCATCGCTAAATAGCATATGATGTTTCTCATCCATTTTTTCGCGCATTTCATCGTCGCAATACATACCCTCGCATATAAAAAGGTCAGAGCCTTTGGCAAAATCCGCTATGCCGTCGAACGGACGTGTGTCAGTACAATATGTTACCTTGATAGGTTTTCGCTCTCCGTCAAGCACCATGTCCGGTGTGTAAACCGTTCCGTCAAACTCTACATTCTCTCCGGCGTGCAAGTTTTTATAGTACGTTACGGGAATGTTCAGTGCAGCGGCTTTTTGAGGATTAAACACAGGTTTTCTATGGTATGTTATGCTGTAGCCCAGGCACGGAACTTTATGTTTTAAAGGAAGGGTGTTTATTTCAAGCCCTGCAATCTCAAATTTTTCAGCAGTTTTATGGTTAAATTCTTTTATAATTATTTCAAAAGGAAGTTTCTGTGCAATAACAAGCAGACTTGCAACTACTCTGCCAACTCCGGCAGGTCCTGCTATAACAAGCGGCGTCGTTTTGCCTTGATTACCGAGCGTAAGCATAAGTCCCGGCAAACCCGATATATGGTCAGCATGGAAATGTGTTATAAGCAAGCATTCCATACGGCTTACGTGACATTCCGCTGCAGAAAGTGCCATTTGCGTTCCCTCGCCGCAGTCTATTAAAATGGCTTTGCCCATTACCTCTACCCAGCAGCAGGTAAGGTATCTGCGCACCAGTGGCAACATTCCACCTGTGCCCGGCAAACACACGTCTACCATATTATCCCTCCTTAAATTCTTTATCTTCAAGTATATGATAATAAAACTTGCTTGAGTATATTTAGGCAAGTTTTATTACTCATATACACAACTTATTCCTCCCCATACAAAAGAGGCATACGTCTTTTATGCTCGCTTCCGTTATGGTATCTGCGGATAATTTCCGCATCGGCAGAATGAGCATTTCCGTTTAATATATAATTATCTATAGCGGCATATGTTACACCCATATCAGCCTCGTCTGTCTGCCCCTCATAAAGACCTGCCGACGGTGCTTTGTTTATAATTTCCTCAGGTGCATCAAGATAACGCAGAAAATCAAATACCTCTCCTGCAGTAAGGTCTGCAATAGGGTTAAAGTCACACGCACCATCGCCCCACTTTGTAAAATAACCCATATAGCGTTCGCTTCTGTTACCTGTTCCGGCAACAAGCAACCCCTCCGCCGCAGCAATTGCGTACAGTGTTGTCATACGCAGACGGGGGGCGATGTTTATATCAGCAGTATTATTAATCTCCGTTTTACCATCAACTGCTGACAAAAGCGCATTTTTAACATCTGTAAGGTCAACTGTACGTGTTTCTATTTTAAACTGCTCTGCAACAAGATTTCCATGGTCGGCATCTTCTTCATAATTCCTTACAGAACAGCAAGGCATTATAACACCAACGGTATTATCGCAGGCCATCTTGCATAAAATGCTTACCAAGGCGCTGTCTTTGCCGCCGCTGTTTCCATATATAATTCCGTTTACACCTGTTTTTGCAACAAGATTACGTATAAATTCTACTCTCTGCTCAGTTTCGTATTTCCAATCTCTCATAAAAATCCTTCTTTCAAGTTCATTATGATAATTTTACCATATTGGCGCAAATATTGTCAATTCCAATTATTTTTCAGTTTACTTTTACCAAGGTGCGTGATATACTTTTAGTATAGATTCTATTAGTATAAATTATTTTGAAAGGAAGATACATATTGAAAGCATTAAAAAAACTGACTGCCGTTATAGCGGCAGGTGCACTTATATATACATCTGCACCTGCATATGCGGCTGATATATACGATATAACTACTGAAACAACCATCGCAACAGGTATTGTACAGAAAAACATCAAGCGTTTGACTTTAAACGGCTGGCAGAATATCAATATTATAGAAGCAGATTTGTCCGATGGCAGATACGGAGTTAAAACTCTTATAAACGAAGAAAACATATCAAAACTCACCAATGTAAAAAATCTTTCGGAAGCACACGGCACTCTTGCTGCAATAAATGCAGACTTCTTCTCATGGAAATGGGACGAGAAAACAATGGGCTCTGCCATAGGCGGCGTAGTGATTGACGGAAAGCATCATACCTCTATATCTTCCCCCTGGAATTTTGCCACAGTTGCGCAGAAAAGCGACGGAGCATTTATATTTGACTATATAGACTGTGCCATAGCCGTTGCCGCACCAAACGGATACATAACACCTATTGAGCATATAAACAAGTACGACGACCTTACACAACCTATCATATACACCAAAGAATGGGGACCACTATCTCCGGGCTCTGCGGGAACGCTGTCGGAAATAGTTATAGAAGATGATACAGTAGTATCTGTAAACTACGACCAAGGGCCTGTAGAATTTCCCGAAAACGGATACATTATAGCATTCTTAAGAGATGTTACACCTGAATTAGCCGAAAACTTCCGCGTTGGCGACAAAGTTGAACTCAGCATAAACTACGAGTCCAAGTTTGAAGACATAAAATTTGCAGTAGGTGCAGGTACTCTGCTTTTAAAAGACGGAGAAAAAACAGAGATAACAAACAATATATCCGGATATCAACCAAGAACAGCAATAGGCGTAAATGACGACCACACAAAGATTTATCTTGTAACGGTTGACGGAAGAAAGGCAAACGCCAAAGGTGTTACATTGGAAGGACTTGCAGATATTATGGCGGAAATTGGCGCTGACGATGCAGCAAATCTTGACGGTGGCGGCTCTACAACGCTTGTAGTACGCTCACCATACACGGGTAAGCAGGAGGTTGCAAACATACCGTCCGATAACTACTTACGCCCCGTAGCAAATGGAGTGGGAATTATACCGATATCTGCCGCTGACGACGAGGGATTTATAACTATTGAAACTGACTCTGACAACGTATTTAAAGACACGGGCATTTACCTTAATGTAAAAGTGCGCGACAGTTTAGGAAATATTATAAATGCACCCGATCTTAACTGGAAAGTAGACGACGGCGAAGTAAAAGACAGTTATTATTATCCCGATAACGCAGGTGTGCATACAGTAACAGTATCATATAACGGTATGAAAGCAACAAAGCAGTTACGTGTCCTTGAAAACCCCGTAAAAATTTATACAGGGCTTAAAGAATACAAAATCCAAACCGGCGACAGTGCATATATAAGCCTTACGGCAGAGGACGAAAAAGGTTACAAAGCATTTATAAATTTGAGTGATACAGATATAACACTTTCCTCGTCCATACTTGAACTTGACGGAAACACTTTAAAAGGAAACAAAAAAGGCTCTGCCGTTGCTACGTTTGATTTTGGCGGAATGCAGACATCTGCCGTTATAAGGGTGGGCGGAGATACAAGCAAAGTTACCATACCCGAAGATGTTTATGTTCCCGACAACATAAACACCCCAATCAAAACCGAAGATGCATTTACGTTTGCCGTGTTTGGCAACACAGTAAGCAAAAATACATTTACCGAAAAACTGGTAATGAACAAATACACAGAGGTACTTAAAAGCGGTATATGCGACCTTGCCATATTTGCAGGCAAAAACAGTACCGCCCCCGATGGATTGGAGTTTGACAACTTAACCGCATCAAAAACGTATTCATATGCAAATTACAAAGACTCGGCATTTATAACTTTAAACAGTGCAGACGCCACGCAATGGGAAACTTTACTCAGCGATGCAAAATCAATAAAAGCAAAAAACCTTTTTATAATAACCCCCGAAAGTATATATGATGATACCACATACTACGAAGAAATGATGATAGACTTTGCAGAAAAAAACTTAAGCGGAACAAACGTTTATGTAATATCTGCAGGAAGCAGTAAAGTAATTAATAATTCAGGTATAAAGCACATAAGTGTGACAGGTGTTGACGCAGTTAAAAATGCCTCATCAGCCGTTGAAAACGCTGTATACCACCTGTTTACTGTAGACGGTGACAAAGTTCATTGTGAAAGCGTAAAAATATATAAATAAATTAAAAATCCCGTTTTGTAAAACGGGATTTTTATTATAAATACAACTCTTACTTTGAAATTATTGTTTTAACATCTGTGGCATATTCTTTTTTGCCTATGTTTATACACAAATCCTCGACCGCTGCTATTATAGCAAGAACACAAATCAATGTACACAGTCCCACACCAATCTGCGTATGTATAAAAAACGGAACTAAAAAAACCAAAAAACCGGTTATTTTATTCATTATTGTATGCAACGATGCCATTTTGTGGAACTTGACAGCAGACACAATGTACGACGCTACACGCATCAACACAATAGCACCCACAAGATACCATACAAACACGGGAAGAACTAAAAGCAATGCCGGAAGTATTTTGATAATCATTGTTATATCAAAAAACATATCTGCAACACTGTCAAGTTTTGCTCCGAATTCACTTGTTACTTTTAGTTTGCGTGCCAAAAATCCATCAAAAAAATCTGTGATTCCGGTAAAAAAATATACTATATAAAATACCGGTGAAAAAGTTTTTGTAAATATCAAACCAAACGTCCCCGCTATTCTTAAAGCGGTTATTATGTTTGGAATGTATGCCGCATTCATTTTTAAAGCCCCCTGTAATTTTTACACTAAAAGCCGGCAGACACCGGCTCTAGTTATATTTCCATCAACTTAATTATTGCATTACTTTAAGTTTTGAAAGTGCTTTTTCTTTAATATTTACTTTAGATGCTGCTTTCCATTCTTCGTAAGCAGCATTTAATTTTTCGTACTGCATAATCTGTACTTCTGTAGGCAGAAATTCTGCAATTTTATCGGCAGTAAGTGTAAGTGCCTCTCTTTTTATAATGTGATATCCGTAAGATGTTTCAACAGGCTCGCTCACCTCGCCTATTTCAAGTGCATACGCTGCTTCTTCAAACTCGGGCACCATCTGGCCTTTGCCGAATTCATAACCATCGGGAGAAGACTGCAAACCTGGGTCTGAAGAATAAGTGTTCATAAGTTCATCAAAATCTGCGCCGCCTTTAATCTGATTATAAAGGTCGTCTGCCTGAGTTTTAGCAGCGGCAACTTCCTCTGCAGAAAGAGCAGCACCGGTTGTGTTGTCTACAGTAGAAATAAGAATATGTTTTGCTTTTATATAAGTTTCTTTTATACGAACCTCAGCCTCAGCATCGCTTACGGCATATTCTTCTTTTTCAGAAAGCATAGTATCAAGTTTGCTTGCAAGATACATAGACTCTACAAATTTTGTATAAGCCGCTTCTGTTGTGCCCATTGCCTTAAGTTCGCTTTCAAAAACAGATTTACCGCCCATCTGTGTTATCTGTGAGCCAATCTGCTGATTTATCTGAGATTTTTCCTCGTCTGTTAAGGCAATCCCCTGTTCAGCCGCTTTTTGGCATTTAATAACAGTTTTTACTGCTTCGTCAGCAGCGTTTTCTCTGGCAGTAGCGGCATTGCCTTCAATTTCCCAATAAACCTGTGCATCTTCTAAAGTAGTGATGCCTGCCTGACCGAGCATATTATTCTGCACCTGAATAAAATACAGAACAACGTCTGCCTTTGTAATATCTTCGCCATTAACAGTAGCAATAACAGTATTGTCAACAACTGCGCATCCGGGCACAAGACCGATTAAAATGCACATGGTTATAACTGCTGATAAAAGTCTGAACTTTCTCATTTCAAACCACCCTTTCGCTGATGTATATTTAAAATATTTAGATACAATTAGATACAATAATTATAACAGTAAAACATTTATCTGTGATTACTTATTTAATTTTTGTAATATAATCTTAATATTATCAAGCAAAGGATGTTCAAATCTGTAACGCATAGAAGAAACTTCGCCTGTTCCAAGACGTATTTTTCCCCGATATTCTTTAATAAGCTCAACCGCCTTTTCAGCCGATACGCCCCCGCGCGATACAAACTCTATGTGTTCACCTTTCTGCACAATTTCGTCAACACCTGCCGAACGTGCAAGACATTTTATATACCCTACATCAAGCAGATTAAGAACAGGCTGAGGAATATCGCCGTATCGGTCAATAAATTCGTCTGTAACATCATAAAAATCTTCTTCGCTTTCAATAGCGGAGATTTTTTTATACATTTCTACTCTTTGCCATTCAAACTCTATATAATCTTTAGGGATATACGCATCTATATGAAGTTCTACGACAACCTCTGTTTTGGGTGGTGCGTCAATCCCCTTTATGTTATTGACTGCCTGCTCTAAAAGCATACAGTACATATCGTAGCCTACAAGGTTCATATTGCCGTGCTGTTGCTTACCGAGAAGATTACCCGCACCGCGTATTTCAAGGTCACGCATGGCAATTTTAAAGCCTGAGCCAAACTCAGTAAACTCTCTGATAGCCTGCAGACGCTTTTGCGCAACCTGATCTAAAATCTTACTGCGCTCGTACGTTAAATATGCATACGCAAGGCGGTTTGATCTGCCCACTCTGCCGCGCAGTTGGTAAAGTTGAGATAAGCCAAGTTTATCGGCATTTTCTATTATAATTGTATTTACGTTTGAAACGTCAAGACCAGTTTCAATAATGGTGGTACATACCAGTATATCGATTTCGCCCTCCATAAGGCTCATCATAATTTTTTCCAGTTGTGTTTCGTTCATCTTGCCGTGCGCCACCGCTATATTTGCATCGGGGAACTTTTCCTTAAGTTCTGCCGCCTTGCGCTCTATTCCCTCTACACGGTTAAAAAGATAATACACCTGACCGTGACGTGCAAGTTCACGTTCAATAGCATTTGCAAGCACAACATCGTTTTTCTCCAGCACAAATGTCTGCACGGGGTAGCGGTCCTGAGGCGGCTCGGTAAGCACGCTCAAGTCACGTATGCCCACCATAGCCATATGGAGTGTTCTCGGTATGGGTGTAGCGCTTAATGTAAGAACGTCAACATTTGTTTTCATTTCTTTAAGTCGCTCTTTATCTCCAACACCAAAACGCTGTTCCTCATCAATAATAAGCAGTCCTAACTTTTTGAACTTAACATCTTTCTGCAGGATTCTGTGCGTTCCTATAACAATGTCTACATCACCCTCGGAAATTCTGCGGGCAATGTCTGTAAGTTCTTTTTTTGTTTTAAAGCGTGACATCATCTCTATTTTTATGGGGTAGTCCTTCATACGCATACAAAAGTTATTGTAATGCTGCTGTGCCAAAATAGTCGTCGGCACAAGGTATGCCACCTGCATAGAATCCATAACGCACTTAAATGCCGCGCGCATGGCAACCTCGGTTTTTCCGTAGCCAACGTCACCGCAGAGAAGTCTATCCATACTCTTGCCCTGCTCCATATCTGCCTTTACCTCGGCAATTGATTTGGTCTGGTCAGCAGTTTCTTCGTACGGGAAGCCGTCTTCAAATTCCTGCTGCCACGGTGTATCGGGCGGATATTTGTGACCTTGTATACTGCTTCTTTCTGCATAAAGGCGGATTAAATCCTCTGCCAGTTCCTCTACACTCTGGCGCACTTTACCCGTTGTGCGTTGCCAGTCTGTTCCGCCAAGCGAATTTAAGCGTACACCTTTAGCCTCTGCACCGATATACTTGTGCAAAAGGTCAAGTTGCCCTGTCGGTACATACAAAATATCGCTATTTTTATACTTTATTTTAATATAGTCTTTTATAACTTTATCAACCGTCAACTGCTCAACGCCAACGTACTGTCCTATTCCGTGAGTCTGGTGCACAACGTAATC
>JAZRKQ010000010.1:0-1715 GCA_045646385.1 Clostridia bacterium | reverse complement strand
TTTCTGAAAAGATTGTTTAAGGTGCTTGCAATTCCACGGAGCTTCAGAATAAACTCCATACATTCAGGCTTCCTGTCTTCCTGAATCGGGTAGCCGAGGATAATATCCCTCATCACCTGCTCCTTAGTAAAGAAGCTTCTGTCTGTCAAACGGCCGATTTTGTTATATTGCTCTTCACTTACTCTAACTGCGATTCTTCTCGCTCTTGTACGCACTGTGCCACCTCCTTTGCTTTTATGATTTCGGGCATAATTTCATTTGTGCTTTTAAGAACCTCACGAAGCATTACCGTATCAAGCATCTTTGTTTGCCACACTCTTTTTGAAACAATGCTCAGCTTGTCACATATAGTCTCAAGCAGATTGATATATTTCTCATAGTCCATATCCAAAGTGGGCTTCATTTTTGCATTATCAATCTGATGTCTGATATACCGTGAAATGCTCATATTTTCTCTTTTGGCATCCTTTGTCAGCATTTCAAATTCTTTCTCATTCAGATACAAAAATATGGTTTTTGTCAGGTTCATTTTCTCACCTCCTGTCTTTCGGGTTTTAGGGGCAGTCCCTAACAAGTGGGATTTGTATGCACAAATCCAGTGCTTGATAAGACTTATGCCACGCTTTTTTACTGCTTTTTCGGTTGGTTTGCTAAAGCATTTTTTCATCTCCTTTACTTAAAGTTTTGCATTAAAAAATCCTCGCACTAAAACATAAAGTACGAGGATATGTATTCAGGTTGATTTGTTTGGTGGGAGTGTGGTATAATTGTTTTATTAAATAAGAGTTTGACGAGGTAAGTATTATGTGGAACAAATTATATAATGCAGCGGTTAAAGTTCAAAACAGCCGAACGATTTCTCCATTTATAGATGCAGGTGGTGTAGCAGCAGCCATTCTTACAAAACAAGGAAATATTTATGTTGGAGTCTGTATTGATACTGCCTCGACACTCGGAATGTGCGCAGAAAGAAATGCTATTGCTAATATGATTACCAATGGTGAAAGTCAGATAGATAAGGTAGTTGCAGTGATGCCCGATGGCAGAGTTGGTTCTCCATGCGGTGCATGCCGGGAATATATGATGCAATTAGATAAAGATAGTGGAGAAATTGAAATTCTGCTCGACCTTGACAGTCAGAAAACTGTTAAATTAAAAGATTTAATCCCTGATTGGTGGGGAACACATAAATTTACAGAATAATCGAGAAAACTCAATTAATTAAACTGAATATTTGACCTGCTCTCCTTGTGAGGGCAGTTTCTTTTTGTCAAAACCGCCCCTAATAGTAATGGGAACAAGCACTACAAAAATGTTCCTGATTTTTATAAATATTTTACGAGCCGAAGAAGAAATGCGATGTTTCATCAGCCTTTTGCATTCAGCCAAGCCGCCTTATATACTTAAAGTTACTACTAACTAAATTAAAAGATATATTTTCTCTTCTCGGCTGGTATATAACTTTCAGTCTTACTCTGCTCAGTCTTATTACTTGCGAGTTTTACGGAGACTCAGCGCTTATTTTCGGCACAGTTAATACATACAGTTTCGCAGGTTTTCCTTTACCCTGATATTTACGACGAAGCAGATTATGTTTTTCAAGCTCACGCTGTAACCTGGTTGCTTTATCGTGTCCGCAACCGAGCACTTCACTTGTTTCGACAATGGTATAAAAGATAAAGACCTCTCCGTTTTTATCACACCAACCGTTTATT
>JAZRKQ010000009.1:0-12162 GCA_045646385.1 Clostridia bacterium | reverse complement strand
CACCTGCAGCTTTAAGAGCGGCAAGTCCGTCAGCTTCAGCTTGTTTTGCGAGAAGTATAGCCTTTGCTTCACCTTCGGCTCTTGCGATTCTGGCGTCTCTTTCACCCTCTGCGGCAAGAATCATAGCTTGCTTATCGCCTTCGGCACGGGTAATAACGGCAGCCTTGTGACCCTCTGCTTCAAGAAGGGTTTCACGGCGGTCACGCTCTGCTTTCATTTGCTTTTCCATAGCATTCTGAATTTCTGCGGGAGGGATGATATTTTTAAGCTCAACACGGTTGACCTTGATACCCCATTGGTCAGTAGCACAGTCAAGAATTTCGGTCATTTTTCCGTTTATGGTATCACGTGAAGTAAGTGTGTCGTCGAGTTCAAGCTCACCGACAATATTACGAAGAGTTGTAGCGGTAAGGTTTGATAATGCACTTATTGGATTAACAGCACCGTAAGTGAAGAGCTTGGCGTCGAAAACCTTGAAATAAACCACGGTGTCGATCTGCATAGTAACGTTATCCTTTGTAATAACAGGCTGCGGAGGGGAGTCAAGAACCTGCTCTTTGAGGGTGACTCTTTTAGCAACACGGTCAATAACAGGAACAAGAAAATGAAGACCGGCTTCCCAGGTCTTGTTATATTTACCGAGACGTTCAATAACGTGCTCACTTGCCTGAGGTACGACTCTAAGGCACAAAATTATAAGGACAATAACAACAATAGCAATAACAAAGGGCATAATTAACCATCCTTTATAATATATTTGAACATAATAATTTTATGTCCAAATATATTATATCATACCTAAAATATTTCTGTCAATAAGTGTTAAAAAAATGATATTAAAAGGGAATTTTTAATATGATAAAAATTTTTTAAAAAAAGGTTGCATTTTCAGTTTCTTTTGTGTATAATAATATGGCACCGCAAAAACGGACTTAAATATCGCGGGATAGAGCAGTCCGGTAGCTCGTCGGGCTCATAACCCGAAGGTCGGTGGTTCAAATCCGCCTCCCGCAACCAAATAAAATGGCTTAAAACCTTGTGTTTTAGGTCATTTCTTTTTTTGTCTATTTTTAAAAAGTGCCGTTTTGTCCTTTATTTGTCCTTTATTGTATGATTTTTTGATGCTTTTAAAGAAAATTTAAAGGATGCGGACCTTACCGCATCCCAAATGGATTTTTAATTTATTTTTTTAACCGGATTTAATATGTCTGATAGTTTTTGTGCTGCCATTTCATCCGCCGTTTTTATTGCATGAGCATATATATTCCCTGTCGTGGTTGGTGTTGTATGCCCTAATCTCTTTGCAATAGTTCTTATATCAGTTCCTGCAGCTATCAATAAGGTTGCATTTGTATGTCTTAGCGAATGGATGTGTATATCCGGTAAATTGTTTTTCTTTATAAAATCATGAAATTGCCCTGTTACAGTATCGGGATGTATGGGTTTACCATTTTGAGAGGTAAAGACCTTGCCTGTTTCCTGCCATTGGTCACCCATAAGCAAGCGTTTTTTTCTTTGTTCCGTTTGATGTTCCTTTAATAACTGCATCACTTCTGCAGGCATTTGTATAACTCTTTCAGAACTCTTATTCTTTGTTGTATCTTCATAAATACCCTTGTCAGGCAAATATAATATTGACTTTGAGATATTTATAAGATTGTGCTTAAAATCAATATCGGACCAATTAAGACCGCATAACTCTCCCCTTCTCATTCCCGAATATAATAAAAGCATTACAATTGTTTTAAATTGATGCGGTTCCGCATCCAAACAATCTATCAGCTCTGCAGCTTGCTTTTCATCTAAATATTGAGCTTCTTCTCTTACAACCTTTGGTGGTTTTACTCTGCTACATGGATTGGAAGGTATTAACTGCCATTCTACGGCCGTATTTAACATACACGATAACAATCTATGATGATGTTGTATTGTCTTAGGCGAGAGTGTTTTATCGGTTTCTACAGGCATAAATAAAGATTTGTCACCTAGTGCAGACATTATTTTATTTGCGCTCTCTTGCGTGATGTTCTTGCCCTCAATGCAAGACTTTATTACCTGGATTGAAACCCCGGATATTTCAGTTAATTTCTTTTGTGTAAGCTTTTTCTCTGATAATAGCTTTTTAAAATCCGTTGTCGGCTTATATTTTGTATCAGCCCTTATGCCTGTTTCTTCAAGATTATTATAAAATTCAATAAGGTGATGCGGTTGCAACCTGTCAATTCTGATATGCCCCAAAGCAACATCAATACGCTTTATCAATTCTTTATAACGTGATATGGTTTTTGCTTTTAGGTGCTTTTCTGCATAATCTTTAAACCACTTTTCCGAAAAATCGGTTAATTTGATATTGCCATCCAAAAAAATCCCATTTAAACACTTTTCTTCAAAGAGGACCGCCTGACGTTCTGCCTCTTTTTGCATTTGTTTAAGTGTCATACCCGGCAGAGGTTTATAAGTGGTCGACTTTGTAATCTGTTCACCGGATGCGGTATACCCGCAGGAAACGCGGATTTGATACGTATTACCCCTTTTACGTATTGTTGCCATCTGTTACACCTTCCTTTGTTTTTAGGTCGATATCTTGTTTTAAGAAATCTTTGAATTTCCCATATGCTACATTGACAGTCTCCATTACTCTTTTTTTTATCTTGTATGTCACATAATCTTTTTCATAATGAGTATAGTGTTCTTCATACCATTCAAGAGTTCTTTTCTCTTTTAATTTTTCTTTTATAAAAGAACGGAATTTAAAAGACCATGCCCCTAATCGTATTTCTTTGTCTTCTGTTATTTTAAAGTTTGAAATGTTAACACCTTTTGGTATTAAAACTTCATTGATAAAATCATTAATGTATGTATGTTCAATGTAGTTTGTCCAATATCTAACTTTAGAATAGTCTATTATATCATCCATAAACCAAATGATTCGTGCCCCTTCGAAGGCATCATTATCCTCTAATAATATATTTATTATTGTGTTGTATATGGTAGAATCCTTAATTTTTTTTAAGAATAAAATTGATTTTTCGCTCAATCCCGTATAATCACAAACAGTTTTTAATTCCGCATCCGTACTTGATACATCTGTAAGTCCTAAAATATAATCTGTTGAAACGTTAAAAAATTGAGCTATTTTTATAATTTGTTGAATATTGGGTGTTCTTGCACCATTAACGAAATAAGATATAGTATTGTCAGTTACACCTAATTCTTTTGCCAAATCTTTTTGTTTTATCCCATGTTTTCTTAATAAATAATATATGTTCTCCCCTATTATTTTTTCATCAATATTGTTATTCATTTTCCAATCTCGCACCCTTCATAACTTATTTGTTATTTCGTTATAAAAACATAGCTAATTTGTTGACTTATTATTGTTGTTATGGTATAATATAAGCATAACATAAATGTTATTAGGTGTCAATAACATTTTTATTACAAGTGTGTGTTGCAAAGAAAAACAGAGAAAAAGGAAGGATTTGTAAGAATGAGAGAGATTTTAAAAAAATACTATGTCAGAGAGAGTCAAAGAAAGTCAAAGAGAGTCAAATTGTTCATTAGCTTATAAAAAAAATCTAAAATATCGAATTTGAATAGTTCAAATGCTTTTAATATAATAAATGTAACAACAAATTTAAGAAAGGAAATAAAAATATGAAAAATCAAGACATTAGACAAGAGGTAAAGGATGCGGGGTTGAAACTATGGCAAATTGCAGACGATTTGAGAATTGCCGATAGTGGTCTTTCACGTTTATTAAGGCATGAACTCCCTGAGGAAAAGAAAACAGAAATTAGAAATATTATTACAAAATTAAAGGCAGGTGCATAATATGACATTACCAAGGATGCGGACAATCCCACAAATAGTGCAGGAACTAAAAAAACAGGATGAAAATACCGCTATATCAGAGCACTATTTAAGAAAGCTTGTAAAGATTGGCAAGATACCGTACGTTAACACAGGGCATAAAATTTTAATATGCCTTGATACGATATCAAACTACCTGCAGCCGAGCTTACAGGCGCAAAATGAGCCTGCAAACGGCATACGAAAAATAGCAGAATAGGCGGTGATGTGATGGCAAGTCCTCAATTGGAAAATGGTTACACACCAATAGCAAACGAGATTCTTGAAGCTTTAGGAAGAACGAAGCTAAATGGGACACAATACAGAATTTTAATGATATTGTTTCGTTATACTTTTGGATTTCAGCGAAAAGAAAGTGCCTTTAGCGAAAAATTTATTTCAAAGGCTACCGGAATAAATAAAGTAAATATATCACGAGAAATAAAAGAGTTAATTTCACGCAAAATTATTAAGGTAATTTCTGAAAGTACATATACAGTCCCTCGAAGCTTAGAATTTAATAAAAATTATGAAGAGTGGGAGCATTGCGACCAACAGTTAGCCAATCACACAACAGTTAGCGAATTGACTAACACAACAGTTAGCGAATTGACTAACCAAGAAATAAAACATATAAATAAAACAATAAATAAAAATAATGCGCAAAAAATTTGCGCGTGTGATTTTTTTGAATCGATTTGGAGTTTATATCCTCGTAAGATAGGAAAAGCAAGGGTAACAAAAAAGGCTTTAAAGGAAATTAACGCTATCGGCTTAGAAAAAATGATTGAGTGCATTAAGAGGTACAAGAAAGAAATATCAGATAATAATGTGGACGAAAAATTTATAATGCATGGCAGCACTTTTTTTAATGGCAGATACAAAGATTATTTAGAAACTGCAGAACCGGAAGAAAAAGGCAAAGATAATTCAACTCAATATTATGAAGAGTTGGCAAGGAAATATAATATGACGGTTGAAGAAGTTAAAAAACAAATTGAAAAACAAAGGAACTATTAGTATATGGGATATGAATTTAATGAAAATGATGTTTTTTCGTTTGCGGACCTAAATGGACACAAAACCACAAAAAGGGGTAAAGAATTACATTTTACATATTGCCCATACTGTCTTGGTGGCAAACATAATGACAAGGAAACATTTAGTATAAACTTAAAAACAGGAGCATTTAAGTGCTTGCGTTCTTCGTGCAATAAAAGCGGTCATTTTGTAGAGCTCGCCAGAGATTTTAATTTCCCGCTTGATTTTGGTGAAACAAAACAGTACAAAGAACTTCCGCAGAAGGCTATATCCTCAAACGATGCGGCAATCAAATACCTTGAAAGTCGTTGCATCGGGGAAGAAACGGCAAAGAAATATAAAATAACTACCCAAAATAAAGATGCCAATATCTTGGTATTCCCATTTTATGATGAAAACGGCGTACTTGTTAGTGCGAAGTATAGAAAGTGCAATTATGATAAAAGCAGAGATAAAAATAAAGAGTGGTTTGAGGCAGGCACAAAACCGATTTTGTTTGGCATGGCTCAATGTGAGGATTTTGGCAGGCTTGTAATAACCGAGGGACAATTAGATAGTTTGTCCGTTGCCGCATCCGGGATAAAAAACGCTGTAAGTGTTCCAAATGGTGCAACGGGATTTACCTGGATTGCAAATGTTTGGGAATGGATTTCTAAATTTAAAGAAATTGTTATTTTTGGAGATATGGAAAACGGAAAGATGACTCTTTTAGATACGCTTTTGAAACGTCTGAATAACAAAATACTTGCGGTACAAAAAGAGTATTATCTTGGAGAAAAGGATGCAAACGACATCTTAAAAAATTATGGTTCTGATGCGGTAAGAAAAGCCGTAGAAAACGCCTCTCCAGTAAAGGTAAAAAATGTTATAGAGTTATCAGACGTTAAAAGTGTGGACATAAACACCCTGGAAAAAATAAAGACTAATATTGCCCCTATAGACCGTATTATCGGTGGCTTGATAATGGGACAGGTTATTTTGCTAACAGGTAAAAGCGGACATGGAAAAAGCACCTTTATGTCACAATTGGTATGCGAGGCATTAGAACAAAATGAAAGCGTATTTATTTATTCGGGCGAACTTGCAGGGTATCATTTTAAGCGTTGGCTTGATTATCAGCTTGCAGGCAGTGAGCATCTTGTGGAAAATAAAAACGAATATGACGAAATGACATATTCAATTAAACCTGATATTGTTAAACGCTTGAATTCATGGTACAAGGGCCGGGCATTTATTTATGATAATTCCTATATTGATGGCTTGCAAGACGAAGCACAAGAAAAGGAAAGCCTTTTACAAACAGTTGAAAAAGTTGTAAAGCAGTACGGTACCCGTCTTGTTTGTATAGATAACCTTATGACAGCTATGGACGGAACCGGAGCAAATGAACTGTACAGGGAACAAGGTAACTTTGTGGGAGAGCTAAAAAGAATGGCAGTAAAATATAATATAGCGGTTATTTTGGTTGCACATCCTAAAAAATCAAAAGATGGTAAGGATGACTTGGTTAATGATGATGTTTTGGGGTCATCGGATATCACTAATAAGGTTGATGTGGTTATGAGCTACAAACGAAAAGATGATGAAGTATGCGGCGGTATTTTAAGCATAACTAAAAATAGATTGTTTGGTCGTTATGCACGAGGTGAAGGTGCAATACAGCTTTGTTATTCAGATAAAACCAAAAGAATAACGCCTTTTGGAACGGAAAATAAAAAATACAGCTGGGAATGTCCGTTTGGCGAGGTTGTTTCCGCATCTAATGAGTTGTGGAACTTTGATGCGGCGCCCTTTTAAATGAGGATTATGTAATGGATAATAAAACATTGAAAGCTAAAGCAAACGCAACAGCTCTGATGCTTATTGCGCATTCTTCTGATACAGAAGATTGGGAAATATTATTAAGACCTGTGTGTATTGGGTTAAATCATGATGAGATTGCAAGGCTTATACATATGGCGCATATATATTATTGCTTTCATACCCGAAACATTACAGAACACGATTGCAAGGAACTGATGAAAAAGATAGAAGGAGAATAACGAATGAATAAAGAATGCAAAGAAATTGTTGAAAAAAATCAATATACAATAGAATCTAAGGTTTCCGCAGCAGAAACGAATCTTGTTGCAGCTCTTGTATTAAGTGAAACGTATCAGATTGAACTTGAGCTGGCTTTAAAGGCTTTGGAAATATCTGAATTGTTTTCGGTTCATAGTAGCCTAAGCGAAGTTATATATAATTTAGATGAAATCAAAGATGCTATCTATAGCTTGACTTAACTACCACAAAAAGAATAAGTATCCGGACATTTCGGAGTCCATAAAAATACATTGTGGAACTGCTGCCAAGGACCTGACAAAACCTAACATCAAAGAATATATATAAAAAAAGAGGTACGGCAAAACCGCACCTAAAAACATAAAACCAATCGCACCGCATCCGGGAAGATATTTATATTATATCACAAGGCGGTGTATAAATCAATGACAAATGAAGAACTTGCAGAACGCATTTATTCTGGGCAAAACGAGCTTGTGGGCGAACTTTACACGCAGAACAGGGGAATTATATACAAATACGCTAAAGGCTATTATAACAGGCATACAGAGCGTTGCAATCGATGCGGAATCGAACTTGACGATTTGCTAAATCAATCTTTCTTTGCGCTTCCCGAAGCAGTTACTGCATACAATGAAAATAATACTAAAGGGCATACGTTTCTTGCTTTCCTTAAATATCCGCTTTTAAAATCATATAATGAGTTGACAGGCTACAGAACCAAGACAGGAACTAATGAGCCGTTAAACAATTGTACAAGCCTTGATGCACCTGTTGGCAGTACAGACGAAGCCGATGATACATGTTTTGGCGACCTTCTTGCAGATGATTCAGCAGATTTCGAAGATAAGCTTTTGACGGATATAGCTCTTTCCGGGGTTATGGATGCGGTTAAAAAAACATTAAACAATGATAAATATTTTGACGTTATAAAACGGCACTATATTTTGAATATGACTCAAACGGCTATAGCAAAAGAATTAGGATGTAATGGCAGTAATGTCCGCCAGATAATAGTTAAATCACTTAGGATATTAAGAAAACCCGAGAACAAGCTAATGACCGCATACCGGGATGAGATTATTGGAGCAAGTTATCACCTGGGCGGTTTAGGGAGATTTCACAGAACTAATCAGAGCAGCGTTGAATGGGCGGTTTTGAAAATGGAAAAGGCAGAGAGCCATATAACACATCGAAGCGGCGAGGAAGCGGCGAGAAGGAAAAACATCCTAACATTTCTAACACCTAAAAAACAAGGAAAAATACGTTTGTTTTAGCCTTGCGAGGCGCAAGACGGGAAAGTATATTAATTATACAAAAAGTTTCTTATAACTCAATTTTGAGCCTTATACATGCATATCAAAAATATGACCGCATCGAATTATTTTCAAACAATAGAACAGATTATTTTCCGCAAGAACTATCAGAAATTAGTAACAATTATAGTGACAACTATTTTCTGTAAGATTTAACAGAACTATAACGATAATTATAACGGCTCTTATTTTCCGTAAGATTTAACGGAATTTAACAAAGATTATAACGACAACTATTTTCCGTAAGATTGAGAAGCAACTAATTGCAACTATAACGCGCCTTATTTTCTGATAGATTTGACAGAGCTTAAAGGGCGAAAATATGGTGACATTTGTAACACCATAACAAAGAGCCAAACGTAACGAACCAAGAGCGAACCGAGAGAAAATTAAAATAGCTATAGACAAATTATAAAAAATGATATATAATAGCTATAGGAGTGTGTGTGATATATGTTATTTGCAGAGCTTAAACTCTGCGCAATTACTGTCCTACGGCAATAGGGCAGTTTTTGTTTTGTATGCGGTACATTCCGCATCCGGGAAAAGAAAAAAGGGGCATAATTGCCCCCGCTGCTAATTTAATTTTATTCCGCATGCTTATCTCGGTCCATTTTCTCGTCTATAGCCTCATTTACAAAGCCATTGATAGATTTGCCCCGTTTGTCTGCGAAACCTTTTATAATTTCTTTTTTGCCTTTTGGGACTGTTAAATTAATTCGGTCATAAGATTTCGCTATAAATTCATTTTTGTATTTCACTTTATCGAATTTTTCTTCAGGCACTTTAATTCACCCCTTGACAACATCATAATTGTGTGTTATAATGATGCCAGAAAGGGAACATTAACATTGTTTCCGCAAGGGATTAGTAGAAGGAAATTACTTTCTACGTCAACCGCTTATCGGTCGCAACGATAGGCGGTTATTTTATGTTCTTTATCCATTCTAACATTCCATTTTTATATTAACATTTACAGTTCTATTTCTTTACCTGTATCAGCTTTAATTTGAGCCTTCAAGGCTTTTTTTGTATATCCGTTTATACTTTCGCCATTCGATGCGGCAATTTCGCTTATAGTACTCTTTTTGCCTTTTAGCACCCTTATTTTTATTTCGTCATAAGCTTTAGAATTATATTTTGCTACTGCTCTTTTTTGAGCTTCAGTTATAGACATAAAATCACCCCTTGACAACAAAAAATATATGTGATATAATTTAGACAAAGAAGGAACGGCAAAACAGCCGTTTCTATATACAGTTTTAAATTATTTTTGTAGAATCTATTCTACCCAATAACCGCCTTACTGCTATAGGGCGGTTATTTCTTTATTATCCACAACATAAGCAAAACTACAATTAGAATCAATGTACTTTCACTCATAATTATATCCTTTCCAAAAACGACCGCCCGCCGTTCCGTTTGTCAAGGTTAATTTCTTAACCAATTATATTATATCACAATTAGTATACTGTGTCCAGTAGCATATTCAACAAAATATACTGGGTACATTTGTTAAATATGTATATTGACATATACTGTGTACAGTAGTATAATATACTCATAAGCTGAAGGAAAGCGAGGTGAGTAAAAATGCAGTTAAATGTGATGAAAACAATATCCGATACCAGAGGAAAAATAAATCCTAGATATGATGCAACCGCACAGGACCTTAAATTGATTGCGGATAAAAGTAGAAATCTGTATGAATTGATATGCAATGGTTTTCGGTTTGGATATGCACAAGGATATAAAGCAAGGACGGCAGAATTTAAAAAGAAAGGAAAGTGAGGACATGAAATCGACAATATATACAGGAACTTTCGGATGCGGGACATTTGTTGACGGCATACCATAATATAAGACAAAGGGACGGTTATTCTGCCCCTTCTTTTTTTTCAATACAGTTTAAAACATATTCTTTTAGTAATGTATTAGAGGTTTTGCTTTGTTGTGCTGCATATTCTTTAAATTTTGCGGCATCTTCTTTTTTGACTTTACAGCCTAATGTTGCCATGTGTTCCTTATTATATTTGTTTGATGCTCTCTTTTGCGCTTCGCTGACTGCCATAAAAATACACTCCTTTCATTATATTATAATTATATCATATAATTATATGGTTAACAATATACAATTTCGCTAAAAATATATGGTTAACTTTGTACATTATGAACATTGACATATATGGTTAACCATAGTATAATGTAATCAAGAAATGAACAAGGGGGTGAGCAAAAATGAAACCATCCATAACAGGCGAAATACTATCATGTATTGTGCAGCTTAATACAGATATCGAGGAAATACTCGACATAATAGAATACATTAAACCAATACATGAGCGCTTGCAAGTATTATTATCAGAACTGGAAAGAAAGGAAGAAACAGCATGAACACAATCCACAGTATAAGAAAAAAGGTTATGACAATCGGCAACAGATTACATAACAAAGGCTTAACGCTCTCACAGGCTCTAAAACGCGCCTGGCTGATAGTTAAGACAGGCATCACAACAAAGGTTAAGGGCGTGAGCTTTGGAAACTCTCAAAGGGCATTACAACGCCTTACCGCATACCACCCTGATGACATTATGATAGACCTTAAAAGGGATGCGGCAAACCTTTATGATAGTAACGCAATAGAAGTACATGCAGGAGTCAAAAACAAAGGCTCTGTAAAAATCGGTTATTTACCTTCTCCCCTCGCTTGTATCATTTCTCCGTTACTTGATATAGGATATGAAATAAAAGCCGTATACGGCGAAATAAGGGGCAAATACGAGCCGTATATGAACTTAGGTATTGAGATTAAATTAAATGTATAAGAAAAAATGCCCTTGCAAGAGGAGCAACTCCTGCAGGGGCAACGTTCCACAGATGCGGAAACAATCCACGTGATTATTATACCGCATCCAAAGGGAAATGTCAAGATTGAATTTGAAAGGATGTAGTTATAGTGAATACAGGAGATTTTAAAAACATAGTGAATATACATAATGACTTACTTGTGTCGGGAAATATAAAAGATTTCGAAAATGTTTTAAGTAAAAGTCAGATATTATTCAATGCTGTTGTACAGCCGTTAAAGGAACGAGGAGATAAAAAATGGACAGAACTCGAAAGCTTGATAGCTGACAATGAAGCAGCCTGGCAAGAACAAGGCTTTGTTATAGGTTTTATATATGCTATGGAACTGAAAAAAGAATGTGAAATGATGATATAAGGAGTAGTTAACAATGATTGAAAATTTATATTTAGATTATATTCAAACTGAGGAATATGGTGAGGCCGAAAAAAATATGTCAAGAAGGGAAAAAGTGGATGCGGCGCGTGATATATTTGTAGAGCCAGCATATAAAAGGGATTTTAAAGAGGGTAGCAATCTTGAATTTATTTTTACAGGCGCAATATCAGCCATAGAGCAATTTGGCTTTGAACAAGGGTTTAAATATGCGATGCGGTTAAGGAATGAATGTAATGTGTAAGAAGCATTTATTACCACACTAAATTCAAAGGCATTTTAAGAAAAATTTTGGATCGATTTTTGTGCCGTTTTTGTGCCGATTTTGTGCCGATTTTTTTGTCCTTTATTTGTCCTTTATTTTTCGAAAATTAGATTAAATAAAAGGAAGGTAAATTAAACGCAAATCCTCAAAAATGGCTTTAAACCGCCATTTCCAAAACCTAACGAAAACAAACGAAAACATATTATTTTGCTCTCATAACCCGAAGGTCGGTGGTTCAAATCCGCCTCCCGCAACCAAATCTAAACAGTCACCATCAGGTGGCTGTTTTTTGTTTATAAAAGTAAATAAAAACACCCCTGACACCATTTTTTCTGGTATCAGGGGCTTTTTTATAACACTGTAATACTCGGGTATCCTTCAGGAAT
>JAZRKQ010000008.1:0-3741 GCA_045646385.1 Clostridia bacterium | reverse complement strand
GTTGAACCGGTTTCGATCACTTCGCCACAGGCACATTTTATTGTTGTCTGCTTATATTCGGGATGAATTCCTTCTCTCATTCCATATCCCTCCTTATAAGTATTTGGTCAAAGACCATAAGATAGTATACCACAACTTTTCATAAAAATCAAGCATTATTTTATAAAAAAAATAAAAAAATAGAAATTCTTACTGAATTTTGCAAGAATTTCTATTTTGTAAGAGCCAAATTCTTTATATGTCGCTGTTTATTATAAAATTATGTTTTATAGGACCTGAACCATTTCCTAATTCAAGACCTTCTAAAAGTGCATCAGATATGAAATCTTTTGCTTTTTTTACAGCATCTTTAAGGCTAAATCCTTTAGCAAGATTTGATGCTATGGCGGAAGAAAGTGTACATCCTGTCCCGTGAGTATTAGGATTATTAATTTTTTTACCGTTAAACCATATAAGCCTTCCGTTTTCGCATAAAAGGTCATTTGCATCATTTATACTATGACCGCCTTTTAAAAGAACATTACAACCATATTTTCTTTCAATAAACACCGCTGCTTTTATCATATCTTTCTTACTTGAAATTTTTATATTCGATAAAATTTCTGCTTCAGGAATGTTTGGAGTTACAACTGTTGTGATGGGAAGTAATTTTGTGACTATTGCTTTTATCGCTTCTGTTTTTACAAGAGCAGAACCGCTCGTTGCTACCATCACAGGATCTACAACAATGTTTTTGGCATTATAAAATTTTAATCTATCTGCAGTTACATCTATCAATTCACTTGATGGCACCATTCCGATTTTTACACTGTCAGGAAATATGTCTTCAAATACAGCATCAATTTGTTCTCTTAGGAAGATTGGTGTTGACTCTAAAATAGCCCTTACTCCAAGTGTATTTTGAGCGGTAAGTGCTGTAATCGCAGTCATTGCATAAATACCGTTCATTGTCATAGTTTTTATATCTGCCTGGATACCTGCACCGCCAATAGAATCGCTTCCAGCAATAGAAAGTGATGTTTTCATATGTGTAACTTTTATCATAGATTTAGTTCCTTTACTTTTTTTATAAGTTCAGCAGTTGCATTTGCCGGATTTTCCGAGTTCATAATTGTAGACACCACACATATTCCGGCAATAGGAATACCTTTTAGAATATCAATATTATCTTTGTTAAGTCCGCCAATTGCATTTACAGGTATCGGAACAGATTTGCAGATATCTGCAAGTGTTTGGGGTGTAGTGATAACTGTTTTTACTTTGGTGATTGTTGGATAAATTGCTCCAACTCCAAGATAATCTGCACCTTGAAGGTATGCATCTACAGCCTGTTCGACAGTTTTTGCGGTTGCACCGACAATTTTATCGTTCCCGATAAGTTTTCTGGTTAAAGAAACCGGCATATCGTTTTGGCCAACATGAACACCTTCGGCATTTATTGCAAGCGCTATATCCACTCTGTCATCTATTATAAGCGGAACGTTATATTTTTTAGTAATCGTATGCAACTTTTCTGCAAGTCTCATATATTCGCGGGTAGTTTTATTCTTTTCGCGAATTTGTAGTAGCGTAACACCGCCTGAAAGTGCCTGTTCAACACGGTATAGAAATTCATCTTCCGAATAGTTAGAACTGTCCGTTATAAAATACATTCTCGAATCAAACTTCATCAAATTTCTTTTCCTCCATTTTTAAATGTTTTTGTATATCGGATTTTGTTATTGTAGAAAGTGTGTCTATAAGTTTTTGCATAAATGTTGAATTGCCTGTAATTGTTTTTGAAAGTTCTCCTGAGATACTCAATACACCACAGGCATAAATAACCGAATCAAAAGAGTTGTCTGTCGCAAGATACGAAGCACATAATGCACCGAGCATACATCCTGTTCCGGTAACAGAAGAAAGTTGTTCTGCACCGTTATTAATGTATACAAGACGTCTTCCATCTGTAATAATATCTTTTTGCCCGGTTGCCAGTATGATACAATTGTATTTGCATGCAAGCACCACAGCAGCTGTTTCAAGATTTTCTTCATTCAAAGAACTATCTGCATCAACGCCTGACGAATGGTATTTTGCATTATACAGTGCATATATTTCTGAATAGTTTCCCTTAATCACTGTCGGGATACCTACTTTCAGTAATTTGTGTACGAAAGTTTTTCGAAGCGATGAGCAAGCAACTCCAACAACATCCAACAGAACAGGGATATTTTTTACTGATGCCTCTCGTAATGATATTGGCATAGATTTCATCCGTGCATTGGTGATATTACCTAGGTTGAGCATAAGAGCATCTGCCGTTCTTGTAATCTCTTTAACTTCTTTAGGATGCTCTGCCATAATAGGTTTGGCTCCGATTGCAAGAATGGCATTTGCACATTGATTTATGGATATAGGGTTGGTTATGCAGTGAACAAGGGGAGGTATATGTATGTCGATTTTATTTATCAATCTTTTTCACCTTCTTGCAAATATAATAAATAACTGCAATTATAATACAAATTATAAGGGATGCTATTGACAAAACATCAAATATCGGCGATGAGAGTTTAAAAATATCAGGTATCACCTCAATAATTACAAATAGGATTGCACCAAAGGCAGCAATGGTTATAGTGTTTGAAAGTAGCGTGCTTTTATCTTCATAGCTTTTTGATGATAGCATATTCTGTATTTGCAAAAGTATACCATTATCGGTAAGCTTGCGTAAAAACACATAAGCTATACTTCCACCGATTAATGTTCCACATACGAATGACGGAATATAGAACATCCAGCTTAATCCTTCCTTTCCCCATAAAAAGGTCATAACAGGATAAGATACCAAAGCTCCAACGATACCGGTTCCAATAATTTCACCAATTACTGCAAATATTATCTTACCCTTAGACATACGGTAAAACACGCCCGAAAGAAATGCACCAAATATTGCACCTGTAAGTGCTATTGGAGGTATTCCCATTGTAATCATACGAATTACACCGATAAGTGTTGCACATAAAAGCGAATACCATGGACCTAAGAATACAGAAGAGATAATGTTTATAAAATGTGCCATCGGACACATTCCCTCAACTCTAAGTATCGGAGAGATAACAACGCCAAGTGCAATTAACATTGAAAGCACAATCATTTTGAATAAGTTTTTTTGATTTTTCATTTAAAATTCCTCTTTTCACGATATAATACAAAGCATATAGCTTTGTTCGGTCAAGAATTAATTTTCTCCTCTCACCCCGAAACACGGGTTCCCATCGCAAAATACAAGATATGAAGCGCTCGCTTAATATCCGTCCGGAACTGCCGGAATATCTTATTTCACCTCCTAAAAAATAAAAAAAGGAAGCTACCGATTTGGTAACTTCCAATTATCCTTTGTTATTCCTAAAGCTTGTGTTCAGGCGTCCCTCCGTTGGCATTATCCAAATCAGGTTCTCGGTCGAAGGTCATACCTTCCTCTCAGCCTGTAGTACAAGCTCCCGTTTCTTATTCATTTTTAATTATCATACCACAGTTTATAATAAAATTCAATAAGTTATTAGAAAATTTTTTATAAAAAAATAGAACGTTCTAGATTTTTATCTAAATCGTTCTATTTTGGCGACCCGGATGGGGCTCGAACCCACGACCTCTAGCGTGACAGGCTAGCGTTCTAACCAACTGAACTACCGGGCCGGATAAATTACTAATACAGTATACATTAGAAAAGTGGTTTTGTCAATACTTTTTTATAAAATT
>JAZRKQ010000007.1:0-120993 GCA_045646385.1 Clostridia bacterium | reverse complement strand
GTCATCCTGTCTGAACCAGTTAACGTGGAAGATTTTAGGTGCTTTGTCAGCATCCATCTTTTTACCCATTTCTAACCAGTGACCGAAGTAGTCAGCCATATTGTAACCAACGAAAGGTTTCATAGCCATTGGGTCGCGTCTTACAACACCTACAGCGCCTGCTGCTGCAGCGGTTGTTTCAGATGCCATTGTAGCACCTACGAACACACCGTGTTCCCAATCTCTTGCCTGATATACCAATGGAGCAGTTTTAGCACGTCTGCCGCCAAATACGATAGCAGAAATCGGCACGCCCTGTGGGTTTTCAAACTCCTTTGAAATGCAGGGGCAGTTAACTGCAGGAGCAGTAAGTCGAGAGTTGGGGTGAGCAAGTTTGTTACCTGCTGCTGTGTATTCTACGCCGTTAACCTGAGCGCCTTTCCACTCTGTAGCATTAACGGGCGGATTTTTATCAAGACCTTCCCACCAAACGGTGTTGTCGTCGTTATTGATAGCAACGTTTGTAAAGATTGTGTTCTTTTTGGTTGCTTCAAGTGCGTTGAAGTTGGTTTTTTCGCTTGTACCGGGAGCAACACCGAAGAAACCTGCCTCGGGGTTGATAGCGTACAATCTGCCGTCCTCGCCGATGCGGAGCCATGAAATATCGTCACCAACAGTCCATACTTTGTAGCCTTTTTCTTTAAGGTACTCGGGCGGAATAAGCATAGCCAGGTTTGTTTTACCGCAAGCAGAGGGGAATGCAGCACAGATGTACTTAACTTCACCCTGTGGGTTCTCTAAACCTAAGATGAGCATATGCTCAGCCATCCAGCCCTCTTTCATACCGAGGTAAGATGCAATACGGAGTGCAAAGCATTTTTTACCGAGCAGTACGTTACCGCCGTAAGCGGAGTTGATTGACCAGATTGTAGAATCCTGAGGGAACTGAACAATGTATCTTTCCTCGGGATTAACGTCTTTTTTAGCGTGCAGACATTTTACGAAGTCGCCGTCGTCGCCAAGAGCGTCCATAACAGCGTCGCCGATTCTTGTCATAATAGCCATGTTAAGTACAACGTAGATACTGTCTGTTAACTCAATACCAATCTTTGAGAATGGTGAGCCAACAGGACCCATTGAGTAAGGAATTACGTACATTGTACGGCCTTCCATAGAGCCGTCGTACAGTTTTTTAAGTTTAGCATACATTTCTTCGGGGTCCATCCAGTTGTTTACTGGACCAGCCTCTTCTTTGGTAGGTGTGCAGATAAATGTTCTGTCCTCTACACGGGCAACGTCATTCTCTGCAGTTCTGTGGTAGTAGCAACCGGGAAGTTTTTCCTGATTAAGTTTAATAATTTCACCGGATGCACAAGCCTCTTCTCTTAACGCTTCCAACTGTGCCTCGCTGCCGTCAATCCAAACGATTTGGGCAGGTCTGGTCATAGCAGCCATCTCGTCAAGCCAAGCAAGAACTTTTTTGTTGTTGGTTTTCATGATAGTTTCTCCTCCTGTATTTATATTAAAATCTGATTCTTTCCCATATTATACATTATTCTATATTTACCTTTAAAATCCTTTTTTATTTTAAAAAATTTTTTAACAAATGTCAAGGCTTTTTGTTAAATTTATAACAAAGATTACAATTTTTTGCGCAATATTGCAAATTCCGCTACGGGTTTACTCATTTTCATAAAAATGGTCATCTGCGCGTTGGGGGCAACGTCTATTGCCTCGCCGCGCTCGTTTTTCATATCCTGCGCTACTTGAGTAAAATATCCGCCGTTTGGCACAAGCACTTCAAGTTCGTCACCGGCAAAAAATCTGTTCCTCTGTTCGATAGTTGCGATGCCCGTGCTTTCGTCATACTCTTTTACAACGCCCACTATGCCGTAGTCACGGATATATTCGCTGCTTTCAAAATTATGCGCGTCAGCATCAGGTTTGCCGAAATAAAAACCTGTTGTATACCCTCTGTGGCTTACTTTGCCAAGTTCTTCAAGTATAGATTCGTCAGTTTTATACGCATCTGGATTTTCCATATATGCGTCAATAGCCGCACGGTATGCGCTTACAACGGTGGCAACGTAGAGTTCATTTTTAACTCTGCCCTCTATTTTAAAACTGTCTATACCTGCATCTATAAGGGCAGGGATGTGCTCTATCATACACAAATCCTTTGAATTAAAAATAAATGTACCACGTTCTGTTTCCACAACAGGCATCTGCTCGTCGGGACGTGTTTTTTCGGTAATTGAATATTCCCAACGGCACGGGTGAGCACAAGCACCCTGATTAGCACCTCTGCCCGTAAAGTAGTTACTCATAAGGCATCTTCCCGAATACGATATACACATTGCACCGTGTATGAAGCACTCTATCTCGCAATCTGTTTCGCTTTTGATTTTTTTAATCTCGTCAAGCGAAAGTTCACGCGCAGGCACAACCCTTACCGCACCGAGCGTCTGCCACGCTTTAACTGCAGATGCATTGGTGGTGTTTGCCTGAGTGCTTATGTGGATTGGCAAATTCGGTGCCGCCGCCTTTACTGCGGAAAGCGCACCGATATCCGATATTATAACTCCGTCAACACCTATAAGTTCTAAATACTTTGCGTATTCTTCAAGGTCAGCAATATCGTCGTTGTGGCAGAATATATTTACAGCCACATATATTTTTTTGCCTAGGTTATGCGTATAGCGCACCGCCTGCTCAAGTTCTGCACGGCTGAAGTTTTTAGACGCAGTACGGAGCGAAAATTCTTCTCCGCCTACATAAACTGCATCTGCGCCGTACGCAAGCGCGTATTTTAATGTATTAAAACTTCCTGCTGGTGCTAAAAGTTCAGGTTTTTTCATATATATCACCTTTTTTAATATATTCTATCTAAGGCAAGTGTAAAGTGGAAGATAAAAAATTAATCGTTTGGAAAGGCTGCTGAATTTCCTATAGGTGTCAATGAACTAAACGAAGCCCAGCAAAATGCTTTTAATTTTGAAACATCACCATTTGTATTATCCACAGGGATAGAAAGATTTATTGTTGAACCTGTTGGCACATCCTCTGCTTGTATATACATCAATCCTTTAAATGCTCCATCATCCGTATATTTAGCAAGCACAATTACGGTGCCTGTACTTGAACCGACATTGGTAAATGAAATCGTCGCAAGAAATGTTTCCATCGGAATTGTTGATAATTCATTTCCTGACATATCATTAATTGTTATAGAATTAATTTTATAATCAGCCGCTTCTTCTGTAACCAAAGAGAATGTTCCTGTTCCCCCATAACATTGAACAGCAATATAATAAGTATCTCCTGCTGATAGTTCGTATGAAATATAAAAATTATTCCCTTCTCCGTCGTCATCATTATATGCTAATTGGAATTGGTTGTCATCATATAAGCGACCACATGTATCTAAACCACCTTTAGAATAGAAAACATATTTTTTTGAATGATTTGGAACAAATTCAAAGTACACAAATTGACCTGAAGTGGTTACTGTATATTCTTGATTTGCCTTTGCAATGAATGCATCTTCAAAGTTTGTTCCTGTTCTGTCTGTCCAAGAAGCATAAAGTGTTGTTGCATCTCCATAATAAGGAAATGTAACAGGTGCGCCACTTAAAGCCTCATTGTCATACCACCCAGTTAAAGTTGCTCCGCCATTTTCTACAGTTGGCATAGTAAAAATTGCATAATCTGTAACATCCATCAAAGACTCATCGCAATTAGTTTCAAATTTATAGGTCTTTTTTGTTGCATTATAAATAAATTCTACATTATTAAGATCATCGTTTTCAAAAAATTTGGTCACATTTAGCCATTGAGATTCGCTGCCTTCATATAAAACTGTTTCAAGTTTTGAACAACCGTCAAAGGCATATTCCCCAATATTTGTTATGCTATCCGGAATTACTACGGTTACAATATTATCGCACTCATAAAATGCTTCTTTGGCAACTGTTCTTATTCCGTTTTTGATATAACATTCACCATTTTTTGTGGTATTCACTTTAATAAGATGATTTCCTATATACAAAACATCATTTTCCCAATTTGAAGGATTATTATAATATCCTGTGCCAGCAAATGCACCTCCTCCTATTGTTGTTACACTATCAGGGATGAATATATTCGTTAATCCGGCACAACCGGAAAATGCAGCGTCCCCTATGCTTGTTACACTGTCAGGGATATCAATACTGGTCAAAGCAGCACAATTATAAAACACATAACTTTTAATTTCTGTTGTACCATTGGGCACTACCAACGCCGTAAAGAGATTATTGTTCACATAAAGTTTTTTTGCATAACATAGAGGATTGCTATATCCGGTGGAAAACATTATATTGCACCATGCGGAAATATCAGTTATATATACACCCTTCAAGTTGTCGCAAAACTGAAATGCATAAGCGCCAATGGTTGTTACACTATCGGGGATTGTTATACTCGTTAAACCTTCGCAAAAAGCAAATGCATATTCCCCTATGGTTGTCACGCTATCAGGAATTGATATATTCGTTAATCTGGCACAATAAGCAAATGCACTTCCCCCTATACTTGTCATGCTATCAGGGATAGATATATTCGTTAAGTCTGTGCAATTGGAAAATGCATTATCGCCAATTGTTTGTGTTCCGTTTTTTATATTGTAATTACCGGCAACTGTACTCTTCACCTCAATAAGATGTTTTCCTATATACAAAGCATCGTTTTCCCAATTTGAAGGATTATTATAATATCCTGTGCCATCAAACGCACCTCCTCCTATTGTTGTTACACTGTCAGGGATGGATATATTTGTTAAGCCGGTACAATTATAAAATGCGCCTCCCCCTATACTCGTCACACTATCGGGGATGGATATATTTGTTAAGCCTGCGCAACCATAAAATGCATTTCCACCTATACTCGTTACACTATCGGGGATTGTTACGCTTGTTAAGCCTACATAATTATAAAATGTAGCGCCTTTAATTTCAGATACACCATCCGGAATAACTAATTCTGTTACATATTCATTGTTTACATATAGATTTTCAGCGTAATATAATGGGTTTGCAGAACGAGAACGTCCCATAATAAAATCTATATTGCACCATGCAGCAATATCGTTTATATACACACTTTGTAATCTTATACAATCATAAAATGCATTATTTCCAATATACGTAATACTTTTAGGTATCGTTATACTTATCAAACTGGTGCATTCATAAAACGCACTATCACCTATACACGTTACAGGATAGTCACCAATCTCACTTGGTATTTCTACCATTATTGCAGATTCTTTGCAATCAGTTATGGTAACCTCTCCACCTGATATTTCGTAAGTTAAATCTCCATAAGTACCTGTTTCTGCTGACACATAAAACATACCAAAAACAAGTATACCGATAAAGATTACAATGCCGGTTAATAAGTTTCTGTTGTTCATCTTAATTTCTCCTTTATTTCTGCAAAAAGCAATATTTTAATGCAGATCCAGTCCCTAATTTTCTCTCATATCTTCCTTATAATCATAATCCCATCTTCTGTTTTTAAAAGTTCGCTTGTTACTCTGGTATCTTCCTGAACGGTTTTAATAAAAAGGCGCAGATTAGTAACAATAGTTCTGTGTTTATGCTCTACTTCGCCCTCTTTTTCGACGAGCCCTGCAAAAAGCACGTTATCTGCAATTATAACGCCATCGTCGGAGAGCAGACGCAGGCAGTCTTCGTAATATTCTATATAGTGCGACTTATCGGCATCTAAAAATATTATATCCACTTTATTGTCCATTGAACGCAAAAGTGTAAGAGCATCGTCTTCTATAAGGCGGATTTTGCCCGTAAGTCCTGCTAGGGCAATATTGCGCCTTGCCATAGCAGCACGCTGTTCGTCACGCTCAACTGTTATGATAATGCCGTCATCGGCAATATATCGGCTGAACGATATAGCAGAATACCCAATCGCCGCACCGAGTTCGAGCATACGTTTGGGTTTGATTTTTTCTATTATTGAACACAAAATCCGCTCCGTTTCGGGGCGGACTATGGGTACATAATTTTCGTGCGCATAACCGCGCATTGATGTTAAAAGTTTTTCAATCATATCTTTTTCCTGAATAAAGTTCCTACTTTTTTGCCGTCGAATATATCGTAAAGAACATCGGGGTCTGCGCCGTTGGTGATAATCATATCAACACCTGCACTTGTAGCGGTTTCGGCAGCGGCAATTTTAGTTACCATACCACCCGTACCGCGTGATGTTCCCGTTCCGCCTGCAAGGGCGCGGATATCATCGGTAATCTCTGCAACCTCGTCAATTATACGTGCATCGGAAAATTTGTGCGGGTCTTTGTCGTACAGACCGTCTATATCAGAGAGCAGTACAAGCAAATCAGCACCCACAAGTTCTGCAACTATGGCAGAGAGTGTGTCGTTATCGCCAAACTCAATCTGCTCGGTTGAGATAGTGTCGTTTTCGTTTACAATCGGAATAGCGTTTAAAGAAAAGAGCATCTCAAACGTGTTTTTGGCATTGGTGCGCATCTGCTCTTTATCCGTAACGTCACGTGTAAGGAGTATCTGCGCAACAGTGTGCGAGTAATTTTCAAAAATTGTACTGTAAAAATTCATCAGTTCACACTGACCGATTGCCGCAAGCGCCTGTTTTTCTCTGGTGCAGTCGGGACGTTTAGAAATTCCTGCTTTGCCCATACCTACACCTATAGCGCCTGATGACACCAGCACCACCTCTATACCGCTGTTGCGGATATCGGCAATGGTTTTAACCAGTTTTTCAATTCTGCGTATATTAAGGCGGCCACCCTCGTAAGTGAGGGTAGACGTACCTACTTTTATAACGGCTCTTTTAACTTTATTAGCGTTTTCCATTTTGAAGTTCTGCTCTGCTGTTGCGAAGTGTGTCGGTAAGTTTTGTAAGGCTTGCGCTTGACTGTGCATTTACATCACGCAGACCGAGTTCTGCTTTTTTAAGCACATCATCTGCAAACTGCAATGTGCCGAGTCTTATCTCACGGCTGTTAGCCTGAGCAGCGGCAATAATCTCGTTTGCTTTAGCATTGGCACGTTTTGTAATTTCGTGCTCGTCGATTAAGGAAACAATTTTCTCCTCTGCGCCTTTGATGATAAGGTCTGCTTTCTGCTGAGCGTCGCTTAAAATTCTCTGTCTGTCCTCAGCAACGGTTTTTGCTACACGAACCTCTTCGGGAATATGTAAACTTATATCTCTGATAATCTCCATTATTTCTTCCTTGTTGACAAATGTTTTGTGAATAATGGGGAATTCAAAGCCGCTGTCTATAATGTCCTCCAGTTCGCTCAATAATTCGATTATATCAGTACCTCTTTCCATTTGTTCACCAATCCTTTCAAAAATGGTATATTTAATTTTTCTGCATCGCTCGATTAGTAATTTCGTCTATCAAATCGTCAGGCACCAGACCATTTAAGTTTCCGCCGTATTTGGCAACCTCTTTAACAATACTGGAACTGAGATATGAATACTTGTTGCTGGTCATCATAAACATGGTTTCAACCTCACGCAGCAACTTGTGGTTCATAAGCGCCATCTGGAACTCATATTCAAAGTCCGACACAGCGCGCAAACCTTTAACAATAACATTGGCGCCTTTTTGTGATATAAAATCCACCAAAAGTCCGCTGAAGATGTGAACTTCTACATTTTTAAGGCCCATTGAAGCAACGGAACGCCTTATCATATCGGCACGTTCCTCTTCTGTGAACATAGGCGATTTTGCGCTGTTTACAAGTATTGCAACGTAAACTTTTTCAAAAACTCTGCTTGCTCTTTTAATAATATCAAGATGTCCGTTTGTTACAGGGTCAAACGAACCGGGGTACACAGCGATGTTTTTCATAGAGAGTTCTCCTTTTGCAAAATATACACAGATGCTTTTCCATACTTGCGCTGGCGGTAAACCTCAAACCCACGGCAGTCAAATCCGTCGGGCACGGAACATTCCAGAACAATGATTCCGTCGTCACTTAACAATGAGCGTTCTTTTATAATATCCAACGCAGTGCTGTAATATCCTGCCTCATAGGGTGGGTCTAAAAATATGATGTCGTAACACCCAGTACAGGTATTAAGAAAAGTTTTAAAATCAGAATTTAAAACCTTAGCCCCTTCAAGACGCGTCTTCTCAAGATTTTTGCGAACACAATCACACGCTTTTGGCGAGATGTCTACAAAATCTGCAGCAACAGCGCCCCGGCTGAGAGCCTCAAGCCCCATAGCACCGCTTCCGGCAAAAAGGTCAAGCACACGCGCACCGTCTGTTCGGGTAAATATCATACTGAAAATAGCCTCACGCACTCTGTCGAGCGTAGGTCGGGTGTCAAGCCCCTCAGGAGCGAAAAGATTTGTTCCTCTTGCTCTGCCTGATATAATTCTCAATTAACCATACCACTCCTATGATAATTATGTTTTTATTATATAGTTATATGTGCGTTTTGTCAAGCGAAAATTATCTTCTTCGGCATATTGTAACATAATTCATGTATTATATTCTTCGCCAAATCGTCATAGATATTTAAAAAGGACGGTTTTTGATGAAGAAAAAAGAATTCGTGACGGGTGTAATGTCGCTTACATTATCCATGCTTGTTATACAATCCATGTCAATGGGGTTTTCTGTTTACGTATCGGGCAGATTCGGCGCGGCACAGATGGGGCTTTTTCATCTGGTTATGTCTGTCTACTCATTTGCACTTACTGTGGCAATGTCGGGCGTACCGCTTGCGGCAACACGACTGGTGTCGGAATCATCAAGCCGAAGTGCATCGGACAAAATAGTTAAAAAGTGTATGTGTATAAGTCTTGCTTTCGGTTTTGTGTCATTTATATCCGTATTTGCTTTTTCAGGAAAAATATCTGCGCATATGCTAAGCGATCAACGCACAGAACTGCCGCTTAAAATACTTTCTGTTGCGTTGCCGTTTATATCGGTATCGGGCGTTTTAAGGGGATACTTTACGGGTATTCAAAAAGTTTCGTGCATAACCGTAAGCCGTATGGCAGAAGAGTTTTCGTATATGTTTATAATGGTTATGCTTATGAAAATGCTCGGCACACAACATACGGGTGTTTTTATATCTGCTGTGGCACTTGCATCGTCAGCCGTTATAGCGTGTATGTGCGATTTCTGTATGTATGCACTTGCATTGAGAAGACGCAACTCATACATACAAAGCAAAAGCGGATTTCGGTCTGTGCTTTCCATAGCGATGCCCGTAGCGGCAGGCTCGTATCTGCGTTCAGGTCTTGTTGCTGCGGAAAATCTGCTTATTCCGTCTGCCCTTACAAAATCGGGAACATCAAACGCACTTGCGCGTTACGGAACAGTAAAGGCTATGGCAATGCCCGTTATAACTTTCCCGTACGTGTTTCTGCAATCTTTTACATCATTGCTTGTACCCGAAATATCCTCACGCAAGGCAAAACAAAATAAAAACAGCGTACGGCGTGCGGCAGTCACTTCGCTTAAATATACATTTGTGTTTGCAACGGTTATAGCGGTAATTCTTATAATATTCGGCAGAAAACTTGCTCTTGCTCTCTACAACGACACTCAGGCGGGCAACTACATAACTGCCCTCGCACTTCTTACAATACCAATGTATATAGACTCCGTTACAGACGGGATTTTAAAAGGTCTTAATCAGCAGGTGTATTCGCTTAAAATAAATATTATCGACTCTGCTCTGCGCGTTCCCGTAATATATATGCTGCTTCCCCATACAGGCATTTACGGATATATAGCGGTTTTATATGCCAGCGAAATTTTAAACCTTACACTCTCTTTTAAACGGCTGAAGAAAATTTTATGAAAATACTTGTCTGGACAAAAAATATATGCTATACTATATATTGGTGATTTTTATGGGTTACGGATACAGTTATCAATACGACAGCACCGCAGCCACCATTACTATTAACAATCTTGAACATTTTAATCCCGTGCACACGTTTCTGTGCGGTCAGTGCTTCCGTTGGGAACAGGAGGAGGACGGCAGTTTTACAGGCATTGCACAGGGGAAAGTTATAAATATCAAGGCAGAGGAAGGCTCATTATGTCTTTCAAACTGCAACGAAGACGATTTTTTAAATTTCTGGTGCAGGTATCTTGACCTGAACACAGACTATGGCAATATTAAGGGCGCTCTGTCGGGTGACGAGCACCTAAAATGCGCAATGGATTTCGGCTGGGGGATAAGGCTTTTGAATCAGGAACCGTTTGAGTGCCTGATATCTTTTGTGATATCCACACAAAACCAGATACCGAGGATTAAAAAAATAATTAAGAAGATGTGCGAACTTTTTGGTAAAAAGATTTCGTATAGGGGCAAGGATTATTACACGTTTCCCGATTGCGAAACTTTAGCGAATCTTGCAGAAGACGACCTTGCGCCGATTAACGCAGGATACCGCGCATCGTATATAATAGACGCTGCAAAAAAAGTTGCTTCAGGCGAGATTGATTTGAAAAAAATCAGCGCTTTGCCTACAGATGCGGCAAAGGCTGAACTTATGAAAATAAAAGGCGTAGGGCCAAAGGTGGCAGACTGTACAATGCTTTTTTCTCTGCAAAAGGGAGATGCCTTCCCCGTGGACGTATGGGTGCAGAGGATTGTGCGCGAACTCTATCTTGGCGAGGGTGCGTCTTTAAAGCAGATAAGCGCGTTTGCCAAAGAAAAGTTTGGCATAAACAGCGGTATTGCCCAGCAGTATCTCTTCTATTACTCGCGCGAAAACAACTAAAAAATAATTTTTACACGAAACCAAGGGGTTTTTATGCCCATTTATAAATAATGACTCTTTTATATGTATTTGATTACATATTTTTGGAAATAATTAAAGTAACTAAATTAACTACAAGGAGGATTATTGTGGCAAAAACATCAAAACTAAAAATAATTCCTCTGGGCGGCTTAAACGAGGTTGGCAAAAATCTTACTGTTATAGAGTACGGTAACGAAATATTGCTTATTGACTGCGGAATGGCTTTCCCTGATGAGGAGATGCTGGGAATAGACCTTGTAATTCCCGACTTCACATATCTGATGAAGAACCATCACAAGGTAAAGGGCATAGTGCTTACACACGGTCATGAGGACCACATAGGCGCTATACCGTTCTTTTTAAAAATGATTAACGTGCCCATCTACGGCACAAACCTTACGCTCGGACTGGTACAGAATAAATTAAAGGAGCACGGCTTGCTCTCAACTACGGAACTTATCCGCAAAATACCGGGAGATACTTTTAAAGTAGGCGGATTTACGGTTGAGTTTATCCGTTCAAACCACTCTATTGCAGATGCGGTGGCAGTTGCAATCACAACTCCGGTGGGAACTATAGTGCATACGGGCGACTTTAAAATAGACTCCACCCCCATAGCGGGCGAGATGATAGACTTAACACGTCTTGGCCAACTGGGCAAAAAGGGCGTACTGGCACTTATGAGCGACTCTACAAATGCAGAGCGTCCGGGCTTTACAATGTCGGAGCGTTCGGTAGGTATAAAACTTGACGACGTTTTCAAATCCACCAAACAGCGCATAATCGTGGCAACATTTGCATCCAACATACATAGGGTGCAGCAGATTATCACAGCGGCGCATAAAACAAACCGTAAGGTAGCACTTTCGGGCAGGAGTATGGTAAACGTACTTGAAACGGCTATTAATTTGGGGTATATGTCAATCCCCGATAATATCTTAATTGATATTGATGATGTTAAAAAATACAGACCTGGCCAGATAGTTATTATCACAACGGGCAGTCAGGGCGAGACTATGAGCGCGCTCTATCGCATGGCATACTCCGACCATAAAAAGGTAGAGATTGCGTCGGGCGATTTGGTTATAATTTCGGCTAACCCCATACCCGGTAACGAAAAACTGGTTGCCAACGTGGTTAACGAACTTATGAAAAAAGGTGCAGACGTTATTCACGACAGAAGTGCCGAACTGCACGTTTCGGGGCACGCTTGTCAGGAAGAACTCAAAATTATGCTGGCGCTTACTAAACCTAAATACTTTATTCCCGTTCACGGTGAGTACAGTTTCTTAAAAACGCACGCAAACCTCGCCAGATATATGGGTATTGACAAAAAGAATATTTTTATTATGGAAAACGGAAAGGTGCTCGAACTCACACGTGATAATGCAAGAATATCCGGTGCAGTACCATCGGGCATAACGCTTGTAGACGGTCTTGGTGTGGGCGATGTAGGCAACATTGTTCTTCGCGACAGAAAACGCCTTTCGGAAGACGGTGTTATAATCGTTGTGGTTTCTATTTCCCAACAGACACACTCGCTCGTCGGTCAGCCTGAGATAATCTCAAGAGGATTTGTATATGTGCGCGAGTCGGCTGATTTAATGGATAATCTGCGTTCGGTTGTTGTAAACTGTATGGAGATATGTAAAAAGAATAAAATCTACGACTGGGCAACTATTAAAAATAACCTTAAAAGTAAAATATCGGAGTGCCTGTTTGAAGAAACAAAACGCAGTCCGATGATTATACCGATTATAATGGATGTATAAAAAATATTTAAAAGGCAGAAACAAAAATTGTTTCTGCCTTTTTTGTAGGGGACGATGCCCACATCATCCCGCTTTATTATTCCTGTTCTTCTTTTTCTTTGATACGTCTGTCTAAAAATCTGTTGATTGCAAGCAATATAACCGCCAGCGCAGGTGCGCCCAAAAACATACCTGCAACGCCGAATAATCCACCGCCTATGATGATGGCAAATATAATCCAGAACGGGCTTAAATTAATAGAATCACCCAAAATTTTCGGACCTAAAATCATACCGTCGAACTGCTGAAGAGCGAATATAAAAAGTCCAACCCAAACGGCTTTTAACGGAGATTCAAATAGCACAAGTAACACAACGGGGATAGCGCCGATAAACGGGCCGAAATACGGAATCATATTTGTAACGCCTACAATAACACTGTAGAGTGCGCTGTTGTCCACACGGAGCATTTTAAGACCGATCAAGCAAAGAATACCTATAATAAGCGAATCGATAGTTTTGCCAACAATAAAGCGCGAGAATATGCCGTGCGCCTCCATGGCATAACCGCCCAGTTTGTCGGAATTTTCGGGTTTTAAAAATGCACGTGTGATGCGCTTTACACCGTTTAACAGATTGTCTTTTTCCAAAATAAAGTATACGGATATAATGATGCCGAAAACAACGTCAAGCACAGTACCGCTGGCATTAAGAACACCGCCAACGATTTCGGTAATGGCAGGTGTAAGAGAGGTGAACTTGTAATTGCTGAAAAATACTGTAAGTTCGTTTTCAACTGTTGCTATGGCATTAAATATCAATTTGCCTACAACGGAGTGATTCCACTCGCCGTTTCTAAGTTCCATAAGCCTGTTAAAATAGTCGGGCATATGATTTATGATGTCTGCCGCACTTTTAATCAGCAGAGGTATCAGCATATTAAGTATCAGCACAAGTACAGCCGCCGCAATGGCATATACCACGATTATGCTTAAGGTTGTTTTGCCCTTTTTAAGTTTTTTAATTTTGCCAAAGACTTTTTGTTCAAAAAAGTTTACGGCAGGGTTTAACAAATAGGCAAGCACACCGCCGATTATAAAAGGCATAAGTAAGCCTTTGGTTGTAGACAGTATTCCTTTAATGGCAACTGCAACGCCTTCAATGTTCATAATAATTTTATATGCTAAAATCACCGCTACCGCAGTAAATAAAAACGTGGCGGTGTTTTTTGTTTTCAACGCTTTGATTTTTTCCAGCATCAGTATTCCCCCAATAACAGTCATTACCATTATTATACACTATGTTGCCAAGATTGTACACATTTTTGTTATAAATTCAGAAAATTTTTCATATATATTTGGTATCAAAGTGTATTTATATAAATTTATCATAAGGAGGATTACCATGTCCGTAGAACTGGAAAAAAAGATTATAAAAACGCACCGCACCTTAAACGCAATGGGTACGCAGGCGACTATGGATAACGACATCATAGTGCCCGACACACAGCCCGACGTTAAAACGGTGTTGCAGGCAGAGATTCTGCCGATGATATGCGAAAAGCATATCCAGAGGGACTACATTATTTTAAGTGGTAATGTGGACTATTCAATTGTATATTTAAGTGACGAGAAGGACGCACCCTCAAGGGTTAAGTCTATCAGCACACGTGTGCCGTTTACGCATCAAATAGAAGCGTCCGGCGCGCAGGAGGCGGCATTTGCGGGTATTAAGGCAGATGTTGTAAGCGTGGACTTTTCTGCCGTAAACAGCCGTAAGATAAACGTTAAAAGCGTGGTGGATTTTGAAAGCAATATTATTCGTGCCGACGATTTTCAGGCGGTAAGCAATGCAACGGGCGAGGGGGAACTGCCATGCAAGCAAAAAGATGTTGAGTCGTTTTCACTTAAAGACTATGCCGAGAATGAGTTTGAGGTAAGCGACGTTTTGAGCATATCATCAGGCAGCGAGGTTATTGAAGATATTTTAAAGATAGATGTACGTGTGGCAGGTAAAGAGATTAAATCTATTAACGGAAAACTTGTTGCAAAGGGCAATTTAGAGGCACGTGCGCTTTATACCGATACCGCAGGGCAGTTGCAGAGTATGGAGAGCAGTATACCTTTTACAGAGGTGCTAAGCATTGACGATGTTTACGAAAACGATATTTGCGAGTCGGAATACACGCTTACAGATTTGCAGTACAGCGTAGCGGCAGACAGCGACGGAGATGCGTCTATGATAGAAGTGCGTGCACGCATAAATGCCGCTACGTGTGTTTATGAGCAGAGTTGCGATAGCATAACTGATGATTTGTACAGTCCATACTTTGATGTAACAGTTGCACGTGACAAAGCAAAGGTTACACAAGTGGTGTACGCATCAAGCGACAGAAGCATTGTTAAAGAAAACATCAATATACCTGCCGACGCACCGTCTATTGCAAGAATTTATAACGTGGTTGTAAAGCCGTATGTAGAAAGTGCGCAAGTTTTAGGCGGTAAGGCTGATATTTCGGGTGTTGCCGATACGTATATAGAATATACCTCTGCAAATACAGATGCACCCGTGTGGAGCCATAAGTGCGAAATCCCGTTTGCATATTCCGTGTCTGCAGACTGCTCAAAAGATGCGCAGATAAGTGTGATTTGCGAAGCAGACGATATTTCGTATTCGGCATCATCTGCAAATTCCGCAGATGTAAGATTTACACTTAATTTCGATACAAAGATTGTAGAAGAAAAAGAGGTAAGTTATATAAAAGATGTTGAGGCAAACGAAGAAAACGCAGTTGATAAAGATAAGATGCCGTCTATAACGATATATTTTGCCGCAAAGGGCGAGAAGATGTGGGATATATCCAAGCGTTATCATACAACAACAGAAGCGATTTGCGCCGCAAACGGATGCGAATTCCCCGAAGTTCTGGCAGAGCCGAAAAAAATTATGATACCGAGAAAAAGTGTTTGCTGAATAGTAGGAAATGAAAAATCCCCTTTACAAAAAGGGGATTTTTTTATAACAAACACAAAAGCACCGCACTCCAAACCGGAGTGCGGTGCAATTTATATTACTTTAAATACACTATTTAAGTGATTAGCAGTAATTACGGAGCAACAACAACATCAGAGAAATCGATGTTGAGTGTCATTTCAGCAGACAATGCGTTGTTAGAAGCATCATAGAATGTGAGAGTTGCAACTTTTGTTTTAGTTGCAGCAGCAGCATTTACATAGAATGCAGCAAAACCATCAGTTAAGATGTCATTGTCTGTGTAAGCAGTACCACCGAATGTACCTTTTGCATATGCAGCAGTTGCAGGAGCGTCAATTTTAACGCCTACCCATTTGCCCTGAAGAGCAGGATCAGCAGAACCATTCTGACCATGTTCAGCAACAGCAGCGGTTGTTTCGATTTCAACATCGTATACGTTGTGAGATTTTTTTGTAACATTTACAGCATAACCAGCAGGATCAGCGATTGCCAATGTTGCTTTAGCGAAATCTGCTATAGCAGCAGGAGCAGCATTTGAAACGCGTGCGTCGATAGAGATTACGTCTACAACGTCGCCATCAACGTATCTAGCGAGGAATGCATTACCTTTGCCGTCTTCAGGATCTACTACGTTACCACCAGCGTAAGAACCTACGTCGATCATAACTTTTCTAGAGTTAGCATTGTTAACTCTGTACTCGTTTGTAGCAGATTCGATTTCGATTGTACCACCAGTTGTGTAAACTTCGTTCTTATCAAAATCAGCATTGCTGATACCTGATCTGAATTTAGTTTTATCGCTACCTGTACCATATTCATCACCATAAGCGAGGTCGATAGAACCGATAGCTACGAATTCGTTGTTAACTACGTTAGCGATAGGAGCGATAACTACAGCGTTACCAGCTTCATCTGCTGTGTAGAGAAGAACTGAACCGATACCGAAGTCAGCATCACCAACGATTGATGTTGCTGTAGCAGAACCGTATACAGAATTGCCCAAATCGTCTTCAAATTCGTCAGCGAGGAGAGTATCTTCTGTTACGAGGATTGCTTTTTCTTCGTCGATGCTGTTTTCAACTAATGTAATGTTGTATGCTTCTTCGCCGTTAGCAGTTGTTTTAGCAACGCCTGTTACAACAGCCCAACCTTCAACAGAAGAACCGATTGCATTACCACCATCGTAAAGGATAGCAGCGATTGCTTCGTCTACATCGTGTTCTTCAACAATGATAGCACTGTACTGTGCATCGTCAACGAGTGTGTCTACGCCAACAACTTTAGATTTTGTAAGGTCGTTGTTGAGTGAGAATACAACTGTGTTGCTGTCAAATCTGCCAGCACCTAATTTCATTGTGTTTGCATTGTAGTATTCACCAGCAGCGTCTGTTACTGTGAAACGTTCGCTTACACCCTGAGGTGTGAGTTCTGTGATTTCACCGTTAGCGTTTGCTTTGTACTGAACTACACGGCCTGCGATACCAGCACCTTTAGTAGCGTCTGCACCGAATAACTCTTCTAAGTAATCACCAATTGTTACCACAGTAGCAGGATTTGAATCAGTGTCAACTGTACCGCCAGCAAAACCACTAGCAAAATTGTCAGCAGTTATGTTATCAGTTCTCTTGAAAGGTTTGGGCTCATCAGAAGCATTTCTAATTTTAACAGTTTCAGCGATGTTGTAAACAACAACCTGACCGTCTTTGTTAAGCATTTTAACCTGAGCAACTGAAGCATCAACACCGCCAGTTGCTACAGCAACTTTAAGGATGATACCGAGGTTACCAGAAGAAGCTTTTGTACCGTCGAAATCAAAGATGTTACCGTTGATATCGAGGTAGAAAGCACCTTCAGCTGCGATATTAATTTTACCATCTGTGTATTCGTTAGATACTGTGTATACAGTTTCGCCGATTGTTGCTTTTTTGCCGGAAGCATTGTTAGCATCCCAAGCAGTAACTGTACCTTCAACTACGTTTGCACCGAGAACTACGATGTCAATGTATTTAGAAGGATTGTAAGGAGTTGTAATGTTGTCAGAAATAACTGCGAGAACGTCGCCGATTTTGATGTCTTCGAAAGCTACATCGTTGCCATCAACGTCTTTAATTGTGATAGCATATTCAACTTCTTCAGCATCAAGACGGAATCTCTTGTTGATTCTGAGTGTTGCTTCGTTGATATCTTCAACAACATAGTGTTTGTACTCTTCAACTGCGATTACATCATAGATGTCATCGTCGTTCCAGTCTGATAAAGTAACTTTAGCAGATCTGGTTGCAGCAGCAGCCTTGAGGTAAGCGAGGTCGTATGTTGCGCTATTAACGTTGTTCCAAAGGATGCTAAGTTTGTTTGTGCCTTCATCCAGAATGTCAAGTTTTACAGAGTTTTTAGCATCATCTGCAAAGTAAGCGATTGTGTTTTTACCAGCATTAGCGATGTTTGTTCTGTCGCCTGTATCGATATCGCTAAGAGCGATTTCTACAGATTTAGAAGCACCATCAGCGATTGCAGCGATTGCAACGTAGTCATTGCCATCTTCCTGAACGAAGATAACTGCTTTTTTGCCGAGTAAGTCAGCAACGTCTGTGTCACCTACTAAGAGGCCGTTCTTTGCAGCATAACCTGCAGTTTTTTCATCAGCATTGAATACAAAATCTTCGTTTGTTGTTTTGAAGTTGTTGTAAACACGGAAGTTGAATTTGCCTTCAGCAGGTTCAGAACCTGTTAAGATGTTTACTTTGTCGTTAGCTGTAACAACACCGGCAAGTTTAACTACATCGAATTTAGAAGAAAGAAGAGTAACTCTGTCTTTATTTTTTGAACCATCCATGATTTCGAATGTCTTATCAGAACCGAAACCTGTCTGTTCCATCATAGGAACGTCTAAAGCGTTGTAGATGAGTTCAGCGATGAGTGAACGTTTAGCAGCGTCTGTCTGTGCAGGAGCTTTAACGCCTTTTGTTACGCCGATTGACTGAGCAACTACCATGTAACCTGTGGGGTAACCACCACGGTCAGCAGCCATGGGCTCGTAACCGAGTGCTACAACGATCATTTTGATAGCCTGTTCGTATGTAACGGGGCTTTCAGGAGCGAATGTGCCATCGCCCATACCATTGATGATGTTCTGACCTACAGCCATGTTGATGTAGCCGGAAGCCCAGTGATCAGCAGCTACGTCTGTGAAGATTGTAGCGCCTTTAGCAGCATCACCTTTGATAGCCTGTGCTTCACAAATCATTTTTGTGAATTCAGCTCTTGTAATTGTGTTATCAGGATTGAAGTTACCCTGATCATCACCGCCAACGATACCGAGAGCAGCGATTGTGTTAACTGCGTTTGCATAGTCAGCATCTTCAGCAACGTCAGGGAATGCTGCGAAAGCAACAGTGCTGAGCATCATTGAAAATACTACAACTAACGCGAGTACTTTTTTGAGATTTTTCATAGTCTCAAATCCTCCTTAAAATATTTTTTTGAAAGAGATTACGTTTTTTAGTGTTAACCGGCCGCATCTCTTTCATATACAACCAGACACCCACACTAGAAATACTTCTAGTTTATGCATTGATTATAACACCACTAAAATGCCACGTCAATGCACAATTTATTGTTGTAACAAAACTGTAAAATAAAGAGTTTTTAATAAAAAACCCTTTACCTACACTTTTGATATAACACGAAATGATTTATGTAACGGAACGATGCTGGCATCGTCCCCTACGATAATATATGCACACAATATGCCATTAAATCATTTTTACCTTACAATTCTATATGTTTTATTCCATATTGTCAAGGGTTTTTTATAAGTTTTTCGGTTTTTCACAAAGTTTTTGTTTTGGACACGTTTGTATTATATATAAAGGAAGAAATTTTTGCGGGCGGATGTGGGCAGCCGCCCCTACGGTATATCCCTATACGATATGTAGGGGACGATGCCTACATCGTCCCGCACATTACAACTTCCAGATATCTTTATTATACTCCGCAACTGTTCTATCGGACGAGAAATATCGTGCTTTTGAAATATTCACAAGCGTTTTACGTGCCCATTTGGTTCTGTTTTCGTAATCGGCAAACGCTTTATCTTTTGTTTTTGCATAGTCTTCAAAATCCAGAAGCGCCATAAAGTAATCTTTATTTATCAAATCGCTCTGCAATCGGCGGAGTGATGTTCCGTCACCGATTTTAAGCATGGCGGTATCGGATATAAAATCCACCGCACGGCGGATATCGGCATTTTTGCTATAAAGTGCGCGCGGATTATATCTTCCGCTTTTATAAAGCGCAATAACTTCTTCTGCGCTTTTGCCGAATATATAAATATTATCCTTACCCACAAAATCGGCTATCTCTACATTTGCGCCGTCGAGCGTACCGAGAGTTACGGCACCGTTTAACATAAACTTCATATTACCCGTTCCGCTGGCTTCTTTTGATGCAAGCGAAATCTGCTCGGATATATCGCACGCAGGAATAAGTTTTTCTGCAACAGTTACGTTGTAATTCTCTATCATTACAACGGTCATATACTCACTTGCAACGGGGTCGGCGGCAATCAGTTTTGAAAGGCAGAGGATAAGGTGGATAATATCTTTTGCCATAGTGTACGACGGAGCCGCCTTTGCCGCAAATATAAACGTAAGGTGGCGGTCGGGGTATTTGCCGTCTTTGATATCAAGATACTTCTTTATAATATAAAGCGCATTGAGTTGCTGGCGCTTATACTCGTGCAGACGTTTCGCCTGAATATCAAAAATCGAATCCTCTCGCAGAACTATGCCCTCTTTTTTCATAAGGAACTCTTTTAAGCGGACTTTGTTCTTAGTTTTTATAGTATCAAGTGCAGAGAGCACATCAGGATCGTTTTCGTACATCGCCAAATCTTTTAGGCGGTCGGCATCTGTTAAAAAGCCGTCGCCAGTTAAACTGCGTATCAGTTCGGTTAAATCAGGGTTTGCGGCAATCAGCCAACGGCGGAACGTAATACCGTTTGTTTTATTGTTAAATTTATCAGGATACAAATCGTAAAACTTTTTAAGTTCCACATTTTTTAAAATCTCTGTATGCAATGCCGCTACGCCGTTTACACTGAACGAATAGTGTATGGCAAGGTGAGCCATATGCACCAAATCATCCTGAACGATTGCACACGTTTCGTCTGCACCCTTTACCATAAGGTCCAAGCGGCGGATTATTGCCATAATATCGGGCACGGCTTCTTCCAGATAACGGACGGGCCATTTTTCAAGCGCTTCGGCTAAGATTGTGTGGTTTGTGTATGCGCACACATTACGCACTATGCCTGCCGCCTCGGTAAAGTCTATACCGCGTTCTGTTAAAAGACGCACAAGTTCGGGAATGACCATTGCAGGGTGGGTGTCGTTAATCTGCACAACGGCATAGTCTGCAAGGTCGTGCAGATTCGAGCCACGCTCAACCGCTTCGTCCAAAATAAGTTGTGCTGCGCAACTCACCATAAAATACTGCTGATACACACGCAGTTTTTTGCCGTTATCGTCGCTGTCGTCAGGGTACAGGAACAGCGTCAGATTAGAGTCAACATCTTTTTTGTCAAATGCTATTCCGTCTTTTATAATGCTTTCGCTTACCGTTTCGGCATCGAAAAGGCGCAGACGGTTTGATTTGTTGCCATATCCCGTTACTGTTAAATCATAAAGACGTGACTGCAAGGTGAAATCTTTAAACTTGACCGCATACTGTGTATCGGTGCGGTTAAGCCAGTTTTTATCCTCTATCCAGTAGTCGGGCATCTCTGTCTGCTTATTATTTTTAAACTTCTGCGCAAAAAGCCCGCAATGGTAGCACAGACCAACTCCGTCAGCAGGCAGACCGAGGGTGGCGGCAGAATCCATAAAGCACGCAGCAAGTCTGCCCAAGCCGCCATTGCCAAGTGACGGCTCCGGCTCTATAGCCTCTATATCGGCAAGTGATTTGCCTACGGATTTAAGTTCTTCGGCAACAGCGCCGTACAAACCCAAATTAATAAGGTTGGACGAAAGCAATTTGCCTATTAAAAATTCCGCCGAAATGTAATACAGTTTTTTCTTTCCGATATTATACCCACGCTCCTGCACGTATGATGCTGTAAACGAAAGTAATGATTCGTAAACTTCTCTGTCGGAAGCGGTGGAAAGCGGTTTGCCTTTTGTTTTTTCAAAATACTCGTTAAACATTTTTATCAGCCTTTCTGCTATTTTTATCTCTGCCGTAAAGCGCTGTGATGCGCGCAATCTCTGCGGCGGTTTTATCGCTTAATCCGTTCATTCGCCAACACCAGTTGCCGCCAAGTGTGCCGGGTGTGTTTATACGTGCATCATCACCGAGCATAAGCCAATCCTGCAAGGGGATTATGCACGTGTCGGCAACGCTTGACATTGCAAGGCGGACAAAACCTTTGCACACTTTTAAAACGTCTGTACCGTCTATTCCTATATACTCCATAGCACAGGCAAGGTCTTCCCTTTCTGCAGTCTGCACCCAGCCGAGTGTGGTGGGGTTATCGTGCGTGCCTGTGTATACTATGCAGTTTTTAATATAATTGTGAGGGAGGTAGTCGTCTCCGTCAGCCGAAAACGCAAATTGCAGAACTTTCATGCCTGCATAACCCGTTTTTTCAAGCAAATCTTTAACGTCCTGAGTGATGAACCCTAAATCTTCTGCTATAATTTTAAGGTCGGGGCATTTTTTATCAAGCGTTTTAAAAAGGTCTATCCCCGCACCCTTTCGCCATTTGCCCTTGCGCGCGGTTTTACTTTCTGCATCTATTTCGTAGTAACTTTCAAACCCTCTGAAATGGTCTATCCGCACAACGTCATACAAACGCATACTGCGTTTCATACGCTCCGTCCACCACTCGTAATCAGTTTCGGCATGGGCGGTCCAATCATAAACGGGATTGCCCCACAGTTGACCGTCTGGCGAGAACGGGTCGGGCGGGCAACCTGCCACATGGGTTGGCAGGCGGTTTTTATCAAGACGAAAAAGATAAGGTTTTGACCACACGTCTGCACTGTCGTATGCCGTATATATAGGCATATCTCCTATAATCTCTATGCCTTTTCTATTGGCATAGGTTTTTATCTCTATCCATTGCCTCATAAACTGATACTGTTCAAATTTATAGTATTCTATCTCGTTTTCAAGTTCGGCAATCAGCGGTTTTAACGCATCTTCGTTTCGCATACGGATTGGGTTTTCCCATTCTGCAAGCCCTATATCTCCAAGCCGCCTTTTAACCGCCATAAACTGCGCATAATCGTCAAGCCAGTATTTTTCTGCGTGGGCAAAGAGGTGATAGTCTTCGTTTTTATCAAACCTTAAAAACGCCTTATACAATATGCTAGAGCGTGTTTTATACAAAAACTCATAATCTATGCTTTCACCGTCGGGAACTTTTCCTCGGTATTCGGCACATTCTTCCAACGTGAGCAAACCATCATTGCAAAGCGTGTCTATATCTATAAAGTACGGATTCCCAGCAAATGACGACGGACTCTGATACGGCGAGTCACCGTAAGACGTAGGACCAAGCGGCAGTATCTGCCAGTAAGATTGCGCCGCCATTTCAAGAAAATCTATAAACTTTTTTGCCTCTTTTGAAAAACAGCCTATTCCGTAGCGCGACGGCAACGAAAACACAGGCAGCAAAATTCCGCTTTTTCGCATATGTGTTGTCCTTTCGTTTTTTGTTATTATGCCACGATTGGAATTTATTATGTGAAATCAAAATCAAATTTTTCGACAAACCTATCTTCTTGACACGTTTTTACGTTTTATGTATAATAAGCATATATGCGCCTGTAGCTCAGTTGGATAGAGTGTCAGACTCCGACTCTGAAGGCCGTGCGTTCGAATCGCATCAGGCGTATTGATTTTTTAAGGAGTGTCCAGATGACCGCAGTAGGCATTATTTGTGAGTACAATCCGTTCCACAACGGACATAAATATCAGATTGAGCAGGCGAAGAAACTTTCCGGCTGCGAGTCTTGCGTGTGCGTTATGAGCGGCTCGTTCGTTCAACGGGGCGAAGTTGCCGTGTATGATAAATGGTCACGCGCAAAAGCGGCGCTTGAAAACGGGGCAGACATAGTTATAGAACTGCCTGCGTGGTATGTGCTTCAATCAGCCGATGTTTTTGCAAAAGGCGGAATAGAGATTTTATCAAAATCCAATCTTGTAAATGCCATAAGTTTCGGCAGCGAGTCTGCAGATGCAGAAGCACTTGTGCGTTGTGCTGAAATTTTATCAAGCGAAAATTCTGCTTTAAAAGAACATATAGAACAGATTATGCAAAACGGTGCATCATATCCCGCTTCATTGCAGAGCGCAATGGATAATCTGTATCCCGAAGTTTCATCTTACCTTAAAAACCCTAATGATATGCTCGGCATTGCATATATTTCTGCTATGCTTAAATCCAATGCAAATTTAAAAATTTACCCTGTAGCAAGGCACAAGGCAGAGCATCACAGTACAGAAACGGACGGAATTTATGCATCGTCCACCGCCATACGAAAAGCAATGGCGACGGGAGAGGACGCATCTTCGTTAGTTCCGTACGAACTTTCGGGCGACACTTACAGAATGAGCAATCTTGAAAATTTTATACTCGGTTTTTACAGAACGTGTAATTCAGATAATTTGAAAAATCTTCCTTTAATAGAAGACGGATTTGAAAACAAACTTATATCATCTGCAAAGCAGGCAACAAACCTCGACGAGTTTTATCAGTCTATGGTAAGCCGCCGATATACATTAAGCAGAGTTAAGCGCACAGTACTGGCGGGACTTGTCGGCATGGAGAAAGATAAAACGTGCGACTATGTGCGTATACTCGGTATGACAGACAAGGGCGCGGCATTATTAAAGGAGAATAAAGAAAAGACTTCAATCCCGTTCGTAGTTAAAACTGCCGACTTTACACCAAGTGTAAACAGCACTTTCAAATACGACATTCTGGCAACAGACATTGCCGCACTTGCGTGTGAAAACTCAAAAAAACGCGGCGCAGGTATGGATTTTTATAATTCTCCGGTAAAAATTTAAAAAAATGCTTGCATTTTATTAAATTGCGTGGTAATATATGTATTGACAATAATTACTTTTGCGAAGGAGTGGGTTGACAAACCCACTCTTTCGTTTGTATTAGGAGTGGTGTGATGAAAAAAACCGACGTATGTGCAGAGATTTTAAAACTGGCTGCACCTATTGCAGACGAAAACGGCTGCGAAATTTACGACATTGAGTTCAAAAAAGAGGGCGGCGAGTACTATCTTCGCATTTTTCTTGATATGAAAGATGCCGAAAGAAATGTATCGCTCGACGAGTGCGAGGCAGTTTCGCGTGCGCTGTCTGATGTGCTTGACACGTCTGACCCGATTGAGCAGGCGTATATGCTGGAGGTTTCCTCTCCCGGTCTTGACAGGGCGCTCAAAACGGCAGAGCATTTTGCAAAATTTATCGGCAGTAAGGTTGATATCGGTCTTTACAAATCGGTAAACGGCTCAAAAGTTGTAACAGGCGATTTGAAATCGTTTGAAGACGGAATCATTACACTTGAAACTGACGGCGGTGAGTTTACCATCGCCCAGAGAGAAACAACTTATGTAAAACTAAGCCTTGACGGCATATTTTAAAATACGGAGGGATTTGGAAAAATGGCTAAATTAAACGCTGAGTTTATGCGTGCATTAAACGACATCGCAGAGCAGAAAGGCATCGACAAGGAGATAGTCCTTGAAGCATTGGAGGCAGGTCTGGTATCAGCATACAAGAAAAACTACAACACCGCCAACGAGAATTTTAAAGTAGATTTAAACAGAAAAACAGGCGACATCAAGGTGTATATACAAAAAGACGTTGTTGCAACTGATGACGAGATTGAAGACGATATGATCCAGATACTCGTTGACGAGGCTAAAGAGTATGATCCGTCTATTGAAGTGGGCGACGTTTTGAACATTGAAGATACACCAAAAGAGTTCGGCAGAATTGCTGCTCAGGCGGCAAAGCAGATGGTTGTGCAGAGAGTACGCGAGGCTGAAAGACAGATAATGCTTTCAGAATTTGCATCTTTGCAGAACGGTATGATTACAGGTATTATCCAGCGCAGCAAAGGCAATGATATCTACATCGATATCGGTGTAAGCCTTGGCAAACAGGTTGGCGAGTTGGAGGCAATCTTACCTGCAAACGAGCAGTCACCTGCAGACCGTTATTATTTCCATCAGCAGTTAAAACTTTACGTAGCAAATGTAAAAACCGAAAAAGTACGCTTTAACGAGCCCGCTATTATGGTTTCAAGAACAAGAACAGGTCTTGTTGAAAACTTACTTAAACTTGAAATCCCCGAAATTGCAGACGGCACTGTTGAGATTAAAGCAATCTCCAGAGTTGCAGGTTCAAGAACAAAAGTAGCGGTTGTATCGCACGATAAAGATGTAGAGCCAATCGGTGCATGCGTTGGTAAAAACGGTATGCGTATACAGAAAGTTATGGACGAATTAAACGGCGAAAAAATCGACATCGTTCTCTACTACGACGACCCCGTTAAGATGATTCGTTCAGCATTCTCACCGGTTGATATTACAGACATCAAAATCAATGAGGCAGAGCGTGCTGCATTGGTATTTGTAGACCAGAGCGTGCTTTCACTGGCAATCGGTAAAGACGGTCAGAACGCACGTTTAGCAGTTAAACTGTGCGGTTATAAAATAGACATCAAACCCGACACAGAAGCAGACAACTACAACGACTGGGGTACAACTACAACCACCATTGGTGATATCTTCACCGGCGATTTGGGTTCTTTTGCAGTAGATGCAAACGATGATGACGCGGACGGCGAGGAAGAATGAGAAATCCCGCAAAAACAAGAACGTGCGCAGGATGCGGCAGAAAAGCCGATAAAAGCGAATTTTTAAAGATAGGAAAAGCACCTGACGGCACGGTTGCGTTAAATATAACGGGCAGAAGCGCATATCTTTGTAAAGATAAAAAATGCCTTGCATCTGCCATCAAAAAAAAGCGCATATCTTCTGTACTGCGTTGTCCTGTACCGGAATCGGTTTATGACGAATTATCAAATTTAATCGGATGTGATGAAAATTAAAATTCCAACTACAGTATCGCTGGCAAAGCGTGCCGGCAAGGTTGCAAGCGGCGAGGACGCCGTTAAAGAATCAATCAGGAACGGCTCTGCGGCGCTGGTGATTTTAGCAGAGGACGCAGGCGCTAACACATTTAAGTCAGTTACAGACAGTTGCGCATATTATAATGTTAAATACATTTCATTAGGCACTAAAGAAGAACTGGGCCGCGCAATCGGTAACAGTTTTAACGCTGTAATCGCAATACGCGATGCAGGTTTTGCCAAAAGCATAGAAAAGGCAATCAATAACGGAGGTGAAGTATTATGACAAACGGTGGTACAAAAATCAAATTATCGGATTTTGCAAAAAAATTCGGTATGACTGTTAAAGATATGACAGAACTTTTAGCAAAGTACGATATCGAAAAGAAAAACTCCACTGCGTCAATTACAGGTGACGAAATCAACGTGTTTTTCGCGCACCATTTAAAACAATACGATAACGGTGATACAATCTTGGAGGCATATACAAAAATAAATGCCGAACTCTCTGCAGAACGCGAAAAAGCCAACGCTGAGCGCGAGGCTAAAAAGGCTGCTAAAGAAGCAGAAGCAAAAGCCAAGAAAGCCGCTGAAGAAGCCGCTGCCAAAAAGGCTGAAGAGGAGCGCAAAGCGGCTGAAAAAGCACAGGCTGATAAAATCGCTGCTGAAAAGGCAGAGAAAATTGCCAAGAAAAAAGAGCAGGAACGCCTGGAAAAACAGAAAAAAGCAGAACTCGACAAAAAACGTGCCGAGGAACTTGAGCAACTTAAAAAATCTGTTTCTGAAAATAACGATATTGAAAGTATCGAAATCAAAAAAGAGGATACACGTAAAGTTATCGATACCCGTCAGAACGTGGTAGACCTTGACAAACTCGATACTGAAAAAATCGAAAAACTTGTCGATATGGATATGAGCGACAAGGCAGAAAAGAAACAGAAAATCAAAAAAGGTCCTAAAAAGCAGGAAAAGACAGTAGTACAGAAAACTCCCGTAAAGAAAAAAGAGGAAGAAAAGAAAGAGCCTGCAGTTATAGAAGTACCGGACGAAATTTCAGTCGGCGAGTTTGCAGAACTTATGAAACTGCCTGCATCTACAGTTGTTAAAAAACTTTTTGAACTGGGCATTATGGCATCTGTTTCTCAAACAATAGACTTCGACACCGCATCACTTGTCGGCGAAGATTTAGGCTTTATTGTTGAAAAACTCATAATTGTTACCGAAGAGGATAAACTATTTAACGACGTTGAAGACGCTCCCGAAAGTTTAAAACCGCGTTCACCGGTTGTAGTTGTTATGGGTCACGTTGACCATGGTAAAACATCACTTCTTGACGCTATCCGTAACACAAACGTAATAGCAAAAGAGGCAGGCGGAATTACACAGCATATCGGTGCGTACCGTGTGCGTATTCACGATAAAAAAATCACTTTCTTAGACACTCCCGGTCACGAAGCGTTTACTGCTATGCGTCTGCGTGGTGCACAGGTAACTGATATTGCAATCATTGTTGTTGCGGCAGACGACGGTATTATGCCACAGACAGTTGAGGCTATTAACCATGCAAAAGCCGCAGGAGTTACAATTATCGTTGCAATAAACAAAATCGATAAAGAGGGCGCTAACCCCGACAGAATCAAGCAGGAACTCACCGAGTACGACTTAGTACCAGAAGAATGGGGCGGCGACACTATCTGCGTGCCTATCTCTGCTAAATTCAATAAAAATATTGACGAACTGCTCGAAATGGTAACTCTCGTTGCAGATATGAAAGAACTTAAAGCCAACCCCGACAGAATGGGTAAAGGTACAGTTGTTGAGGCTCAGCTAGACAAAGGTCGCGGTCCCGTTGCAACAGTTCTTGTACAGAACGGTACACTCCGTGTAGGCGATATTGTAGTTGCAGGTACGGCAGTCGGCAGAGTTCGTGCTATGGTAGACGACAGAGGCAATCAGGTTAAAAAAGCAGGCCCGTCCGTTCCGGTTGAGATTATCGGTTTAAGCGAAGTTCCCGACGGCGGTGATGCTTTCTACGCAGTAACAGACGAGCGTAAAGCAAGAGAAGTAGTAGAACAGAGAAAGTTCAAAGCAAAAGAAGAGGCTAACCAGTCACGCAAGGCAGTATCTCTTGACTCTCTCTTTGACCATATTAAAGAGGGCGAGATGAAAACCTTTAACATCATCGTTAAAGCAGACGTTCAGGGATCGGTTGAGGCTGTTAAACAGTCGCTTGAAAAACTTTCAAACGAAGAAGTGCGCGTGGCTTGTATTCACGGCGGCGTAGGCGGAATTACCGAAAGCGACGTTATGCTTGCCGCTGCATCTAACGCAGTAATCGTAGGCTTTAACGTACGTCCGAATGCTCAGGCAGTTTCAACTGCAGCGCGTGACAATGTAGATATCCGCACATACAGAGTTATCTACACCGCTATAGAGGAAATAGAATCCGCTATGAAAGGTATGCTTGCACCTGAATTCAAAGAAGTGGTATACGGACACGCAGAAGTTCGTAACACCTTCAAAGTATCAGGCGTTGGTACAATTGCCGGCGGTTACGTTCAGGAGGGTAAAATCCTGCGTAATTCTCAGGTGCGTATCGTGCGTGACGGCATTGTTATCCACGAGGGCGTGCTCTCATCGCTCAAGCGCTTTAAAGACGATGCAAAAGAGGTTGCCTCCGGTTACGAATGTGGTATCGGTATTGAAAACTTCAACGATATCAAAGATGGCGATATAATTGAGTCGTTTGATATGCAAGAAGTGGAAAGGTAAATATAAATGGCTAACAACAGATTAGATAGAATTAAAGAAGAAGTCCTGCGCGAGTTGGCGGCAGTTATCCGTACGCTTAAAGACCCGCGCATACCTGCTATGACATCGGTTGTGGCAGTTGACGTAACAAAGGATTTAAAATACGCAAAAGCGCATATATCCGTTATGGGCACAGAGGAAGAAAAGGCAGATGCCTTAAAAGCGTTAAAAAGTGCCTCCGGATATATCCGCCGTGAGATTTCTGCGCGCCTTAATTTGCGTATAACTCCGGACTTCACTTTCGTGCTTGACCGTTCTGTAGACTATGGTATGCACATAAATGATTTAATTCATAAAATTAACGAGGGAAAAGTATGATGAGTTTAAACCAAATTAAAAAATTCATCGAAGATAACGACAATTTCGCCATCATCGGGCATACAAACCCTGATGGCGACTGCGTCGGCTCGTGCCTTGGTATGTGGTATATGCTGTCTGCTCTCGGCAAAAAATCTGCCGTTTGCATAAGCAGTGAAGACGTTCCGCATCACCTTGAATTTGTGTGGAACGAAGAATGCTCAGCAAAAGACGGACAGAAATTTGACGCATATATAGCGATAGACTGCGCAGGGCTTGACAGACTCTCCTGCAGAAGCGAAGAGTTTGCCGCCGCAGAGCGTACTGCCTGCATAGACCACCACCGCACAAACGTGGGCTTTGCAAAGGTTAATGCAGTTATCCCCGATGCTGCTGCCGCAGGCGAGATTATTTACTGCCTTGCAGCAGACGTTATGGGTATAACCCCTACGGGCGCAATGGCAGATGCTGTCTATACCGCAATAGTTTCTGACACAGGCGGATTCAAGTATTCGTCCACAACATCACGCACTATGAAAGCCGGTGCATCGCTTTTGGATAACGGTGTAGAAAGTGCGTTAATATTTAAAAATCTGTTTGACACATACACCAAAAAGCAGATTGATATAGTGGGCGATATAACATCTACACTTACAATGCATTTTAACGGAAAAGTTGCCGTTATCTATGTAACGGACGAACTGTTAGAGAGCAAAGATATGCGCTTTGACGAGGTTGATTTTATTACAAATCTCCCAAGAAGTATAGAGGGCGTAGAAGTAGGTGTGTTCCTTAAAAAGCGTGGTGACGAGGTTAAAATCAGCCTGCGTTCGGGCGAGAGCGTAGATGTTTCCAAAATTGCGGCAACACTCGGCGGTGGAGGACATATGCGCGCTGCAGGTATAACACTTAAATGTTCGCTTAACGAAGCGAAAGATACCATACTTAAAGAAATAGAAAAAGTTATATGATGCTATCATAACTACTTATATATTTTTCACCTGAGTATATTTATGTGAAAAATATATAAGTAGTTTATACATCATTTTGAACTAACCCAATATTGAGTTAATGTGTATTTTTTTGCCTAAATATGCTCAAGCGAAAAAATACACATTAACTTCATCAAGATATTATATATTACATTCATTGTATTGAGGTGATACTCATTAACGGAATTATAATAGTAAATAAAGAGCAGGACTTTACATCGCACGACGTAGTTGCCGTAATGCGCAAAATTCTCGGCACAAAAAAAGTCGGTCACACCGGAACGCTTGACCCTCAGGCTACGGGTGTGCTTCCCATTTGCGTTGGCAAAGGCACAAAAGTAAGCGATATGCTTACCTGCTCCGACAAAGAATACATAGCACGTGTTCGCCTCGGCACAACAACAGACACAGAAGATATCTGGGGTGAGATTTTAACCGAAACCGATTGCTCGCATATAACAGAGGATATGGTAGGTGATGCAGCGAAAAAGTTTGTTGGCGAAATCAGCCAGACACCGCCGATGTATTCAGCCGTTAAAGTAGGCGGTAAAAAACTTTACGAATATGCACGCAGCGGCATTGAGATAGAGCGCAAAAGCCGCACCGTAACGATACACAGCATCGATATATTCGATTTTGAAAACGGTGAATTTTCTATGCGGGTATCTTGCTCAAAAGGCACATATATACGGACTCTGTGTGCAGATATAGGCAACACCCTCGGTGTCGGTGCAACAATGACGGCATTGATCCGCACAAAATCGGCAATGTTTACCTTGGATAGTGCAAAAACGCTTGACGAAATACGTGCAATTGCCGAAACCGATGATGTTAAAAGGCTTATTATACCAACAGATGCCGTGTTTTCCAATTTACCCGAAATCCATCTTGATCAAAAACGCACCGCACAGATATTAAACGGAATGTTTTTAAACGTAGACTTTGCAGACGGTCAGTACAGAGTGTACGGCAATGAAGGCGATTTTCTATGCATAGGCAAGGTGGAAAACAACATTTTAAAGATAGTTAAAAATTTTTATGCAGGTAACTGAAAATGATTTTAGAAAACAGAACATTCTCTATGCCGTCTGCCATTGTTATAGGCAAGTTTGACGGCGTGCATAAAGGGCATCAGCACCTTTTGGAGTTGGCGCTTGATATTTGCAAAGAAAAAAATCTTAAATCTTTAGCATACACTTTCCCGAGCGGAAAATATGCCATAACAGACGATAACGAAAAAAATAATCTTTTATATAAAAGCGGTATTGAAAATATATACTGTCAGCCGTTTACGGACGAGTTTAAAGCCACAACGCCAGAGGAATTTGTGCAAATTTTAAAAAACGACCTCTCAGCAAAGCATATTATAGTGGGTTTTAATTTCCGCTTCGGCAAAGACCGTGCAGGCGATGCATCACAAATGGAGCAGATATGCAAAAAAGTGGGAATAGGTGTAACGATTGCCGAGCCCGTGCTTTTTGAAAATGAGCCGATAAGCAGCACCAGAATACGAGAGCAGATTAAAAACGGGGATGTGAAATCTGCTTACTTTATGACGGGCAGATTTTTTGAATTTACGTCCGAAGTTATTCAGGGTAAAAAACTCGGCAGAGAAATGGGTTTCCCGACGATTAATATGAGCACGCAAAACATATCTCTTCTGCCCCAAGTCGGTGTATACGCAACAAAAGTGGAAATCGAAGGCAAAGCCTATGCCGCAATAACCAACATAGGCGAAAACCCCACCGTTGACAGAGATAGCAAAATAAAAGCCGAAACCCATATAATAGGCTTCGGCGGAGATTTGTACGGCAAAACCGTAACAGTAAAATTTATCGAAAAACTGCGCGGAGAACGTACATTTGATAATATTGAGGAATTAAAAAATCAACTTTGTGCAGATAAAGAAAAATCTACCCAGTTATTTAACAAAATTTAAAAGCCACTTCTATCGTGGCTTTTTTTAGTTTTGCTTTCTTACAATACTGTACTCGTCATAAAAATGATAGTACGGGCAGGAGTTATGCCCGCCTATAAATGACGCATAATCGTCTTCATCTAAATTCATAGTACACACATAGCAATCGTATTCTTCGTCATAATCAAAATATGCGCAACTTTCGCATTGAGAGATTTTTTCTTTTGGCATAAATCTAACCCCGTATTATAAACTCATATGCTTTGGTATCATTCCTTGCTTGAGATATTTAGGCAAGTACTGATACCAAAGCATTAAAATAGTGTTTGCTGAGTATTACTGTCTGCCCGGAAGTTTTTCCAAAGCAAAATCCGATATCCACGAAGAACGGTATCCATTGTCTACACACCACTTAACCCCACGGAAAACACGATCTCGGTAGTCGGGCTCGTAAACCTCGTAATCTTCGTAAAAATACTGTTCGTGTATCAGCAGATACATAAACGAGTGGTCTTCTGATGCTTTGAGTTTATCAAGTTCAGCATCAATATCTTCAAGCGAATAGAACGGCTCGTTCAAAATAATATCGTCTTTTACAAAAATTATATCCTCTTTAGTATCTACCCAGAAATCACGTGTGTGGGCGTGCCTTGCCTGCTCGGCATTAAGGTAATATGAAACCATCGGATTGCCCTCATCATCGAATATAAAGTAGCCGTCTATCACTTTAAAACCAAGGGCACGGAATGCACGTGTGCCATATATGTTAGAGTCTGCCCAGTGCTGAGAGGTAACGTGGTCCATAACCTCTGCACCTGCAAAGCGCAGTATCTCGCTCTCTACCATGCGTCCCTCACGCATAACCTGTTCATACGTAGCATTTTTGTACGGGCTGTCAGGCTTATCTGTAAGCGAATGAAACGAAAACCGCAGCCAATCGGAATTTGCCCTGAACTCGTCTTTGTATTTGTCGGGGAACATAGAAAGGTTAAACGAACCGTCATCGTTCTGGTAATAAATATGCATATGTACGTGTGTGCCGTATTGCTTATGCACATCATAATAAACCTTTAAAAACGGGTCGTCAAATATAGACGTGTATTCGTTTTGATGCTTATAAATATTTTCGAAACAGCGGATAACATCATCAATACCGAGTCGGTAAGTTTTGTAACCGCCTTTAAACCAAAACAGAACTGCCTTTTCGGTTTCACCATTGCAAACAGCCTCAACGGTATTCCTGTAGGAGTCAAGCGGAACACTGGCACAGTAAATTCCAGACTCAGTTTCTGTGGCCTTGATGCCGTTTACAGTTACTTCGCTCTGCTTAGGGGCGCTTACTAAAATATCTGTATATAAATACTTGCCTTTAACAATTCCGTCTGCATTTTCAAACAGAACATCGCCATCAATGGGTTTTATAAATGTAATTTTACTCAAGAGAATCACCTTTCTTAAATTTATGTCATTAATTATATCATCAAATATTTTTAAAAGCAATATAAAAACGGGTTTTAAAACATATATTGACAAATATTGCATTAAGTGATACAATAAAGAAAATTGAATATTTGGGGAGCTTTTGTTAAAGGCTGAGAGGGAATTATAAATTCCGACCCATTGACCTGATACGGATAATGCCGTCGTAGGAAATATATTGTAATAGTATATTTGTATGATTTTAAGCAATCCGTTAAAGGATTGCTTTTTTTATTGTAAAAAAGTTCTGCAGACTTTTTGATATTATTTAAAACGGAGGTAAATAATATGACCAAAACTAAAAAAATAACAATATCCGCCATTATGGTTGCTATGTCTGCCGTTCTGGCGATGGTTTCTAAAATTATTCCTGCGCCCTGGCTGCAGGGCGGTTCGATAACTTTAGCATCTATGGTGCCGATTGCGGCGGTGTCTGTAATACTCGATTGCCGATGGGGTGTGCTTTCGGCGGTTGTGTACTCGCTGATACAAATGATGACAGGTTTTTATCCGCCACCAACGCAAACAATACTCAACTTCTTTCTCGTAATCTTTTTAGACTACGTTGCAGCGTTCGGTGTGCTGGGCTTTGCGGGAGGATTTTATAACATCCTCGGCAGAAAAAGATGGGCAATACCTGTATCAGGCGCGTTGGTTGCATTTTTGCGCTATGTTTGCCATATCATTTCGGGATTGCTTATATGGGGTGTGTATGCCGAAGAAGGGCAGAGCGTGCTTGCGTATTCGCTTATATATAACGGCTCGTATATGATACCCGAAATCATCATAACCGCAGTTGCTCTTGCGTTTATGGCACCGATTATAGAGAAACTCAAAGAATAATTTTTAAGGGGATGCATTTTGCATCCCCTATTTTATAATTCCGCCGCCGATAACGGTATCGCCATTGTAGAACACAACCGATTGTCCTGATGTAACGGCTCTTGCAGATGTATCGAACTCTACTTTTACACAATTGTTATCTTGTGGATATAAAACTGCGCCATAAACTTTGTTGCCATAGCGGACTTTACATTCAGCGTGTATAGGCTCATTGAGAGTGTCAAACGGTATAAAATTGACTTTTTCCGCATACAACTCCGCCCTATATTCTTCGCCCGCCTCACCGAGTATAACCTCGTTTTTTTCAGCATTAACACCAATTACGAACATAGGCTTGCCAAATGCAATTCCCAATCCTTTGCGCTGACCTATAGTATAGCGGTAAATACCGTTGTGCTCACCTAAAACATTGCCGTCTTTGTCAACAAAATTCCCTTTCGGCGGAAGAGAATCTGCGTTTTCGGTTAAAAATTTAATGTAGTCGTCATCGGGAATAAAACATATTTCCTGACTATCTCCACGGTCTGCGGCTGTAAAACCTGCCTCGCGTGCAATGGTACGCACCTCTTCTTTACTTAAACCCTGCAAAGGCAGGATAACTTTAGATAACTGCTCCTGTGTTAGTGTATACAACATATACGACTGGTCTTTTTCAATGCAGTCTGCTTTTTTTAAAAGATAACGGTTTGAATTTTGGTCAAACTCAACTTTTGCATAATGCCCTGTGGAAATATAATCAATGCCTATATCCTGTGCGGCTTTGAGCATGGCACCGAATTTAATGTGCCGGTTGCACTCTATACAAGGCGACGGTGTTCTGCCACAGGTGTATTCATTTATAAAATTATTGATTACCTTTTCTTTAAAAATGTCTTTAAACGTAAGCACGTGATGTTCAATGCCCAACTGCTTGGCAGCCACCTTTGCCGCAGTTATAACATTTTCGTCCGTGCACGGGAGTAAATCCAGCGTTGCGCCGATAACCTCCCAACCCTGATTTTTTAATATATACGCCGCAACGGTGCTGTCTACACCGCCGCTTAATCCCAACAAAACTTTTTTCATAATATCATTCCTTTGTTTATATAATACCATTAAATTTCAATTTTGTAAACCTGTATAAACAAATGAAAAAAGGACAAAATATTCCTATAATATAAAAGAGAGAGTGAACTGCATGGCAATTTCTTTTGTACGTACGCTTATATCATATATATTGGTTGTGTTTGCGCTCAGGATTATGGGTAAGCGTCAGGTGGGCGAACTGCAGCCAAGCGAACTTGTTGTGGCAATTATGATATCCGACCTTGCCACAATCCCTATGAGCGACCCTGCCCTGCCGCTTTTAAGCGGTATAGTTCCCATATTAACTCTTATCTCCGCAGAGATAAGCGCATCGCTTTTATCTTTAAAATTCCCTAAAATACGTAAAGCGCTTACCGGCTCGCCTGCCGTTATTATAAAAAAAGGTGTTATCTGCCGTGAAGAGATGCGCAAAAACAGATATAACCTCGAAGACCTTGCCGAGGGATTGCGTATGAAAGATTATTTTGACGTAGACGATGTGTATATGGCAATTTTAGAAACGAACGGCTCGCTCTCTGTAATACCAAAAGCAGGTGTGCAGCCGCCTACCGCCGATGAGGCAGGGATAAAAACAAACCAGCAAACGCTTCCTCACGTAATAATAGCAGACGGCAAAAAATACCCCGAACATATGAAAGAGGCAGGCGTAAATGACGATTGGCTGAAAAAACAACTCTCCGACAGAAAAGTGACGAATGAAAACGAGGTTTTTCTGCTGACGGTAGACGGCGATATGAACGTAACATTGCAGATGAAGAATAAGGAATGAGTATATGGCAAAGTCGATAATATCAGTTTCAATCATTTTTCTTTTAATACTCGCGGGTTCAATCGGCGGATATTTTTATACGGATAATATTGTTAAATCTTATTCCGCCCGTTTTGAAGAAGCACTTAAAAATCCTCAAACCGAACTTTTGGATAAAGTTGAAAAGGATTGGGATAACGATAAAAATAAACTAATGTACCTTATGAACCATAGGGATATTGAGTCTGTTTCAACAAGCCTTATCCGTGCAAAAGCAGAAGCCGCCGCAGGAAGAGATGATATGGCGTTGCAGGAGATTGCCGTAGCAAAATTTATGCTGGACGAACTGCTGGAAAGAGAAAAACTCTCGCCCGAAAATATATTTTAAAAGAATTAAAAAAGATAGTATTTTCTGATAACAGAAAATACTATCTTTTAATTTTATAAGTAAAAATTATTTATTTGTTATTCTGCGGTAGATTTTAAGCAGGCATGAAAGCAGATACGCAAAAACTACAGTTGAAATCAAATCCTGTACAAGTCTTGGTATATAATATGTCCAGAACGGAATTTTAGCAAGACCGCTGTAGTAATAACGCAGAATAAATGTATTGAGCGTAGTAACTACAACATCGGATAAAAACACCGTTAAGGTAAGTTGCAGAAAATCGTCGTTATAATTCTCTGCTTTCTTTTTTAATATAAAATCGGCTGCCAAAAATACAAAACCGAAAACAGATGCGCAATACAAGCCGTAGGTAGTAAACGATGTTTTGTCAGCAAGTGCAGAAAGTGCGTTAAACCACGCACCGCCTTTGATAAGGGTGAGAGTTAAATGATTAAACACACCGAGCGCAAGAAGAAAAACGCAAAACACGGTAAAACCTGCCCTTAACCTCTGTGACGGAAGTTTTTTAAATACCTTCCACAAAAAGCCCGTAAGCGCACCGCCTAAAATCATAACCCCCAGCATAGGCCACAGATATGCGCCCTCTGCCTTTATCATCTGTGCTAAAAAATCCACCAATCCCGATGCCGCACCGCCAAGCACAGGCCCGAAAATAAGCGCAGGCATTTTTGTAAATACCTCGGATATGCCAATACGCATACCGTTTGCGCCGCCAAAAGGAATCATAACCGATAACTGGCGCACCACCAGCGCAAGCGCTATAAAAAGCGCCGTTTGAACAATGTTTTTTGTAGATGTGTTTTTCATAATTAAAAAAGCCCCTCTCAAAAGCAGAGAAAGCCCACCATTGCGCATATAAAATGCCACAGCGGATGAAGCATTGCACCGCAAGCGTTTAACCGCTTTTCGTCCCAAAACTCTACTCCCATTTTTGGGCACTTAACGCGCAATGTCTGCTCTGTTTTTATTTTTGTGCGCAAAAACGCACACATTACTTCCATTATTATACTCCGTATCCATCTGCTTGTCAACTAAAAACACTTGCGGAAAGTGGTCATATATTGTATAATTAACATAGAAAGGCGGTAATATAATGCGCAGAAAATTATATTTTGAAGATATATGCGACATTTTTGAAATAGATGTGCAAATGCAGGAATTTTACAACCTTGCAGACGAAATAACGCGCGAAACAAAGGGCAACCTTGTAAACGTGCGCGCAATTGTTGAATTTTCAAACTACTGTAAGCGCAATTGTGCGTATTGCGGGCTGAACTGCCACAATACCAATTTAGTCCGTTACCGCATGCACCCCGAAGAAATTATCGATACTTCCTTGCAAGCCGCCGATGCAGGGTATAAAACGGTAATATTGCAGGGCGGGGAAGACCCAGAATTTACAGCAGAACTTTTTGCGCAGATTATAAAGGAAATCAAATCAAAGCGTGACATTGCCATCACATTAAGCGCTGGTGAGATGACCGAAGACGAGTACAGAATCATTAAAAACGCCGGTTGCGACAGATACCTTTTAAAACACGAGACCACCGATTTTGAAATCTATAGCCAACTGCACCCCGGCTACAGCATTACAGACAGAAAAGAGTGTCTGCACACACTTAAAAGGCTTGGTTTTGAAACGGGCGGTGGCTTTATGATAGGTCTGCCCGGTCAGACTGTTGAAACCATTGCGCACGACCTTGAATTTATAGCGTCTGTCCCGTGCGATATGGCAGGTATAGGGCCGTTTATTCCGCATCCGCACACTCCTTTGGCAAAAGCCGCATCGGGCAGTACCGAAAAAACACGGCGTGCCGTTGCTGTTGCAAGGATTATGCTCCCCGAAATCAATCTGCCGGCAACAACATCACTCGGTGTGCTTGATATGGAGGAGCGCAACAGAGTATTTTACGGAGGCGCAAATGTTATTATGAAAAAAGTTACACCACCTGAATACAGAAAATTATATGAGATTTACCCCGTTAAACACGGAAAAATCAAGTCTATAGCCGAAGAACGTGCAGAGATTAACCGTCTGCTCGAGAGCATCGGCAAAGAATATGATTAAGGGGGATTTTAAATGATAAGCAACGAACTGCACTCGTCAGAGCGTGTGCATATAGTTTTTGTCGGTAAGCGAAACAGCGGAAAATCCTCGCTTATTAACGCTTTGACCGGTCAGGATATTTCAATAGTTTCCGACACCCCCGGCACAACTACCGACCCAGTTAAAAAGGTTATGGAAATTACAGGGCTCGGTCCGTGCGTTGTGGTGGATACCGCAGGTTTTGACGACGAGGGCGAACTCGGTGCTATGCGTGTGGAAAAAACGCATACCGCTGTGCGCTCGGCAGATGTTGTGCTGGTTGTTGCAACATCCCAAAACAGCAACTATGCCGACGAAGTTGAGTTTGCAAAATCGCTCAACTGCAAAAACATAATATATGTAATCAATAAAACCGACCTTGCAAAAGGTGATTTAGATAAACTCCCCGAGCCTAAAATTGCCGTAAGTGCGTTGACAGGCGAGGGTATAGGCGAACTTATTGAACTTATAAAAAAACATTCACCCGAAAAAATAGCCGAGCCGACTATTACGGGCGACCTTGTTAAAAAGGGAGATACCGTTCTTTTAGTTATGCCACAGGACGAGTCCGCGCCAAAGGGCAGACTTATTCTGCCGCAAGTTCAGGTGATACGCGAACTGCTCGATAAAGGCGCAAACCCTATATGCGCTACACTTGAGTCCTTGCCGTCAGCAATGGAAACACTTAAAAATCCACCCGACCTCGTTATAACCGACTCTCAGGTTTTTGCAAAGGTGGACGAAATTATCCCCGATAACTGGAAACTGACCTCTTTTTCCATACTGCTTGCTGGGTATAAGGGCGATATAGACGCATTTGTTGATGCGGCAAAAACTATCGGCAATTTAAAAAACGGCAGCCGTGTGCTGATTGCCGAGGCGTGCTCGCACACAACTACCGATGCAGATATTGCACGGGTTAAAATTCCTAATCTTTTGCATAAAAAGATAAATCCCGATATAGATATAACTGTAGTTTCGGGAAACGATTTCCCCGAAGATGTAAGCGGATACGACCTTGTTATCCATTGCGGTGCGTGTATGTTTAACCGCGCACACGTTATGGCACGTAACGAAATCTGCAGAAGGTGCGGTGTGCCAATGACTAATTACGGTATTGCTATTGCATACCTTACAGGTATACTTGACAGAATTATTATTAAATAAAAAGAACAGTTCAGTTTTTATAGAGAAAATCTGATAAGCAAACCGCATATTTCTTGCCTAAATATCGTCAAGCAAGAAATATGCGGTTTGTTTTAAAGATAAACAACAGAATCATTCTTCTTCCCATGTGCGTTCGCTTATAATATACCTTGGTCTTTGCTTAGTTTCAAGGTAGATTTTGCCGATATACTCGCCGATTACACCGATAGATATAAGTTGCACGCCCGACATAAAACCGATGATACTCGTCATACTTGCCCAGCCGGCAATGGTGTTTCCGCACAGAGCACTAACAACTGCCCATATAACTATTATGAAACTTACTGCCGCAACAAATATACCGAATCCCGTTATCAGGCGGATTGGTTTTACGGATAAACTGGTTATGCCGTCAAACGCAAGCGACAGCATTTTAGAAAGCGGATAGTGGCTTTTACCTGCCAAACGCTCGTTACGTGCGTACTCAACCGACGTACTTTTAAAACCTACAAGCGGAATAAGTCCACGTAAGAATATATTAACTTCCTTAAATGATGCAAACTCTTTTAAAACCCTTGCGCTTATAAGTCTGTAGTCTGCGTGGTTGTAGACAATCTCTGCGCCCATTGCATTTAAAAGTTTATAAAAACTCTGCGCAGTAAAGCGTTTGAAAAAGGTGTCTGTTTCTCTGCTTGAGCGCACTCCGTAAACAACGTCGCATCCGTCAAGGTAAGCGTCCACCATTTTGTCCATTGCGTTTATGTCGTCCTGACCGTCGCAGTCTATGGAAATGGTTATATCGCACCTATCTTTTGCCTCCATAAGCCCCGCAAGAACGGCATTCTGATGCCCACGGTTCCTGCTCTGGCAGATGCCTATATAGTGCGGATTTTCTTTTGACAGAGTTTTAATAATATCCCACGTTGCATCTTTAGAGCCGTCGTTTACAAATAAAATTCTGCTTTCATCACTTATTTTGTCTGCACTTATAAGGTCGGTCAGTTTTTTTAAAAACATTGGTGCGGTTATCGGCAGAACTGCCTCTTCGTTGTAGCACGGTATTACTATCCATAAAATGGGGTTTTTAATCAAATCGGTCACTCCTCAAAACAAAAAATGCACGTAAAAAACCAAGCAAACCGCTTTTTCGGTTTACTTGGTTTTGTTTTATATATTAGCCGAAATATCTTTTTAAAAGACCTTCTAAACCTTTTCCATGTCTTGCTTCATCACGAGCCATTTCGTGAACTGTATCGTGGATAGCGTCAAGACCGTTTTTCTTAGCACAACTTGCAAGGTCGAATTTACCCTGAGTTGCACCGTATTCGCAGTCAACTCTCCATTTGAGGTTATCTTTTGTTGTGGCTTTCATATTAGGCTCTAAGTCCTCACCGAGGAGCTCAGCAAATTTAGCAGCGTGCTCTGCTTCTTCGTATGCCGCTTTTTCCCAGTAAAGACCAACTTCGGGGTAACCCTCTCTGTGAGCGATTCTTGCCATGCACAAATACATACCAACCTCAGCACATTCGCCGTTAAAGTTAGCCATAAGTTGCTCAAAGATATATTTTTTATCTTCTTCGCTGATGTCGGGGTTATTTTTAACGGTTTTGCCGTAAACACCGTATTCATGCTCTGCTGCAAGGGCAGCACCTTCCTGCATTACGTTAAATTTTTCAGCAGGTACTTTACATACGGGGCATTTTTCGGGAGCAGCATCTCCCTCGTGAACATAACCGCAAACTGAACATACAAATTTCATAATCAATTTCTCCTTTTATATATATTTTAATTTTGATTTAACAATTTCGAAAAAGTTATGCCTGAAAGCGTGTCGGTAATCAGGTTGTTTAGCGAGTGCATCTGTCTGTGGACGGGGCAGTCTGACATATTCGCCACACGATTGCATTGATGTCCGCACTCCAAGCACTCGTTTACTGCTATCTTACCGTCAATAGCGGTGATAACATCAAGCAGAGTAAGGCTTTCGGGTGCAACATTCATACAATAACCGCCGTATGCGCCTTTAAACGACTTTACATACCCTGCCTCCATAAGTTCGCGCAGGATTTTAAGCGTAAACTGCTTTGGCACGCATTGAGTTTCAGAAATTGTCCTTGCATCGGCTATTGCTCCGTCTTCAAGGGCACTCAGCATAAGCGTTATTCTGATTGCATAATCACATTCTCTGGTGATTTTCATAAGTTCCTCCAATGTGGACTTGTTTGGTACACATTTATGATAGCATATCTTTTTATATATTGCAATAGTATATATGCAACAAATTTTTGACAATTTTTTTGGCATATTGTATACAAAATTAGTATACTTTAAAATTTGCACTAAAAAAGAGGTATCAACCTCTTTTTAAAACTTCTATCAGTTTATTAAAATATTCGGGCGGTTCTTTGTAAAACTGCATACGTTCACCCGTTACGGGGTGGTTAAACGATATGCGCATAGCGTGCAGAGCCTGACCGCTAAGTCCGTACGGATTAGTTTTAGCACCGTATACATTATCGCCAAGGATAGGGTGGCCGATATATGCCAGATGCACACGTATCTGGTGCGTTCTGCCGGTTTCAAGTTTGCACTCTACAACCGAAGCATCGTTTAATTGTTCTGTAACAGTAAAATGCGTAACGGCATTTTTAGAGTTTTTAGATGTAACTGCCATTTTAGTGCGCACAGCAGGATGCCTGCCGATGGGGGCATCTATCCTGCCTTTCAGCACCGTCATATTACCGCTTGTTATGCAGATATACTCACGGTTGGCGGTTTTATCTTTAATCTGTGCAGAAAGCGATGTGTGTGCAAGGTCGGTTTTTGCCACAAGCAAAAGTCCCGAAGTTTCTTTGTCTATTCTGTGCACTATTCCGGGGCGAGCCACTCCGCCTATGCCGGATAAACTTCCTCCGCAATGGTGCAAAAGCGCATTTACAAGAGTACCGCTGTAGTTGCCTGCACCTGCGTGTACCACCATACCCTGAGGTTTGTTGATAACCAGCATATGCTCGTCCTCAAAAACAATGTCAAGCGGAATATCCTCAGGCTTAGCATCTAACGGGATAGCCTCAGGCACGTCTATACAGATAATATCACCTGCTTTTACCTTATCCCTTGCTTTGGCAACTTCGCCGTTTACAAGCACAAAACCGTCGTCAATAAGTTTTTGTATGCGCGAACGTGAAAAATCTTCTATATTAATGTATTTGTCAAGGCGGACTCCACCTTCTGTGCAGATAATTTCTATCATATTAATCTCCGTATTAAAAGAAACTCATCTGGCTGCTTTCAGGCAAATCGCCCATAGCACCCATGCTTTTCATAACATCTAAAACAGTTTTATTGGCTTTGGAACGCTGAACAATATCCTCTATAGACGTAAACTCAGCCTCGTCACGTGCTTCCACAATCGACTCTGCCGCACTTGTGCCGAGTCCGGGGATAGCGTTCAGCGGCGGCAGAATTTTGCCGTCCACCTTCTGGAACTTGTATGCGTGCGATGTAAATATATTTATAGGTAAAAACTCGATTCCACGTGCGTACATCTCGTTGCAGACCTCTAAAATGGTTATAACACCCTTGTCTTTTGCGGATATGTCTTTGCCGCGTTCTTCATATTCGCGCAAGGTCTGTTTAACCTTTTCGTGGCCTTGCGCCATAGTAAGTGCATCGAACACGTCTGCACGCACGGTAAAGTATGCCATATAGAATTCAATCGGATAATGCACCTTAAACCACGCTATTCTGTATGCCATAGTAACGTAGGCAACTGCGTGTGCTTTGGGGAACATATATTTGATGGTTTTACACGATTTAATGTACCATTCGGGAACATTAGCCTTGCGCATTTCGGCTTCGTACTCTTCGGTTAAGCCTTTGCCCTTACGCACCATCTCCATTATTTTAAATGCAGACTTTGGTGCAACGCCTTTCTGTATAAGGTAGAGCATAATATCGTCACGGGTACAGATAGCCTCTTTAAGAGTAACAGTTCCTGCACGTACCAAATCCTGTGCGTTATTAGTCCAAACGTCTGTTCCGTGCGAAAGACCTGAAATGCGCACCAACTCAGAAAAAGTTGTCGGCTCGGTTTCCACAAGCATCTGGCGCACGAAATGCGTGCCGAACTCAGGCACGGCATATGTGCCGACTTTACTGTTGATTGCCTCGGGTGTAACGCCGAGTGCATCGGTAGATTTGAAAAGGCTCATAGTTTCAGGGTCGCCTGCAGGGATTGTTTTAGCGTCGATGCCCGTAAGGTCTTCAAGCATACGTATAACCGTAGGGTCGTCGTGGCCGAGCAGGTCAAGTTTTAAAAGTTTACCCGAAATAGAGTGGTAGTCGAAGTGTGTGGTTATAACACCGCTGTCGGATTTGTCGGCAGGGTACTGGATAGGCGTAAACTCGTGCACATTGCGTGTACGGGGGACTATCATAAGACCGCCTGCGTGCTGACCGGTGGTGTTTTTAACGCCCGTACAGCCACGCACAAGGCGTGCAATCTCTGCCTTTGTTACAAACTGACCGCGTTCTTCAAAATATTTTTTAACGTAGCCGAAAGCAGTTTTATCTGCAACAGTACCGATAGTACCTGCACGGAAAACGAAGCCTTCGCCAAAGATTTCTTCTGTGTATTTGTGGATTTTACCCTGATATTCGCCCGAGAAGTTAAGGTCGATATCAGGCTCTTTACCTCCGCCGAAACCAAGGAATGTTTCAAAGGGAATATCGTGACCGTCGTTTTTCATAACAGTTCCGCATTCGGGGCAGACTTTGTCTTTAAGGTCAAAACCTGAGCCGATTGAGCCGTCTTTAATAAACTCGGAATATTTACAATTGGGGCATACGTGGTGTGGCGGAAGCGAGTTAACCTCTGTAATGCCCGAGAAAAACGCAACCAACGACGAGCCTACCGAACCACGAGAACCAACAAGGTAGCCGTCCGAATTGGATTTTTTAACAAGTTTCTGCGCAATGATATACATAACGCTGTAGCCGTTGTCGATAATGGACGAAAGTTCAACGTCTATTCTTTCTTTAACTATATCGGGCAGAGGGTCGCCATAGATAGACTTTGCTTTGTCGTAAGTCATTTCACGCAGTTCGTCATCAGACCCGTCAATAATAGGCGGTGCCGTTTCTGTAGGAATTGGCAGAATATATTCTACCATATCCGCAATTTTTGCAGGATTATCAATAACAAGTTCGTGCGCAAGATCGTCGCCTAAATAGTCAAACTCGGCAAGCATCTCGTCTGTTGTACGCAGGTACAGCGGCGCCTGGTCGTCAGCATCGCTAAACCCTTTGCCAGCCATAAGAATACGGCGGTAAACCTCGTCTTCGGGGTTTAGAAAGTGTACGTCGCCTGCGGCAACTATAAGTTTGCCGTTTTCTTTTGCAAGGTCAACTATCTTTTTGTTTATATATTTTAAATCCTCATCACTTGATACAGTTCCGTTGGCAATCATAAACTTGTTATTGCCGAGCGGCTGAATTTCAAGGTAATCGTAAAAACGCACAATGTCGTTGATCTTTTCCTTGTCGTCACCCGAAGATTCCACCACGGCGCGGTAAAGTTCACCAGCCTCGCACGCAGAGCCTACCAGTAAGCCCTCTCTGTGCTTTTCGATTAAACTTTTCGGCATAATCGGGCGTTTGTAGAAGTGGTCCATACACGATTTAGATATAAGTTGATAGAGGTTGTATAACCCCTTGTAGTCACGCACAAGAAGTGTTGCGTGGTAAGATTTGCGCGATTTTAAATCTGTTTCGCCTGCAAGGGCAGAGTTTGTTTCGGCAACATTTGTGATGCCTTTTTCAGCAAGCATTTCAATCAGTTTTATAAACACCTCTGCTGTAGCCATAGCATCGTCACACGCGCGGTGATGGTTTTCAAGTTTAATATCAAAATGCTTTGTAAGAGTGTTTAATTTATGATTTTTAAGGTCTTTTACAAGTGTACGTGAAAGTTCAAGCGTATCTATGTACGCATTGTTAAAGTTAAGGTTATGCTTTTTGGCGGCGGCTTTTATAAAAGACGTGTCGAAATTGGCATTGTGGGCAACCAAAACACAACCTTTTGAAAATTCTAAAAAGTCAGCAACGGCTTTGTCTGCAGTTGGTGCATCGGCAACCATTGCATCTGTTATACCTGTTAAATGGACGATATTTTCGGGGATAGGTTTTTCGGGGTTTACAAATGTGTTGAAAACCTCGCAAACTTTTCCGCCCGACACCTTAACCGCACCTATTTCGGTGATGCCGTCGCTTGCGGCACGCAGGCCTGTTGTTTCTATATCGAACACAACAAAGTCACCGTTGTATGTCGTATCAGTTTCACCGAATGTTATCGGCACAGAGTCGTTTACAATGTACGCCTCAACACCGTATATAACCTTTATTTTGTGGTTGATTGAGCCGTCACGTTCAAAACTTACGGCTGTGTCCATAGCCTCGGGGAACGCCTGAATGTTGCCGTGGTCTGTAACGGCAATCGCCTTGTGCCCCCAGCGAATGGCGGTGCTTATAAGGTCTTTTGCGTTTGACACACCGTCCATAGTGGACATTTTGGTGTGCATATGCAGTTCTATGCGCTTTTCTTCGGAATTATCTTCACGCAGAACTTTTTTTGCTTTTTCAATATCGTTTGCCATAAGTACGTTTTCTTTAGCAAACGTGTCGTAACGCACTCTGCCGCGTATTTTAAGATACGCATTTTTCTTAATTCCTGCTTTAACGGCGGGCAATTGCTTTTTGTCTGCAAATAAAGTTACACCATAGGCAGACGAGTTGTCGCCGATAAAAAATTTATATAAAGTTTTACCGCTTTGAAGTTCGCGCGAGTCTATCTCAAAAATCTCTCCACACACGGTAACGAGCCCCATATCCTCGCTGATATCTTTAATGGGCATGGGCTCGTCTTTTATAGGTTTGCCGAGGATTGGCGCATCTTCTGCAGGCGCGCTTTTTTCTTTTACTTCCTCCTGCACCTCTATAACGGGCAGATTTTCAAGCGCTTCTTGTTGCATCTGTTCAAACTGGTCTTCGGAAAAATCGTCTATAAGTTCCGCTTTTACAGTTTCACCAAGTTGAGCAAGGATAAGTTTTTCTATAAGTTTGTCGCAACCGGATTCCGCCAAAAGTGCAGTTCCGTAACGGCATGTTATTTTAAGTACACCGTTTTCGTATGCACATTCGCTGTCGGTAAAAAGGCTTGTAACACCCTTAACCATTGCATTTACGTAAAATATAAGGTTGTGCCAGTATTGGCCCAGATCAATGGTTGCAAGCGAAAGCCCATTGTACTTAACACGTATTATAAGGCTATTGAGATTGCACTCACGCATGGCGGTTTCTTTAAAATTTTCTATTATCTCATACGGCAGCAGTTTTTCTGCATATAGCGTAAGTTCCAGCGTGCGGTCTGTTGCGCTTGCCTTTACATTATAAACACGCGCGCCCGATATTTCCTCAGGCACGTCAACCGTTGCAAATAATTCGTCTATAGTTATGGGGGTGGGTGACATTGTATATTAAACCTCTCTTACATACTCTCTATTTCTTTAACCAGTTCGCCGAAAAGTTCGCTTTCGGGCACTTTGCGTATAATCTCGCCTTTTTTAAATATTAATCCCTCGCCCTTACCGCCGGCAATGCCGATGTCTGCCTCTTTAGCCTCACCGGGGCCGTTTACAGCGCATCCCATTACGGCAACTGTTATGGGTTTGTCAACGGTAAGAAGATATTCCTCTACCTTTTTTGCAAGGGGGATAAGGTCAATATTAGTTCTTCCGCACGTGGGGCACGAAACCAGTTTTGCGCCCTTGTCGGTTAAATTAAGCGCTTTTAAAATCTCACGAGCAACGACAACCTCTTTAACAGGCTCGTCTGTTAAAGATACCCTGAACGTATCGCCAATGCCGTCGGCTAAAAGCGAACCAATGCCGATGGCTGATTTAACAGTTCCGCCAAGGTACGTGCCTGCCTCGGTAACACCGAGATGCAGAGGGTAGTCGTACTTTGAAGCCAACATTCTGTAAGCCTCTATGGTAGTTTTAACATTTGACGCTTTAAGCGATACTAAAATATCGTCAAAGCCGTATTTGGTAAGCAAGCCTATATGCTCCTCAGCACTTTCGACCAATGCCGCTGCTGTAGGCGAGCCGTGTTTTGCAAGAATGTTTTTCTCTACAGAGCCGCTGTTTACACCTATGCGTATGGGCACGCCTGCCGCTTTTGCCGCCTCTGCAACTGCTTTAACACCATCTTCTGAGCCGATGTTACCGGGGTTAATGCGGATTTTATCCACACCGCTTTCGATGGAGGCAAGCGCCAGTTTGTAGTCAAAATGAATATCCGCCACAAGGGGGATTGATATGCGTTTTTTAATTTCTGCAAGCGCACGTGCACTTTCCATATCGGGCACGGCACAGCGTATAATATCGCACCCAGCAGCCGCCAAAGAGTTAATCTGCTCTGCAGTTGCGGTAACGTCTGCCGTTTTTGTGTTGGTCATAGACTGTATTGCAATGGGCGCTCCGCCGCCAACGGGAACTGTGCCTATGTATATGCGCTTGCTCATAAAAATCATTCCTTTTTTGTAATTGGTGAGAAAACCCCACTATTTTTATTCTATCATAATCCCAAAAGATTTACAAGAATTTTTAGTATGCTCAAACCCCTGATATATGCCGAAAAAACGGGAATTGGGATAATTTCGTTAATTCACATAAAAACGCGGGTTGTTTTTTGGCAAAACAAACAAAATTTATTTTCCCTATTGCACTTTATACAGTAATGTTGTATAATACAATTACAAAAACAAGTAACACTTGAAATATTATCGATTACGGCATTTATAAGGAGGAGAGTCCAATGGTTAAGTTAATCGTAGGTAAAAAAGGCAGCGGTAAAACAAAAGCAATGCTTGATAGCGTTAATAACGCAGTTGATATAGAGCACGGCAATGTGGTGTTCATTGCCAGAGAGAACAGACATATGTTCGATGTTAAAAACGGTGTACGTTTAGTGGACGTAGCCGAGGGCGGTATGGCAAATTTTGCTGAGTTCAGGGGCTTTATTAAAGGCATTATGTCGCAGAATTATGATATTACCCATATTTACATAGATTCTATGCTTAAAATCGTTGACGGCGACGCTGAAAACGTAGCAGATTTTGTTGATACACTTGATGCCATCTGCAAAGATAATGATATTAAATTTACAATTTCCATCAGCGCAGATAAATCAGAACTGCCCGAACAAATTTATAAATATATAGACTGATTAAATTACTTTTTTAACAGTAATAAATCCCCGTTCAGTTGGACGGGGATTTTTCTTTTCTTATTCTTTCAAATATACGAGGTTTTTCTTTTCTTATTCCTAACATAAATCCTATTGCAAAAAAGGCTTCTCGTTGACCGCTGGCATATAATTCAACCATTTCCATAATGTCGTCTATGTCATTTGCCATAAGTTTGTCCCTGCAGATATCATATATGGTTCTTTCAGCGTGGATTCTGCGTCTTTGAGCCAAATCCCAAGAGGGCGTGTAACGTATTCTTTTCATATCAAGAATACGAAACAAACTTTTTTCAACTTTCGTCATACCCATAACTTCAAGAGTGGCTCTTAATCTTTTTTTGGTTTTTTCCATAATGAATACCCCCTAAAATAAAAAAGGTGCGCTCACAAAGGAACGCACCCAAAAAGTGCTTCCTGTTTTGCGATACACCTGTTCCAACTGTAGGAATGTGTAACAGGAGAACACCTTTTAACGGTATTCTCCTACAGTGGAACATAAATTATTTAGATGTATCGCAAGTAAATTATACCATATTGCAAATTTAAGGTCAAGAGGGAATAATCTCAAATAAACAGTAAGGGCGGATGCCTACATCCGCCCGCAAGAGTAATAAAATTATAAAATATTTTAAAAAGGCAACGCATATTGAGTGCGTTGCCTTTAAGCATCATTCCGTTATCAAATCAAGTTTTTGTTTATACAAAGCAATTTCTGCTTCCTTACCGCTGGATTTTCCAAGTCCGTCAATGATTTTTTCAATCACGTTTTTATGGAACGCCGTATAATCTGCATAATTTTCGTCGTTTTCGCTTATTCTGCCGAGCAGAATATCTTTGGCAGAGTATTCGCACTCGCCTTTTTTTACGCAGAGTATATTATAGAACTTGGCATCTTCTCTTGCAAGGATTTCTTTAAAAATATCGTACCCGTTTGCGCACAGAAATTCACGCAGTTCGGCGGCGGCTACCATCGGTTGCAGAATTAAAACGGTGTTATCGCCAATTTTATCTGCGCCGTTTATTAAGATATCACGTATTAAAAATCCGCCCATACCTGCTATAACTATGGTGTCTGCCTCGTTTGGCAAAAGTGCCTCCAGACCGTTTGAAAGGCGCGTTTCAATTTTGTCCGAAAGTGCGTTTGCGCTTATATTCTCAAAAGCAGATTTAAGCGGTCCTTCGTTTATATCGCACGCAATGGCACGTGCGCACTTGCCGCCTTTAGCACAGTATATCGGTATATATGCGTGGTCTGTGCCTATATCGGCAAGTGTTTGGGTATTTATGCAATCGGCTATTTTTTGTAATCTTTCACTAAGTAACATAACATTATTCCTTTACAAAATTAAAAGCATATGTGATTACCGTTTAATTATATAAAGATGGGGCAACCACATATTAATAATACACCTTGTATGAAAATTTTTCAATATTATTATAGAATTATTTGTTACTTATTGATATCCCGCTGTAATAATGGCAGAGTATCTGTTTATAATTGTATCCCTCTTTCGCCATACCCTGTGCGCCCCATTGGCTAAGCCCCACTCCGTGCCCGTACCCCTCTGTTCGGAAAGTTAGGTTCTCGCCGTTTTCCGTAACAATAAAACAAGTGCTTCGAAGATTTAATTTCGACCGCACTTCCGTGCCCTTAAACTCCTCTCCGCCGATAGTTATACTCATAACACCACCCGCACCGCTTCGGGTGATTTGCTCTATAACAGGATTATCAATATTTAAAAGTGTGCATATCTCGTCTTTTGAAAAAGAAACTTCATATATATAATTGGGGCAGGCAGAGTCCCAAGGGCTTTCCACGCTTTGCAGATACGGCAAATCCTGCACCCACACATCTGCACTGCGCTCTGTCTGCCCGTGCGATGCGCTATGGAAGACCGCTCGGATTGGCTCGCCATTATATAAAGCCAACTCGCCCGAGGTAGCCTCAACAGCATTATGAATCCTCTTTGCATTATCTCCGAGTTCGCTCATCTGCCTGTATGCCTGACAATGCGTGCTGTCGGTGCAGATGTCTGCGCCTTTGTGGTACGGGTCGTCCCAGCCTGACGAGATTTTCTGCAGAGTATATGTACGTGCGGCAACGGCTTGTGCTTTAAGCGCCTCCTCTTCAAACGATGCAGGCATCTCTGCCGAAAGCACGTTCATAATGTACCGTTCAAAATCCATTTCAACAACTTTATCCTGTGTGTGGTCGTACACTTTTATTTTTTCACTGGGTACATTAAACCAAAAAAGCATTGCAAAAAAAGCAATAATCAGTATGCAAATGATAAGTTTTCTCAAAATAATCACCTCTTTTTACTCAATATTATGGTCACAATGTGTAAAAAATGAATTTATTTCAATAAAAGTCTTGATTTTTCGTTTTTGCTGTGGTATACTACCTATGTTTGAGAAAAATATGCGCCCGTAGCTCAGCTGGATAGAGTGCCTGGCTACGAACCAGTAGGTCGGGAGTTCGAATCTCTCCGGGCGCGTAAAACGGAAAGCAGACCAAAAGGTCTGCTTTTTGTTTTACATGTAGTTTTGGAGATTCGAACTCCGAGGGAGCAAAAATCGTCAAAAAAGTTGCCGATGGCAAGTTTTTTAGATTTTTGGGCTGCAGACGGGTACTGAAAGCCGACGGCTTTCGGTCGGCAAGGCAGATGGCGGCGCAGCCGGCATATCTCTCCGGGCGCGTTAAAAAAGGACAGACCCTAGGGGGTCTGTCTTTTGTTTTTTGAAAAATTTTCAAAAATTTGCATTGGATATACTGGAATATATTGATGGTTGATATACCAGTGGATATACGATATGATATATACAAGCCCGGCAGGAACGAATCCGCCGATTGCCTGCGGGGTATAAGCAGATGAGTCAATACCCGAACTCGCCCAAAGAATGAAAAATAAGGCTTTTTCTGTGTTGTCGGTCTTGAAATACTTTAGTATTCCTGCGACCTTTCGCCTTGAAAAATCTCTAATTTTTCACTCTTTAGGTCTGGAAGATTTTTTGTCTGGATTTTTGCAGACAATGCGAGGCAAAAACGGAGAAAATGCTGACGCATTTGCGAGTATTTTAACAAAGCAGTGGCGAAAAAATCCGCCAAAAAACGGGTTTGGATATTGACGCATCTGCTTACTAGGGGGTTACCCCAATAAAATTATAGGAGGAAACAACGTGTTTAAATTCAAAAAATTTATTGCATCTGTGTTGACTTCAATAATGACATTCTCAATGGCGGCAACAGTAGCGATGGCTTCTATCCCGTCAGATGTAGCAAATACAAAATTTGAAGAGGCTGCCGAAGTACTCGGCGTACTCGAAGTTATGGTCGGCGACACCGAGGGCACATTCCGTCCCGACGCTACCATCATCCGTTCAGAGGTTGCAAAAGTTGCAGTAGCACTCAGCGGTCTTACAGAAGTTGCTAACGTAACAAGTGCACAGTCAAAATACCCCGACGTACCGAAAGGTCACTGGGCAACAGGCTTTATCAACGTAGCGAGCGACCAGAAAATGGTTATCGGTGATACTGAAGGCACATTCCGTCCTGATGCAGACATCACTTATCAGGAAGCAGTAACAATCTTAGTCCGTGCATTAGGTTACGAGCCTCAGGCACAGGCAAAAGGCGGATACCCCACAGGTTACCTTGTAACAGCGTCTAACATCGGTCTTACAAAAGGCGTTTCAGGTGAACAGAACGGCGCTATCTCAAGAGGTAACGTAGCACAGTTGGCATTCAACGCACTTACCATCAATATGATGGAGCAGACAGGCTTTGGTCAGGACATCAACTACGAAGTTGTAGATAAAACTCTCTTGGAAGACAAACTCGATGTAGAAAAGGTTACTGCTCAGGTAATGGCAGTAGGTAATGCGTCACTCGACGGCAAATCAAACCTTTCTAAAGACCAGATTTTAATCGGCGAAAAAATCTACAAAACCGGTTCTGCAGACGTACGTTCAATCCTCGGGTTCACAGTAGACGCTTACACCCGCGAAAATAACAGAGGCGACAAAGTTTTACTTTTGGCGCGTCCTGCAGCAGGTAAAAACGAATCTATAACAGTTCCTGCAGAAAACATTGCGCAAATCACAAACACAGAAGATAAAAAAGAACTCCAGTACTGGAAAGACCTCGAAAACGACAAGAAAACAACAAAAGCATCTATCGCAAAAGACGCTAAAATCCTCTACAACGGCAAAGCCGGCACAGCAGAAGATTTTAAAGCGGTAGAGTCAGGCTCAATCGTGCTTCTCGATACAGAGGGTAAAGGCACTTACGATGTAGTATTCGTAAACGAAACAATCAACTATGTAGTTGAAGAAGTAGTTGAATCTTCACACAAAATCGTAGACAAATACGGCCAGAAAACACTCGTGGCAGACCCCGAAGACGATAACCTCACATTCGTTATCGTAAAAGGCTCTGAAGTGATTGACCTTGCCGACCTTGAAGAGTGGGACGTTTTAACAACAACCATGAGTAAAGATGGCGAACTCGTATATGCAGAACTCTCAACCGAAACAGTAACAGGTAAAGTAACACAGAAAAACGACAAAGAGTTCTTTATAAACGGAAAAGGCTACAAAGTGGCTAAAAACTACCCCAACGAAATCAAACTTGAAGACGAGGGTACTTTCTACCTCGATATCGAAGGTAAAATTGCCGCAGTAAACGGCGAAACAACCATCAGCAGCAACTACGCATACCTTGCAAAAGCAGGGGTTAACTCAGGCTTGGACGAAGTTTTAGAAATGAAAGTGTTCACAAAAGAGGGCAAAAGCGAAGTCGTTAAAACAGGCGCAACAGTTAAAGTAAACGGCGCAAGCGGTAAAACCCCTGAAGAAGCACTTGCACTTTTAAAAGGTGAGGGCGAAAGCGCTGACGGACAGCTCATCACATTTGAAACAAACAGCAACGGCGAAGTAACACAGATTAACACAGCAACAGCGTCTTCTTCAATCAACGAAGATAAGTTCATGATGAATATGAAAGAAAACGACGTTGAGTATAAAAAGGCATCAGGTAAACTTGTGGGCACATCAATGAGCGTAAACGTAACAAAAGACACAGTAATATTCGATATCCCCGCAGGCAAAACCAACACAGAAGATTTCTCAATTAGAAACTCTGACTTCTTCGTAGACGGCGACAAGTACAACGTACTCGTGTTCGACGTTACCGAGGACAGAAATGCCAAAGCAATAATCGTAACAAACTCAACAGGTATTGCAAACGAAGAATCTGCAATCGCTATCGTAGACAGCATAGCATTGGGTAAAAACGAAGACGGCACCGAGATTGAAAAACTCTACGCTTTCGAAAACGGTGAGAAAGTAGAACTTTCAACAAACGCATCAGGCGTACTTGTTAAAGGCGAAGGCGAAAGCCAGACCGCACTTGAACAGGGTGACGTTATCCAGTATAAAACAAACGTAAAAGGCGAAATTGAAAGCATAGTACTGCTCTTCGATATAGACACCAAAGGCACAGAGGCTGAGGTTGAAGTATCAGATAAGATGAGCACATTCTACGGTAAAGTAGTTAAGAAGTTCTCATCATCATTCAATATGCAGGTAAACAGCGGTACAATTCACAACTTCGCAATAGGCGATGCTACCATCTATAACATCGATACCACCAAGTCAAGAAACCAGATTACAGTAGGCGACGCAGGTGATATCCAGAAATACGACGAACTTGATCCTTCAAGAATCTTCGTAAGAGTATACGATGATGTAGTAAGAGAGATAATCATCATAAAATAATTGCTTTGTGAATCATTGTTAATCATCTCCTGATTAGATATTAAAAACGGACGATTTTTATCGTCCGTTTTTTCATATACTCATATCATTTTTGCTTTAAAAGTATCTTTATATTTTTCTTTAAAATAGTCGTATGCTCGCTGCAAGGCATCAACATCTTCAAATATACCAAACACCGACGGCCCGCTGCCGCTCATCATAGCACCGCTTGCGCCAAAGCTAAGCATATCGGCTTTAATCTGCGCTATTTCGGGGTATTCCTGCAGAGCAACTGTTTCAAACACATTGCCCATATACGCGCATAAGTCAGATGCATCACCATTTTCAAGTGCGGTTTTAACTTTGTCTACATCAACGGGTTTAAAACCAACCTCATCAAGCCTTTTATATGCCCAAGGGGTAGATATACCAACGGGAGGTTTAACTATTAAAACAGATGTTTTAACTTTGCTTTCGATTGGCGTTAGAACCTCGCCAATCCCCTCGGCTACAGCCGTTTTACCCATTATACAAAACGGAATATCTGCGCCTAATTCTGCGCCCAGTTTAAGCAGTTGCTCATCTGTAAGCGGATAGCCGTAATGCTCGTTCATCGCTTTAAAAACCGCCGCACCGTCGGCGCTTCCGCCGCCGAGGCCTGCCTCTGTAGGCACAATTTTTTTGATATGTATATGCACGCCGTCGGCAATGCCTGTTTCTTTATAAAACATCTCTGCCGCGCGGTATGCAATGTTTTTATTGTCCGTTGGTATCTGTGAATTGCTGCAGGACAGGCTTACACCACTTTTCCCAAAAGTCAACGAGATTTCGTCGCAAAGAGTTATCTCCTGCATTATCATCTTTACGCTGTGGTATCCGTTCGGCAAGATTCCCTCCACGTTCAGCGCAAGGTTTATCTTGCAGTTCCCTTCAGTCATCATGCGCTACACCTGAAAAATCAGTAAAATCAGCCACTATTGCCTTGTACTCTTCCATAACTTTGAGCGCATCTTTCTGCATAGCAGTAAGTGTGGCCTTGGCATCTGCAATCTTAGCGGTAAGTACGTCGCAGTCCGCCTGAATTTTAGCGCGCTCTTCCTCTGCCTCGGTAACTGCGGCGTCCATAATATCCTGAGCCTCTTTCTGCGCTTTTACAAGTGCATCGGCAACGCTTAAACGCTCTGCCTCATAACCGTCAATCTTTTTTTCGAGGTCTGCAACTTTAGCGTTTAAATTTTCAATCTCGGTGTCTTTCGCTTTTATATCTTCCTGATATTTATTTGAAAGTTCAACCAAATACGCCTCTACCTCTTTAGATTTGTAGCCAAGGGCACCTTTTTTAAGTTTTGATTCCATAGGAAATTCTCCTTTGTAGGATAATTATAAAAATATATTTTAATTATTCTCTCTTGTGTAGTTGAGCAATCCGCCTGCCAAAAGCATATCTTTCTGTCTGTCAGACACGTTGATGATAGTGGGGATTTCTATATTTTTGGTTATGTTTTTAACTACAATTCTGTTGCCGTCGGCAAGTTGTGTGCGAACATTGTCGATAGCGAGTTCGTCCATCATATCAATGTTGTCGTAGTCTGCCTCGTTTTCAAGCACTAACGGCAGAATACCCGAGTTTATAAGGTTAGCCATATGTATACGTGCGAATGATTTAACGATAACCGCTTTAATACCCAAATACAAAGGCGCAAGAGCAGCATGTTCACGGCTTGAACCCTGACCGTAGTTTGAACCGCCGATAATAAATCCGCCGCCGTTTTCTTTAGCACGTGCAGGGAATTCGGGGTCGCAAGGTGTTAAGCAGTATTCTGAAAGGTAAGGCACGTTTGAACGGTAAGGCAGAAGTTTTGCGTTAGACGGCATAATGTGGTCTGTTGTGATGTTGTCCTCTACCTTGATGAGTGATTTGCCTTTTAAGTTTTCGGGCAGAGCCACGTTTACGGGGAACGGTTTAATGTTAGGACCGCGAACAACCTCAACATCGTTGCCCTCGGGCGCAGGCTCTACAACCATATTGTCGTTAATCATAAACTTTTCGGGCATTTCGATAATGTTGGACATATCGAGTTCTCTTGGGTCTGTAAGCACACCCTTGATTGCGCTGATTGCGGCAACCTCAGGGCTTACAAGGTAAACCTGTGCAGAAACTGTACCGCTTCTGCCCTCAAAGTTACGGTTGAATGTTCTTAAAGATATAGCGTCTGTTTTAGGTGACTGACCCATACCGATACACGGACCGCACGCAGACTCTAAAATTCTTGCACCTGCGGCAATCATATCAGCAAGTGCACCGTTTTCGGAAAGCATATTAAGCACCTGTTTTGAGCCGGGCGCAATAACTAAACTTACGTCCTCGTGAACAGTTTTGCCTTTTAATATGCGCGCAACTTTCATCATATCCATATAAGATGAGTTTGTGCAAGAGCCGATTGCAACCTGGTCAACCTTGATTGGACCGATGTTTTTGATTGTGTCAACATTATCGGGCATATGCGGTTTTGCCGCCATAGGCTCAAGAGTTGAAAGGTCAATTGTAAGTTCTTCATCATAAGTTGCGTCAGCATCAGGCAGAATTTCTGTGTAGTCTTCTTCTCTGCCCTGCGCTTTTAAGAATGCGCGTGTGGTTTCGTCACTGGGGAACACAGATGTGGTTGCACCGAGTTCAGCGCCCATATTGGTGATGGTTGCACGTTCGGGAACAGTTAAAGATTTAACGCCCTCGCCAACGTACTCGATAACCTTGCCCACACCGCCTTTAACGCTTAAACGGCGCAGAACTTCTAAAATAATATCTTTAGCGGCAACCCAGGGGTTGAGTTTGCCTGTTAAGTTTACTTTAACAACTTTCGGCATTGTAAGGTAGTACGCACCGCCGCCCATAGCAACTGCAACGTCCATACCGCCTGCACCGATTGCCAGCATACCGATACCGCCGCCAGTTGGGGTGTGGCTGTCAGAGCCGAGGAGTGTCATACCCGGTACGCCGAATCTCTCTAAATGCACCTGATGGCAGATGCCGTTACCGGGACGTGAAAAGTGTATGCCGTGTTTTTTTGTAACTGTCTGTATGTATTTGTGGTCATCGGCATTTTCAAAACCCGACTGTAAGGTGTTGTGGTCGATGTAAGCCACCGATTTTTTTGTTTTTACTCTCGGAATACCTATTGCCTCAAATTCAAGGTACGCCATAGTACCTGTGGAATCCTGAGTAAGGGTCTGGTCTATGCGGATAGAGATTTCCTCACCTGCAACCATTTCGCCCGAAACAAGATGGTTTTTGATTATTTTCTGTGTAATATTCAATTTTGTTTCCTCCAAACTGCTATTATTCACTTAATTATATAAAATATTATTATATTTGTCAAGAATCGCAAAAGCAAAAGGTAAAGATAAATATCTTCTCCTCCGACCGCTGATTTTTCAACGTCTAAAATATTCGCAAAAGGTTGACAATACGTAGAAAATTTTATATACTATATAATGTACTTTTATGTGTAAAAAAATCCGAAAGGAATGAATTACTATATGGAAAAACTGGGACTTAACGAAATAAGAGAGAAGTTTCTCTCTTTCTACGAAAGCAAGGGGCATCTTCGCTTGCCAAGTTTCCCTCTTATACCGAGGGACGACAAAAGCCTTCTGCTTATAAATGCAGGTATGGCGCCGTTAAAGCCATACTTTACAGGTAAGGAAACTCCACCGCGCAACCGTGTTACCACTTGCCAGAAGTGTATCCGCACTCCCGACATTGACCGAGTGGGCAAAACTGCACGTCACGGCACATATTTTGAGATGCTCGGCAACTTCTCGTTTGGCGACTACTTCAAAACAGAGGCAACTGCATGGGCATGGGAATTTGCAACAGAAGTACTCAAACTGCCTGTGGACAAACTGTGGGTTACCATCTACGAAGACGACGACGAGGCTTTTGACATCTGGACTAAAAACGTAGGCGTTGCTCCAGACCGCATTGTGCGTATGGGTAAAGAGGATAACTTCTGGGAAATCGGCACAGGCCCTTGCGGACCTTGTTCTGAACTCTACTTTGACCGTGGCCCTGAGGCTGGCTGTGGCTCGCCCGATTGTAAAGTCGGCTGTGAGTGTGACAGATACGTTGAGTTCTGGAACCTTGTATTTACTCAGTTCGATAAAGACGAAGACGGCAACTACAACCGCCTTGAACACCCCAATATCGACACAGGTATGGGCTTGGAGCGTATTGCATGCATTATGCAGGGTGTTAATAACCTGTTTGAGGTTGACACCGTGCGCAACATTATGGCTAAAATCAGCGAACTTGCAGGCGTTAAATACGGCGATAACGAAAAAACAGACGTATCACTCCGTGTTATAACAGACCATATCCGTTCAACCACATTTATGATTGCCGACGGCGTACAGATAAGCAACGAGGGCAGAGGCTATGTTCTGCGCAGACTCCTCCGTCATGCGGCTCGTCACGGTAAATTGTTAGGACTTGAGGGTGCGTTCCTCTACAAAGTTGTAGACACAGTTGCTAAAGAAAACTTGTCTGCGTACCCCGAAATCACAGAAAAAGCAGACTACATCAAAAAGATGATAGAAATAGAAGAAAAACGCTTTGCCGAAACTATCGGCGACGGACTTTCTATTTTAGAGGGTTATGTAGACACCATGAAAGCAAACGGAAGCAAAACTCTCTCCGGTGCAGATGCGTTCAAACTTTACGACACATACGGATTCCCGCTTGATTTAACTGTGGAAATCCTTTCCGAACAGGGGTATTCCGTTGACGAAGACGAGTTTACCGCATGCATGGCAGAGCAGAAAAAACGCGCCCGTGAAAACCGTGCCAACGGCGAGGGCGATGCTTGGAAAGACGACGAATTAAAGAGCGTTTACGATTCCTGCCCATGTGAGTTTGTGGGTTACGAATCAACTGAGTGCGATAGCAAAATCTCTGCAATTATATTCGACAAAAAATCACAGACAGCCGCAACTGCAGAAGATGGCACAGTTACCATTCTGCTTGACAAAACTCCGTTCTACGGTGAGGGCGGCGGTCAGTCGGGCGACAATGGAATCATCAAAACTGCAAACGGCACAATCCGTATAGACGACACCAAAAAGACTGCCGAGGGCGTTATGCTCCACGTGGGTGTTGTTACAGACGGAACTGTTTCTGTTGGCGATAGTGCAACTGCCTGCGTTGACAAAGACCTCCGTGCCGCTACTGAGAAAAACCACTCCGCAACCCACCTTTTGCAAAAAGCATTGCGTGAGGTTGTAGGTCAGCACGTTGAACAGGCAGGCTCGTTTGTAAATAACGAAAGACTTCGTTTCGACTTCTCTCACTACGAGGCTGTAACTGCCGACCAGTTAAAAGAGGTTGAGCAGATTGTAAATCGCGAAATTGCTGCTGCGCTTGACGTTACCTGCGCACAGATGCCGATTGACGAGGCTAAAAAACTCGGTGCAATGGCTCTGTTCGGCGAAAAATACGGCGATGTGGTGCGTGTAGTTAAAATGGGCGATTTCAGCACAGAACTCTGTGGCGGTACACACGTTAAAAACACCGCTAACATCGGCTTGTTCAAGATTATTTCCGAAACAGGTATCGCAGCAGGTGTAAGAAGAATTGAAGCCATCACTGGTATGAACATTCTTACAAAACTTAACGAAACAGAGGACAACCTTGCAAATATCTGCGCCGCACTTAAGTGTGCTCCTGCAGATGCAGTTGCTAAGGTTGAGTCTAACCAGACAGAAATTAAAAACCTTGAAAAAGAACTCGCCGCACTTAAAGAAAAAATGGCAAGCGGCGGACTTGATGATATTAAGAAAAACGCTGTTGAAATTGGCGGCGTAACCGTTCTTACAGGCGCATTTGCAGATGTTGACATCAACACCGCGCGCAAAATGGCAGACAATATCAAGTCTGAATTTGAATGTGCCGTAACCGTATTTGCCGTATACACAGCCGACAAGGCTAACCTTATTGCAGCAGCAACCGACGCAGCAGTTAAAAAAGGTGTTCATTGCGGTAACATTGTTAAAGAAATCTCTGCACACGTAGGCGGCAAAGGCGGCGGCAGACCTGACTCTGCTCAGGCGGGCGGCTCCGACCCCAAAGGCGTTGACGCAGCGCTTAAAGCGGCAGCAGAAGTAATTAAAAATCAGACTAACGCATAAGAGAGGGCGATAAAAATGGATAATTGCATTTTTTGTAAAATTATAAACCGTGAAATTCCGTCCGATATCGTGTATGAGGACGACAAGATAATCGCTTTTAAAGATGTAAACCCCGTTGCACCCGTGCACGTGCTGATTATCCCGAAAGAGCACATCGCTTCTGCTATGGATATAACAGAGAAAAACGCACCCGTTGTAGCGCACATCTTTAACACTGCCAAAAAAATTGCCGAAATTATGGGCATAGAAAAAAGCGGTTTCCGTATTGTAAATAACTGCGGCGAAAACGCAGGGCAGACGGTTTTCCATATGCATTTCCACTTGATTGGCGGAAAAACACTTTTATGGCCTTGATTTAATTTGGGAATAACAACCAATGATATTTTTCCGCATAAATATACTCAGGCGGAAAAATATCGTTGGTTGTTTACGAGCACCATACTGATAACATAAGTCCTTATTAATAAAAGGAGAAACAAATGTATTTTGATTCGCATGCCCACTACGACGACCGCCGTTTTGACGGCGACCGTCACGAGGCACTTTTGTCACTTGCCGAAAACGGCATTTCCAACATAACCAACATTGGTTCGGATATCAAAACCAGTAAAAAGTCGGTTGAACTTGCCGAAAAGTACGATTTTGTTTATGCTGCTGTGGGTGTTCATCCGCACGAGGTTAAGGATATGCAAGACTCTGACCTTTTAACGATTGCCGACCTTTCAAAGCATAAAAAGGTTGTGGCAATAGGCGAAATCGGTCTTGATTATTACTACGACCATTCACCGAGAGAGGCTCAGCGTTACTGGTTTAAAAAGCAGATGAAACTGGCTTATGATTTACACTTGCCCGTTATTATCCACAGCCGTGATGCTACAGAAGACACAATCAAAATCTGCAGGGAAAGCAAAATTCACGGCGGAATTATCCATTGCTTTTCGGGCAGTGTAGAAACGGCTAAGATATACCTTGACTTAGGCTACCACATATCCTTTGCAGGCCCTGTAACATTTAAAAACGCAAAGGCTTTACCCGATGTTGCAAAAATCGTGCCCGACGACAGGCTTTTAATAGAAACAGACTGCCCGTATATGGCACCCGAACCGCACAGGGGTGAGCGCAACTGCTCGGTATACGTTAAACACGTTGCAGAGAAAATTGCTGATTTGCGCGGAGTAAGTGCCGAGCATATAGCGAAGATTACAAGCGACAATGCAAAAAAAATATTTAACATAAAATAATTGATATAAAGGAGAATCCACAATGAACAGAGAAGCAATCATTAAAAATGCAACAGACAAGTTTGCTGCGCTTATAAACGAGCAACTTGACCGTGTTGACAGAATGAATGAAACAAAAGATTTCATCGACTATTCCAAACTCGACAAACTTATCATCGGTGTGTGCGGTGGCGACGGCATTGGCCCTGCCATTACACACGAGGCTCACAGAATTTTAGAATTTTTGCTCGCCGACAAAGTTAAGGCTGGCAAAGTAGAGTTTAAAGTTATTGACGGTCTTACAATTGAAAATCGTGTTGCTGCTAACAAGGCTATCCCAGATGACGTTCTGGCAGAACTTAAATCATGCCACGTTATCTTAAAAGGCCCTACAACCACACCGCGTGCAGGCGATCCTTGGCCGAATATTGAAAGCGCCAATGTTGCTATGAGAAAAGAACTTGACCTCTTTGCAAACGTGCGTCCCGTTAAAGTGCCCGAGCAGGGCATCGACTGGACATTCTACCGTGAAAACACAGAGGGCTCTTACGCTATCGGCAGCAAGGGTATCCACGTAAACGACGACCTTGCTATGGACTTCTGTGTTACCACTACAGAGGGTACAGAAAGAATTGCACGTGCAGCATTTGAGTATGCTAAAAAAGCAGGCAAAACAAAAGTTACTGCAGTAACAAAAGCAAACGTAGTTAAAACTACCGACGGTAAATTCCTCGGCATCTGCAAAGATATTGCAAAAGAATATCCCGAAATTGAGTTTGACGACTGGTACATAGACATTATGACAGCAAAACTGGTTGACGAGAAAAGACGCACACAGTTCCAGGTACTTGTTCTGCCAAACCTCTACGGCGATATCTTAACTGACGAGGCGGCAGAGTTCCAGGGCGGTGTTGGCACTGCAGGCAGCGCAAACATCGGTAAAAGATACGCTATGTTTGAGGCTATTCACGGCAGTGCACCCAGAATGGTTGCTGAGGGCAGAGATAAATACGCTGACCCCTGCTCAATTATCCGTGCAGACGTTATGTTGCTTGAGCACATTGGCGAAGTTGATGCTGCGAAACGTCTGGAGCGCGCGCTCGACAAATGTATGTACGAGGAAAAGAAACTCGTTATCACAGGTCGTGACACAGGCGCAACAGGTGCAGAATTTGCAGACTACATTATGGACACAATCAAAGCAGATATGTAATTTATGAATAAGGTGGATAAAAGAGTGAAAGAGAAAAGTGTTTCACCTGTGGTTATCAAGCGATTGCCAAGGTATTACAGATACCTCGGCGAACTTTTAGGCAAAGGCATTGCGCGTATATCTTCTAAAGATTTAAGCACGCTTATGGGTGTTACCGCATCGCAGATACGTCAGGATTTAAACTGCTTTGGCGGATTCGGTCAGCAGGGCTACGGCTACAATGTTGCCGAACTTCACAAGCAGATTGCAAACATTTTAGGCCTTGACAGGGGTTATAAAACCATTATAGTCGGTGCGGGAAACTTAGGCAAAGCACTTGCAAAGCACAGTAATTTCCGCAAAAGAGGGTTCAACTTAGTAGGCATTTTTGATGCTGATGAAAACCTCGTCGGCAAAGAGATAAACGGCATTGCCGTGCAGAGATCTGCCGCAATGGACGACTTTGTTAAAGAGAACAAGCCCGATATCGCTATTCTGGCACTACCCAAAAGTGCAGTTGAAAAAGAGGCTAACAGGCTGGTTTCTTTGGGCATTAAAGGGATATGGAACTTCTCTTACGGAGAACTGCATCTGCCCGATGGTGTTGCGGTGGAGAATGTTCACCTGAGCGATTCGCTTATGACACTTTCGTATAAATTAACACAGATAGACGAATAATAAAATATATTCAATTATAATAAGGGTGTATATAATCTTGCTTGAGCATATTTAGGCAAGATTATATACACCCTTATTTGTTTATCAACAGTTCCGGCACACAAAATTTTATCTTGATGGTGCGGCAATGAATGTTACCACGCATTTTAAAAAAAAGAACAGTGCTTTTTCGCATAAATATAGTCAAGCGAATAAAGTGCTGTTCTTTTTATAATTAAATTAATCAAATAAACTTAAAACAATCCGGGGATATTCATTCCGCCAGTAAGTTTGCCAAGGCGTTCCGAACTTGCGCCGTCAACTTTTTTCATAGCGTCGTTTACGGCTACTAAAATAAGGTCTTCAAGCATTTCAACATCGTCTGCGTCAACTACTTCGGGGTTGATTTTGATTTCTGTAACCTCTTTTTTACCAGAAACTTTAACAGTTACTGCACCTCCGCCGGACGTTGCCTCAAACTCTGCAACCTCCATCTCTTCCTGCATTTTAAGCATATCCTGCTGCATTTTCTGAGCCTGTTTAATCATATTGTTCATGTTGCCCATTCCGCCCATACCACCCATGGGTGGCATTCTGTGTTTTGCCATAGTGTATATCTCCTTTTAAATATTATTTATTTTTTAAATACGCACCGCTTACGGCATCGTATAAAAATGCTGCTCCGTTAGATGTAGTAATGCAATAGCACGGCACCGCAGGCATAGATTTATGGTCCAACCCGCTTCCGTACTGCGGAACGCAGTAGCCGGTATCTATTCCCGTTATTTCGGTGTGAACTGCAGAATCTCTGTCTGCGTTGTTTATAAAATCAATCAGCACGCCCGTAACGTATACAATTCCTCCGTCAGAATACGTATCCGACTTTGGCTTGGTTTGTTGTTTATACCACACACCGCTGAGCGCTATATTGTTGCCGTTAATGGTGGCCTTAATGCCGCTGTCGAATATAAAATACCCGTTCGCCTTTTGCATTACTGAATAATTAAAATCATCTTTTTTAAAAATCTCATAATCTTTTACGCCGAGTACTTTTAGTGCTTTTTTAAGTTCCGACTCGGTGTTGCCTGCTTCCAATGTTTTTGGTGATGCATACGAACTGTTCACATTTATTGCAACCACGTCGAATGTACCGGGATTGGAAATTGAAGACGGGATAATATCTTCGTTTATAGAAATTCCGTTTGCGTTTAATATGCTTACGGTATCTTTAACTACAGATTTATTTACAGAGGCGCTGTTGTTAAACGAGGTAAGCATAAACACTACCAGAAAAATATTGATACCTATAAATAAAACGATAAGAAAATTTTTAACTCTTTCCCAGTTCATACAGACACCTCCTTAATTTATTATTATCGTTCTGCCGTCGGCTGTGCGTGCCGCCCATGCAGATTTTCTGTAGGTTGTGCCGTCGGCAATATATACGGGGTAAAGATTTTTTATAACCTGCCCCTCCATATTGGTTTCCGCCATAAGTTTGTCGAGCGCTTCTATTGCAGACGTGCCGTGAGTTGCCATATCGACAGACTCAAAATACGCAAGTGCCTGACGGTACGAAACAATCTTACCGCCGACAACTTCTATTTCAACACCATGATTCATAGACGGGTGTGATGTAGACTGAGGCATATCAATACTTACCTGTGCGCCGTCGGCAAAGTAGTCCATAGTCAAGCGGAACGAGTTGGTCTTGGTGTCAATAACGTCTGACGAAATGTTAATATTAAGAGCCTCAGACGGGAGCACCTTTCCCCATAAGCGGTTTACAAAGTCCACACAACCGAGCAAACCTTCGTAAAAGTCGTTTCCGCTGCCGAGGTCAATTCCTTTTGCCGCATCTACGGCTTTGTATTCCACAAGTCCGTTAGGATGGAGTTTGAGTGTAGAATAGTTTTCCACAAAAACTATGGAATTATCACGCTCAGTATATTTTCGTGCGCCCGAAACATTATAGCCGAATTGTGTAAGCAGACTATCTACCACATCGGTGTTATAATCGTGCTGGTAAAGCGGATTAAACTCTTCAAGCATATGGCTTAAGCGCTTGTTAAGCAGAATAAGCACGTTCGATTCTATAAGCACTTTTTGCCGTGCGCCTTCGCCCATTTGCGCTTGATCAAAATTAAGTTCTGACGAATATGACAAATCCCCTATAGAGTCGAGCGCATAGGTGTTTATCATATCAACAAGGCGCTGTTTTTTCCACATAACACTTGTTTTCAAAATCTCAGCAGTATCATACCTGCGCATATACACGTCTGCACCAGTTGAGGATAGGTCTGACGAAGATATAATAAACTCCCTTACGGGGATAGAGTTATCGTCCGTCTTATAAGAGCCTAAAATGTTTAAAAACAGTTTGGAGTCATACGCAACTGAATACGTTACGTGAATTGACTGTGTTTTTAAGGCCTGCGACCATTCCTGTTCGCCTATCAGCATTTTATCGCTGTTTTCAAGAGCAAGGCGCAAAAGTTCTTTAACATCAGGTACCATTGCTTCGAACGACTCGCTGTCGGCACCGTATACACTTCTTTTTTCAAGATTAGTTACAACAAGCGTCTGCGGAAACGATATGGTTTCTTTTGTGAGTGACGACACAAAATCATCGTCACCAAACGAAAAATTATCCGTAATTACAGCAAAAAAATTATAGCCTTCCGGCCATAATTTTTCGTTAAACCATATTTTGCCCGTAAGAACCACGCTGCTGATTATAAGAGCAATCAGCACATAAGTCTTAACGTTCTGCTTTTTCATATGCATACCCGACATTAGAACATATTAGCAAAATCAATTGTGAATGACTTGATTTTGTCAATAAAACCTTCGCTTAAAAGATTGATATCCAAGCGGATAGCCTGATCGTCAAACCCGTTTGTAGCATAAACCATAAGGTTATTCATACCCTCTCTAAGGGTTATCTGCTGAGCATACAGACCGCTTGCGCCCACTACGGTTTCCAATGGTGCTCCGCCAACATAAATCTTTTCGTAAAGGTTTGTTGTGGTGTTAAGGTTGTAAAGCGTAATCATAGCGCCCTCAACAGCCACAGCAGAAATAACAAACGTTTTTGCAGATGTGGTTGAGGAAACGGCTTCGGGATTTTTAATTGTAATAAGCCAGTTGCATGTACCGGCATAATCGTTTGTAACGGTTTCGCTTGAAGCAGATGCCGCCAAAGGACAAACGCAAATTAATGCAACCAATGCCAAAGCAATAAATGTTGTTAAAAATTTTTTCATAACTATATCTCCATATAATAAAAAGGGGCACTTATAGATTCTATACTAACATTCTAGCATATTATTATTACAACCATATTACAAACACTTTAAAATACTATAACAAATTGCGTTTTTTCGCCACCCTGCTTTATAGTTCCTCTGTTTGGGATATGGGCAGTTTTATAATTACCTCTGTTCCTTTTGTAAATACGCTGTGTATTTCAATTGTACCATCGTGAGCCTCTACAATTTCTTTAGCAATTGCAAGCCCTAATCCCGTACCGCCCTGTGCACGTGCACGTGCTTTGTCAACTCGGTAGAACCTTTCAAATATATGCGAAAGGTCTTTTCTTGGAATACCGATGCCTGTATCTTTTACTTTAATATATGCCGTGTCGTACACGCACATACTTGTAACAAAAATCTCGCCGTCTTCGGGTGTGTATTTTATAGCGTTAGATATAATATTTATAATAACCTGCTCAATTCTGTCCTTATCACCCACAAACGATGATATTGAGTTGGTCGGCTCGTATATAAGAGTCTGGTTTTTGTTGTCTGCCGATATTTTCATTTTAGAAATTACATCGGCTAAAAGTTTGGAAAGATTAAACCGTTCTTTGCGGAGTTGGTTTTTGCCGTAATCGAGTTTTGAAAGAATTAAAAGGTCACGCACAAGGCGTGTCATACGGTCGGTTTCTCCCTCTATAACGGTTAAAAAACTTTCAAACTGGTCTTTGTCGAAATCGTCGTCTAAAAAATCTTTCAGCGTTTCGGCATAACTTTTAACTGTTGTAAGGGGCGTGCGCAGTTCGTGTGATACGTTTGCAACAAACTCACGGCGGGAAAGGTCAAGTTTCTGCTGCTCGGTAATATCCTGAAGCACCGATACAACACCGCCTGCTTTACCGTCTGTATTAAGCGTTGCAAGGTATGCACGGATTTCTTTGCCATCACGGTTTAAAATAAGTTCCTTTGTGCTTCCGTGTGCAAGGAATGCAACCTGACCAAAACTTATTTCGTCTTTTGCAAATACTGTTTCAAATTTAACCTGTTCCCCCTCTGGGATACTCAGCATTTTACGTGCGGCAGGGTTAATGTGGATAAGTTCGCCCGCCTCGTCAAAAGCCACCACACCGTCGGTCATATAGCGGAAAATCGTTTCAAGTTTGTCGTTTTCGCCTTGAATAGCGGTAAGGGTTTGTGCCAGTTCGTAACTCATATCGTTAAATGTTTCGGTGAGTTTGCCTATTTCGTCCTCTGATTTAACGTCGATAGTGCTGCCGAAATCGCCCGAAGAAATCTTTTTCGCTTTATGAGTAAGCGATGTGATGGGGCTGATAATTGTTTTTGAAAGTATTATGCCGAACAGGACGGATATAACAATACCCAAAAGAAGTGACTGGAACATAATACCGAATATCTGCGAAAGGATAGTGTTTGGCTCTTCCTTACTGTCTTTAACATATATAATGTACTGAACTGTGCCGTCTACACCGTTTATCGGCAGGGCGTAGTCCATATATTTAGCATTTTCCTCTTTGCCGACTCTTCCCGTCATGGCGGCAATTATGTTGGACGAAGTTTCAAGCGTCTGCGCAAGTTCTGCGTTTGAACCTCGAAGCACCTTGCCTGTTTTTCCGTCCAGCACGTAGCAGTTGCGGAACGAGTCTATACCAAGTTGCACGGCGTATGCGTCAACACTTTCATAAATATTATCAAACGTAGCGCCGCCTGCAATATTTAATTCCAGTTGGTTTTTCATGGATGTACTGAGCACGTTTTCCATCAGCGATATAAAATCCTGCTGATAAAATCCGTTTGTGCCCGTAGTCATCATAGTGCCGATAAATATTATAACCGACAGCGTAAGCGCCACGAACATTATAACTATTTTAAAACTGATACTTTTAAGCATAATCAACTACCAAAATAATAGCCTACACCGCGTTTGGTGAGTATATATGTCGGGTTGCTGGGGTCGTCTTCAATTTTTTCACGAAGTCTGCGGATTGTAACGTCAACCGTGCGGTCGTCACCCACGTATTCGTAGTCCCACACTTTGTTTAAAAGATGCTCTCTTGAAAAAATCCTGCCGCTTTGTGTAGCGAGATATTTAAGCAACTCAAATTCACGATAGGTAAGGTCTATAACCTCTCCGCGTTTTTTAACCTCGTAACGCTCTGCATTGATTTCCAGTTCGCCAAAGCATATAGGCTCGTTAGAGTCAACCGCCGCAATGGACGACCTGCGAAGATTCGCCTTAACCCTTGCCATAAGTTCGCGCAGGCTGAAAGGTTTTGTGATGTAGTCGTCCGCACCGAGTTCAAGACCCAGCACTTTGTCCACTTCTTCAGCACGTGCGGTGAGCATAATTATAGGTGTAGACAACATGGTTTCACGCACTTTTTTGCACACGGAAAATCCGTCCTGCTTAGGGAGCATCACGTCTAAAAGTATAAGGTCGGGCTGAGTTGTCAGCGCAAGATTAACCGCCTCGTCACCATCAAAAGCGTTTAATACTTTGTATCCGTTTTTAACTAAATTGACTTTTAAAATTTCTGCTATTGGTTTTTCGTCTTCAACTACCAGTATAGTTTTTCTTGCTGTATCCTGCACGATACATTCCTCCTTTAGCATACTAACCTATTTTAAATTCTAACATTAAATATGGCAAATGTCAATTTATATATTTGTTAACAATATTTCTTACTTTATCTCCTTGCATATTTTAAAAAAATGCATTATAATGATACAATATGATTGTTAATAAAGGATTGGAGAATATATAAATGCAAATGTGTCATATATGCGGGCAAAGGCCTGCAATAGTTAAGGCTAAAGACGAACAAAGCGGAGAGGAAAAACTCTACTGCTTTGCTTGTGCCGCCAGCCACAATATACCCATTACACCGCAAAACTGTATTGTGCCGCCGACATTCGCCATGCCGGCAGACCCTGCGGCTTTTTCCAACGCTATGCAGGATATGTTAAAGTCTATGGGCATAGATGGCGCGGCTATTGAAATTCAAGGTGATTTAAGTAACCTCGATTTAAACGAACTTGTTGAAAAACTTCAGGGCAGTCTGGGCGAAAATCTGCCCGAAATGTTCGGTGAGGAAATAGATGGCGAGGACGAAGACGAACTTCCTCCACCCGAAAACGGCGATGCTCCCAAAAAGCGCCCCAGAGGTTTTATATTCGGAATAGACCCGTCTAAAATAGGCATTACTCCCGATATGCAGTCGCCTTTTGGCGGCGAAAAGCGCTCGATTTTAGAAAAGTACGCAGTAAACCTTTCTCAACAGGCAAAAGAGGGACTTATAGAACCCGTTATAGGCAGAGACGAAGAAATTAAACGCACTATTGAGATATTAAACAGACGCACTAAAAACAACCCTGTTTTAATCGGCTCGCCCGGTGTGGGCAAAACCGCCATTGTAGAGGGTGTTGCTCTTAAAATTGCAAGCCGAGAAGTGCCCGAAAAACTGTTTAATGTTCAACTTTATCAGTTAGACCTTACGTCGCTTATAAGCGGAACGCAATTCCGTGGTCAGTTTGAGGCAAGGATTGAAAAACTTGTTAAAGAATGTGCTGCAAACCCCGACATTGTACTCGTTATGGACGAAATCCACTCACTTGCATCGCTTGGTGCGTCCGAAGGCTCGCCCGGTGCAGGTAATATTTTAAAACCGGCACTCTCTCGCGGTGAGATACAGATTATCGGCACAACTACTGCCGACGAGTACCGCCAGCATATTGAAAAAGACGCCGCACTTGAGCGCCGTTTCCAGCCCGTTGTGGTTGACGAGCCAACACGCGCGCAGACTATAGATATTTTAAAAGGCATCACAACACTTTACAGCGATTTTCATAACATCACCATTGATGATGATGCCATTACCGCCGCTGTGGATTTGTCTGAAAAATATATTTCAGACCGTTTCCAGCCCGACAACGCCATAGATGTTTTGGATGAGGCGGCGGCATCTTTAAATGCCAAAGACCCTAACCTTAATGAGATACGCGCGCTCTACGACGAAGACGAGGAAATTTACGAAAAACTCACCGCCTTAGAGGACGAAAACGGAAACGTAAAAGGCGAAGAATGTTACGAGGAGCACGCGCATATAGTTTCGCGCAGATGCCAGATAGAGCAGGAACTGGGCGTTTACCGTGCCGAGCAGAAGAAAATGCGCCTGACTAGTGAGCATATTGCAGAGGTTATATCACGCAGAACGGGTATACCTGATACAAGCATACACGAATCCGACAGAACCAAACTTTTAAATTTAGAGGCGCGCCTGCACGAGCGCTTAATCGGTCAGGATGCCGCAGTAACGGGTGTTGCTCAGGCAATCCGCCGCCGCAGAGCGTTCAAGATGTCTGCAAAGCGCCCTGTTTCGTTTATATTTGTAGGGCCTACGGGTGTAGGTAAAACAGAACTTGTTAAAGCGCTTGCAGAAAAACTTTTTGATGACGAGAAAATGTTTATCCGTCTTGATATGAGCGAATATATGGAAAAAGAGGCTGTTTCCAAACTTATCGGTGCGCCTCCCGGATATATCGGCTACGAGGAAGGCGGTCAACTTACAGAAAAAGTTCGCCTTAAACCGTACTCTGTAATTTTACTTGACGAGATAGAAAAAGCACACGCAGATGTTTTCAATATACTTTTGCAGATACTCGACGACGGCAGACTTACCGACAGTCACGGCAAAGTGGTTAATTTTGAAAACACTATTATTATAATGACATCGAATGCCGGTACACGTTCGTCGTCTATGGGCTTTGGCGAGGCGGAAAACGGCAAAATAAGCACAAATATTGATGCCGCGCTTAAAGAGACTTTCCGTCCGGAATTTTTGAATCGTGTTGACGAGATTGTTGAGTTTAAACCGCTTACAAATGACGAACTCAAGCAGATAGCGCAACTTATGCTTAAAGATATTATATCCGAGGTAGATGCGCTCGGTGCAACGCTTAATATTACCGAGAACGCAAAAAATGCCATAGTAACCGAGGGTTACGTTTATAAATACGGTGCACGTCCTATGCGCAGGACCATACAGAACTTTATAGAAAACCCCATAGCAGAAATGGCAATAGCCGGCGATATAAAGGTTGGCGGAACAGTTAACGTAGATACAGACGAAAACGGTAAAATTGTCTGCTCAGTATAAATGAAAAAATCCTGTCTTGCGACAGGATTTTTAATTTTATGAGCCGTCGGGGAAAGATGTGCTTCGCTCCCTGCATAAGTTTCTCTTACCAAATCAAAGATTTGGAGAGTCACTTAATGGTTCGATTCCCTTGTTATTTCTGTTTTCTAAACAAAAAAGAGGACAACAATATGTTATCCTCTTTTTATGAGCCGTCGGGGAATCGAACCCCGGACAACTTGATTAAAAGTCAAGTGCTCTACCATCTGAGCTAACGGCCCGAATATTAAACTGGGATAGAAGGACTCGAACCTCCGAAATGCCGGAATCAGAATCCGGTGCCTTACCAACTTGGCTATATCCCAATATATTAAACAAAATAAACTGGGCTGGCAGGGCTCGAACCTACGAAATGCCAGAGTCAAAGTCTGGTGCCTTACCACTTGGCTACAGCCCAATATATACTGACTCTCGCGGCAGGAATAACCCGCAGCAAAATTCTTATATGCCAAAAGGCAAAAGGTGGGTAGTCGGATTCGAACCGACGACCTCCGGAACCACAATCCGGCGTTCTAACCAACTAAACTATACCCACCGTAAAAACAGCGCGCCTGGGAAGATTCGAACCCCCGACCTACTGCTTAGAAGGCAGTTGCTCTATCCGACTGAGCTACAGGCGCATAGTACATCCGCGGTATAGTGTAAGCAGAACAAAAGCGGGTGATGGGAATCGAACCCACGCAATCAGCTTGGAAGGCTGAGATTCTACCATTGAACTACACCCGCACATTTAAGGAAAACAAAAATTTTCCTCTTTCGTCGGCTGACTTTTAAGATTATATCAAGTCTTTCCCCGTTTGTCAACACTTTTTTTGAAAATCTGTTCACTTTTTTTAATATTTGTTCTATTTTTAAGTATTTTTGCCCCTTTTTTTGCTTTTTCTATTTGATTTTTCCCTTATTTTTGTTTCTTTATTCATTATTTATTTATGAAAAGTTACAATTTTTTTTATAAAGTTATTGTCACTTTTTATATTGTAAAAATTATTTTTTTTTGATATAATTAAAAACCCACAGAATTTTTGTGTTTATAAATTTGAAAGGATATGAATTATAAATGTATAATCTATCAGATATATGGACAGAGGTTTTGGAGATTATCCGTCCTGAAATTCCGGAGGTTTCGTTTAACACCTGGCTTGAAAATATTGTTCCGGTAAGTTTTGACGGAGAAATTTTAACTATTGAAGTTCCTCTTGCTATTAACCGTGATATGGTTTCCAAACGCTTTGCAGAGCAGATTAAAAGCGCTTTTCTCTATATGTCATATAACGTAGAAGAAATTAAAATTCTCATCGCTTCAGAGCGCAAAAGCGAGGGCGCGCGTCTTTCTGCAGGTGCTTATACACCGTCTTTTGCAGTTGACGAGGAGAGTAACTACCTTTTAAACAAAGACTATACCTTTGATTCGTTCGTTGTAGGTCCGTCTAATGAATTTGCGCACGCGGCATGTTACTGTGTTGCGGAAAAATCAATAAGCCTGCACAACCCGCTTTTCTTGTACGGCGGTACAGGTCTTGGTAAAACGCACCTTATGCACGCCATAGGTAATTTGGTTTTAGAAAATTCGCCCGATAAAAAAGTTTTGTACGTATCGAGCGAAAAGTTTACAAACGACCTTATCAACGCTATCCGTGACGAAAAAACAGAGCAGTTCCGTCAAAAATACCGTACTATAGACATACTTATGGTAGACGACGTTCAGTTCTTCTGCGGAAAAGACTCTACGCAGGAGGAATTTTTCCATACATTCAACACTTTATTTCAGGCAGGTAAGCAGATAGTTCTCTCAAGCGACAGACCACCGAAAGATTTGCAGGGACTTGAAGACAGACTTATAAACCGTTTTGCATCGGGACTTTCAGCATCTATTCAGTTGCCAGAACTTGAAACACGTATAGCAATTTTAAAGAAAAAGGCTATGATGTACGATATAGACGTAAGCAACGAAGTTTGCCAGTACATTGCCACAAACATAACTTCAAATATAAGAGAGATGGAAGGAGCAATGAAAAAACTTGTTTCCTACCATCAATTAATGAACAAAGAAATAACATTGGAACTGGTTGAAGAATCTATAAAAGATTTCAAACTTGAGAAAAAGAAAAACATTACTCCTGAACTTATCCTCGATACTGTTGCAAAGCATTATAACCTGAAAATAGCGGATTTGCGCTCTGACAGACGCACAAATGACATTGCTTATCCACGCCAGGTTGCAATGTATATATTAAAAGAACTCACAGACCTGTCGCAGACTGCCATTGGTAAGATTTTAGGGGACAAGCATTATACTACAGTTATTCACGGTATACGCAAAATTGAGGGCGACCTTATTTCAAATTCAAAAACGCACGCAGCAGTAAACAGTATACTCGACGATTTGGATAAATAATATGTGTGGATAACTTTTATAAGAAGATTTATATTGATTTTCAAGACGTGATTAAGTTTTAGATAAAAATTTAATCACGTTTTTTTATTAACTTTCCACATTGATAATATGTGATGTTAATTTATGTAAAAAACACACGTTGATAAGTTAAAATTTTTAACCAATTTAATCAACGAATTATTATAGCCCTTTTTGCAAGCATTTATACAAGAAAATACACTTATCCACATTATCCACATATACTACTGCTACTGTTATTTATTATTATTTATATATTATATTTATTTGTTTATATAAAAAGGCAGATTATGAACGGATTTTGCATTAAAATCATTATTAAAATTAACGCAAAAAATACGTTTAAAACGTTGACTTTTTTTCATAATTTTGTTATAATAAATACATTAAAATAAAGGGAGAATTTGTATGAAATTTGTCTGTGATAAAGATATTTTAAACGAGTGCGTCAATACTGTTTCAAAAGCGATTGACCCTGCCAATGTTAAAGAACTTTTGCGCGGTATTAAGATTGATGCTGACGAAGAACTTACATTCTTTGCAACCGATAATGAAATAAGCCTTGAAACATGGGCAGAGGCTAATGTTAAAGAAAAAGGCTCGCTTGTTATTGACGGCAGAATTTTTTCGGATATTGTTAAACGTATGCCTGAGGGTAATATAACATTTGAAACCGTCAGCCAGAGCGAAGTTAAAATTTCCGGCGGAGAGGTATCTTTATCATTGCTTTATCTTTCGTCAGACGGTTTTCCGTATATGGAAAGAGTTGAAGACGGAAAAGCAATTAAAATATATTCAAAAGATTTAAAAAATGTTATTAAATATACTGTTTTTGCTCCCGATGCTGAAAGCAGTATGCCTATACTTAACGGAATCAAATTTGAAATAAAAAATTCTTCTATGCGTGCAGTAGGTCTTAACCGTTACCGCATGGCTATGCGCAATCAGATTATACCCGAAACAGGTATTGAATATATGGAATTTGTTGTGCCTGCAAAAATGCTTAACGATTTAAACAAAATTTTAAAAGATGACGATAAAATCGTAACTGTTTCTTTAAAAGATGATGTTGTAATGTTTGAATTTGAAAGAACAACAGTTACTACAAGATTGCTTGAGGGCGAATTTATAGACTATAACAGACTTATCCCAAAAGAAACAAATGTTAAGTTCAGAATTGATTATGATAAAATAGCACAGTCTGTAGACAGAGCGGCTGTTATTATAAATTATGACGATCCTAAAATTCCGATTATTTTCGATATTAAAAACGGAGTTTTAAATATTGATTGCTTTACAAAGCGCGGACAGATTCACGATAAAATTTCTATAGATACAGATGCTGAACTCAAAATTGGTCTTGGCGCAAAACTTTTAACAGACGCTATTCGCGCTATAGATACAAACGAAATATACTTCGAGTTTAAAGATGAAAAAAGTCCATGCAAGATTATGCCTGTAGAAGGCGATTCGTTCTTGTATATAGTTCAGCCAAGACAATTGTGATATAAGGAAAAAGATATGGAAGAAATTAAGATAACAAGCGAATTTATTAAACTTGACCAACTTTTAAAATTTGCAAATCTTGTTGAAAACGGAGCAGATGCAAAATTTTTGGTACAGAACGGTTATGTATATGTAGACGGCGAAGTTGAAACAAGGCGCGGCAAAAAACTGCGCGGCGGCGAAGTGGTTGAGATTGATTACGAAGGACAAAATTTTTCTGTAAAAGTAATTGCTGATAAAATTTAAGCAGGTGAGAAAAATGCTTATAAAAAATTTAAGGATTGAAAATTTTCGTAATTTCAGTTTTGAAAGCGTGGAATTTTCCGACAAAGTAAATATTTTTTACGGAAAAAACGGTCAGGGCAAAACAAATCTTTTAGAAGCGGTTAATTATTTTACAAACGGAAAATCGTGCAGAAACAATATGCGCGAAAAAGATGTTGTAAAATTCGGTGAAGAAGGATTTTCCCTTGCCGCTGAATTTGAACTTAAAAAAGATGGAATGAGTTCGCGTTCCGTTTATGAGAAAATAGATTTTAAATCTAAAAAAAGTATTTATATAAACGGACAGCCTGTAGAAAAATTAAGCGATATTTTAGGTTTAATAGATACGGTTTTATTTATGCCTAACGATTTAAATTATGTATTGGGCGCGCCTGCCGACAGAAGAGGATATATAGATTCTTTTTTATCTAAAAACAGGGCTGGTTATTTTAAATTGCTGTCTTCTTACATCTATGTTCTTAAACAGAAAAATAATATTTTGAAAGAACATAAAAATTCCGAGCAGATTGCAATTTATAACGAAAAACTTTTTGAATATGGATCTAAGATTTGCGAGATCAGAAATAATTTTATAAAAGTTTTTTCTGACTATGTTTCAAAAATATATGCAGATATTTCCGAAAATAACGAAAGTGTTGAGTTTATTTATAAACCGAATATAGAAAATTTTTACGATAAAGAGTCTTTTATTAAAATTTTAGAAGAAAATAAAGAAAAGGAACTCATCCTTGGTACAAGCATAAAAGGCTCTCACCGTGATGATGTTATAATTAACATAAACAAAAAAGGAGCAAAGTTCTTTGCATCTCAGGGGCAGTTAAGGTCAATTGTTTTGTCTATGAAAATTGCCGAAGCGGAAATTATAAAAGACACTAAGGGCGAATATCCTATAATTTTACTGGACGATGTTTTCAGCGAACTCGACAGCCAGCGCAGAGAGTTCTTACTTAAAAATCTTGAGGGAAAGCAAGTTATAATAACGCTTACCAATGCAGATATTATGAAAACTTTTCCCGATGCAAAGTATTTTGAAATAGAATGCGGAAAGATTAAAAGGTGAATTTTTATGTATATTCACATCGGCGGAGATATTTCTTTGCTTAAAAAAAACATAATTGCAATTTGTGATATGGATAACACCACGATATCCAAGTGGACAAGGCAGTTTCTGCAATATGCAGAGGCAGACGGTAATGTTATAAACGTAAGCGACGAACTGCCCAGAACTTTTATTGTGGCAGATTGCGGAAACAAAAATTATAAAATATATATTTCGCCTATTTCTTCGGCAACATTATTAAAAAGGTCTGAAGAAGACGGGTTAGGAGAATAAAAATCATCTGACGCTAAGGAAGGAATGATAGAAAAATATGAGCAACAATATAAGCAACACCTATGATGAGAGCAATATTCAGGTACTTGAAGGACTTGAGGCTGTACGTAAACGTCCGGGTATGTATATAGGCTCTACATCTGCACGCGGTCTGCATCATCTTGTATATGAAATTGTGGACAACAGTATTGACGAGGCGCTTGCAGGATATTGTACACAGATAGATGTTTCTTTGAATGATGATGGCTCTGTAACGGTTAAAGATAACGGTAGAGGTATGCCTCATGGTATTCACCCGAAGATGGGTATATCTACAATTGACGTTATTTTTACAGTTCTTCACGCGGGCGGTAAATTCGGCGGCGGTGGATACAAAGTATCGGGCGGTCTGCACGGTGTTGGTGCGTCGGTTGTTAATGCTCTTTCAACAAAATTAGAAGTTCATGTTCACGATGGCGAAAATATATGGTATCAGTCGTATAAAAGAGGTGTTCCGCAAGGCGAGGTACACACAATCGGCAAAACAGACAGAACGGGAACAGAGGTTACTTTCTGGGCAGACGGCGAGATATTTGAAGAAACTGTTTACGATTATGACATTCTTTTAAAAAGACTTCGTGAGCAGGCTTTCTTAAACGGCGGTATTAAAATTAAATTTAACGATAACCGTGAAGAAAAAAGAGAAGAAATTCTCCACTACGACGGTGGTATTAAAAACTTCGTTTCATTCCTTTTCAACGAAAAAAAATCAAGAAGAGAATCTCTTGAAACTATTCACGAAGACGTTATATATGTTAGCGGTGAGAAAAATGGAAGTATGGCAGAGGTTGCGCTTTCGTGGAGTACCGCTTATGACGAAACTATAGAATCTTTTGCAAACAACATTTCAACCACAGAGGGCGGAACACACGAAACAGGTTTCAAAGCCGCGCTTACAAAAGTTTTGGTTGACTATGCAAGAAAATATAAACTTATGAAAGACGACGAGGAACTTACAGGCGATGACGCCAGAGAAGGTTTAATAGCCGTTATTTCTGTTAAACTGGAAGAACCTCAGTTTGAAGGTCAGACCAAAACAAAACTCGGCAACTCTGAAATAAGAGGTTTAGTTGAGGGTTTGGTTAAAGAAAAAGTTGCAGACTTCTTTGAGGAAAATCCTCAGGTAGGTAAAGCAGTTATAGAAAAGGCTATGCTTGCATCACGCGCAAGAATTGCGGCACGTAAAGCAAGAGAGGCTACAAGAAAAACTCCTTTAGGCTCAAGCACACTCCCCGGTAAACTTACTGACTGCATTGTTAAAGACCCGACTAAAACAGAGATTTATATTGTCGAGGGAGATTCAGCGGGCGGCTCTGCCAAAAACGGACGCGACAGCAAATATCAGGCTATTCTTTCGCTTTGGGGTAAGATGCTAAACGTAGAAAAAGCACGTGCAGACAAAGTTTACGGTAACGATAAACTTACACCTGTTATTCAGGCGCTCGGCACAGGTATTGGCGACGAATTCAATATTGAAAGATTAAGATACGATAAAGTTATTATTATGGCCGATGCCGACGTTGACGGAGCGCATATACAAACACTTTTATTAACATTCTTCTTCCGATTTATGCGTCCGCTTGTTGAAACAGGTCATATTTACCTTGCAAAACCGCCTCTTTACAAACTTTCCAGAGGAAAACGCAGCGAGGTTGCATTCAGCGATGAAGAACGCGACCGCATAAGCGAGGAATTAAAAGGCGGCGACGAAAATGCAAAAGTAGACATCAGCCGTTATAAAGGTCTTGGTGAGATGAACCCCGAGGAACTTTGGGAAACCACTATGGACCCGAAAAACAGGATTCTTTTAAAGGTTACTTTGGAAGATGCAGAAAAAGCAGACGAAATTTTCAGCATACTGATGGGTGACGAGGTTGAGCCAAGACGAATTTTTATAGAAGAAAACGCACAGTATGTAACAAACCTTGATGTATAAACAAAGAGGAGAAAAAGTAAATGGCTAAAAACAAAAAATACGAGGATTCACATTTTGAAGAGTATTTCGATACTCAGACGATTGTGGACGTAGATATAGAAAAACGAATGAAAGAGGCGTTCATCGACTATGCTATGAGCGTAATTGTTTCAAGAGCGCTGCCTGACGTTCGTGACGGACTTAAACCTGTTCACAGAAGAATACTTTATTCAATGTATGAAGAACACTTAACTGTAGATAAGCCGTTCTTCAAATCTGCTACCACCGTTGGTAATGTTATCGGTAGATACCACCCCCACGGTGACGCATCTGTTTACGATGCTATGGTACGTCTGGCGCAGGATTTCTCTATGAGATATCCGCTTATAGATGGTCACGGTAACTTCGGTTCGGTAGACGGCGACCCACCTGCTGCTTACCGTTATACTGAGGCAAGAATGAGCAAACTAGCAAATGTTATGCTCGAAAATATAGAAAAAGACACCGTTGACTTTGCACCTAACTTTGACGAAAAAAGAAAAGAACCGCTTGTTCTGCCTACAAGAATACCTACTCTTTTGGTAAACGGCAGTTCCGGTATTGCCGTAGGTATGGCTACAAATATTCCGCCGCACAACTTAACGGAAGTGTTAGACGGCGTTATTGCACAGATTGACAATCCTGATATTTCAGTTGAGGAACTTATGGATTACATAAAAGGTCCTGATTTCCCGACAAGAGCGTCAATTATGGGCAGAAGCGGAATAAGAAGCGCTTACAACACGGGTAAGGGCAAAATTATTATCCGTGCAAAAACCGAGATAGAAGAGCATAAAGACGGAACATCTTCAATTATCGTTACGGAACTTCCGTATCAGGTAAATAAAAAGATGCTTGTTGAGTCTATCGCAGATATGGTTAAGGAAAAACGTATTGAAGGTCTTTCTTATATCGACGACCACTCGTCAGACCGTGTGGGAATAAGACTTGAGATATCCTTAAAAAGAGATGCCAATCCGCAGGTTATATTAAACCAGTTGTTTAAATTTACACGTCTGCAGGACAGTTTCTCTATAAATATGCTGGCTATTAAAGACGGCAAGCCCAAAACAATGGGACTTAAAGAGATTCTTGACCAGTTTATAAAATTTCAAGAAGAAATCGTTACACGCAGAACTAAATATGACCTCGAAAAAGCAGAAGCAAGAATGCATATTTTAGAAGGTTTGCGTATTGCGCTTGCAAATATTGACGAGATTATAAAAATTATCCGTGATTCTTACGACGACGCTAAAGAAAGACTTATGGCTCGTTTCGGTATGAGCGATATTCAGGCGCAGAGCGTACTGGATATGCGCCTTGGTCAGTTGCAGAAACTTAATGGTGAAAAGATTGAAACCGAGTATCAGGAACTCAAGGCAAAATGCGAAGAATACAGAGCATTACTTGCCGACAGAGTTAAACTGATGGAGCAGATTAAACTGGAACTTACTCAAATCCGTGATAAATACGGCGACGAAAGGTTAACTATGCTTGAGCCCGCTATAAACGATATCGACGATGAGGATTTGATTGAAGAAGAAGAGTGCGTTATTACAATGACTCACGCTGGCTACATTAAACGTCTGCCCGTAAGCACATACAAGGCTCAGCACAGAGGCGGCAGAGGTGTTACTGGTCTGCACACACGTGAAGAGGACTTTGTAGAAACACTGTTTGTGGCATCTTCTCATAGTAACTTGCTGTTCTTTACCGACAGGGGCAGAATGTACAAGATAAAAGGCTATCAGATTCCCGAAAGCGGCAGAAACTCTAAGGGTATGGCGATTGTCAACCTTATAGAGATAGAAAAAGACGAAAAGATAACCGCTATGATTCCTATCCGTGAATTTAACGAGGGCGAGTACCTTACAATGGTTACTAAAAACGGTCTTGTTAAAAAGACGGACATTATGGAATACGCTACAACACGTAAGGGCGCAAGAATTGCTATCGGTCTGCGTGAGGACGACGAACTTATAAGCGTTATGAAAACCGCAGGTGACGAGAAAATCTTGCTTGGCACACGCAACGGTATGTGCATTAAGTTTGAAGAAACCGACGTTCGTCCTATGGGCAGAGGCGCATCGGGTGTAACGGGTATTAAACTCAAAGGCGACGATAAAGTTATAAGCGCCGAGGTTTGCCGTGAGGGTGCAACCGTGCTTACTGTTACCGAGAATGGTTTCGGTAAAAAGACATCGCTTGAAGAATACAAAACACAAAACCGTGCAGGTAAAGGTGTAACTGGTTACAAACTTACCGATAAAACAGGTCTTGTTGCAGGCTTTAAAGTGGTTGACGAGGGCGACGACCTTATGGTTATAACCTCAGACGGCATCATTATCCGTACATCTACAGATGAAATCAGCGAGTTCGGCAGAGTTACACAGGGTGTAAAAGTTATGCGTTTAGACGAGGGCGTTAAGGTTGTTTCAATCGAGCGCACCGCTAAAGAAGAAGACGAAGAACAAGATGCAGAAACACCTGAAAACACAGAGGTAACAACAGAATAATATTGAAAAGGAACTCGGTTGAGTTCCTTTTTCCTTTTCAAATTCACAAAATTATTCTCATTAAAACCCATTTAATGTAAAAAAATGATAAAATATATAATTAGATATAAAAAAATATTGAAATTATCTTCAAAATGTGGTATGTTATTAGTATGAATTCTGATGAAAAGAAGGGACTTTGTTATGGAAAAGATTTACACAGGTAAAACTAAAGACGTATACAGCCTTGATAACGGCAACGTAATGCTTAAATTCAAAGACGATTGCACAGGTAAAGACGGCGTTTTCGATCCCGGTGAGAATACTGTAGGTTTAACTATCGAGGGTATCGGCAAGGCAAACTTAAGAACTTCTGTTTATTATTTTGATATGCTTAAAGAAGCTGGTATCAAAACCCACTACGTAAGCGCTGATGTTGACAACGCTACTATGGAAGTTCTTCCCGCTACTGTTTTCGGTCATGGTCTTGAGGTTATCTGCCGTCTTGTTGCTACAGGCAGTTTTATCCGCAGATACGGCGAATATATGGAAGACGGTACAGTTTTGGAAGGCGGTTATGTAGAGTGCACTTTCAAAAATGACGAAAAAGGCGATCCGCTTGTTACTATGGAAGGGTTAGCAGCACTCGGTGTTATGACACCCGAAATGTTTGAGAGCATGAAAGAGCAGACTCTTAAAATCACTAAAATCGTTGCAGACGATTTAAAATCAATCGGTCTTGATTTGTGGGATATCAAATTCGAGTTCGGTTACAATAACGGCGAGGTTATCTTGATTGACGAAATCGCTTCAGGTAATATGCGTGTTTATAAAGACGGCAAGATTGTAGACCCCGTTGAACTTACAAAACTTATTTTAGCAAGATAAATTAAATAAAAAAGTAGGGGACGATGCCTTCATCGTCCCGTTTTTTTCGGGCAGATGCCCACATCCGCCCCTACCCGTTATTATTTTATTTGATTTTATATTCTGCAGCGCCTTCAAGTTCCTCTTCTATCCGCAAAAGGCGGTTATACTTTGCCACACGTTCGCTTCTGGCAGGTGCACCGGTTTTAATCTGCCCAGCATTCATAGCAACTGCAAGGTCGGCTATTGTGGTGTCCTCTGTTTCGCCGCTTCGGTGAGAGATAACTGCGCTGTAGCCTGCTTTATGCGCCATTTCAACCGCATTCATAGCCTCGGTGATGGTACCAATCTGATTAATTTTAATAAGGATTGAGTTGCCGGCACCTTTTTTTATGCCGTCTTTTAATCTTTCTGTGTTAGTTACAAATAAATCGTCGCCTACAAGTTGGATTTTATTACCCAATCTTTCGGTTAATAGTTTCCAACCCTCCCAGTCGTCCTCACCCACGCCGTCTTCTATGGAAAATATTGGATAATTGTTGCACAAACTTTCCCAATATGCCACCATTTCTTCGCGAGAGAGGTGTTTACCCGATTTTGGGAGTGTATAGCCGTTGTCGTCTGCCCATTCTGATGCGGCAGCATCTATGGCAAGTACAAAATCCTCATCCGTTTTATATCCGGCAAGTCCTATTGCTGCCATAATCGCTTTGATTGCGTCCTCGTCGCTTTCAAGTGACGGTGCAAAGCCACCCTCGTCGCCTACTGCGGTAGATTTGCCGTCTTCTTTAAGCACTTTTTTAAGTGTGTGGTAAACTTCGGCACACATTGAAAGTCCGTGTGAAAAACTTTCTGCGCCGATTGGCATAATCATAAATTCCTGAATATCTACATTATTGTCTGCGTGCGCACCGCCGTTTAGTATATTCATCATAGGCACGGGCAGAACGTGTGCGTTAGAGCCGCCAAGGTATTGATAAAGGCTTAAACCAAGCGCGTTTGCCGCCGCTTTTGCACACGCTGCCGAAACCGCAAGTATAGCGTTTGCGCCAAGTCTGCTTTTGGTTGGTGTGGCATCTAACGAGCACATAGTATGGTCAATTCTAATCTGGTCTAAAACATTCATACCCGTAATATGCTCGGCAATTTCGCTGTTTATGTTGTTAACTGCTTTTAAAACACCTGCACCGCAGTAGCGTTCGTCACCGTCGCGCAGTTCTGTTGCCTCGTAAATGCCTGTAGATGCGCCCGACGGAACGGACGCTCTGCCTACAAAACCGCCTTCTGTTATAACCTCTGCCTCAACGGTGGGATTGCCTCTGGAATCGAGCACTTCCCTGCCGTGAACGCTTATAATTTCAATGTACTGTTTCATATTTACACCCTTTCATTGCTTTTATAGGTATATTGTTGCAATTTAGGGCAGAATATATACATAAATTTTCCTAATATTATTATTGACAAATTATCTTAATTGGATTACCATATATTTATGCGTATAAGCATTTGCTTAAATTGAAAGGAGAAATTATGAATACATCTATAGTGGTAAATCAGGTGCTGATGCTGTTTTTCCCTGTTGTCATCGGCTATATAATAATTAAACTCGGAGTAGTAAAAGAAGAATTTACTAAAAATCTTTCCTCTTTTATATTTAATGTAACATTGCCTTGTGCTATAATATCTGCACTTCAGTTCGACTTTGACAGACAAATTCTTATAAAAAGCGTGTTGCTTATAGTTATTTCTGTTGTTGTAACTGTGTTTTCGTGGGCGTTTGGTCTTGGAACTGCAAAGGTTTTAAAAGTTAAGAATGCTTCTAAGAACGCAATAGTATATTCTTTAATGTTTTCAAACTTTTCATTTATGGGGTATCCTGTGGCGAGGGCTTTTATGGGTGCAGAGGGAGTAATGTACGCAACTATGTTTACTCTGCCGTTGTTCGTTATGGTACAGTCATGGGGAGTTGCCCTTATAAATAGCGAGGGCGAGCGAAAGTTTAAAGCCACATATATATTAAACGCACCTTTGATTGCAGCGGTTATTGGATTTATACTGTTTTTAACGGGATTGCGTTTCCCGACGGCAATAGACGGAACTATAGATATGCTTGGCTCTATGACAACACCGCTTGCGATGGTTGTTGTTGGTTTGTCTCTTTCGGCAGAGCCTTTAAAGAATGCTTTTACAAGCATACGATTCTATGTATTGGCACTTTTAAGACTTGTTGTTCTGCCGATTGTAGTTTTTTATGCGTTGGTTGCGCTCAATATTAATATAGACATCTGCAGAGTAAGTGCCATCATTACTATGATGCCCGTGGCGGCAAATATTATAGTTACCTCTGCTGCATACGGAAAAGACACTACTGACCCTGCAAGGGCAGTTCTTCTTACAACGGTGCTGTCTGTTATAACAATTCCTTTGATGGGTTTTATACTATTTTAATAAATTTTAATTATTTTCATAAAAAATGTTCCACATGGAACATTTTTGTGTTATACTATAGTAGAAATAAAAAAACAATATCCGTATGCGCCTAAATATTCTAAGCGCAGTAGGATATTGTTTTTGAAAGAGTTTCCTCATTAAATTAATATCCTTCCATACTTGCGACTTTTAGGTGTGTCCGGATATTAATTTGATATAATTGTAGAGCGATGTAATATCACATCAAAAAGGATAATAACACGAAAGGACGGTGTCTGCAATGGGTAAATGTATTGCCGTAGCAAATCAAAAAGGCGGCGTTGGCAAAACAACTACGGCGGTAAATTTGAGTGCATGCTTAGGTGCTAAAGGCAAAAAAGTGCTTTTGCTTGATACTGACCCTCAGGGTAATGCCTCCAGCGGACTTGGGGTGGACAAATCTCAGGCAGAATACTCAATATATAATGTTTTAATCGGCGATGTGTCGCTTAAAGAAGCGGTTGTGCATACAGAGTTTGAAAATCTTGACCTCTGCCCGTCTAATATAGAACTTGCCGGTGCGGAAATTGAACTTGTTTCAATGGAAGACAGAGAACTGCTTATGAAACGAGCCGTTGCAGAAATTAAAAACGACTACGACTTTATAATTATAGACTGTCCTCCGTCACTCGGACTTATAACACTCAACTCGTTTGTGTGTGCAGATACTGTTATGATTCCCATTCAATGCGAGTATTACGCGCTTGAGGGGCTGAGCCAGTTAATGAACACTATCCGCACGGTTAAACGGTCGCTCAATCCTGCTATTGATATTGAAGGCGTGCTTTTAACGATGTTTGATACACGCACCAACCTTTCTATTCAGGTGGCGGACGAAGTTAAAAAGTATTATCCGCACAAAGTTTACGGAACAGTTATACCTAGGAATGTGCGTATAAGCGAGGCACCCAGTTTTGGCGAACCTATAAATATTTACGACAAGCATTCAAAAGGTGCTGAAAGTTATATGGATTTGGCATCTGAAGTTATTGCAGCGAACTGAAAAACTACATAAAAGGAGATAACTATGGCTAAAAAAGGACTTGGAAAAGGGCTTGAGGCTTTGTTTACGGGAATAGACACAACCACTTCAGGTGAAACAGTTGTTGAACTTAAAATATCGGAAGTTGAGCCGGACAGAACTCAGCCAAGACGTGATTTTGATGAAGTTAAACTTGCAGAACTTGCAAGTTCTATAAAAGAACACGGTGTTATAACACCTATTATTGTCAAACGTCTGGAAACAGGGTTTTATCAGATAGTTGCAGGAGAGCGCAGATGGCGCGCATCAAAGATTGCCGAGGCAAAAACCATACCTGCAATTGTTCGTGATATGGACAAGGGCTCTCTTTATGAAATATCTATGATAGAGAACCTTCAACGCCAGGACTTAAATCCCGTTGAAGAAGCAAAAGGATATAAACGCTTAATGGATGAGTTTGAAATGACTCAGGAACAGATTTCAAAAAAACTCGGTAAAAGCCGTTCGTCCGTTGCGAACTCATTAAGAATTTTAAATCTGCCAAAAGAGGTAATTACACTTTTGGAAACCTCTCAACTTTCTTTTGGTCATGCAAAAGTTCTGCTTTCGTGCGAGGACGAGAAAAAGCAGATTGAATTAGCGTCAAAAGTTGTTCAGGAAGGCATGAGTGTTCGTGAACTTGAGCAGGCGATTAAAACGCCCGATAAAAAAGAGTCTAAACCCAAAAAGGTTGACCTTAATATGAAACTTGCTTTAAAAGCATACGAAGATAAGGTTACAAAAGGTCTTGGAACAAAAGTTAAAATTGTCGGCAATAAAAACAAAGGTAAAATAGAAATAGAATATTATGGCACGGAAGACTTGGAAAGAATTGTTAATTTGATGAAAATCTAAGAAAAAACGACCTTTAAAATTACGTTTTAAAGTATGATTTTAAATAACGCCTTATGATTTTACATCGAAAATTAAAAATTCATTACAATTTAATATTGGCACAAATTTTGGTGAACATCAGTTTTTGCGTTGGGTTTGTTCCACGTAGAACATAAAATTTAAAGGAAGTGTGGCAAATGAAGTCTAAAACAAAATTTTTATGGATGTATACCATAATTCTTTTTTCGGTTGCATTAATACTTATATTATTTGCCGGAATGACTCAGCAGAATTATGAAAAAGAACTTGCAACTCACGAAACTGCAAAAGTTGGGCTGCAAAAAAGCGCTGCAGAACTGTCGCAGACTAACCTTTTGCTGAAGCAAGAAAATGCCGAACTTAAAGAGGAAAATGAGGCTTTGAAAGAATCTCAGGCAAAATTTGAGGAAATCAGCAAAAATAACGATTTAAACATTGCTTTAATTGAAGCCCTTTATCAGTACGAGTCGGGCAACCGCCGTACTGCAAAAAACATGCTGGCTGAGATAAATGCAGAAACTTTAACCGACCAGCAACTTGGTATATATAATAAAATAATGAAATAATTTGTGGAAAAGGAGATATAAAAAATGTTAGACATCAAAAGATTACGTGAAGACACAGAAAATGTAAAAGCGGCTCTTGCCAGAAGAAAAGAAGATATCGACATTGACGCTGTTTTAGCAGTTGATGCAAAACGCAGAGAAGTTCTTTTCGAGGCAGAACAGTTAAAAAGCCGTCAGAACGAAGTAAGCAAGCAGATTCCCGCAATGAAAAAAGCAGGTGAGGACACCACCGCTATTTTCAAAGAAATGAAAGAACTTTCAGAAAAAATCAAGGAATTTGACGAGCAAATCCGTATTTTAGATGAAGAACTTAATATTAAAATGCTTTCTATCCCCAACATTCCAAACGCTGATGTTCCCGATGGCGATACAGACGAGGATAATATTGAAATCCGTCGTTGGGGTGAGCCTACAAAGTTCGATTTTGAACCTAAAGCACACTGGGATGTAGGTGCAGACCTTGGTATTTTAGATGCTGCAACCGCAGCAAAGGTTACAGGTACACGCTTTACTTTCTATAAAGGGTTAGGGTCAAGACTTGAAAGAAGCGTTATAAACTTTTACTTAAATACACACACAGATAACGGCTATACAGAGATTTTCCCGCCATATATGGTACACCGCCGTTCTATGATAGGTACAGGCCAGTTGCCTAAGTTTGAAGAAGATGCATTCAAAACAAACAACGATTATTTCCTTATTCCCACTGCAGAGGTGCCCGTTACAAATATGCACCGTGACGAAATTCTCTCTGCAGACCAGTTGCCTTTGAAATATGCCGCATATTCTGCGTGCTTCAGAGCAGAAGCAGGCTCTGCAGGTAAAGACACACGCGGTCTTATCCGTCAGCACCAGTTCAATAAAGTAGAACTTGTTAAATTCACCACTCCCGAAACATCTTACGAAGAACTCGACAAACTTACTGCAGATGCAGAAAGAGTTCTGCAGATGCTTGGTTTACCCTACAGAGTGGTACGTATCTGTGTAGGTGACCTCGGCTTTACTGCTGCTAAAAAGTATGATATTGAGGTATGGATGCCCAGTTATAACAGATATGTTGAAATTTCCTCATGTTCTAACTTTGAAGATTTCCAGGCAAGACGTGCTAACATTAAATATAAAAACTCGCCTACAGATAAAGCACAGTTTGTACACACCATCAACGGCTCCGGCGTGGCAATCGGCAGAACTGTTGCAGCAATTCTGGAAAACAATCAGAATGCCGACGGCAGCGTAACTATACCTGAGGTTTTAAGACCTTATATGGGCGTAGACGTAATTAAACCGGAATAAAAATTAAAAAAGCGTCGCATCTCGCACGATTTTACACACTTATGTACACATAAGTACACCGCGTGTGAAAAATTGCACAATCTACTCGCTTTTTTGAATTTTGTTTTAATTATCAGAATATTATCTGCAAAATCAAAAGCAGACAAATCCCCGGAACACCCAATAACCCCGTCACCAATGCTGTGATGGGGTTTATTCCTATATAAATACCCAAAAACGGGCGAAGTAAATTTAAAAGATAAAGTAAAAATGCTCCTATTATACTGTTTGCTATCAGTTTAACCGTAAATCGAATCGGCTTAAAAAATATTTTAGTTACTACAAACAGTATAAGCAGACCCAGTATGTAACCTATAGCAGAAGAAAAACTAATCAAAATTAATCAACCCCTTGTCCGTGTTTGTATAATTATATTTATGGGCACAAAAAAATATTCGTTTCAATGAACAAAAAAAGACTGTCTTTATGACAGTCTTTTTATGGAGGCGGGGAGAGTCGAACTCCCGTCCGAAACACCATCCACATCGGGTACTACGGGCGTAGTCTGTGTTATATGCCCGACACGGCTCAACACAGACAAAACGTGCCGTATCGGGTTGTCCCTGCTCCGTGACGGCTTCCGGGACCAAGAAATCCGTTCACGTTCACCGCTATCTGACGCCCAAGCCTAAGCCGCGGTACTCAAAGGGTGGACGGCCGCCTTTAAATTAGGCAGCGTATGCTAAATTATTGTTAGCTTTTATATTTAAGTTTTGGAGTTTTTAAAGCGGACCCCGCCGCTGCCCGCACCCAAAGTTTCAGATACCCCGTCGAAACCATTACGCCCCCGAGATATTTACAACTTTGATTATTATCAAGTGCAAATAGAATTATACATATAATATTGAGTTTTGTCAAGGCAACATATTGAAAAATAATTTCCTTTATTGTATAATATACGGAAGGCGGTGAAAATATGCGACTTGACAAAATGCTTGCCAACAGCGGTGTCGGCAGCAGAAAAGATATAAAAAATCTGGTAAAATCCGGTGCGGTAACAGTAAATGGGGCACCTGTAAAAAAAAGCGATATGCATATAAATGAAAATATTGACAAAATTTGCGTAAACGGCATGGAGATAGAGTACAAAAAGTTTGTATACCTTATGCTCAATAAACCAGCAGGGTATGTAAGCGCTACGGAGGATTTTAAATACCCTACAGTTATAGACCTTGTGCCCGATGAGTACAGGCATTATGACCTGTTCCCCGTAGGCAGACTAGATATCGACACAGAGGGATTGCTTATACTTACTAACGACGGCGCGTATGCACATAATGTGCTATCACCTAAAAAACACGTTTACAAAACGTACTATGCCGAACTTGATACCCCTGCAACAGAGGACGATGTGCTTTCCTTTGCAAACGGAATTACGATTGAGGGTGGATATACCTGCAAAGAAGCGGAACTAACTATACTTGACGGAGAAAAACCGTCTGCGCACGTGCGTATATGTGAGGGTAAGTTCCATCAGGTTAAACTTATGTTCAAAGCAGTGGGGAAAAACGTAACATATTTAAAACGCATTAAATTCGGCGAATTTGAACTTCCCGACGATTTGCCTTTAGGAGAAATCACAGAAATTTATATAAAAGGAGAAAAACACAACAAAATGTGACTTTTAATTTTTTAGTGTCTGTAAACAGAATTATAAATCAGACCGATTAACTGATTTGAGTTAATTTAAAACAAAAGCCATATATTTTGTGTTGCAAAAATACGCATGAGAATAGTAAACACGGCAAAATCCGTTAAAAAACCGCTTATGACAAAAACAGAACTTGTAAAGCGGTACATACTTTTTATAATAAGCCTGTTTTTTTCGGGACTTGGTGTGGCATTTACCAAAAAGGGCGGATTGGGAGTTTCGCCGATATCGTCGCTTGCCAATGTACTGAATATACGTTTTTCGGCTATTTCTATAGGGGTATGGCTGGTAGTTACAAATTTTATGCTTGTTCTGCTGCAAAAGGCAATTCTTCGCAGAAAATTTAAGCCTATACAACTTCTGCAAATTCCGCTTGCGGCAGTTTTCGGATACTTTACTGATTTGGGAGTAATTATTGTAAACCCTATTCCGGTAAATACATACATAATGCAGGTTGTTATGGTAGTAACCGGCTCTGTAGTGCTGGCTTTTGGTATAACACTTGCCGTTACTGCAAGCGTTATAATGAACGCGGGAGAATCAGTTGTACAGATTTTATCGGAGCAATATAATATCAGTTTTGGTACTGTCAAAATTGTGTTTGACGTATGCTACGTTGCATTTTCGGCAATTGTGTCGATGGTTTTGTTCGGAGGTGCTGTTTATGGCATACGCGAGGGCACGCTGATAGTAGCGGCAATTACGGGCGTTGCGGTTAAATTTTTTATTAAGATAGTTGCACCAATTAAAAAAATCCTCAAATAAAAAAGATGCGATAATTCGCATCTTTTTTAATTATCCATTAACTTTTTTAGAGCCGTTTCTGCATATTGCCTTGTAAGCGGGACGGATAATTCTACCGCCGGAGATAACCTCCTCAATTCTGTGTGCACACCAACCTGAAACACGAGCGATAGCAAATATAGGTGTAAACATTTCGGGTGGTATATTTAACATTTTGTAAACAAAACCGGAGTAGAAATCCACATTTGCACAAACAACCTTGGTGGAGTCTTTTTCTGTTTTCAGCACTTCTTTACCGAGGCGCTCAACCATTTCGTACAGGTTAAATTCTTCAATATTGCCTGTTTTTTCAGCAAGCGCCCTTGCTTTTTCTTTTAAAATAACTGCACGGGGGTCTGAGTTTGTGTATACTGCGTGCCCCATACCGTAGATAAGACCGGAGTTGTCGAACGCTTCTTTGCGTACGATTTTTGTAAGATACTCATAAACTTCCTGTTCATCTGTCCAGTCGTTTATGTTTGCTTTGATGTGTTCAAACATTTTTACTACTTTAGCATTTGCGCCACCGTGACGTGGTCCTTTCAAAGAACTGATAGCCGCAGCAATTGCGCCGTAGGTATCTGTGCCGGAAGATGAAAGCACACGGCAAGTAAATGTAGAGTTGTTGCCGCCGCCGTGTTCTGCGTGCAGCATAAGCGCAAGGTCGAGTATCTCTGCCTCGGCCGGGTCAAATGTTTTGTTAGAGCGCAGCATACGCAGCAGGTTTTCAGCAATAGAGAACTCTTTTTTCGGCTGATGCAGAATAAGACTTGAGTCGTCAAAATAGTGGCGTTTTGCGCGGTATGCGTATGCGCCGAGTATAGGCATCTGCGCAATCAACTGTACAGACTGGCGCAGAATGTTTTTAATATCGCAACTGTCGGGGTTGTCATCGTAAGAGTAGAGTGTAAGAACAGAACGAGCCAGTTTGTTCATAATGTCGCGGCTGGGCTGTTTTAAAATCATATCTTCAGTGAAAGATTCGGGGAGTTGGCTGCTTTCTTTTAAAAACTGAAGAAACTGTGAAAACTCTTCATCAGACGAAGGTAATCTACCCTCAAGCAAAAGGAAGCAAATATGTTCAAAACCGTATCTGCCGTTAATCCTGCAGTTTTGTACAAGGTCGCCAATATCGTAACCGCGATATGCCAGAGTTCCGTCAACGGGGTGTTTTTCGTCCTGCGAAACTATGTAACCGTGAACTTCGCTTACCTTTGTAAGCCCTGCAAGAACACCGGAGCCGTCTAAATTACGCAGACCTCTTTTAACTTCAAACTTGCTGTAATTTTCAGCAGGGATGCTGTATGTTTCCAAAACGGTACTGTACAGATGCTCAATTTCTTGCTGTTTTTTGTAGTCTGTCATAAAATCAATCCTTTATATAAATATAATTTTTTTATTTTGAAATCCTATTTTATCACAAAACAAAGCAAAAATCAACCATATATTATAATAAGGAGAAAAAAATTTAAAAATAACTATTGACAATACGTGGCAGGTGTGTTATAGTAGATAAGCCGAATATCGGTTTTTTTTGTGTTGCAAAAAATAAATATAGTCATAAATGCTATGTTAATCGCAGTACTTAAGGAGGTGCACAGCAATGAGAGTAAAAATCACACTCGCTTGCAGCAAATGCAAACAGAGAAACTACGACACCATGAAGAATAAGAAAAACAATCCCGACAGACTGGAAATGAACAAATATTGCCGTTTCTGTCGTGAGCACACAATGCACAAAGAAACAAAATAATAATCTTTTGTACCTATTATATTATGGTAGATAAGATTTATCAGAGAGGTGAACAGTATGGCAGAAGCAAATGCTGCTAAGAAGAGTAAAAACCCCTTCAAGGCTATCGCTAAATATTTCAGAGAATCAAAGTCTGAAATGAAAAAGGTTGTTTGGCCCTCACGCAAGCAGGTTGTCAACAACACCATTGTTGTTATCGCCGCAGTTCTTATCATCGGTATTATTATTTGGATACTTGACGCCATCTTCCAGTTCGGTATATTCCAGTTCATTAAATAATTGAATCGGGGTATGTAACCGTCACGGAGTACGAGAGGAGAACTTCATAATATGGCTAATAACGCGAAATGGTATGTTGTGCACACCTATTCCGGATATGAGAATAAGGTTAAAACAAACATAGAAAAAATCGTGGAAAACCGCCATCTTGAAGATTATATCTTAGAGGTGCTGGTGCCCACGGAAGATGTTGTGGAGGAAAGAAACGGTAAAGAAAAAACCGTTACAAGAAAAATCTTCCCCGGATATGTTCTTATTAAAATGGTTATGACCGACGATACCTGGTACGTTGTTCGCAACACCACGGGTATCACAGGCTTTGTAGGCACAACCACCAAGCCGATTCCTTTAACAGAGGCAGAGGTTGTATCTATGGGCCTTATTTCTGAGGAGAGCAAATCCGAGTTCAATATCGGCGACACCGTCAAAATCAGCGGCGGTGCATTTGAAGGACAGGTCGGCAATATTGTCGAGATTGACGAAGAACACAAAACCGTTAAGGTATCGCTTAATGTGTTCGGTCAGGTTACCGCTGTTGAGGTGGACCCTGTCTTTATTAAGTTAGTTTAATAAGCGGTTTCGCTTGTTATAGTGGGAGGACGTATGTCCGCTTGACCACATCACGTTTGTAAGGAGGTGTTTCCAAATGGCACAGAAAGTAATGGGTTTTATTAAGCTTCAGATTGAAGCAGGCAAAGCCACTCCTGCACCACCTGTTGGTCCCGCATTAGGTCAGCACGGTGTAAATATCATGCAGTTCTGCAAAGAGTTCAATGAGAAAACTGCTAAGGACGCTGGTCTTGTAATTCCGGTTGTAATCACCGTATATCAGGACAGATCCTTCTCTTTCATCACAAAAACTCCCCCCGCAGCTGTATTGATTAAAAAGGCTTGCAAAATTCAGAGCGGTTCGGGCGTACCGAACAAAACTAAAGTCGCTACTATCAGCAAAGACGCTGTTAAGCAGATTGCTGAGCAGAAAATGCCTGACCTCAACGCAGCAAGTATTGAGGCTGCTATGCGGATCATTGCAGGTACTGCAAGAAGTATGGGCGTAGTAGTAGAAGACTAATTGGTAACACGGTGTCTTAAAAGTAAGGCACGCAAATTCGTGGGAGGAATTTTATTTAAAAAATTCCGTGTAACCACAAAGGAGGAAATAAAAGTTGAAAAAAGGAAAGAATTATTTAGATAGCGCAAAGCTTATCGAAAAATCTAAACTTTATGAACTTGACGAAGCGCTTGACCTTGTTGTAAAAACAGCAAAGGCAAAGTTTGACGAAACTATTGAAGTTCACGTAAAACTCGGCGTTGACTCAAGACACGCTGATCAGCAGGTTCGCGGTGCTATCGTACTGCCTCACGGTACAGGTAAATCTGTTCGTGTGCTCGTATTCTGCAAAGGCGATAATGTTAAAATCGCTGAAGAAGCAGGCGCTGATTATGCAGGCGGCGAAGAACTCGTTGCTAAAATCCAGAACGAAAACTGGTTCGATTTCGATGTAGTAGTAGCAACCCCCGATATGATGGGTCTGGTTGGCCGCATCGGTAGAGTTTTAGGTCCTAAAGGCCTTATGCCTAACCCCAAAGCAGGCACAGTAACTCCCGACGTTGCTAAGGCTATTGCTGACATCAAAGTAGGTAAAATTGAGTACCGTTTGGATAAAACAAACATTATCCACTGCCCCATCGGTAAAAAATCTTTCGGAGCAGAAAAACTTGCTGACAACTTTAACGCACTTTTGGGCGCTATTATCAAAGCAAAACCCGCTGCTGCAAAAGGTCAGTATTTAAAGAGTGTAGCCGTTGCTTCTACAATGGGCCCCGGTATTAAACTCAACCCCGGTAAATTATCTTAATTTTATCTTGACAAACGCAAAAATTTATGATAGAGTATATACGTTGTCCAAAGACAGCAGGTTGAAAGCAGCGCTTTTGTAAACCCTGCCGAGGAACTTAAACATATTTTTATTATGCTTTTATGGGTTCCTGTGTGTCTTTCTCACAAGAACCCTTTTTCTTTGGATAAGGCGGATATGCTTGTTCGCCCGACGGAATTTCCGTCACGCATGAATTTTTAGGAGGTGAAACAATGCCAAGCGCAAAAGTTTTAGAACAGAAAAAGACTGCCGTTGCTGATTTGATTGAAAAATTAAAGAACGCACAGGCAGGCGTACTGGTTGACTACCGTGGCTTGACAGTTAGTGAAGATACAGAACTCCGCAGAAAATTCCGTGAAGCAGGTGTTGATTACACAGTTGTAAAAAACACTCTCACAAGATTTGCTGCTAAAGAGGTAGGTCTTGACGAACTCGACGGCATATTACACGGTCCTACATCACTGGCTATCAGTGATTCTGACCCCGTTGCTCCTGCAAAAATCATTTCTGATTTTGCTAAAGGTAACGACAAGGTTGAGATTAAAGCAGGTTTCTTAGACGGTAAAGTAATTAGCCTTGACGAGATTAAAACTCTGGCTAACACTCCCTCAAGAGAAACTCTTATTGCTAAAATCATGGGCAGCCTGAACGCACCCGTATCTAACTTGGTACGTACATTGCAGGCACTCGTTGATAACGGCGTAGAGCCCGCAGACATCGTTATAGATGCACCCGCTGCAGAAGAAGTTGCTGCAGAGGAAACTGCACCTGTTGCTGAAGAAGCAGCAGTAGAAGCACCCGTAGCAGAGGAGGCTCCCGCAGAGGACGCTCCTGCCGCTGAAGAGGCTGCTGAAGAAAAAACAGAAGAATAATAAATTTTTTAACAGGAGGTTAATAAAATGAGTATTGAATCAATCATTGCAGAAATCAAAGAACTTAAATTATTAGAAGTTGCTGAACTCGTAAAAGCTATGGAAGAAGAGTTCGGCGTAAGTGCTGCTGCTCCCGTAGCAGTTATGGGCGTTGCTGCTGAAGGCGGCGCTGCTGCTGAGGAGAAATCAGACTTCACAGTTGTTCTCGCTAACGCTGGCGATGCTAAACTTAAAGTTGTTAAAGCAGTTAGAGAGTTAACAGGTCTTGGTCTTAAAGAAGCAAAAGACTTAGTTGACGGTGCTCCCAGCAACATTAAAGAAGGCGTTGCTAAAGATGAAGCAGAAAAAATGAAAGCTGCTCTTGAAGAAGCAGGCGCAACTGTTGAACTTAAATAATCAACGTTTCACCCTAAAAAACAAAAGGCTTGTCGCAAATAAAGCGACAAGCCTTTTTTATTGTTCAATTTCGTTTCCGCATTTGTGGCAGTAATTAACATCTTTACAATTTATGAGTATGTACTCTCCGCAATGCTTACATTTTTTTAACAGAGGAAAAAAGGAAATCAGTACATAAATTCCGTATAATATAGCGATTATTCCTGCACCAATCATAAAATAGTTTACAAAATCAATTGGCAAAATATGACTTTCGGAGTGCTCTAACAGTAATAATGAACCACCTGAAACAATTAGCATAAAGCCTATAAGAATCATTTCCATAAAAATACCCCCTTAAATTAAAAAAGTGCACCAACCGAAGTCGATGCACTAAAAACACAAACTCCGATTTATTTGCGAAATAAACTCAATATAAAGTATCTCTCATACCTACATTGCCGGAATTTGCATTTTTAACAAAACCAACTGTAGGTTATGAGAAAAAAGGGTATAAAATACCCGTAAAAAAAGATACTCTTTAAAAAATATTAAGTTTATTTCGCAAACATAGTATAACACAGTATTTAAAAAAATACAAGAAAATATTTTGTATATGCGAAGTTATTGTGGTTTATGGTTTTAAAGGTCGACCTATGGAAGAATTGGCAAACAAATTAATGTGAAATTGCTTTTTGGCTTCCAAAACCGATGCGATTAATTCCCTATTACATATAAAGCATCGGTTTAGCACGCATAAAATGAGTTTTTATTGCGTGCGGTGGGCAAAGACGAAAAGCAATAAACATATAATTTGTCCAATTCTGTAATCAGTCGACAAGGGGGTTACCAAGGGGGAATCCCCCTTGGAGAATCTTTTATTTTAAAAATAAATTTTAAATGTACTTTGTAGACTCACAAGTACCATTGTGCACCTCACCACCGCCTACGGCGGAGCCTCCCTTCAAGGGGAAGCCAAAATGGCTTCGTTGCCGTAGGTTATACATTGATTTAGTAATACAATTATTTTATGTGCAAGTTGCACATAAAACACCCCCATATTTCGTTATGCAGATATGCAATTTAAAAGAGGATTTTTCAAAAAAAGACAGAAAATATTACGTATATGCGTTAATTTTATAATTGGCTATTTGCGATTTTTCGCATATACATAATAAAGGAGGAATCTTAACATGATAAGTACCGACAAAATCAAAAATGTATGTTTACTCTCACACGGCAATGCCGGTAAAACTACTCTTTGCGAGGCTATGCTGTTTGAAACCAAGGCTATAGAGCGTAAAGGAAATATCATGGATGGCAATACCGTGTCTGACTACGATAGCGAAGAGATTAAAAGACAGACTTCCATCAACTCTTCCGTTATTCCTATTATGTGGAAAGACCACAAAATCAACCTTATTGACTCTCCCGGATATTTCGATTTCGTTGGCGAGCAGATTCAGGCTACCACCGCTGCAGACGGCGCAGTTATAGTTGTCAGCGGTAAATCGGGCGTATCTGCTGGTACGGAACAGGCTTGGGAAATGGCTAAAAAACAAGGTCTTCCCGTAGTATTCTTCGTAAATAAAACCGATAGTCCCAAATCCGACTACGATGGCGTTATCCGTCAACTTAAAGAAACTTTCGGTAAATCTGTTGCTCCGTTTACATACCCCATTAAAGACGGCGACAAATTTACTGGTTACATAGATATAGTTACAATGCAGCAGAAAGACTTTACCGAAAAAGAGCCGGTATATAAAGATATTCCCGACTCTATGATGCCCCTCGCTAACGAGAGCAGAGATATGCTTTTGGAAGCAGTTGCAGAAGTTAGCGAAGAAATGATGGAAAAATACTTCAACGGCGAGCAGTTTACCGATGAGGAAATCCGCGTTTCTATCAAGCAAGGTATTAAAGAGGGCACACTTGTACCCGTTATCTGCGGTAGTGCTACCGAGCAGATAGGTATTCACCGCCTTATCCACCTTATGTACGAATATATGCCATCTCCAGACGAGGCAGAAGCCGTAGTATGCACAGACGCATCTGGCGAAATCGTTGAAGTTAAAGCCGACAGCGGTGAGCCCGTAGTTCTTCAGGTTTTCAAAACTGTTGTAGACAACTACGTTGGTAAAATGTCCGTTTTCAAAGTGCTTTCGGGTACTGTTAAAAAAGACGATACTCTCTTAAACGCAAATAAGGGCGAAAACGAAAAGATTGCCAAACTCTACACACTCTGCGGTAAAAAGCAGACAGAGGTAGACTCACTTTGCGCAGGCGATATCGGTGCAACCACCAAACTTGTATGCACCGATACGGGCGACACGCTTTGCAGTCCTAAAAAAGTGCTGAAAGCACCCGAAATGAAATTCCCCAAACCCGTTCTTTCTATGGCTATCGTGCCGAAAGCAAAGGGTGACGAGGAAAAAATCAGCGCAGGTCTTTCTAAACTTATGGAAGAAGACCCCACCTTCAAGGTTGAAAATAACAAAGAAACAAAACAGACAGTTATCTCCGGTACAGGCGACCAGCACCTTGCAATTATTACAAGCAAACTCACAAGCAAGTTCGGTGTTGGTGTAGACCTTATCGCACCCAAGATTGCTTACCGTGAGGCTATCAAGAAAAAGGTTAAAGTTGAAGGCAAACACAAAAAGCAATCGGGCGGTCACGGTCAGTACGGCCACGTGTGGATTGAATTTGAGCCTTGTGAGAGCGACGGCTTGGTATTTGAGGAAAAAGTATTCGGCGGCAGCGTGCCGAAAAACTACTTCCCTGCAGTTGAAAAAGGTCTGCAGGAGTGCATGAAGCAGGGCGTTATAGCAGGTTATCCTATGGTTAATTTAAAGGCTACTCTCTTAGACGGCTCTTACCACCCCGTTGACTCTTCCGAAATGGCGTTCAAAACAGCCGCTTCTATTGCATATAAAACAGGTCTTGCACAGGCAGATCCGATTCTGCTTGAGCCTATCGGTGTGCTGAAGGCTGTTGCTAAAAATGCATACACAGGCGATATCGTTGGCGATATCAACAAACGCAGAGGCAGAATTTTGGGTATGAATCCGCTTGACGGTGATATTACCGAGGTTGTTGCAGAAGTGCCCGTATCTGAAATGACGGGTTACGCAACCGACCTGCGTGCCATCACAAATGGTCGAGGCAGTTTCGATTTTGAGGTTGACCATTACGAAGAAACACCCAGAAACCTCTACGACAAAATAATAGCAGACGCAAAAGAATAATTTAAAAAGCGGTCGAAAGACCGCTTTTTAAAATGCAGAAACAATAAAACAGTGATTGAAATAAATAAAAAAATGTGGTATAATTAGTAAAAATGAACTCTCTGGAGGTACATAATATGAAATACTCAGAACAATTTGCTGCCGCAAAATCAACCATACAGAGCAAAAAAGTATGTATCGGTTTTGACGGCTTTGTGGACAAGGTTATCCGTCCTATAAAAACCCGTGCAGACGAACACACCTGCACACATTTTCCCACTATCGACACATTCGGCGAAAAAATCGTAAGCCTTGCCGGCAGAAGCGGTAATGTGGAATTAGACGTTACGGCTACAGATTTCGGCGGATGCGGCCCGCACTGTGCAAACGGTCTTGCCAATATGGGTGTTAATGTAACCTGTATAGGCGCAATGGGATATCCCGAAAAGAATCCCGTATTCAACCTTAACGAAAACTGCAAAACAATCACCATTGGCGAGCCGGGTTATTCATATGTATTTGAATTCGGCGACGGCAAGGTTATTATGAGCGATATTCAGGATATCAACCGTTTAAGATGGAGCGACATCATTGAACGTGTAAGCGTAGACGAAATGGTTGCGTATTTTGATGATGCTGATATCATTACACTTGTCAACTGGAGTTATTTGGTGCATTTCCACGAGGTATATGAAAAATTCCTTGAGATTGTAATGCCCAGACTCAGCAAAAAAGACAGAAAGATTTATATTGATATTGCCGATTGCGCTAAACGTCAGCCCGAGGAAATCAAAGCGGCGCTCAAGATGTTCGGCAGATACAGTGAGTACGCGCCAACATATCTTGGTCTTAACAAGAGCGAGGCTATGGTTATGCACTCCATTCTTTGTGAGGGCGAATATGCAGGCTCATTGCATATTGCAAAGGCTATCAAAGAGTTTTCAGGCATAGGCACGGTTGTTATCCACCCCGTTGACAGTTCTGCAGCAGCATACGACGGCGGCGAGATAGAAGTTCAGGGAATACTGTGCGAAAATCCTAAAAAGACCACCGGCGGCGGAGATAATTTCAATTCCGGCTTCTGCGCAGGTCTTCTGGGCGGTCTTGACATAAAGAGTTGCTTAATCAGCGGTATGACAACATCGTATATCTACGTTAAAAACGGTCATTGCAACAGTTTTGACGTTATTTGCGATACAATGAAGATGTACGACGAGGAATAATAACTATAGGGGCGGTCAAAGAACGCCCCTATAAATTTATGACATACGAAAGGGAATCAGACAATGAACATTGCAGAAAAACTTGCCGCAGAACTGTCAATCAAAACAGAACAGGCAGAAAACACCATCAAACTGATTGACGAAGACAACACCATTCCTTTTATTGCACGTTACCGCAAAGAGGTTACCGGCGGTCTTGACGACGGGATTCTCCGTACATTTAACGACCGTTTGACTTACCTGCGTAATCTTGAGGCACGTAAGGAGGAGGTTATCCGCCTTATAGACGCTCAGGGCAAACTTACCGACGAACTGGCACAAAAAATCAATGATGCCGAAATCCTGCGTGAGGTTGAAGACCTTTACCGCCCGTACAAGCAAAAACGCCGTACACGTGCAACCATTGCAAAGGAAAAAGGGTTAGAGCCACTTGCCGAAATTATGCTCGCCCCCGATGCAACCGGCAATTGCGACGAGATTTTTGCACAGTTTATAAACCCCGAAAAAGAGGTTTTAACTATAGAAGACGCCGCATCTGGCGCTATGGACATAATAGCGGAAAATGTGTCGGACAATGCCGACTACCGCAAAAAGATTTACGATATTTCCCTTAAAACGGGTATAATATCAACAAGCGGTGAGGGCGAAGAAGGCAAAGTTTACGAGATGTATTATGAGTTCAGCGAAAGCCTTTTAAAAATCGCCAACCACCGTGTTCTTGCAATTGACAGAGGCGAGAGAGAAGAATTCTTAAAGGTGCGTATAGATGCCGACACAGAACGCATACTTGCATATCTGCACGAGCAGGCAGTTCCCGAAAACATATTTAAAAATTACGTTGCTGATGCCGTAACAGACAGTTACAACCGCCTTGTCGCACCGTCTATTGAGCGTGAGTTGCGCTCTAACCTTACCGAGCGTGCCGGCGAAGCGGCAATAGTTTTATTTTCTAAAAATCTGCACAATTTGCTCTTGCAGCCTCCTGTACGCGGCAAAACTGTGCTCGGCATCGACCCCGGCTACCGCACAGGTTGTAAAGTTGCCGTAGTTGACGAAACGGGAAAAGTATGCGATACAGGCATAATTTACTGCACTTTGGAGCATCATGATAAGGTAAAATCAAAGCAGTACGTGTTAGGACTTATAGATAAGTACAAAGTAGATCTTATTGCAATCGGTAACGGAACTGCATCGAGAGAGAGCGAGATTTTTGTTGCCGACGTTATAAAATCTGCCGGCAGAGATGTTAAGTATGCCATAGTAAACGAGGCAGGTGCGTCTGTTTACTCTGCATCAGACCTCGGTGCAGAGGAGTTCCCCGATTTCACCGTTGAACAGCGCAGTGCCGCTTCAATTGCACGCAGAATTCAGGACCCGCTTTCCGAACTTGTAAAAATAGACCCTAAATCAATCGGTGTAGGCCAGTATCAGCACGATATGAACCAGAAACGGCTTGGCGAATCGCTCGGCGGAGTGGTGGAGGATTGCGTAAACGCAGTAGGTGTTGATTTAAATACTGCCGGCGCGGCACTTTTATCGTACATTTCGGGCATAAGCGGTACGGTTGCCAAAAACATAGTAAAATACCGTGAGGAAAACGGCAAGTTCAAAAAACGCAGCCAACTTTTAAAAGTCGGCAAACTCGGTCCTAAAGCATACGTTCAGTGTGCAGGATTTCTGCGTATTGCGGGCGGTGACGAAATGCTCGACAACACCTCTGTTCACCCCGAATCGTACGCAGTTGCCGAAAAACTTATATCAAGCCTTGGTTATGCCGGTAAGAACGAAAGTTTTGCAGATATTAAAGACCGTATGAAAAATTTCGATTTAAAATCGTTCTGCACTCAAAATGATGTTGGCGAGCCGACGGTTGCCGATATAGCAGAGTCGCTTGCACGTCCCGGCAGAGATATCCGCGAAGACCTTGCATCGCCCGTGCTGTCTACAGATATTATGGGTATGGAAGACCTTAAAGAGGGTATGATTTTAACGGGCACAGTAAGAAATGTAATTGATTTTGGTGCGTTTGTAGATATCGGTGTTCATCAGGACGGACTTGTGCATATATCTCAACTCAGCGACAAATACGTAAAGCATCCTATGGAAGTTGTTAACGTCGGCGACGTAGTTAAGGTAAAAGTTATCGGTGTGGATTTGAACAAGAAAAGAATTTCACTTTCTATGAAAAATTTATAAATATTTTCGATATGCAAATCAACCAAATAAAATTGCAAAAGTAAGGTTTGTTTAGATTGAATATAAACAAAAACACCCCTTTAAAACCCTTGAAAATCTTAGGTTTTTTCCGATTTGTCGAATGTTACTAAAGAATGAAAAATTATTTTGTGCATTTAACTACTGGCATATAATTTTTAAATGTGCTATTATTAGGGTAATATAAAATAGTTTGATTATGTTTTAACACATATAGGAGGTAAAATCAAAATGGCAGGGTTAAAATTAGATCATATTTACAAAAGATACGCAGGCGGCGTTACAGCAGTATCTGACTTTACTCTTGATATTGAAGATAAAGAGTTCGTTGTACTGGTTGGTCCTTCCGGCTGCGGTAAGTCAACTACACTGCGTATGATTGCAGGTCTTGAGGAAATTTCCGATGGTGAACTCTATATCGATGGCGAATTGGTTAACGATAAAGCACCTAAAGACAGAGATATCGCAATGGTTTTCCAGAACTATGCTCTGTATCCTCATATGACAGTTTTTGAGAATATGGCTTTCGGTCTTAAACTTAGAAAAACACCTAAAGATGAAATTAAAAGACGCGTTAACGAAGCGGCTAAAATTCTTGATATCGAGCACCTGCTCGACAGAAAACCAAAGGCTCTTTCAGGTGGTCAGAGACAGCGTGTTGCTCTCGGTCGTGCTATCGTTCGTGAGCCTAAGGTATTCCTTATGGACGAACCTCTCTCTAACCTCGACGCTAAATTGCGTGTACAGATGAGAACTGAAATCGGTAAACTGCATAAGAGATTGCAAACAACCTTTATCTACGTTACTCATGACCAGACAGAGGCTATGACAATGGGTACAAGAATTATCGTTATGAAAGACGGTTTTGTTCAGCAGATTGATTCACCTGCTAATCTGTACTCTAACCCCGTTAATATGTTCGTTGCAGGCTTCATCGGCAGCCCTCAGATGAACTTTGCTGATGTTACTGTTGAAAAAGAAGGCGACGCTATCTACTTAAAAGGCGATGGCATCAACGTTAAAATGCCCGAAGGCAAAACTGCTCAGATTGAAGCAGCAGGCATCATTGGTAAAACTGTTGTTCTGGGTATCCGTCCTGAAGATATTCACGACGAAGAAGCAATTCTTTCTTCTTACCCCGAAAGCAACCTCGATGCTCACGTTGACCTTACTGAAATGATGGGTGCTGAAACATATCTGTACCTCAAAATCGGCGGAGTTCCTTTCACAGCAAGAGTTAACCCCAGAAGCACCGCTAAACACGGCGATGATATCAAAGTTGTATTCGATGCTAACAAAATCCACCTGTTCGATAAAGAAACAGAACTCGCTCTGCTTAAATAAGATTTTTAAAAGCCGCACTGAAAAGTGCGGCTTTTTTGATGAATAGTGAATAATTAATAATGAATAATTATGGTTAGAAAATCTATTTTTCAAATGCGCAAGCATTTGTTCCGAAATTATTAATTTTTCATTATTCATGATTCATTATTCATTAAAATTAAAATAAGTGTTGACATTGACGCTGTTTCATAGTATAATTATATAGTGCAATTTTGTCTATTCCCATTGGAAGCGGATTTTTCCGCTAATTGCAATTCGGAGGGAGGGATTTTTGTGTCAGAAATCAGAATTAAGGACAATGAGTCTTTAGATAGTGCGCTTCGTAGATTTAAACGTCAGTGTGCAAAGGCCGGTGTTTTGTCAGAACTCAGAAAGAGAGAACACTACGAGAAGCCCAGCGTAAAACGTAAGAAAAAATCAGAAGCAGCAAGAAAAAGGTCTTATAAATAATATTGTTTTTTAAGAAGGTGCAACGCAATGAGTTTGAAAGAACAACTTGCACAGGATTTGAAAACGTCTATGAAAGATAAAGACGTAATCCGTAAAAACGCTGTTCAGAGTATCCGCGCTGCTGTTTTACAGGTGGAGAAAGATTCTAAAGTTACTTTGGATGACGATGGCGTTATCGGTGTTATTGCTAAAGAAGTCAAAAAACGTAAAGACGTTTTGCCTGATTATGAGAAAAGCGGCCGCGAGGATTTGATTGCGGAACTTAAAAAAGAGATAGAAGTATTAACTGGGTATCTTCCTTCCCAATTAACTCAAGAGGAATTAGACGGGATTGTTAAAGATGCAATCGACAGAATCGGCGCTACTTCTATGAAAGATATGGGCAAAATTATGGCGGATGTTATGCCGAAAATTACCGGCAGAGCAGACGGTGGTGCGGTTAATGTAACCGTAAGAAAACTTTTAGGTCTTTAAATAACATAGACTATTTAGGAAGAATTTATGGCTGTCACTACGGTGGCAGCTTTTTTCTGTCCATTTTGGAAAAATTTGGATAAAAACCCACAAAAACCACCATATAATTTTGTAAATTTTTGCCATTGTATTAATTTACAAAATTTGGTAGAATATAATCGTAAAATAAATCTTTGGAGGTGATTTAATGAAAGCAACAGGAATAATCCGTAGAATTGACGATTTAGGCAGATTGGTGTTCCCTATTGAAATCCGCAGAATACTCGACATTACTCAGGGTGATAAAATAGAGATTTATGTGGCGGACAACAAAATTGTTTGCAAAAAATACATAGAAGATGCCGTTCACCCTACAACAAGTGTTGTTAGGCCCGTTGATTCTTTAGGCAGAACTGTAATCCCTATGGAAGTGCGCAAGATGCTGTCTTTGCCGATTAAAGCGGCAATGCAGATATTTGTTGACGGTGATGCAATTGTACTTAAAGAATATGAGGAAAAATGCGTATTTTGTGCGAGTGCAGAAAATCTTTTTGATTTTAAAAACAAGAAAATCTGTGCTGCATGTAAAGAGCAAATTGCTATTTTGTAAAAAGTTTTCGCCCCTATAAAGTTTTTTATTCAAAAAATAAGGTTGTCGCTAAGACAACCTTATTTTTGTTTAGTACATATTAAATTTTTTCTATGCGGTGCATAAGTAGTGCGTGTAACGCTTATAAAAATATTAATTACTTAAATATGTTCTTATAACTTCTCTGGCAATTGGTGCAGCAATGCTTCCGCCTGTCGAACCTGCGTATTCTAGGATGACGGCTACTGCAACATCTTTATTATTGTCCGACGCAAACGCCACAAACAGGGCGTGTGTTTTTTCGGGATTTTCATCTGTTTTTTCGTTTTCGGCAGTACCCGTTTTTCCGCCCACTTCAACACCCCAAATCTGCGCATTTGTACCTGTTCCGTGTTCAACGGTGTCTATCATCAACTGCTTTACAAAATCTGCCGTTTCGGCTGAAAACGGGCTTGAAAGAGCCGACGGACTTTCGCTTTTAACTGTTGTACCGTTTGGGGTAGTAACAGACGACACAATATATGGTGTCATCATTTTTCCGCCGTTTGCCACTGCTCCCGTTATCATTGCAAGGTGCAGGGGTGATATAAGAGTTTTGCCTTGTCCTATTGCTGTGGCGGCACGTTCGGCATTGCTCATTTTAGATGTATGGAATTTACTGGTTGCATATGGAAAATCCATACCGAATTTTCGGTTAAACATCAGTTTGCCTGCCGCCTTTTCAAAATCGTCGCTGCTCATAGCGGCGCCCATTGTGGCAAAGTACACGTTGCTTGAGCGTGTGAATGCTTTGTGTATATCAGTTTCGCCGTATGCGGCATTTTTTGTGTTGGCAAGTGTGTAACCGCCGATGGTGGTTTTACCCTCTTGGTCGTCTATCACTTCTCCGTCTAACCCTTGCTCGTGCATCATAGCGGTGGTAACCATTTTAAATGTTGAACCCGGCGGATAAAGACCCATAGTAGCACGGTTTAAAAACGGTGAATATTCGCTTGAGTTCAAATCACTCCAACTGCGGTGCAGGTATGTTTCGTTCGGGTTAAAGTCCGGCTTGCTAACCATTGCAATTATCTCGCCCGTTTTGGGGTCTAATGCAACAAGAGCACCCCTATAACGCTCCATAAGGTTGCTTGCACGCAGTTGAGTATTGTGGTCTATGGTTAAATGCAGGTCGTTACCCTCACTCATATCCCCTTTTATAAGGTTTTTTATATTGAATACTGCGTTTAAATTGTCCTGCCCCAGAAGGTAGGAATTGTACGTTTTTTCTATAAACGATTTTCCGTACGTTTTAGACGAGTACCCTATAACGTGCGAGTACAGTTTTATATGCGGATAGTAGCGCTTCTGCACATCTGCATCTATTTTGGAATATGCTAAAACTTCGCCGTTCCGGTCGTATATAGTTCCGCGCATAACGGATTCTTCACGCGCGAGGGTGCGCGCGTTTAAATTGCTCGACGAATACTCGTCACGGTAGAGAAAATCCACCGCTGTAAGGTATATTATCAGCGTAAGAAACAATGCGCTGATTAAAAGCAATACCAAAGTAATTTTTTTATCGTTCATTTTCAATCAACTCCACCGCAATCTGCGCATTTTCGCGGGCTGCATCTTTGAATGAAGGTAATTTTTCGCCGATACGCTCGGCAATTTCTGCGCGGTTTGCAAAAAATGCGTCGGCAATGCTTTTGTACGAGCCATCTGTAAGTGCCTCGGGTGTAAGGCATTTTTCAAGACCGGCAAATTTCTGGAATGACGAAACCTTCGGGTCGTAGTCTACACCGAGTACGGGTATACCTAAAAGTGTACCGAAAATAAGCATATGAAGCCTTACTGTAACTGCCGCTTCACTAAGGCTCAGTATCGCTAAAATATCGTCTGCGCAAAGGCTTTCGTCTATAAGAATGCATCTGCAGTCAGCAAGTTCTGAAATCTCACGGCTTATGGGGATATCTTTGGAATACTGCATAGGCACTATAACGGGTGTTAAGCCGAACTCAGCCGAAACACGGGTGCATATGTCTGCAAACGCTTTTGGGGCATCGCCCATATTCCTCCATCTGCGCACGGACAAACAGAAGAATTTCTCACCGTCTTTAAGTCCGTACTTTTTAAGTATAGCCTTTGCGTTATCGGTATTGCCGACAGTAAGGCTAAGCGCCGGATCGGCGGTTATTTTAATCTGAGGTTTTGTTACGCCCATACTCTCAAGCAAATGCAAAGATTCATAATCACGCAATGTTATAACGTCCACCGTGTTCAAAACTTTTGCTGCAAGTTTCTTGTTTGCTTTTTTGCTGATAGGGCCTATGCCGTTACCGTAAAGCATAACGGGAATACCTTTTTTCTTTGCAAGGCGGATTATATAAAGGTAATACAAAAGCGATTTTGTACTCGTTACGTCCTGAATAAGGCTTCCGCCCCCCGCTATAAAGAGTTTAGCCTTCTTAAATAATTTGCGCACGGCAAACATGTCGAACCTGTTTATTGAACGCACACCGTAGTCCTCGGCCGTTCTTGCCGGCTTATAGGAGAGTACCGTGGGCGAAAAATACGGACGGACAGCGTAAATATCTTTTAATATTGCATGCAAAAGTGCATCGTCACCGCAGTTGCCATAGCCGTAATAACCAAGTATTGCGGCATCGCTGCCGAGTTCACGCATAGCATCAAAATACATCTGCTCGTTGTCTGAAACCATTGCGTCTATGGAATAATGTTTTAAAACTACCTCGCCCGCAAAGGCACGCAGAGAGTCGGCCTCGGGCTTGTCCATTTTCAAAAGTGTGATGATATCGTCTGCCATAGTGCGGCTGTTTACGGACGCACATCCTCTGCACGTAAAGTTGCACGCAATGGCGGTTTTTAGTTTGTCCTCCGTTATAATGCCGATATATCCGGCATCACCTGCAACTACGCAAAGGCGCTCCATTGCCATAGGCTCTAAAACAGCACGGCTTACACCAACGCAGACAGAAGATGTTGCTATAACCTCGTTTACATCTGTGCGAGGCCCTGTTAAAATTATTGCTCGTCTTTCTAATTTTGTGTTTACTTCGTCTGCCTTTTCTTTAAGTGCATCAAAATGCTCGCCGCCGCCTACTATTAAAAGTTCCGCATTGGCAACATTTTCTGTAATATACGTAAATTCGTCTATAAGCATATATGCGCACGAGCATATTCCGTCTGAAAGTCTGCTTACATAACAAATTCTGTTTGGATTATTTGCAAGGTTAAATTCCTGCATAACCTCGTTTGCATCAATATTTTTGTTAAACTTTTGTTGGCTGATGCCGTTTATACTTGTGTAGATGTTTTCTTCTTTAACATCATAATTTTCTAAAAGGTAATTTTTCAAATCCTCACTCACGGCGAGGGTTTTATCGCCCCATCCTGAAAGATGGCGCAGTATAAAAGATGTATCGAACGCACCGTGAACTGTTGTTACAAATACAAAATTACAGCATTTTTTAAGTGTACTTACAATAAACGCAGGGATTCTTGCGTGCGCGTGAACAATGTCGGGTTTTTCTGTGCGGATAATCTTTTTAAGTAATGCACGCGATATAATCATATCGCTTATTTTTCTGTGTGCAAGAGGAACGGTGTAGTGCTTTATGCCGATATTTTCAAGTTGCTCGGCATACACACCGCCGCCCGATGCCACGATTATATCGTGCCCTCTGCGTTTTAGTTCCGTTGCAAGTTCTGCCACGTGCGTTTCCGCACCGCCTATATCCAAACTTGCCAGAGTTATAAGGATTTTCATTTGTATCAATCCTTCCAGTAAAGGTATAAATACAAATTAATATTCTGACCGCCTAAATATACTCAAGCGGGCATGAATATTAATTTGTAATATGTCGATGTTTTTGAAAATAAAGTATAAAATTTTAAACTTTATTTTGCTATACTGCATTATGTTCTGCAAAGAGTTATTATTCGCAATCACCTAAATATGCCTAAGCGATAGCGAATAATAACTCTTTCATAGGATTTTTATTTCTTATACCACGAGATATTTCTTTTATCCACCTCAAACGATTTTCCGTTTAAGTAAGAGAGGATATTTTCGTCAGTAAAAGCGAACTCTGTTTTGTACGAGTACAATGCCTGATATTTAAGGCCGATTTTCTTATTGAACTCATTAGTACCATACTTTCCGTCACCTGCAAGCGGGTGGCCTATATGCGCCATCTGCGCACGTATCTGGTGAGTTCTGCCCGTTATTAGGTCAATCTCCAAATAACTTGCATCAGCAGTTGCGCCTATGGTTTTGTATTTGGTAACACATTTTTTGTAGCCGTCTTTAGGTGAGTCGCTTATATAAACTCTGTTCTGAGTTTCGTTTTTTTGTAAGTAAGCAGTAAGCGTACCTGCCTCAGGCTTAATATGCCCTTGAATCATACAGAGGTAATATTTTTTAATCTCGCGTGATTTGATTTTTTCGTTTATAACCCTCAAGGCGGCGGCGTTTTTAGCCGCTATAACTATTCCGCCCGTGTTTCTGTCTATGCGGTTGCACAGAGCAGGCGCAAACGACTGTTCGTCTTCGGGGTTATACTCGCCTTTCTGGTAAAGATAAGCCTTTATATGCGATATAAGTGTGTTAAACTTTTCGGATTCGTCTTCGTGGACAATCATACCCACTTTTTTGTCGATAAGCATAATATTATCGTCTTCGTAAACTATGTTTAAGTCGGGCTTTACCTTAACAAACGACATATCGGACACAACCTCACCGAAAAATTCGTCGCTGATGTACATTTGAAGAACGTCGCCCTCGCAGAGTTTGACATTACCCTCTGCTTTTTTGCCGTTTAATTTAATGCGCTTTTTGCGAAGAGACTTATAAATCATACTCTGCGGACACGTTTTTAAAAACTTGGTTAGAAATTTATCGAGCCTTTGTCCGGCATCATTTGCACCAACGGTTACTGTTCTCATTGGTTATCTCCGTCTTTTTCTGTTTCCATTTTCTCTGTTAAAGCATCAATAGCCGCCTGAACCTGATCGTGCGTAACGGTTGAAAGGTACTTAACAGATATTGTAAGTGCCTTTTTGAAATTTTCCATAGCCGCCTCGTATTCGCCGAGGTTTTCAAGCACCATACCATAGTTGTAGTAAGGTTCAATAAATGTGGGTTCTTCCTCTATAAGTTCAGCATATATTTCGTCTGCCGCATTGATATTGCCGCACAGATAATAGTTAAGCGCAAGGTTATCACGTATGCTCTGGTCGGTATCGTTGTATTCAAGCGCTTCTTTGTTGAACTCAAGTGCTTTTGCATACTGCCCGTTTAAAAGGTAGTACGTGCCGAGCGTGCCGTACATAACTGTTGAACGGAAGCCCGTGTTGTATACTTCTTCAAGTTCTTCGATTGCTTCGGTAATCTGACCGCGTTTCCATTTAATAATAGAAAGGTTAAGGTGCGATGGATTAGAGAATTCGTCACCGAGTTTGTCTTTAAACATAAACATTGTTTTGTTTATTAAACGTTCGCTTTTATCCAAAACACCGTCACGGATAAGCATATACGCATATATAAGTTGTGTGCGCGGACGCATTTTACCCGTTTTAAGCGCGCGCTCAAACCACAGAAATGCTTTGCCGTGGTCACCTTTGTTGTAGGTGATTTGGGCATACGTACTCATAAGGTCTGCACGTAAGGCAAACGCAAGGCACGCAAATCCTGCAAGCATAACAACCGTACCGATAATCCAGCCCAAACGGAATGCAAATGACACCACAAAAAACGATATGACTAAATAGATAAGCGGCTTTATAAGTTTTTTCATTTTCTTACCTCTTAGAATTCAGCATTGTTTACTGTTCTGGGGAATGACTGTACGTCACGGATATTGGACATACCTGTCATATACATAATAAGTCTTTCAAAACCAAGACCGAATCCTGCGTGGCGTGTTCCGCCGAATTTGCGAAGGTCAAGATACCAGTCGTAATCTTTGGGGTTTAAGCCAAGTTCGTTTATGCGTTTTAAAAGTTTGTCGTAGTCGGCTTCTCTTTCGCTTCCGCCGATAATCTCGCCGACACCAGGAACAAGCAAATCCATAGCGGCAACAGTTTTGCCGTCTTCGTTAAGTTTCATATAGAATGCCTTGATGTCTTTCGGATAATCTGTAACAAACACGGGTTTTTTAAGCAGTTTCTCTGTTAAATATCTTTCGTGCTCTGTCTGCAGGTCTATGCCCCATTCTACGGGGTAGTCAAACTTCTCACCGCTGTTTTTAAGCAGTTCTACTGCTTCTGTATAGGTAACGTGTGCAAACTCGCTGTTTACAATGTTGTTAAGTCTTTCAAGCAGACCTTTGTCTACAAATGTGCCGAAGAAGTTCATCTCTTCAGGAATGTTTTCCAAGCAGTAGTTGATTACGTATTTAATCATATCCTCAGCAAGTTCCATATCGTCGGCAATATCTGCAAATGCAATTTCAGGTTCAATCATCCAGAACTCTGCCGCATGGCGAGCCGTGTTGGAGTTTTCTGCACGGAAAGTAGGGCCGAATGTGTATACTTTTCTGAACGCCATTGCGTGTGTTTCAACCTCTAACTGACCGCTTACGGTTAAGTTTGTGCTTTTACCGAAGAAATCTTCAGAAAAGTCTACTTTACCGTCGCTCATCGGCAGATTGTCCATATCAAGTGTTGTTACACGGAACATTTCGCCTGCACCCTCAGCATCGCTTGCGGTGATGATAGGTGTATGAACGTATACAAATCCCCTCTCCTGAAAGAATTTGTGTATAGCGTATGCCGCAACAGAGCGCACACGGAATACTGCGTTAAATGTGTTTGCTCTCGGACGCAGATGCGCAATAGAGCGCAGATACTCAAACGAATGGCGTTTGTTCTGCAATGGGTAATCGGGTGTGGATTTGCCCTCAATCACAATGTCGCCTGCTTTAAGTTCAAAAGGCTGTTTTGCATCGGGTGTGGGCACTAAAGTACCGCGTACAAATATACTTGAGCCGATATTTAACTTTGCCACCTCGTCGTAATTTGCAAGATTATCCTTTTCAAAAACCACCTGAAGATTTTTGAAGAATGTGCCGTCGTTGAGTTCAATAAAGCCGAACGCGTTAGACGCACGCAGGCTTTTAATCCAGCCTGCCACAAAAATCTCTTTGTTGTCGTACTCGCCGTTTGCACGGAAAAGTTTTTTGATTTCAATTGAATGTTCCATATCTGTATCTCCTTATAAATTAATTACTTATTATTATCAGTTAAACCAGAACTTTTTATCTAAACTTCTGTATTGAACTGCTTCTGCAATGTGGTTTGCTTTTATATCGGCACTTTCTTCGATATCTGCAATGGTGCGTGCCACTTTAAGTATTCTCGTATATCCTCTGGCTGAAAGACCGAGTTTTTCAAATACGTCTGTTAAAAGTTTCTGCGATGCGCTGTCTAACTTGCAGTACTTTTCCAATCCCTCGCTGTCGAGCCCCGCATTGGTTGAATATTTTTCGTTTTTGTAACGCTCTGCCTGAACTGCACGTGCCGCCATAACAGTTTGCTTCATCTCGGCGCTTGACGCGGTTTTTTTCTGCGTGGAAAGTTCTGAGTATTTAACCGACGGCACCTGAATGTGCATATCTATTCTGTCCAGCATAGGACCTGATATTTTGTTCATATACCGTTGAATGTCACTTGCGCTGCACTTGCACTCACGGCTTGTATCACCATAGTATCCGCATTTGCATGGATTCATACTCGCAACCAGCATAACATCGCTCGGAAAAGTTACAACGCCGTTTGCTCTTGCAACGGTAAACTGCCTGTCCTCAAGCGGTTGGCGCATAGCGTCTATGGTGTCTTTTCTAAATTCGGGGAACTCGTCTAAAAACAGTACGCCTTTGTGCGCCAGACAAATCTCTCCCGGTTTAGGGTTTGAGCCTCCGCCCGTTATAGCCACTGCCGACACCGTGTGGTGCGGATTGCGGAACGGCCTTGTTGTTATAAGCGATGATTTTTGCGGAAGCTTGCCCGATATTGAGTATATTTTGGTTACTTCAAGCGCTTCTTCAAACGTGAGGTCAGGCATAATTGTAGGCAGCCTTTGTGCAAGCATTGTCTTACCCGCACCGGGTGCGCCCACCATAAGAACATTTAAATTTGATGCACACGCAATGGTTAAACACCTTTTGGCAGCATCTTGCCCCTTTACGTCGGCATAGTCGCCGCATACACTTTGCGGGGCAGAAAAAGCGCCGTTAATATCAATTTTAGTTGGTTGAATGGGCATCTCGCCTGTTAAGTGGTGCACTGCCTGAGAAAGCGTTGATGCTCCGTAAACCTCCATTCCGTCTACAACTGCTGCCTCTGCCGCATTGGCTGACGGAACAATTGCTTTTGTAATCCCGTTTTTGTAAGCCTCCAGCACCATTGGCAGAACGCCGTTTACACCACGCAGACTTCCGTCAAGCGCCAACTCGCCTATAAATATATAATCCTCTGTAAAACGGCTGTCTATCTGCGACGATGCCGCCATTATTGCAAGCGTTATCGGCAGGTCAAAAACCGAGCCTTCTTTTCGTATATACGCGGGTGCAAGGTTTACCACTACCCGCCTTTGCGGAAAAACAAAGTCAGAATTGTTAATTGCCGAGCGCACACGTTCTTTAGATTCTTTTACGCTTGCGTCGGGCAAACCTACAATATCTACAGACGGCAAACCCTGACAGCAGTCAGCCTCTATTGTAACTATAACACCGTCTATACCCGACAGCGCACAACTTTTTGTTTTTGCTATCAATGCTTACACCTCTGTTTCTTTTAGAATTGTTATAAATGTTAGCATGGTGTCAAGTTGGGTATAAAAGATTATTGGATTGTTTCGACAGAACACACGGGTTTCAGATTTGCCATGCTTTCCCAAACCATAACCTGTGCATTGGTATATGTATCATCGGTTTTGAATTTTAAAGATGTTCCTTTGTTGGGTTTAATAAGAATTTTTTCTATGTTGTTATTGTATAGCGCAAGAATGAAAACAGTATTGTTTTTGACATTAAACGGATGAATTATATAAGATTTTCCGTCGTCTGATTTTTCTTTAATCATAACGTCATCAAAGGAAAAGTGCCTGGTTGCATACAATATCGGTTCGCCGTTTGGATCGGCTTTGATAGAAATATTGCCCCAGTCTTCTTTTGTTCCATTGTAATATATGTCTTTAAGTTTATAACTGAATTGAGTGGTGTCGTATGAAATGTTTTTTAATCCGTTCCCTATTATCAGGCTTGATAAATTACTGCATTGATAAAATGCTCTTTCTTTTATGTCGGTTACGCTATTGGGAATTATAATCCGTTCCAGATTATTACACTCTTTCAAGGAGTCTTGACCCACAGTTGTAACTCCGTCTGGAATTTTGTATGTTTTATCCTGTTTTCCTCTTGCGTAAAGGATAAGTGTTTCCTTATCCTTATCAAACAAATCGCCGTCTATAGATGAGTAATACCCATTTTCGCTATTGACAGTAATATCTGTAAGGTTATCGCATCCGTAAAATGCTGATAAATCTATGTTTGTAACACTCTTGGGGATATATATTGATGTTAAAGAAGTGCAACCTTTGAAAGCATAAGCGGGTATTTGATTCACTCCTTCGGGAAGGAGTAACTCTGTCGGCTCACGACCATTTATATACAGATTTTCTGCATAATCCATTGGTGCGGCAAGGGAAGGGTGATATTCGCAGTTGAGATATGCCGTGATATCGGTTACATAAAGATTTTCCAGATTGTTACAGTTGTAAAATGAAAGATAGCCAATAGAGGTTAATCCTTTGCCTAATGTGAGATTTTTAAGACTTGTACATCCCCAAAAAGTTTCAGGGCCTATGCCGGTCACACTGTCAGGAATTACTATGTCTGTCAGAGAAGTGCAGTTATAAAAAGCACCGCCGTATATAATTTCTGTGTTTTTCGGAATATTAATGCTTTTTAAATTGCTGCACCCTGAAAATGCTGAACCGCCTATATATGTTATGCTGTCAGGCAGTGTTATTGCAGTAAGGCCGCTGCAATTGTAAAAAAGTTCGTCCTCTATACTTGGTATTCCGTCAGGAATATTGATTTCTGTCAGTGCGGTGCAGTTATAAAAAGCGGATGAATCTATACGCTTTATGCTATCAGGTATTTTTACCGCTGTCAGATTCGTGCAATCCTTAAACGCAACCGAATTGATTATCGTTACGGGAATATCGTTAATTTCGCTGAGAATTTCAACTTCTGTCGCAGAAGAATCGCATTTTGTAACTGCGTATTCTCCGTTAAAAAACACGTATGTTATCTGGTTGTAAGTTTCTGTTGAAGCGTTTGCTGTATAAAAACCAATTGTGCTGAGAGAAAACAAAAATAATGCAAATAAAATTTTCTTTTTCATCTTGATTTTCCTTTCAGAATTTTGGAGATTTTAATATACTCAACATAAGATGTACAATTAACTTATTTGCAATACATTGAACATTAGAACATACATAGTAAATTATACCACCAAATAATAATATTTTCAACAGATAAATAACAATATTTTTGCTATATTTCCGTTCTAATGTTAAAAATCTGTAAACATTGATTAAAATTGAAGAAAAGTATTGTTAAAATAAGGCTTTGTATGGTATACTATCAATGTATGTCTTTAAATACCGGAAAGGACGGCACAAGTAATGTTTAAATCTATAGTAGAAAAATTCTTCGGCACATACAGCGCCAGAGAGATTAAAAGATTAGAACCCATAGTGGAAAAGATAAATGATTTAGAAGACGAAATCAAGGCACTTTCGGATTCCGATTTGCGTGCAAAAACTACAGAATTCAAAGCGCGCCTTGCAAATGGCGAAACGCTTGACGATATTCTGCCCGAAGCATTTGCCGTTGTGCGTGAGGCAAGCGTGCGTGTACTTGGTATGCGCCATTTTGATGTTCAACTCCTTGGCGGTATAGTTTTGCATCAGGGCAGAATTGCCGAGATGAAAACTGGTGAGGGTAAAACGCTCGTTGCCACCCTGCCGTGTTACTTAAATGCGCTTTCGGGCAAGGGTGTGCACGTTGTAACAGTTAACGACTACCTTGCCAAGCGCGATAGCGAGCAGATGGGTAAAATTCATAAGTTTTTGGGGCTTACTGTTGGTCTTATCACTCACGATGTTGAGGGTGCAGACAGAAAAGCCGCTTATGATGCCGATATAACTTACGGAACAAATAACGAGTTCGGTTTTGACTATCTGCGTGACAATATGGTTAAATACAAAGAACATATGGTTCAGCGCGGTCATAATTTTGCCGTTGTTGACGAGGTTGACTCAATTTTAATAGACGAGGCAAGAACACCGCTTATTATATCCGGTATTGGCGATAAATCTACAGAACTTTATTCTGTGGCAGACCGTTTTGCACGTTCGCTTAAATATTTCACCATTAAAGAGCAGGACAGCAAGCAGTTGGATGATGATATTGACGCAGACTATATAGTAGACGAAAAGGCAAACACCGCCACATTAACTGCAAAGGGCATCAAAAAAGCCGAGGAAGCGTTTAATGTTGAAAACCTTTCAGACCCCGAAAATATGACGCTTTCGCACCATATTAATCAGGCAATCCGCGCTCACGGCATTATGCGCAGAGATAAAGACTACGTTGTAAAAGACGGCGAGGTTATTATTGTAGACGAGTTTACCGGACGATTAATGATTGGCAGACGCTATAACGCAGGTCTGCATCAGGCAATAGAGGCTAAAGAGGGTGTAAACGTCGCTCACGAGAGCAAAACGCTTGCTACTATCACATTCCAGAACTATTTCAGACTGTATACAAAACTTTCGGGTATGACAGGTACTGCCGAAACGGAAGAAACAGAGTTCCAGACTATATACAACTTAGACGTTGTGGTTATCCCCACAAACAAACCTATGATACGCATAGACCACGGAGATGTGGTTTATAAAAATCAGGTGGGCAAATACCATGCCGTTATCGACCAGATTGAAGCGTGCCACAAAAAAGGTCAGCCTGTTTTAGTAGGTACGGTTACTATAGAAAAATCCGAACTTTTAAGTGCATTGCTTAAGAAAAAGGGTATCCCGCATCAGGTGTTAAACGCAAAGCACCACGAAAAAGAGGCTGAGATTGTTGCTCAGGCAGGTAAAAGCGGAGCAGTTACCATTGCTACCAATATGGCTGGTCGTGGTACTGATATTATGCTTGGCGGTAACGCAGAATTTCTTGCCAAAAAAGAAATGAAAAAACGTGGTTACACTGATGAAATGATTCTTGAGTCAATCGGTTTCTCCGAAACTGATGACGAGGAAATTTTAGAGGCACGCGCTACATTTAAAGAACTTGAAAGCAAGTTCAAAGCAGAAATATCTGCTGAACACGATGCTGTTGTAGCAGCAGGCGGACTTTATATAATCGGTACAGAGCGCCACGAATCACGCCGTATAGACAACCAGTTGCGCGGACGTTCGGGACGTCAGGGCGACCCAGGCGAGTCTAAGTTCTTTATCGCATTAGAAGACGACCTTATGCGCCTTTTCGGTTCCGAAAGACTTCAGGCGGTTGTTTCAACTCTTGGTCTTGCAGATGACGAAGCGATTGAGCACAAAATGCTTACCGGTGCTATAGAAAATGCGCAGAAAAAGGTAGAGGGTAACAACTTCCAGGTACGACAGCACGTTTTAAAATACGACGATGTTATGAATGAGCAGAGAAACACCATCTACTCACAACGCCAGTCTGTTTTAAATGGCGATAATATAAAAGAGTCCATCATCACAATGATAGGCGGATTTGTGGATAATATCATAGATTCCTACACCGGCAGTGCAGAGTTTATAGACGATTGGAATATGACCGGTATGGCAGAGTATGTTGAAAGATTTTTTGCACCTGCGGGGCTCTTGGATTTTACTGCCGACCAGCGCGAAACCATGACTAAAGAAACACTTCGTGAGATATTGATGGATGCCGCTATGAAGCGTTATGATGAAAAAGAGGCAGAGTTCGGTGCAGAGCAGTTCCGTGAGATTGAGCGTATAGTGCTTTTGCAGGTGGTAGACAACCGCTGGATGGACCATATAGACAATATGGATCAACTGCGCAAAGGTATAGGCTTGCGTGCGTATGCTCAGCGTGACCCTGTTATTGAGTATCAGGACGAAGGCTATAATATGTACGAAGAAATGCTCGGCAATATCCGTGAAGATGTTGTAAAACTTTTGTTCAGCGTTCGTATTGAGCGTCAGCCCGTTCGTGAAGAGCCTAAGGCACAGAAAATTATGACATCACACGGCGGCGATGGGACGCCAGAGAAAAAACCCGTTGTAAAAGGTGCTAAAATCGGCAGAAACGACCCTTGCCCCTGCGGCAGCGGCAAAAAGTATAAAAAATGTTGTGGTATTAATGGGT
>JAZRKQ010000006.1:0-5037 GCA_045646385.1 Clostridia bacterium | reverse complement strand
TTCGGGAAGATAGCCTAAAACTAAAATACTATCACATTCTCCGGCACCTTCGGTCTGTTCGATTCGGTCGGCAATACGGATTAAAGTGCCATACGACTTTTCATAAGCCATATTCAGTTTATGATAACTGACATTTGCAATGATTGTCTGATTAAAAACAAGCAAAACCACAATACCAAGTATCGTCCAAGACTTTACAGCAGTCGGTTTTTTATTTTTATATTCTGACTTTTCATATTGAAGTATAATAAATAGATAAAATACCAAAAATCCCATTTTCATTAGGTTGTGATAATCGATACCACTATTTATAAAAGCAAGTACACTTGCACCAATAGGTAACAAGATAACAAAAATGCACAGCATTAAGATTTTAGCAATACCTGACTTATTTTTTATCACATCTGTCAAATACAAGACGAGAGTCAGAATAAACACAATGCAATTTATTACGCCAAACACATTTGCGCCTTTAGAAAAATCAAAGAAATAACTAACAAAAGACTCTTTGATGGTGTATAATGCCCCTGCTATATCAATGCCTTTCAAAGAAGTAGCATTGTCAAATCCCTGATATTCTAAAAGTGTTGTTCCCGTCAATTTAAGAAGAACTGTCATCACCAAATAATACAGCGCCATACCCAAAACGCCTGTAAGCAAAAACTTAAGACTTTTAAATATTGCTTTTTTTACATCTGTATTCTTGTAAATCAGTTCTAAAATCAAACTTAAAAGCAGAAGCATAATTGTTACTGTTATGTAAGCCTGATATATTCCTGCAGAGAGCGCTATCAATACCAAAGAACCAATATAGCAAGGTTTATCCTTTGTGATTAGCATCGCCGCAATGCACGAAAAAAGGAATGCAAGTGCATAACCGTCTGCTACATAGTTATACATCATTACAGACGTAACCGTAGGGAACGTGGCAACTAATGCACCTATAAGTGCTGCTGTTATATTTTTCCTGACACCAAACATTTTGCAAATACATACAGCACCAAGTCCGTGAAAGATTATAGCCATAAGACCTGTAACAAAGGGCAGATCATAAAAGCAACTTGGAGCACACACTACCGGGAGAAACCATCTTCCCATTGAAATCATATTCTGTGCATCATATCTGAAAACAAGTCCGTCCCAATTAGGAAGCCAATTTGTAATTTTATATAAATGAGCAATAAGCCCCATAATAAGTGCAAAGAATAAGCACACTTTCCATTGGGGTAAAATACTCTTTTTAATTTTATTTATAATTTGTTCAGGCATATTACCACTCCAACCATTTGAATTTATGTAAGAACTTGCCATATAGCTTGTCATACATCTTAACACCGATAATCCTTTTAATCCGTGTTGTTCTTTTTGTCACATCCGATGTCCATGAAGCACTGTAATGATGTATGGAATATGTGTTTTTGGTTATAGTCTTTTTTCCTGTATAATAATCCATCGGGCAAAGATACTCTCTTGGAAGAAAAACCATATCCATAAAAGTTTGGTTTGTATTTTTAATATCCATACCAAGTCGCATCAAGGCATCTGTATTTCGGTCAGGACAAGGCGTAAGATCGAAACTGCCATCTTCCAAGATAAACGGTATATCATCATAGTCTTTTAAAAACTCTCCGATTATCTCGTTTCCTTTTTCTGCACCAAAACCAAGTCCCGTTGCAACAATACCTTTTTCATCAAACCCCATAAAACCTTTACCTTCAAGCAAATCATCGATAGGCTTTATAAGCTCAACATCGGTATCTAAATAAATTCCGCCGTTATCATAAATTATCTTAAGCCTTGCATAGTCGCTGACAAACGCCCATTTCTTTGCTTCATAAGCTTCACGCATATAGCGATTTTGCATTAAGTCGAAATTGTCTTCATTATGACAGATTATTTCAAATCCGGGACAATATTTTTCCCAGCTTTTAATACATTTTTTTGCAAGCTTTGGCATTTCGCCTTTTCCAAACCAACAATAGTGAATCACTTTTGGAATACTCATGCTTTATTCCTCCATAATTCAATTAAGTTTTTGAATGCTCTTTTGAAAAATATAAAGTTTACTCCAATATATAAAGGTACTATCCAAAGAGAGTGGATGATTCCTTTTACAAATAGCCTGATAAATGAAAGACCGCTGAAACTATCTACAAAAAAGATTGCCATTAAGGTAGCAAAAACTGCTCCGTTTACTATCCAAAGCTTATATGTATTGAACATTTCTCTGTCAAGGACTTTTTTGTTTGAATAATAAATCATCATTGCACTTCTGTATAAAAGCGCAATAATTGTGCCGATTATTGCACCGCAAATTCCCCATTTAAGAATTGAAACGATTGAAACAACGATATTTATTATCATTTCCCAAATTGCATGGGAACGGGTTTCCTCAAACTTGCCCGAATATTCAAGAACATGGTTTGACGGAAGCTTGCCGTTTGACAAAAGATTCATAATAACAAAAAGGAGTATTAAAAGTGCATTGGTGTAGTTCGCATCGTTGATTCCTTTTGTATATATCTGAATAAGCGGCAGCAAAAATACTGCCATCAAAGTATAAATAATAAAGGTTGCCATAATATAAAATGTTTCGTAGACATTATATACTTTCATAAATTTCTCTCTGTCAGTATGAAACATCTGACCAAGTGCAAAGCTGAACCCTGAAATAATGCTTGTAATAAATGTTTGTACCTGCGAAAAAAAGATGTTGTAAATTGTGTAAACACTAACCACCTTAAAATCACATAAAAATGACAATAGCAAAACATCGGTGTTATTAAAAACCATTCCTGATACCTGATGAACCAAGACAGATTTTCTTTGAGAAATCGCCTCATAATCAGGTTCAGCGTTAATACTTAACCATTTATATCTTCTTTTGGCGTGAATATATATGTAAACAAGCTGCAAAAGCGATAATATGCAATATGAAAGCTGCATAAGCAGAAGATTGTTTGTGAGTAATATAACAAGTATTTTTGCAATGTTTGAAACAAGCTGCAAAATCGTCTCCGAATTTGTTATAACATATTTTCTGCCGTCAACCTCTAAAAGTATTCTGTATTTAGCTTGCATAAAATAACTAAACAAATTTGGAAGGGCAGTAAGTATTACAATTCCAAAAATCAGCCCTGACTCTATACCTGTTGGTACAATATATTCATATGCAAAAGCGATTAAAAGTACAATAATTGCGTATATGATGCCGACTTTAACATAGTAACTATGTGTTGCTGAGATAACAGTGCTTATCTTGTTATGATTTTTTTCGGCAACAGGTTTATAGAGTGCTTGGGTGGTCGCAAGACCTATACCCGATTCAAGCAAAACCATATATGCAAAAATCTGCTTAATAGTGGAAAGAACTCCGTTAACTTCTGAGCCGAAATTTTCGAGATAAAGTCTTGGAAGAAGAAAACTCAGGACAATCAGGACAACCTGATACAAAACCCCTGACAACAAGTTATATTTAATTCTGTTATCTTTTGTTGCCATTCGGGGCACCTCCTTGTTTCATCTTAGAATTTTATACTCTGTTTTCTATATATCCTTCTGTTGCATTTTCTTTATGTATTATCTTAGCAGGATTTCCTATCACAATACTGTGTGCCGGAACATCGAAATTCACGAATGTCAAGGGTGCAATCATGACATCCTCGCCAATTTTTATATTACCTACGACAACCGAGTTCGTTCCGATCCAACAATTACCATCGAAAACAGGAGCACCTTTTCGTTTGCCTCTGTTTTCATATCCTATGGTTACGCCTGTCCCCACATTCATATTTTTCCCCAAGACTGCTTCTGGGTGTATAATAACTCTACCCGTATGACCTATATAAAATCCTTCGTCAATTTTTGTACGTGCCGGAATTTGTATCTGGGTTTTATAAGACATAAGTTTAAGTTTAACTGTATAGTATAATTTCAAAGGCTTGAATCTGCACTTTTCTGCCTTTCTGAAAAGAGCAATAACTTTAAGCTCTGTTGGTCTTAAAAGTCTTTTAATAAAACTTTCGCCCTTTTCTCCATAGTATCTGTATAAATCCTTTGAAAACTTATCATTCATAGTCAATCTTCCTTACGGAGCTTTTTTCTCCAAAAATATTTTTCTTGTAACAAAATTGTATAACGGAACAAAAACAAGAGCAAATACTTTAGCCCAAAGATAGTAAGCGGTCATTATTTCTGTTCCAATCCACATTATAAATTGATTTAATAAAAGTCCACCGATGCTAAGAGCAACAAACACTATAAATTCTTTCACCTTACTGTTTTCACTGCCCTTAAAAACAAACAGCATACTTAAAATGTAATTTGCTATAACCGATACTGAGAAAGCAACCGCCGATGCTACAAGAACATCAATGTGCATAAATTCTTTTAAAATCATCAGCACAGCCAAATCAATCAGGGTTGCAATTACACCGACAATCCCAAATTTTATCAGTTGTATTATGAGTTTTTTCACTTATCTTCACCTTTTAAAACTTCTTCATATACTCTTTATAAAAATCTTCTGCTAATGTTTCCGGGAGTGCTTTTGAATAATACCATCCCTGAATATAATCACAGTCGCTTTTAGAAACTAATGTATTTTGTTCTTCTGTCTCAACACCTTCGCATACAACCCCCAGACCAAGCTCGTGAACTTTTGCAATAATGCCGAGAAACAGTTCCTTTCCTGCATCTGTTTCAGTTTGAAGCAAAATATTACGGTCGATTTTAACAATATCAACAGAATAATCACAAAGGCTTGATAGTGTTGCATATCCACTACCAATATCATCCAATGCAATACTAAATCCAAGTTCTTTTGTTTTTATAATATTACTCTTTGCCACATCCATATTCTTTTCGATTGAATCTTCTGTAATTTCAATCAAAAGCTTGCTTCTGTCAAAATCATACTTATCAGCTATTTCTTTTATCTTTGAAACAAAATCCTTTTCGGATATAGTAATTCTTGTAATATTGCAGGATATGGTAAGTTCATTAAAATCGGAATTTTTCCATTCGGAAAGTTTATTG
>JAZRKQ010000005.1:0-1957 GCA_045646385.1 Clostridia bacterium | reverse complement strand
GTTATCAAGGAAGCTATGTCAAAGGAAGACGGCGAAGCTGCTGTTGCTAAGTTTGCTGAAGCAGGCGCTAAAGCTACACTTAAATAATTTAACCTTTTGTAATGAAGAAAGACTCATCCAATCGGGTGGGTCTTTTTTTGTTGAACGCGAGATAGTGAGTGCAAGAGGGGAGAGCGGCTCCATACCCGAACTGTGTTCGGGTCGGCTACAACCGTAGCCGTTAAATCGCAAAGCGATTTAAATGGAGCCGCCAACCCACCTGTTCAGCAAATCTGAAAAAAGTAACTGCATGTTTTGCGATTTTTCCACGTAATAAAAGTTACGATATGTAGTGAGTGAGAAATAAAAACAAACCCGGCAGATAATCTGTCGGGTTTTAGTTTTGCTATTGAATTGTTAGTTGAATTTGATTACATTTTTATTTTTAACAATATAATCAATCATTGATACGATAGTCAGTATTACGGCGGTGTACAATGTAATTTGTGCAAGGATATAAAGCTTTTCGATATTGAGCAAAAATACGATTAACATTACCATCTGAGAAACAGTTTTTGCCTTACCCCAATACGATGCGGCGATGACTGCGCCATTGTCAGCTGCGACTAGTCTTATGCCGCTGACAGCAAACTCTCTTAAAATAATGACTATTACAGCCCACGCGGGAAATTCGCCTAAAGCTGTCAGACATATGAGTGCTGATGAAACGAGAAGCTTATCTGCAATAGGGTCCATAAATTTGCCGAAAGAAGTAATTGTGTTTTGTTTTCGCGCTACGTAGCCGTCAAGATGGTCAGTTAAAGTTGCAATAACAAAAATTACTAAAGCAATAAGTCTGTCATAGTCAGTCAGGTTGCATAGCATAAATATTACAAAAAATGGTACGAGTATCACTCTGAAGATGGTGAGCTTGTTTGCAGTATTCATAAGTTTACCTCTGTTATATATTCTGATGAAATAATATCATAGGTTTGACGGAATGTCTATAGTTTATATGAGATTTAAATATACTTTAATGATATTTTGCAAATAAATCAATTAAATTTAGTGGTTTACTACTTTACAAAGCTAAAATATTAGTGTATAATAAAAAAGATATTTTTTAGGAGGATGTAAAATATGGATTCATCTACATTACAAATTTTTATCGCTATGGCAGGATATATGCTTATCGTTATCGGTATCGGTATATTCTATGCTAAGCGTTCAAACAAAAGCTCAGAGGATTACTTCATCGGTGGCAGAACACTTGGTCCTTGGGTTGCAGCAATGAGTGCCGAAGCTTCAGATATGAGTGGTTGGCTTCTTATGGGTCTTCCCGGTGTAGCATATTGGTGTGGTATTGCTGACGCAGCATGGACTGCAATCGGTCTTGCTATCGGTACATATGTTAACTGGCTTATCGTTGCTAAAAGACTAAGAAAGTATTCAACTGTTGCAGGTAACGCTATTACAATTCCCGAGTTTTTCTCAAACCGTTTCCATGAAAAGAAGAATATTATTATGACTCTGTCAGCTATCTTTATTCTCATTTTCTTTACCGTTTATGCATCAAGTTGTTTTGTAACCTGCGGTAAGCTTTTCAGCACACTTTTCGGTTACAGCTATCATTCAATGCTTATCGTTGGTGCGATTTTCGTTGTTATCTATACATTCCTTGGCGGCTTCCTTGCTGAGAGTGTATCGGACTTTATGCAGGCTGTAGTTATGGTTATAGCTCTTGTTACAGTGCTTGTTACAGGTACTGTTCACGCAGGCGGTATTGATGCAGTTATTGCAAATGCACAGGCAATTCCCGGTTATCTTTCACTTACAACTATGGCTTCACCTGTGACAAATGCAGACGGTGTACAGCAGGTAGTTAATGGCGTTGCACAGTTTGGCGAACCCGGCAAATACGGTCTTCTTACAATTCTGTCAACTATGTCTTGGGGTCTCGGTTACTTCGGTATTCCTC
>JAZRKQ010000004.1:0-36896 GCA_045646385.1 Clostridia bacterium | reverse complement strand
GGTTGTTATTTCTGCTCCCGCAGGCAATGATCTTCCTACAATCGTATTCAGCGTTAACGAGAATACTCTCACAGCTGATGACAAGATCATCTCTGCTGCTTCATGCACAACAAACTGCCTCGCTCCTATGGCTAAGGCTCTTAACGATTATGCTCCTATCCAGTGCGGTATCATGGCTACAATCCACGCTTACACAGGGGACCAGATGATTCTTGACGGTCCACACAGAAAAGGTGATTTAAGAAGAGCAAGAGCAGGTGCTGCAAACATCGTTCCTAACTCAACAGGTGCTGCAAAGGCTATCGGTCTTGTTATCCCTGAACTTAACGGTAAGCTTATCGGTTCAGCTCAGAGAGTTCCTGTAACAACAGGTTCAACAACTATCCTTACAGCAGTTGTAAAAGGTAAAGATGTTACTAAAGAAGCAATCAACGCTGCTATGAAAGCTGCAAGTTCTGAGTCTTTCGGTTACAACGAGGACGAAATCGTTTCTTCTGATATCGTAGGTATCACATACGGTTCACTCTTCGATGCAACACAGACAATGGTTGCAAAAATTGCTGATGACCTTTATGAAGTACAGGTTGTTTCTTGGTATGACAACGAGAACAGTTACACCAGCCAGATGGTTAGAACAATCAAATACTTCGCAGAAATCTAATTTAAGATTAATACAATCGAAAAGGACACCTTTCAGGTGTCCTTTTAAATTTATAACTGATTATATCTTTAATCCTTCAAAACCGTTTTTTGTAAGTATCATCACTTCGTTAAAACCGCACGACTTTGCAAGGTCTATACCAACATCAAAGTTAGTGTTGAGATAACGTATGTCGTGGCAATCGGAACTTATTACAACACCGCACCCCAGTTCTTTAATTCTTTTCAAAATAAATGGTGCAGGGTAGGGGGTGTATCGGTATCCCCTTGCAATAGCGCCTACGTTTATTTCAAAAACCTGGATTTTTTCTGCTATGGCGGTTAAAGATTCTAAGGTATAGTTTTTATACAATTTTGAACTTGTGTCTATTAGATTATGCTTTTCGCAATGTTTTGTTATAAGGTCAAAATGGCCGACTATATCGCATTTTGCAAGTTTTGTAACCAGTGTCATAGTTTCGTAGTAGTCTTTTGCACATTTCAATCCGTCTCCGCCATAATAGTTGTCTATAATTTCTGCAAGGGAATTCGGGTCAGAGTAATCTGTAACGAGGTATTCATTGCCTTTTTTAATATAGTGTGCATCTCCTATAACATAATCATAATCGGTAGGGTCATCCTCTGAAAAAACATCAAATTCAATTCCGCAGAATATATCTATTATGCCGTTGTATTTTTCTTTAAGTTCCGAAATGCGTTTTTTATATAAAACAGTATTTTCCAATGTCATACACGGTTCTAAATCAAAAGATGTATACGAATGCCCTGAAAAGCCTATAGATTTAAATCCGAGTTCAATGGCGCGCTTAACGGTTTCTTCGTACTCGTATCTTCCGTCACAAAAAGTTCCGTGTGTATGTAAATTTTGCGGATATACCGGCATAAAAAACATCCCCTTGTAAAAAGATATTTACAGTATACACCTTTTTATAAAAAAAAGCAAACAAAAACCGCATCTTTTAAGATGCGGTTTGAAAATCAAAACAAAACTTGAAGCCTGCTCAGATTTCCTCTGCGGGGTCCTCAGCCTCGTTGTATGCATTGATGATGATTTCCTCTATGTATTTTCTTGTCTCGAAATTAACAGGGTGAGCAACATCTTTGAAAGTACCGTCTTTCATTCTGCGGTTAGGCATTGCAACAAACACCTTGTCTTCATTTTCGATAACCTTGATGTCGTGAACTACAAATGCATCGTCAAACGTAACGGAAGCAACTGCTTTCATTTTTCCGTCTGAACTGATTTTTCTGATTTTCACATTAGTGATTTCCATTGGTATTACTCCTTTTGAACAGTATTGGTCAGTACCGTCATTTGAGGCAATACCAACCTTTCCTCTACTTATTATAGTAGACTTGTTTAATATTGTCAATAAATTAACATTCCAAAAATTTAAATTCTGTAATTTATAACAAATAAAACCCATTTCTTTTGTGCGTGTTGACATTGAAAAACAACTTCAAAGTGATTTTTTCGATTGTGTAATTTTCCTAATATTAAAACAAATAAATTTGTTGGTATTTTTGAAAAAATATGTTATACTATTAAATGACGTTGTAAAGTAAATTTGCAGGAGGAAAAATTAATGTATGAATTGCAAAAGTTCAATATACGTAAGGGTATAAATCTGTATTATATAAGCGACAGTAAGTATAAAACGGTGTCTATGTCCGTATATTTGCACAGACCTGTATCACGCGGGGAAGTTACCAAAAACTCTCTGCTTTCAGGTGTTTTAAAATCCGGTACGGCAACATACCCGTCTATGAAGCAAATCAATCGTCACTTAGAATCGCTTTACGGAACGGCTTATGATGTGTCTGTTTCACGCAGGGGTGCGGTGCAGTCTTTAGTAACATCGTGCAGTGTGGTAGATGCTTCTGTGTGCGGAGAGGATGTCATAGCAGATGTAGTTGAACTTATGTTTGAGTTTATGTTTAACCCCGCTACAGAAGAAGGCAGATTTGTTGAAAGTTATGTTGAAACGGAAAAGAAAAATTTAAAAGATAATATAGAAAGTCTTATAAACGATAAGCGTGCTTATGCAGATTTCCGTTGCATGGAGGAAATGTGCGAGGGCGAAAGCGGTGGTATCAATGAATACGGTTATGTAGAGGATTTGGCTGAACTTAACAGCACAAATCTGTATGAGCATTATAAAAATATCATCACAACAAGCCCTATAGACATTTTTGTTGTGGGCAAATGCGATATAGACTCTATTAAAGAAACTGTGGAAAATAACATAGGCAGATATGATTTTGATATAACGCCTGTTGAAATGGAATATTCAAACGCACAGAAGCGTGATGTTAAAAATGTTGAAGAATCGTTCGATGTTGCTCAGGGAAAACTTGCTATGGGTCTGCGCACATTTATCGGTGTTGACGATGAACTATATTATCCGCTTTTAGTAGGCAACAGCGTATTCGGCTCAGGCGCACATTCGAAACTTTTTAACAATGTAAGGGAAAAATCATCGCTTGCGTATTATGTTTCGAGCAGATTAGATAAATATTCGAAAGTAATGCTTATAAGTTCCGGTATAGAATTCAAAAATTACGAGCGTGCAAAAAAAGAAATTCTTCAGCAACTGGACGATGTAAAAGCAGGAAAAATATCTGAGGATGAACTCGAAATTTCAAAAGATTTTATAATAAACCAGTATCGTTCATATTTAGACAGCCCGTATATGCTCAGAAGTTTTTATCTTGGTCAGATACTTTCAGGCAAGATTGTAACAGTTGATGAGGCGATAGAAAATGTCCGTGCGGTTACGCTTGAACAGATTAAAGACGCGTTTTCGGATGTTACTCTTGACACAGTTTATTTTTTGAAAGGTAGAGAAGAATAATGCAACTTAATAAAATAGAAAACAAATCCATTGGTGAGGTAATGTATGTAGGCGAGCATAAAAGCGGATTGGGTGTATTTGTTGTACCAAAACCCGGCTTTGTTAAAAAATATGCTATATTCGGTACGCGTTACGGCTCAATAGACAGCCAGTTTATTCCTAAAGATGAAAACGAACCCGTTACCGTTCCCGACGGAATAGCACATTTTTTAGAGCACAAAATGTTTGAACAGCCCGACGGCACTAATGCTTTTGATAAATTTGCAAAATACGGGGCAAATGCCAATGCGTTTACATCGTTTAACTGTACGTGCTATCTTTTTTCTTGTACAGATAATTTTAACGAAAATTTTGCTCATTTATTGTCTTATGTTCAGGAGCCGTATTTTACGGACGAAAATGTAGAAAAAGAGCAAGGAATTATTGGTCAGGAAATACGTATGTACGACGATGACCCCGACTGGCAGGTGCAGTTTAACCTGCTTAAAGCACTTTATGAAAAACATCCTGTAAAAATTGATATTGCGGGCACGGTGGAAAGCATTTCAAAGATTGATAAAGATGTGCTTTATAAATGTTACAATACATTTTATGACCCTTCAAATATGGCTGTTTGTGTAGTTGGTGATGTAAAGCCTGAAGATATTGCAAAAATCGTGGACGAAACAATCACCAAAGATGGAACGGGCGAAGCAGCGGTTTCTATTTACCCTGATGAGCCTGCAGGTGCATATAAGGGAGAAATACGTTCCAAACTTGATGTTGCCATACCACTTTTCAATCTCGGTTATAAGATAAACGACTTATCAGGCGGCGATGAACTTTTAAAAAATGAAATCGCTATGAAAATACTTGTAAAATTGATTGCCGGAAGAAGCAGCGACCTTTATAATGATATGTATGAAGAGGGACTTATAAATGCTAATTTTGCCACAGACATAATGTGTGAGCCCCAGTTTGCGTGCGTAGTGTTTGGCGGAGAGAGCGAAAAACCAGAGGAAGTTTGCAAGCGTATAGAGAATACTATTGAAAAAATTAAAGCAGACGGTATTAACGAAGATGATTTCAACCGTGTGCGCAAAGCGGTTTTTGGCGGTTTTGCACGAGGATTTAACGACGTGGAAAGCATTGGCACTATGGTTGTTCGTAATATATTAAACGGCATTAACATTTTTAATTTCCACAATGTATTTGAAACAGTTGATATTGATTATGTAACAAAACGTCTTAATGATGTTTTTGCAAAAGAAAATATGGCGGTTTCTATAGTGTCATAAGGAGGCGGTTTAAATGGGGGATATAAGCGCATCATATAATCTCGGACAGCGGGCCTTTAACGGACCGATAGAATTTCCCTCTTTGAATTTGATATTTAATCCGGATAGAACTTTTTTCGGAACTAATATTCATTGGTATGGTATAATTATAGCAATTGGTCTTATAGTTGCTGTTTTGGTTTGTTTGCGCATTGGCAAAAAACACGGTGTAAGCGAAGATACTATTTTTGATATGGTTATATTTGGTGCACCGTCGGCAGTTATATGCGCAAGAATATACTACGTTATTTTCAAGTGGGACAGTTACAAAAACAGATTTGCAGATGTATTTAAAATCTGGGAGGGCGGCATCGCTATATACGGAGCAGTTATAGGTGCGGTTGCCGCAGTACTTATTTATTGTAAGGTTAAAAAAATCAATCCGCTAAAGTGTATAGATGTAGGTTGTATAGGTCTTGCCATAGGTCAGGCTATAGGCAGATGGGGAAATTTTGTTAATCGTGAGGCATTCGGTGCACCTGCAAGCAGCCTTATCCCGTGGAGAATGAGGCTCTATACGGACGCAACTTTATCAACATGGGCGGAGGTACACCCTACATTTTTATATGAATCGCTCTGGAATGTCTGTGTTGTTGTTTTGCTTATAAATATTATTAACAAGAAGAAATTCGACGGTCAGGTTTTCTGGACATATCTGCTCTCTTACGGAATAGGCAGACTATGGATAGAGGGCTTGCGTTTGGACAGTCTTTACTTAGGTCCTGTCCGTATTTCGCAGATTGTAGCGTTGATTACTGTTGTTTTGGCGTTAGTCATGCTTATTAGATGCTCCAAAAAAGTTAAAAACCAACAATACACGTGCGAAAATCAGTGTGAATAATGTGAAGAATTCACAAAAATAATAGTTTTATCAATTTAGCACTTTACTTTGATAAAGTTTTGTCGTATAATGAACACGTGCCTTGATAAAGGCATTTAATAATTACATAATTGAAACGGAGAGAATTATTATGAAAAAGATTATTGCTTTACTTATGGCAGTATGCATGGTATTTGCACTTGCTGCATGTGCAGGTACAGAAAAAACAGGTATAAGTTATGATGACCTTATGACAATCGATGGTCTTGACCTCGCTGTAGAGGAATACGGCATAGGTTTCCGTACAGGCAGCGACGTTGTTGACGAAGTTAACAAAATCATCAAAGAACTCTATGAAGACGGAACTTTAAAAGAAATTGCTACTAAATACGATTTGGCAGATAACCTTGTTGAGCCTGAAGATGTTGAATCACGCGCAGAAGGCGATTCTGACCTTGAGTACATAAAAGAAAAAGGTAAAATGACAATCGGTTATACAGTATATGCTCCTATGAACTATACTGACGATGCAGGTAACTTTGTAGGTTTTGATACAGAGTTCGCTGAAGCAGTTTGTGCTAAACTCGGTGTTGAGCCCGATTTTGTAGAAATCAACTGGGATACAAAAGAAATTGTACTCGAAGCAAAAACTATCGACTGCATCTGGAACGGCTTTACAATGACAGAAGAAAGAGAAGAAAATCTCGACTTCTCAATTCCTTATATTCTCAACAAACAGGTTGTTGTTATCAGAAAAGCAGACGCTGCTAAATATACCGATACTGCTGCACTTGCAGACGCACGTTTGGTAGCAGAGGTTGCATCAGCAGGCGAAACCGCTATTGCTGATGATGAAAACCTTTCAAAAGCAACATATACAGCAGTAACCAAGCAGACAGATGCATTGCTTGAAGTTAAGTCAAATACTGCTGATGCTGCAGTTCTGGACTACACATTGGCAAATGCAATGGTAGGCAAATAATTAATAATTCAGTATAATAATTTACGCTGATTAAAAGAACCAACCCTTTGGGGCTGGTTCTTTTACAGCGTTACAGAATACATAAGTTTTATTGGAGATAACTATGTTTTTAACAGTTACTACTAAACTGCTGGAGGCTTTCAGCGTAAATATCAAAATTTTCTTTATAACGTTGCTGTTTGCTATGCCGCTTGGTATGATAATAGCAATGGGTTCTATGTGTAAATTTAAACCGCTTAGTTTTATAACTCGTGTGTTTGTGTGGATAATACGCGGAACACCGCTTATGCTTCAGTTGATTTTGTTTATGTACGGACCCGGTCTTATATTCGGTTATAGCGGTCTTTCCAGAATCAGTGCGGCTCTTATTGCGTTTGTTATTAACTATGCAGCATATTTCTCAGAAATTTACAGAGGTGGCATAGAATCTATTTCTAAAGGCCAGTACGAGGCAGGGTACGCTCTCGGTATGAGCAAAATTCAGGTGTTTTTCAGAATTATATTCATGCAGGTGGTTAAGAGAATAGTAGCGCCTATGAGTAACGAGATTATTACACTCGTTAAAGACACCTCGCTTGCAAGAATTATAATGGTTGTAGAAATTACCCAGACGGCGCAGAATTTTGTTGCAACTAAAGCAATTATTTGGCCTGTGTTCTATTCTGGTGCATTTTACCTTTTATTCTGCGGAATACTTACCGTGCTGTTCGGATATATTGAGAAAAAATTTGATTATTACAGAGGTTGATTATGGCTATATTAGAGGCTAAAAATATTTATAAAAGTTTTGGCAAATTAGAGGTTTTGCGCGGTATAGATGTTGAGGTTGAACGTGGTGAAGTTATCGCTATTATCGGTCCCTCAGGTTCGGGTAAAAGCACATTTTTAAGATGCCTTAATAAACTTGAACAGATAGATAACGGCACCATAACATTTGACGGCGAAACCATCGCTGAAGATGGCGTTTATGCTAACGATAAGACTTTGCGCAGAATTTTTAAAAAGATGGGAATGGTGTTTCAGAATTTTAATCTTTTTCCGCAAAAATCTGTTATAGAGAATATCATTGAAGCACCGCTTGTAGTTAAAAAAGAGAAAAAAGAAGATGCTGTAGCCCATGCACGTAAACTTTTAGGCGATGTCGGTCTTTCCGATAAAGAAAATGCATACCCGTGCCAACTTTCGGGTGGACAGCAGCAAAGGGTGGCAATTGCACGTGCGCTTGCTATGGAACCCGAAATTCTCCTTTTTGATGAACCCACCAGCGCACTCGACCCGGAACTTACCGGAGAGGTACTTGCGGTTATGCGTAAACTTGCGGCAGAAAAAAATACTATGATAGTAGTAACACACGAAATTGGCTTTGCACGAGAGGTTGCATCAAGAGTAATCTTTATGGATAACGGAGTTATAGTGGAGGAGGGAACACCCGAAGAGGTGCTCTCCAATCCTAAAAACGAACGCACAAAGCAATTTTTAAACAGAGTTTTAAATTAAATATATATTTTCTTATTTGAAAAACACACAAGACGGATTTTAGAAGAACCAATATAAAAAGCCCCTATGGTAAATAAAAAATACCATAGGGGTTCTTTTTGTACCATCTTTATAGACTGATGTAGTTCATATGTCAGATAGCATGTAACTTTAAAATAAATTTATTATGCCTTGCCAACGGAACCAAAAAGTTCCATTTTTTCTTTAACAGTTGATTTAATCGCTTCAAAACCTGGGGCGAGGAGTTTTCTGGGGTCAAAACCTTTGCCTTGCTGGTCTTTGCCTGCTTCAATATATTCTCTTACAGCCGCTGCAAAAGACAACTGACATTCTGTATTTACATTGATTTTTGAAACACCTAAAGAGATTGCTTTTTTAATCATATCTTCCGGAATACCTGTACCGCCGTGCAGAACTAACGGCATACCGTTTGTAACTTCCTGAACTTTTGCAAGAACATCAAAGTTGAGACCAGCCCAGTTTTCGGGGTATTTACCGTGAATGTTACCGATACCTGCAGCCAGCATATCAACACCGAGGTCTGCAATCATTTTACATTCAGCGGGGTCAGCAACTTCGCCGCTACCTACAACGCCGTCTTCTTCGCCGCCGATAGCGCCAACTTCAGCCTCAATGCTCATACCTTTTGCACGCGCTGCAGCAATGATTTCTTTTGTTTTTTCGATATTTTCGTCTATAGCATAGTGAGAACCGTCAAACATAACAGATGAAAAACCTGCTTCAATTACTTTGTAAGCGCCCTCATAACTGCCGTGGTCAAGATGAATTGCAACTGGAACAGTAATGCCCAGTTCGTCTATCATGCCGTTAACCATACCAACTACAGTTTTGTAGCCGCACATATACTTACCTGCGCCTTCGGATACACCCAAAATAACTGGTGAATTACACTCCTGAGCAGTAAGCAGAATAGCCTTAGCCCATTCTAAATTGTTGATGTTGAACTGACCTACAGCATAGCCGCCGGCTCTTGCTTTGGTAAGCATTTCTTTTGCAGAAACTAACATTAATATATCCTCCCAGTAAAAAATATTATGTATATATATTGCTCTAAATATTATATATTATTTAATCGTTTATGTCAACCGCAAAAAAGAGGCAATTTTTTAATTGCCTCTTTTGAATTCAAAATGATTAGTTGAGTTTAGGCAGGCTTGCTGCAGCAACTGACTGACCAACTCTGCGTGAACTTTCGTCGGGGATATGGAGTTGAATTTTTTCAGCGAGTTCAGGGAATTCTTTGTCGAGAACTTCCTGAGCACGGTTTAAGAGTATAACTCCGCCTTCACCAGATGTTACGCGACCCATTATGAGTACGTGTTTAATATCGTAGAATTCTGTATAGAACGCAATTGCGTAGCCGAAATATGCGCCGATTGTGTCATAAATAGCAGCGGCACGTTCGTCGCCTTTTTCCATAAGACCCTGAACAACTTTGAGTTTTTCTGCGGGTGAAAGATTTTCGTCAAGTTCAATACCTGCATAAGGAGCGAGTTTAATAACACCGTCCTGAGAGAAATATTTAACACCGCAGCCATAGTCACCTGACCATTCGTCAACCATTGCTTCTTCGCAGAAGTCAACAGGAACGAAAGCAAGTTCATTCAGCCAGCCTGTGATGTTGCCGTCGGGGTCAACATAACCGCCTGCTTCAGATGTACCCATTGCCACACCTAAAACTGAATTGTCGTTTAAGTCCATAGCGCCTGCTAAAGCAGTAACGTCACCGTCGTTTGCAACTTCAATCGGAATATCAGCACCAATTTCTTTTGCAACATCAAGATACATATTTTTAACTTTTTTATCAAATTCTTCGTCACTTACTTTTAAGAAAAGTGATGCTACCATTATACGGTTATCAACATAAACACCGGCACTTGAAACACCAATAGCGTCAACACGGGGCATATGTGAAGCGGCTGTTTTCATAGCCTCTAAAATGCCCTGATAGTGGTAGTCGGGATCAGAGTTGATTTTGGGGAACCATACAACTTCTTCAGAGTATACGCTTTCGCCGTTTACAACAGCGCTTACCTTGCGGTCAGAGCCGCCTGCGTCGAAACCAATACGGCAACCGTCTAAGTGTCTGCCTATGGGAGCGGCTGCAGATTTATCTTTTGGAGCATCAGCAAGTGAGCATACTATAACTTCGAACTTCTGTTCGTAAACACGTTCCATAAAGTTAACGTCGAAGTCACGCAGACCGCCATATGTATAAGCGTCTTTAATTTTGTTACCTACAACTTCGCTGCCGGCAATGATTACTTTGTAACCGCCTGCAACCCAAAGTAAAGATTTAACCATTCTTTCGATAAATTTGAAGTTTTCTTCATCGTGGCCTGTGCCGTCTGCAAATATGCGTGTTTTGTAAGTGCTTGTGTAGCCTTTGTTTCTTTCAATACCGATAACGATGTCCTGACCGTTATCTTTTGTTTCTTCGCGCATATAGCGGCAAATGAGTGAAAGTGGCTGGAACTTGGGATCCAGTTTTGCATTAACTTTAAGATTCATATTTAATCTTTCCTCCTATAATAGTTTTTTCAACATTGAATTCGCTGTCTGTAATGATAATGTCGGCATCTTTTCCAACTTCTATAGAGCCTTTGCTCTTTTCGATGCCTAAAGTTGTGGCGGGGTTTAATGATGCGCCGTTTACGCACTCCCAAAGCGGAATACTTGAGTTTGTGTATACGTTCCATACACCTTTGTTAAGGTGGAGTACGCTTCCTGCAACTGTGCCGTCTTCAAGGCGGCAAACAATACCGCGATATATAATTTTCTGACCGCCGAGTGTGTACTCGCCTTCAGGAAGTCCGCCGGCCGGCAGACAGTCTGTGATAAAGCAGAGTTTTCTGCCTTTGATTTTCCATAATAAATCGTAAAATACGGGTGATACGTGGAATGTATCAACAATAACTTCGCAACTTACGTCAGAATTGAATGCTGCTGTTACAACTCCCGGTGCACGGTGTGCCAGGGGTGTCATAGCATTGAAAAGGTGAGTAACGTGTGATACGCCCACCTCGGTACTTGCCATAGCGGTTTCGTAATCAGCGGAAGTATGTCCCATTGAAACAACCACGTCTGTATCCCTGCAAATTTCTCTGATTGCGGCAAAATCTTCTGTGTCGGTTTCAGGAGCAAGTGTTATCAGGTTAATTATGTCAGCATACTCTTTAACAAATGCTGCATCGGGTTTTAATATGTATTTGGGGTCCTGTGCGCCTTTTTTGGATTCGCTTATAAAAGGTCCTTCAGCGTGGCAACCAAGAATTATGCTGCCGTCCCAGTCCTTACTTTCTTCTTTAAGATCACGACAAACCTCCAATGCTTTTCTGATAACTTTCATATCTTCTGTCATTGTGGTTGGCTGATATGCCGTTACACCGTTGGCGAGCAAGCCTTTGGAAATAGTTCTTATGCTTTCTTCTTCACCATCGCAGACATCTTTACCAAGATATCCGTGAATATGCAAATCAATAAGACCCGGTGAAATATATCCTCCGTTGGCGTCGATAATTTCGCAACCTTCGGGAATGTTGTCTGCATCTACAATGCCTTCGATTACGTCTGTAAACAAAAGTACACGATTTTCGGTGATTCTGTCTTTTAAAATAATTTTACCGTTAACTATTGCTTTCATTACTATCCCTCCTTAAACAAAAATTACTACATTATACAATAATTATAGCGGTTGTCAATTCAAAAGTCAATAGAACGCAACCAAAATCAACACAAAATTGCAACTGTTTTTAACACAATAATTAAAAATCCGCACTTTGTGTAGGACAAAAACATTTTTGCTATAAATTTTTAAAAAACTATTTCTTTTTATTTAAAAATGGTTTATAATACTAATGTATGTCCATATTTAGAAATATATTATAAAGGCGGTGCTTTCATTGACGAATGGCAAAGGCGTAACTCTGCAGGCACTTATCAAAGAGTTTAATCTTAAATGGATTAACGAAGAGTTTGATGTTTCCGGCAGAAATGTTATAAATAACGAGGTAAACAGACCAAGTTTGCAAATAGCGGGATATTTTGATTATTTTGACGCTACCCGTATACAGATAGTGGGCAGAGTAGAAACGTCGTATCTTTCTAAAATGACAAGCGTGGAACGCACAAAATCTCTGGAAAAACTTTTTCAGACGGATATTCCGTGTATAATACTTACAAGAGGTATGGATGCACCAACCGAAATGATAGAACTTGCCACAAAATACGGTGTGCCTCTGTTTTTAACCGAAGTTGCAACATCAAGGTTTATGAGTGCTCTTATTGCGTTTTTAAATATTCAACTTGCACCTGAGGTTACTATGCACGGTGTTTTGGTTGAAGTTTACGGCGAGGGTGTATTGCTTTTGGGCGACAGCGGTGTTGGTAAAAGCGAAGCCGCTATTGAACTTGTTAAGCGCGGTCATCGTCTTGTGGCTGATGATGCCGTTGAAATTAAGAGGGTTTCAGATAAATCGCTTGTAGGTTCATCACCCGAAATTATCCGTCATTTTATAGAATTGCGTGGTATTGGTATAATAGATGTTAAGCATATATTTGGTATGGGTTCTGTTAAAGACAGTGAAAAGATAGACCTTGTTATAAAACTTGAACCTTGGGTCTCCGGAAAAGTTTATGACCGTCTTGGAATGTCTACAGAGTATGAAACAATTCTGGATTTATCTGTTCCTGCGCTTACTATTCCTGTAAAACCGGGAAGGAATCTGGCTGTTATTGTAGAGGTTGCCGCTATGAACAACCGTCAGCACCGTATGGGTTACAATGCCGCTGAGGCACTTAATAACAGGCTGATGAGCGAAATGCAGGAACAACTTGAAAAAGGTCAGGCTGATTGAGAGGAAATAACACAGTGAAGATTTTAACAGATTTACACACACATACGGTTGCAAATACCCACGCATACTCAACTGTTTTGGAAAATGCCGTTTATGCGAATAAAACAGGTATAGAGGCTATTGCTATAACTGACCATGCACCCGGTATGCCTGATGGTGCTCACAGGTGGCACTTTATAAATCAAACGGTACTTCCAAGAGAAATTGAGGGGGTTAAAATTCTGCGTGGTGCAGAGGTGGATATAAAGCATGTGGACGGTACGCTTGATTTAAACAGCGAATATATGTCCTTATTGGATTGGGTTATATTAAGTTTTCATAAACCTGCGTGTGAAGATATAGGAACTAAAGTTCAGCGTACACAATGTTACATAAATCATCTTTCAAATCCGCAGATAGATATGATTGGTCATTGTGGTTCACCAATATTTGATTTTGACATACCTGCAGTTATAGATGCTGCAAAAGCATATAATAAAGTTATAGAAATAAATGAAAATACATTTAATATAAGGGAAGACAATATCCCTATATGTAAAGAAATTGCACTTGAATGTGCTAAAAAAGGTGTTTATATATCTGTAGATTCAGATGCGCATTTTTGCTATCATGTAGGAAATTTTACAAAATCAATTGCTATGCTTGAAGAAATTGCATTTCCCGAAGAATTGATAGTAAATTTAAACTGGTCAAGACTTGAAAGGTATATAAATAATCGTTCAAGCAACAAAAAATTCATATAGCAGTAAGGAGAAAATATAATGTATATCGGTATAGATATAGGCGGAACAGGCATAAAGGCAGGTCTTGTAGACGAAAAGTATAATATTGTTGCAAAAGACAGTATTCCTACACCAAAAGGTACGTATGAAAATATGCTCAAAGGCATAATCGGTATTGCCGAAAAGGTTGCCTCTGACGGCGGCTGCAAAATGAGCGATATCAAATCTATCGGTATAGGCTGTCCCGGTTCTGTTGACGATAAAAAAGGTATAGTAACATATTCCAACAACTTAGATGTTCCGTATATGCCGTTAGGACCTGATATTTCAGGGCGCACCGGCTTGCCCGTATATTTAGGGAACGACGCCAACTGTGCAGCACTTGGTGAATTTTTTGCGTTAGAGGAAGATGTGGAAAATTTTGTAGCCATCACCTTGGGTACAGGTGTAGGCGGTGGTGTAGTAATAAACAAAAAAATTTATACCGGATTTAACGGCGCTGCAGGCGAACTTGGCCATATACTGTTGTCTATGGATGGTGAGTATTGTACTTGCGGTCGTAATGGGTGTTGGGAGGCATACGCTTCTGCAACCGCTTTAATACGTGATACCGAACGTGCCGCAAAGGATAATCCTGATTCAATACTTAATGAACTTATTGCAGAAAACGGCGGTAAGGCAAACGGCAAAATTGCTTTTGATGCTGCTGAACAAGGTGATAAAGTTGCAAAAAATGTAGTAGATAATTATATACGCTATATTGCCGAAGGTCTTATAAGTGTAATGAATATCTTCCAACCTGAGGTTGTAGTTATAGGCGGGGGTATCAGCAAACAGGGCGAAACTTTAATTGCACCGTTACGCAAATACATTAAAAAATATGTTTACGGCAGTTCGGACGGTGTTCCGATTGGTGATGTACGTATTGCTAAACTCGGCAATGATGCAGGTATTGTAGGTGCGGCACTTTTAGGAGTTAATAAATAATTGTAAATGTAATGGGGGTATAGGCTTGGATAACAATATTTTTTCGTTGCTTTCAGGCGTACTTGATGAAAAATTAATACTTTGTGACGAACCCATGGATAAGCATACCTCTTTTAAAATTGGGGGTAATGCTGATTTTATGGTGTTGCCTGAAAATATAAAACAAATTAAAGATACCATTATGATTTTGAAAGAAAACGGCATACGTTACACAGTTATCGGAAACGGTTCAAATTTATTGGTGGACGATTCCGGAATACGTGGTGTTGTTATAAAACTTGCAAAAAACTTTTCCGAAGTAGTTGTTTCTGGCAATACAATCATTGCAAGATGCGGAGCATTACTTTCACGTATAGCAAATGTTGCATTGCAGAACTCGCTTACGGGTTTTGAGTTTGCCGCAGGTATTCCCGGAACATTGGGCGGAGCAGTTGTTATGAATGCCGGTGCTTACGGCGGTGAGATGAAAGATGTTGTCACCGAAACAACGTATATGACTGCTGACGGCGATATATGTACAGTAACTGGTGCAGAACACGGCTTCGGATACAGAAAAAGTGCTTTCCAAAAAGGCGATATTATATTAGAGTCTGTTATTGTTTTAAAAAACGGCAATAAAGATTCTATAAGTGCGCAAATGTCTGAACTGAATGCTCAAAGACGTGCTAAACAACCGCTTGAGTTTCCGAGCGCCGGCTCTGCATTCAAACGTCCCGAAGGCCACTTTGCAGGTAAACTTATTCAGGATGCAGGTCTTAAAGGATATAAGATAGGCGGTGCATCGGTTTCCGAAAAACACAGCGGTTTTATAGTGAGTGACGGAACTGCCACTTGCGCCGATGTGCTTGCACTTATTGAATATATACAAAATGAAGTTTATAATAAATTTAACGTAAAACTTGAACCAGAGGTGCGATATATCAAATAACGCATCTGCTTAAGGAGGTGTATACTGTGTCTTTTTCATCTGACTTAAAATCCGAACTTTCCATATTGCCAATTTGTGATATGTGCTGTGCGTGTGCAGAACTTTCTGCAGTTGTGGCGTTTTCGGGAAGATTAAGAAAAGGTAAGGAAGGATATGTTTTTTCGGTTATTACAGAAAACGCAAAAGTGGCGAAGCGCGTATACGACCTTATAAAATTTGTTTTTGACATAAATTCAAAAATCCTTATCAGCAAAAATAAAAGCAGCAGTTACAACGTATGTGTTAAAGGCGATGAGGATATACTTAAAATACTTAAAACATTGGATTTAATTCCTAACAATGCACATATAGACAAAATTTTAGGTATCACGCTTAATCTTGAATTGATGGATAAAAAATGCTGTAAAAAAGCATTTATACGTGGTGCGTTTATTGCGGCGGGGGCTATGATAAACCCCGAAAAAAACTATCATTTAGAGTTTGTTACCCACCGTTATAGACTGCATACGCAGTTCGGGAAACTGCTTTCTGACTTTGGCCTTAATTCAAAAACTGTGGTGCGTAAATCGAATTATGTAATGTATTTTAAAAATAGTGAAGAAATCGGTGATGTTCTTGCACTTATGGGTGCTTCAAATGCAGTTATGGAGTACCAGAACACCCGCATATATAAAGAACTTAGAAACGATGCCAACCGCCGTATGAATTGTGATATGGCAAATCTGGACAAAACAATCTCTGCCGCATCAAAGCAGATAGCGGCTATTGAAAAACTTATGCGTAAGGGTGTGTTTTCAAACTTGCCTGAGCAACTGCGTCAGGTGGCGGAACTCAGACTTGAAAACAGCGAGATGAGCCTTACGGAAATAGGTCAGATGCTTGTTCCCGCAATTGGTAAATCGGGTGTAAACCACAGGTTGCGCAAGATTGTGGAAATTTCCGAGATGTACGAAGATTAGAGGTGATATCAGGTGACGGGCTTTACTCATTTGCATGTTCATACTGAATACAGTTTACTGGACGGCGCGGCAGGCATAGATAAACTTGTTGCACGTGCGGCTGAGTGCGGCTTTAAATCACTTGCTGTAACTGACCATGGTACTATGTATGGTGTTATAGATTTTTACCTTGCTGCAAAAAAATACGGAATTAAACCTATAATCGGTTGCGAGGTATATACTGCACCGAAATCGAGATTTGATAAAGATAATGACGACAAATACTATCACCTTGTACTCCTTGCCAAAAACGAACAGGGGTATAAAAATATTATGGCTTTGTCGTCGCTTGGATTTATAGATGGATATTACTATAAGCCCCGTGTAGATTATGAACTTTTGCAAAAACACAGCGAAGGTGTGGTCGCTCTTTCTGCGTGCCTCAGAGGCGAAATCCCCTCAGCACTTGCTAAAGGCGACAATGCCAAAGCGGAGACCATTGCAAAAAAACTCTTATCAATCTACGGCGAGGGCAATTTTTATATAGAAATACAAAATCACGGACTTGATGAGGAACTTACTGTTTTGCCAATGCTGTCCGAACTTGCGGATAAATTAAATATTCCGCTAATCTGTACTAATGATGTGCATTATGTAGATAAAAGCGATGCATTTCAGCAGGATGTGTTAACGTGTATACAGACAGGCAAAAAGATATACGATGCCGACAGACTTAAATTCACTGCGGACGAATTTTATTTAAAAACTGCTGATGAAATGGCTGAACTTTTTTTAAAGTATCCAGATGCAGTTTCAAACACCCAAAAAGTTTCGGATATGTGCAATCTTGAACTTGATTTTGATAAAACGTTTCTGCCCAAATTTGAAAACTCAGCGGGTGTAGAGAATAAAGAGTATCTTAAACGTCTTTGCATAGACGGAGCAAGAAAAAAATACGGGGAACTGACAGACGAGATTATACAGCGCCTTAAATACGAACTTGAAACTATAGATAATATGGGATATACCGACTATTTCCTTATAGTGTGGGATTTTGTCCGATATGCAAGGGATAATGGCATTACCGTAGGTCCCGGTAGAGGAAGTGCCGCAGGCAGTCTGGTATCATATACACTCAATATCACACAAGTAGACCCTATAAAATTCGGCTTGATTTTTGAAAGGTTTTTAAATCCTGAGCGTATTACCATGCCCGATATTGATATAGATTTTTGCTATCTTCGCCGTGACGAGGTTATTGATTATGTGCGTGAAAAGTACGGAACACTTAATGTTGCCAATATTGGTACATTCGGTACACTTGCCGCACGTGCTGCAATACGTGATGTCGGCAGAGTAATGGATGTACCATTGCCTGAGGTGGACAAAACGGCTAAACTTATTCCGCGTGCTCTTAACATAACTATTGAAAGTGCGCTTAAACAATCTCCACAACTGGCGGATATGTATAAAAGTTCTGATACTACAAAAAAACTTATAGATACTGCTATGTCGCTTGAAGGATTTCCGCGTAATGTGTCCACCCACGCAAGCGGTGTTGTTATTGCTGACAAAAATTTGTTTAACTATATCCCTGTGCAAACCGCTGAAAAAGGACTTTTAACGCAGTATCCTATGAATATACTTGAAAAATTAGGCTTGTTAAAGGTAGACTTTCTGGGGTTAAGAAACCTTACTGTTATACACGACGCTGTAAAACTTATAGAAAATACTACAGGCGGAAAAATAGATATTGAAACCGTTACGCTTGATGATCAAGAAACATACGAACTTATATCACGCGGTGAAACTGACGGAGTATTTCAACTTGAAAGCAGAGGTATGCAGAGTTTTCTGCGCCGTATGAAACCAAATAAATTTGAAGACATTATTATGGCTATATCTATGTATCGACCGGGACCTATGGACCAGATACCGCTTTATATTGCTGTGCGTGAAGACCCATCTAAAATCCGGTATAAGCACGAACTTTTAAAACCTATTTTAGAAGAAACGAGCGGAATGATAGTATATCAGGAGCAGGTTATGAAAATCGTTTCGTCTTTGGCGGGGTATTCTTCGGGACGTGCTGACCTTGTACGCCGTGCAATGGCTAAGAAAAAGCACGACGTTATGGAAAAAGAGCGAGATATATTTATTTGCGGATGTGCCCAAAAAGGCATAGATAAAAAAACTGCACAGCAGATATTTGATGAACTTATGGCTTTTGCCAACTATGCTTTCAACAAATCACACGCTGCTGCATATGCTTATATTGCATACAGAACGGCTTATTTGAAGTGTCACTATCCTGCTCAATTTTTGGCGGCTCTTTTAAAGAACTTAATGGATGGCACGGGCAGTAAACTTCCAAGATATATTTCGGACTTTTCAAGATATGGTGTATCTATTCTGCCACCCGATATAAATAAGAGTATGGCAGATTTCTCTGTTGAAGATAATAATATTCGTTTTCCGCTTTCGTCAATCAAAGGTGTGGGCATAAATCTTGCTGAAAATATAGAACATGAGCGTGCTGATAATGGCCGTTTTGTGAACTTCGAAGACTTTTTACAAAGGATGGCGCATTATGATATAAGTAAGAGAAGTGTTGATTCCTTAATCAAAAGCGGTGCGTTTGACAATCTTTATTCAAACAGACGTGTACTCTGTTTAAACTGCGAAAAACTGACAGAGCATTATCTTCAAAAAGCAAAAGGTGAGTCTATAGGGCAGATGTCCTGGTTTGACGAAATTGCGGCTACTGATGTGTCCGGCGGACTTAGTTTTGAACAGGAGCATGACTTTATTTCGTCTACGAGGCTGAATTACGAAAAAGAAGCCACCGGATTGTATTTAAGCGGTCATCCTTTAGACGACTACAGACTTGCTATGAAAATTTTACAGAAAACCGGTATATACGAGGTTATAGAGAGCGAAAATAATGATGATGAATCTATCCGCATTTGCGGAATAATCGCTTCTCGTCATGACCGACGGACTAAAAAAGGCGCTGTTATGTCTACACTTGTTTTAGAAGATTTGTATGCGTCTGTAGAGGTGTTGGTGTTTTCAAATACACTTATGCGCCTTAACGATGTGCTTACAGAGGGCAAAGCCGTTTGCATTGATGGAATTGTCAGCCGTGAAGACGACGGAAAAACAATTGTTATACTAAAAGAAGTCTATGATTTGGATGAACTTAAAATCCCTAAAGCAGAAAAACTGTTTGTAAAGATAAAAAGCAGGGCACAACTCAACTCTGTACTTAAAATCACATCTAAATACAAAGGAACTGTTCCTTTATGTATATATTTTGCCGATACGGGAGATATAATTAAATCAGAAGCACAAAACAGTGTTGAACTCACAAATCAACTTGTAAATGAACTTATCAATGCATTCGGTGACAGTTCAGTTGCAATTAAGTAATAAAAAATACACATATAATGTAATAATTATTGAAAATTACTATTGATTTTTGTCATATATTAGGATAATATAATATGGGGTTTTGTTTGAGACCTGTTAGATATGTGAAGACATAAAAAGAAATGGAGATTTATATGTGGACAGTTGTATACATGGCTCAGAGTAAACAGATTGCCCTGAGTGTGCAGCAATTACTGGAGAAGAACAATATTATCGTTAAGATGCGTTCAATACGGTGTCAGGAGGAATCCTCTTGCGATTGCTGTGAATTGCTTGTGCCTGAACCCGAGGTGCAGCAGGCCCTTACACTTATTATAGATGCTAATTTTTAAACATTATATACGGAGGACGAAAAGATGAGCAAAACAAAAACTATTGGTATTCTTACAAGCGGAGGCGATGCGCCGGGCATGAATGCCGCTATACGTGCAGTTACAAGATGTGCGCTCAGTTATGATATGAAAGTTTTAGGCATTCAAAGAGGATTTCGAGGACTTTTAAACGGAGAAATCAATAAAATGAGTGCCCGTGATGTATCTGATATTATCCAGAGAGGCGGTACAGTTTTGCAGACTGCACGCTGTAAAGAATTTACAACTCCGGAGGGTGTAAAAAGAGCAGCAGAAATGGCTTCGCTCTATGGTATGGATGCGCTTGTTGTTATCGGCGGTGACGGATCATTTCGTGGAGCGCGCGAACTTGCAGAGATGGGTGTTCCGGTGATTGGTATTCCTGCTACAATCGATAATGATATCGGTTGCAGTGACTATACATTGGGTTACGATACTGCTATGAATACTGCTATGGATGCCATTGATAAAATCAGAGATACTGCCACCAGCCACGAAAGATGTAACCTTATCGAAGTTATGGGCAGATCTGCAGGTTATATTGCATTGAATGTTGCAGTTGCAAGCGGAGCAGAAAAATTGCTTATTCCCGAAAAGGATTTTGAACTTGATGATATTATACGCAGCATTATAGACGGTAGAAATCGCGGTAAGAAGCACTATATTGTAATAGTTGCAGAAGGTATAGGCGGTTCAACTGAAATGGCAAAAATTATAGAAGAAAAAACCGGTATGGAAACACGTGCTACTACACTTGGACATATGCAGAGAGGCGGTTCACCATCACTGCGCGACAGAGTTATGGCAAGTCGTATGGGGTATCATGCGGTTGAACTTATTAACCAAGGTATCGGAAATCGTGTAATTGTTACACAACACGGTGCTGTTACCGATATAGAAATTACAGAAGCACTTAATATGAAAAAAACTATTGACGAGAAAGCACTCGACATGGCGGCAAGACTTTCTATATAATCTAAATTGAAAGAGTGATCATTTAAAATGCGTAAAACAAAAATAGTATGTACATTAGGTCCTGCAACAAACGACCTTAACGTACTTAAACAACTTATGATTAACGGAATGAATGTGGCACGTATAAATTTTTCTCACGGTGACCATAAAGAACACGCCAAACGTATAGGCGAATTTAAAAAACTTCGTGAGGAACTCGACCTTCCCGTTGCATTACTGCTCGATACCAAAGGCCCCGAAATTAGAATTAAAGATTTTGAAGGCGGAAGTGCAGTTTTGAAAAACGGTGCTACATTTATTTTAACTACTGATGAGGTGGCCGGCGACGACTCCAAAGTGTCTGTCACATATGCAAAACTTCCTCAGGAACTTAACGCCGGAACAAAAATTTTGATTGATGACGGACTTATTGAACTTTCTGTTAAAGAAATTTCGGGCAATAATATAGTATGTAAGGTTATTAACGGGGGAACGCTTTCGAATAAAAAGAGCATTAATATTCCCGGTATCTCCATTAAAATGCCGTATATGAGCGAAAAAGATAAGGCTGATATTATATTTGGTATTAAGCAGGACGTTGACTATATCGCTGCATCATTTGTCCGTAATGCTTACGACGTTATGGAAATACGCAAGATTTTAGACGAAAATGACGGCCATGATATACAGATAATTGCCAAGATTGAAAACCACGAAGGAGTTGCAAACATTGACGATATTATCCGCGTCAGCGAAGGTATAATGGTTGCTCGTGGTGATATGGGCGTTGAAATTCCTTTTGAAGATTTGCCGTCTATTCAGAAAATGCTTATCAAAAAATGTTATAAAGCAGGCAAAAAAGTTATTACCGCAACACAGATGCTCGATTCTATGATAAGAAATCCGCGTCCAACAAGAGCGGAAACAACAGATATTGCAAATGCAGTATACGATGGAACCAGCGCGCTTATGTTATCAGGCGAAACTGCTGTGGGTAAATTCCCCGTAGAAAGTCTTAAAGCGATGGCGAAAATTGCAGAAAAAACAGAAGAAAGCATTGACTATCAGGCAAATTTCCGTATGCAGGCAGTTTCTTCTACACCAAATATAACAAACGCTATTTCTCACGCTACGTGTACTACTGCAATGGACCTTGGTGCTACTGCAATTATAACCGTTACCAAATCAGGCGATACAGCGCGAATGATATCAAGTTATCGTCCGCCGTGCCCGATTATAGGTACTACAACAGAGAAAAAAGTTTATTATCAACTGGCAATGTCGTGGGGTGTTGTTCCTGTTATGAGTCAGGAGCAGGACACTACGGACGATTTGTTTGAACACGCTGTTGACTGTGCACTTGAAACGGGTTGTGTTAAAAACGGCGACCTTGTTGTTATTACAGGCGGTATCCCTGTTGGTGTAAGCGGAACTACAAACACATTAAAGGCACACCTTGTGGGCCATGTGCTTGTAGAGGGTAAGTCTGTTACAGGTAAGTCTGTTTCAGCACCTTTGTGTGTGGCTCATTCTGCTGAAGAGGCTATACACGACTTTAATGATGGAGACATTTTAGTAATTGACCAGACCAGCAACGAACTTTTGCCAATCCTTAAAAAAGCGTCAGGTGTTATTACTGAGAGCGAGGGTATGGCAACTCATGCGGCAATTGTAGGAATGACTCTTGATATTCCGGTTATTACAGGTGCTAAAAACGCGCTTGCAATACTCAAAAGCGGCACAGTAGTTACAATTGATGGTAACAGAGGCCTTGTATACAGCGGTGTTACTAAGATAATTTAAAGGGATTGATAAAATGAAAATATTATCACTTGTGCTGCTTGCTGTCGGCGCAATTACAGCGTATGGTGCTAAATTCTTTTTGGACAGGTTTTATAAAAAAGAATACAGCGAAAAAGAAATCGGGATTTTAAAATCCGCAGGACTTTTTATAGCACTTGCAGGTGCTATAATAATATTTACTATAAAATAAAGGGGAAAGTAAAAATGTGCAATAAATGCAGCAAAGAACTTCCAAAAAATTATAATCCTGCCGAGGCGGAAGAAAGGATATATAAAAACTGGGTGGAAAAGGGTTATTTTAAACCGTCTGAAGACCGTTCAAAAAAACCTTTTACTATCGTTATTCCGCCACCTAATGTTACAGGTCAACTCCATATGGGACACGCCCTTGACGAAACTTTGCAGGACGTTTTAATCCGATATAAAAGAATGGCGGGCTTTAATGCTTTGTGGATTCCGGGTACTGACCACGCCGGTATCGCTACACAGATTAAAGTAGAGGAAAATCTGCGTAAAGAAGAGGGAATAACACGTTATGACCTCGGCAGAGAAAAGTTTTTAGAACGTGTATGGGATTGGAAAAACCAGTACGGCGACAGAATCGTTACACAACTTAAAAAACTCGGTACTTCCTGCGACTGGTCCAGAGAAAGATTTACTATGGACGAAGGCTGCTCAAAAGCAGTTAAAGAAGTATTCGTGAATCTTTATGAAAAAGATTTGATTTATCAGGGCAGCAGAATTATCAACTGGTGTCCTAACTGTGCTACTGCGCTTTCTGATGCAGAGGTAGAATATGCTGAGCAGGAAGGACATTTCTGGCATATCAAGTACCCAATTAAAGATAGCGACGGATACTTAACAATCGCTACAACACGTCCTGAAACATTGCTTGGTGATACTGCCGTTGCAGTACACCCTGATGACGAAAGATACACAGACTTAGTAGGAAAAATGCTTATTCTTCCACTTGTTGGCAGAGAGATACCTATTATTGCCGATGAGTATGTAGATAAAGATTTCGGTACAGGTGCAGTTAAAATTACACCTGCACACGACCCCAATGACTTTGAAGTTGGTTTAAGACACAATCTGGAGCAGATTAAAGTACTTAATGACGATGCTACCATTAATGCTTATGGCGGCAAATATGAGGGTATGGACCGTTACGAGGCTCGTAAACAAATGGTTGCCGACTTAGAGGAACAGGGTTTCCTTATTAAAGTTGAACCGCACACACATAATGTGGGTCAGTGTTACCGTTGCGGAACTACTGTTGAGCCTATTACAAGCAAACAGTGGTTTGTTAAGATGAAACCTTTGGCAGAGAAAGCAATTGAAGTTGTTAAAGACGGAACTGTTAAATTTGTTCCCGACAGATTCTCTAAAACATACCTTAACTGGATGGAAAATGTACATGACTGGTGTATTTCCCGTCAACTCTGGTGGGGACACAGAATACCTGCTTACTATTGTGAGGATTGCGGAGAAACTACAGTATCGAAAGAAGAAATTACATCTTGTCCTAAGTGCGGCGGTAAAGTTAAACAGGACCCCGACGTACTCGATACATGGTTCAGTTCTGCACTCTGGCCGTTCTCAACACTCGGCTGGCCCGATAAAAATGACGATTTGGATTATTTCTATCCTACAAGTGTGCTTGTTACAGGTTACGACATCATATTCTTCTGGGTTGCAAGAATGATTTTCTCTGCCCTTGAACACACAGGCAAAGAGCCATTTGAGCACGTGTTTATTCACGGCTTAGTTCGTGACAGTCAGGGAAGAAAGATGAGTAAATCACTTGGCAACGGTATAGACCCGATTGAGGTTATCAATCAGTATGGTGCCGATGCATTAAGATTTACCCTTGCAACGGGTAACTCACCCGGTAACGATATGCGCTACTACGACGAGCGTGTGGAAGCAAGCAGAAACTTTGCAAACAAAATCTGGAACGCATCAAGATTTTTGATGATGAATTTAAATATTGATAAAGTAGAACTCCCATCAAGCGATAAACTCGCTTTAGAGGATAAGTGGATACTTTCAAAACTCAATAAACTTGTAGCAGAAGTAACTGCAAACCTTGATAAATTTGAACTTGGTATAGCGGTATCCAAACTTTACGGATTTTTCTGGGACGATTACTGCGACTGGTACATCGAACTTGTTAAACCTCGTCTTTACGACGGTTCTGACGAAAGCAACAAAACTGCTCAGCAGGTACTTGCATATGTACTTATTAATTCGCTTAAACTTCTGCATCCGTTTATGCCGTTTATCACCGAAGAGATATTCTCATTCCTACCACATGGCGAGGAGAGTATCGTAATTTCAAAATGGCCCGAATACACAGACAGTCTTGTTTTTGAAGAAGACGAAAAACGTATGGCAGTTGTAATGGGCGCAATTCGTGGTGTAAGAAATCTGCGTACACAGATGAACGTTCCGCCGTCTAAGCGAGCACGTATTACAATTGTAACTGACAATACTGCGCTTTTCGCAGGCACAGAAAAATACTTCGAAAAACTTGCAGGCGCAAGCGAAACTGTTGTAGCGTCTGATATGACAGGCATTGATGAAAACGCTGTTAATACAGTTGTTGAAGGCGCAACGGTTTACATTCCGCTTGATGACCTTGTAGACCGCGAAAAAGAAGTTGAGCGTCTTACAAAAGAGCAGGCGACATTAATCTCTGAGATTAAACGTGCAGAAGGCAAACTCAACAATGCAGGTTTCGTTGATAAAGCACCTGAAAAAGTTGTTAACGAAGAACGCGAAAAACTTGCTAAATACAAAGATATGCTTGCAAAAGTAGAGGAGAGTCTTACAAAACTGAAAGGATGATAGAATGAACGCAGTAGAGTATATTCATTCTCTCAGAACTTTCGGCAAAAAAGCAGGACTTAAAAATATAGAGGCATTGCTTGGCCGTTTTGGTAATCCGCACGAGGGTATGAATTTTATCCACGTTGCAGGCACCAATGGCAAAGGCTCGGTGTCTTCTATTATAAACAGCATTTTAATTGCACAAAATAAAAAGGTGGGGTTATTTACCTCACCTTTTATTGAATGTTTTAATGAGAGAATTTGTATAAATAATGTTCCTATACCTGAAAGAGACCTTGAGCGCATAACCGAAAGTATAAAATGCGAAGTAGAACTTTTAGAAAAAGAAGAAATTTATTGTACTGTTTTTGATGTTATATGTCTAGTTGGTTTTATATATTTTAAAGAGCAGAACTGCGATGTTGTGGTGCTTGAGGTCGGCCTTGGCGGAAGATTTGATGCAACAAATATTATTAAAAATCCGCTTTGCACAGTTATTTGTGCAATAGGTTATGACCATATGCAATATCTGGGGAATACTATAGAAGATATTGCTTTTGAAAAATGCGGGATTATTAAAGAAAACTGTCCCGTTGTATCTTATCCTTTACAGGATATAAATGCAGAGAAGATTATTAAAAATACCTGTAAAGAAAGAAATTCAAGCCTTTTTGTGCCCGATGTTTCATATCTTGATATAATAAAATGTGGCATAGATGGTTCGGTATTTCGTTATCGTGACAAGGAGTATTCGCTTAATCTTGTGGGTGAATACCAGATTTACAATGCTTTATGCGCTATTGAAGTTGCATCTTATTTAGGCATTGAGTACGCTAATATTAAAAAAGGCATTGAAACTGCAAGATGGAAATGCAGGTTTGAAGTTTTTAAAGTAAACGGAAAAACCGTTGTTGTTGACGGCGCGCATAATTCACACGGCATAAGTGCGTTTTTGTCGTCCGCAGACAAATTCTTTGCGGATAAAAAGGTTCATTACATTTTTGGAATTTTAAACGAGAAAGACATTGATAAAGCGTGTGAGGTTATGTCGTCTGCAAGAGGCAAAATCACCGTGACTTCTGTTCCGTCGGAAAGGTGTACCGACCCGAAATCGGTATATAATCTTATATCAAAAAGTCACGCAGAAACACAATATATAATTGACAATGCCGAAGCACTCAAAAATGTTTTGCAAAGTGAATGTGACGTTGTATGTGTTCTCGGTTCGCTTTATATGGCGGGGGATATGCGGAAAACTGTCGAAAAGTTTTCACAAAGCGACAAAACTATATGATTTTCTTCAAAGGACTTTAAGGACAAGTATAGAATATTCCATATATTACCAATTAACAGGAGGGATATTCTTGCATATAAATCTTTTAACTAAGCAAAACAAACTCTATGCCAAGATTATCGGAGAGTTAGACCACCATTGCTCTGCCGAAATCAAAGAGCAGATAGACAACAGAATAATCAGCGAAGGTATCAGCACGCTGGTTTTTGACTTATCGGCACTTACCTTTATGGATAGTTCCGGTATTGGTGTTATAATCGGCAGATACAAACTTATGAAAAGTTTAGGCGGTCAGGTGTATATAGTATCTTCCAATAAAACAGTGGACAAACTGCTTTCGCTTTCGGGCATACCGGATATTATAAAAGTTACCGATAACGCTGATGAACTTGATAAATTGGCATAGGAGGATAAATGCAATGGAAGTTAAAAATAAAGTTAATATAACATTTTTAAGCAAGTCTGAAAACGAAGGATTTGCGCGTCTTTGTGTAGCGGCTTTGCTTTCTCAGGCAGACCCTACAATAGAGGAAATGGCAGATGTAAAAACTGCCGTTTCCGAGGCTGTTACAAATGCCATAGTTCATGGATATGGGCAGCAACGTGGCGATATACATATGGAGTGCACATTGGAGGAAAAACTTATTACTGTTATTGTAAAAGATAACGGAAAAGGTATTCCCGATGTGGAAAAAGCACGCGAGCCTCTTTTTACTACCAACCCCGAAATGGAACGTTCTGGTATGGGTTTTACAGTTATGGAAACCTTTATGGATACTGTTGAGGTAGAATCCATTGTGGGTATCGGTACAAAAGTTACTATGAAAAAACGCATAGGCTCACGACTGTAGGTGCAGATATGTATGAGAACACACCGGAACTTATTTTAAAGGCAAAAAACGGTGATAAATCTGCACGTGATGAAATAATAAAGCAAAATTTAGGACTTGTTCACAGTATAGTAAAAAAGTTCCTCGGCAGAGGGTACGATGCGGAGGATTTGTTCCAGATAGGATGTATAGGAATTATAAAAGCAGTAGACAAGTTTGATATATCGTATAACGTACGGTTTTCTACTTATGCCGTGCCCATGATAATGGGCGAAATTAAGCGTTTTCTGCGTGATGACGGCATGATAAAAGTGTCAAGAAATTTAAAGGAAATTGCCGGTAAAGCGTGTGCTGTTAAAGAGGTTATGGAAAAAGAACTCGGAAGAGCAGCCAGCGTAAGTGAAATAGCGGACAAAATCGGCGAGAGTCAGGAAAATGTAGTTATGGCACTTGATGCCGTAAGCCCCACAGAATCTTTGTATAAATCTGTTCATCAGGGCGAAAGGGGAGATATTTATCTTATAGATAAACTTGCCGATGAAGATGGCGGTGAGGACTTCTTAATAGATTCTATCGCTCTGCGGCAACTTATAGAAAAACTTTGTGAACGGGATAAAAAAATAATTTTGCTAAGGTATTTCAAAGGTAAAACACAGCGTGAGATTTCAGATGTTATGGGAATATCACAGGTGCAGGTTTCACGTATTGAAAAGCGGATACTTAATGAATTAAAATTTAAATTAAAAGGAGCATAGTCTATTTCTATGCTCCTTTTCGATTTTGACAAATTGATTATTTGCCGCTTAATTCACTTTCATATTTTTCAATCATTTTTTTAACCATCATTCCACCAACGCTGCCGTTTTCTCTTGCAGTGAGGTCGCCGTTGTAACCTTCTTTAAGGTTTACACCGAGTTCATTGGCCACTTCATATTTGAATCTATCCATTGCCTGTTTGTTTGCTTTGTTCATCATCTCAAATCACCTCCTAAAAATTCGTTACAACATTAATTTGCTTAAAAAACGCATTAATTAAACATGCAATTTATGGTGCTCATTTTAAACAAAAATTATATTTAACAGATTGATTTTTTTATTAAAATATGTTATTATAAAAATAATATAGTTTATGAGGTGATACATATGGCTAAAGATACCAAAAAACTTGAAATAAAAGACGGAAGCGACAAAGCCGCTGCGTTGGCTGCCGCTATCGGTCAGATTGAAAAAACATATGGCGAAAATGCTATTATGCGTCTTGGTGATGCACGATATAAAAAAGTTGACGTTATCTCTACCGGCTCTATAAGTCTTGACCTTGCGCTTGGTATAGGCGGACTTCCAAGGGGCAGAATAATTGAAATTTACGGTCCTGAATCGTCAGGTAAAACAACTGTTTGTCTTCACGTAATTGCTGAGGCTCAAAAACTCGGCGGCGAAGTTGCATTTATTGATGCTGAACATGCGCTTGACCCTATTTATGCAAAAAAACTCGGCGTGGATATTGATAAACTTTTACTTGCACAGCCCGATAGCGGTGAACAGGCATTGGAAATCCTTGAAGCACTCGCACGAAGCGGTGCACTTGATGTTATTATCGTAGACTCTGTTGCGGCGCTCGTTCCTAAGGCAGAAATTGCGGGCGAAATGGGCGATTCTCACGTTGGTGCCCATGCAAGGCTTATGAGTCAGGCACTCAGAAAACTTACAAGCGTTATCAGCCATTCAAACGCAGTTGTAATATTTATTAACCAGATTCGTGAAAAAGTGGGTGTTATTTACGGCAGTCCTGAGGTTACAACGGGCGGACGTGCACTTAAGTTCTTCTCATCTGTAAGAATTGACGTAAGAAAAGGCGAAGCCATTAAAGAAGGCTCTAATCTTGTAGGAAACAGAACAAAGGCTAAAATTGTAAAAAATAAAATGGCACCACCATTTATGGTGGCTGAGTTTGATATGATATTCGGTCAGGGTATATCTAAATCCGGAGACATTTTAGATGTGGCTGCAGAATATGATATCATTAAAAAAGCCGGAGCGTGGTATTCATATAATGGCGAGAGAATCGGTCAGGGCAGAGAAAAAGCAAAAGAATACCTTGAAGAAAATCCGCACGTTATGGAAGAAGTACGCGCTATGATAATGGAAATTGTAGAGAAGAAACGCAACGGAGAAGATACTGCCGTTGCTAACGGAAACGTTGATGAAGATAACTGATGTAGTCCCTCAGCAAAAAAACAAAAATCGTGTTTCGGTGTTTGTTGACGGCGAGTATTCATTTTCGTTGGATAGTGCAGATGCACTTCGGCTCGGCGTTAAGATTGATACTGAAATCACTGAAAAAGATATAGAAATATATAATCTTGAGTCTAATCTTTCAAAGGCAAAGGCGAAGGCTTTTGATATAGTTTCACGCAAGATGGTTACTGAACACGAATTGCGGACAAAACTTGCCGATAAAGGCTATGATGCAATGATTTGCGATATAGTTATAGAAACGATGCGTGAATATAACTATATAAACGACTCTGACTACTGCACAAGTTTTTTTAATTATGCTGCATCTAAAGGCTGGGGAAAGATAAAAATCCGTGCTGAACTTAAACGACGCGGTGTGGACGACATCACCGTGTCTTCTGCAATGGAAGATTTTGATGATTGCCCCGAACAACGTATATATGATATTATTTGCCGCAAATTTGAAGATGCTGATTTAAAAGACTATAAACAAAAGCAGAAAGTATTCCGCTTTTTCGCTTCAAGAGGGTTTGATTTTGACAGCATACAAAGTGCCGTAAGCAGATTTATATCTGAAAAAGGTGAAGATATATGAATTTTGGAAAGAAAAAAATAGGATTTATATCATTGGGTTGCGCTAAAAATCTTACAGACACAGAATCTATGCTTGCTATTTTAAACGGTAACGGTATGGAAATCGTTAGCGACCCGTCGATTGCTGATGTACTGGTTGTAAATACCTGTGCATTTATAGATAGTGCCAAGGCAGAGTCAATTGACGCTATTTTGGAAATGGCTGAGTACAAAAAGAAAAAATGCCGTTTGCTTATTGTAACAGGTTGTCTGGCACAACGCTATAAAGACGAAATTTTAAAAGAAATACCTGAGGTTGATGTTATACTCGGCACTAATGATTATGATAAGATTTTTCACGTTGTTATGAGATTTTACTTAGCAAACGAAAAGATGAGTACAGTAAGCGATGCAGATGCACATATAACAAAGTCATTACCCAGAATGCTCAGCACGCCGTCGTACAGTGCGTATCTTAAAATCTCTGACGGATGCGATAATTTCTGCACATATTGTATTATTCCCAAATTGCGCGGAAGATACAGAGGCAGACCTATTGACGAAATAGTAACTGAAGCAACTGAACTTGCCCGTTCAGGGGTTAAGGAACTTATACTCGTTGCACAGGATGTTGCGTATTACGGAAAAGGCAGCACTGCAAACAATATTTGCACATTGCTTGAAAAACTTTCTGAAATAGATGGTATAGAGTGGATTCGCCTGCAATATTGCTATCCTGAAAATATCAGCGATAAACTTATCGATGAGATTGCCGCTAATGATAAAATTGTAAAATATATTGATATGCCGTTGCAGCATATAAGCGATAATGTTTTAAAACGTATGGGCAGACGAAGCCGTAAAGCCCAAGTTGAAGAATTGTTAAAAAAATTACGTGATAAAATACCAAATCTTGCAATAAGAACATCTATTATAGTTGGTTTTCCCGGTGAAACAGAGCAGAATTTTGAAGAACTTAAAGATTTTCTTAAAAATGCACGTCTTGACAGAGTAGGGGTATTTACTTATTCAAGAGAAGAAGACACCCCTGCATACGATATGCCCGACCAGATAGACGAGCAAATTAAAAAAGAGCGTATGGATATACTTATGCAACAGCAGATGGATATATCTGCCCAACTCAATGCAGAAAAAATCGGCAGAACAGTTCAGGCAATTGTTGAAGGGTATGACGAGGATAATTTCTGCTATGTAGGCAGAAGTTTTGCCGATACTCCTGATGTTGACGGAATGGCATACATTTACAGCCAAGACGAACTCTCTGCCGGTGACATTGTTAATATAAAGATAATAGACGCTCACGAATATGATATAACAGGCGAGGTTACAGATTAAATAATCGCTGTATAAAGTAAAGGAGAGAGACTATGAACACAGCCAATAAAATCACAATCTTAAGAATATTGATGATACCTGTTTTTATGATAGTGCTTATGCTTGATTTTGCATATAACGACCTTATAGCGGCACTTATTTTTGTTATAGCCGCCGCTACTGATGGTGTAGACGGTTACATTGCAAGAAAATATAACCAGATAACAGATTTCGGCAAATTTATAGATCCGCTTGCTGATAAACTGTTAGTAGCAACGGCTCTTATATGCCTTGTAGATATGGGCAGAATTGCTTCTTATATGGCAATTATCATTATTGCAAGAGAATTTATAGTAACAAGTCTCAGAATAGTTGCTATTTCAAAAGGCGTTGTAATAGCGGCTGAAATGACGGGTAAAATCAAAACAGTTATACAGATTATTGCAACTGTAATAGCGCTGATGTTTGACGGGGAAAAATTCCTTATAGGTGATTTCTCTGCAGGATACATTGCTATGCTGATTGCGACCCTGTTTACAATTTATTCGGGCTATGTGTATCTTAAAAATAACTGGAGCCTTGTTGCTGATAATAAGTAATGAGTAGGGTGGATTTATTTGACGGAATTTTTAATTAAGCATTTTGTAAAAGATAATCAAAACGCATCGAATATAGAGGTGCGTGAAAGATACGGAAAACTTTCAGGCGTTGTGGGAATTACCTGCAACGTCTTGTTGTCTGTTGCAAAATTTTGTGTTGGGTTGATTTTCTCAAGCATATCTGTTATGGCGGATGCAGCAAATAACTTGTCTGATGCTATGAGTTCGATAGTTACACTGATTGGTTTTAAAATGTCGGGCAAACCTGCGGATAAAGAGCATCCGTACGGGCATGAACGTATTGAGTATGTTTCGGGATTGATTGTATCTTTCCTTATTCTTTTTATAGGTGTGGAACTTATTAAAACGTCTTTGGGAAAGATTTTTGCTCCGGAAGTTTCACACGTTGGTGCGGTTATGTTTGTTGTGCTTGTAATTTCGATTTTAGTTAAACTGTGGATGTTTTTATTTAACAGACATATCGGCAGGAAAATCGCGTCCACCGTTATACTTGCCACTGCACAGGACAGTTTAAACGATGCCGTTGCAACATCTGCAGTTTTGATTTCTGCAGTTATTACTTATTTTTCTCATTTTAATCTTGACGGATATATGGGAGCCGCAGTTGCAATTTATATTATATACGCAGGGATTAAACTTATAAAAGATACTGCTGATCCTCTGCTTGGTGCAGCACCATCAGCAGAATTTACAGATAAGATTGTTGCAAAAGTGATGTCTTATGACGGGGTAGAGGGTATACACGACCTTATTATACACAATTACGGACCCAAGCGTTGTTTTGCGTCTGTTCATGTTGAGGTAAGTGCTAAGCAGGATATCCTTGTAAGCCACGACATAGCGGATAATATAGAACGTGATTTTAAACTGGATATGGGTATAGATTTGGTTGTGCACTTAGACCCGCTTATAAAAGATGACGAAACTTTAAACAATGCCAGAGATATGCTTGTTAATATACTTGCAGATATTGATGAAAGAATCACGCATCATGATTTCAGAATGGTGAAAGGTGCAACACATTCCAACCTTATATTTGATATATGCGTTCCGGTGGATTTTGATATATCAGACAGCGAACTTATTGATATGATTATTAATGCCGTGCATATGCGTGAACGTGCGTACGAGTGTGTTATAACAATTGATAAAAACTATTGCTCGTCTATTTCGGTTTCAGATAAAAGGGAGAACAGGTGAAATTATGGTAACAGATACTTTTTTGAGTAAATTTATCCGTATGCGTAAAGAACGCAATTTGTCTGTGGAAGACGTTGCAAAAATTATAGATATAAATGCTGATGCTATAAGAAAATATGAATCCGGTATTTGCGCTCCGTCTGTTGATTTTGTAATAAAGGCAGAGAAATTTATGAATGTTTCGGCGCGTGGAAATAACTTTGAAAATATTTTTACTCAAGGGTATTTTGGAAGTAAGATTCCTCTTTTAACGGAGTATGACCTTATAAATGATTGCGACGACAGAGTTATATACTATTTTGAACTTCCGCATCTTGAAAAATACGGCGAAAATAATCTGTTTGCTTTGAGATATACTGGTGATAATATTGCCTCAAAGGGGATACTTAACAATAGTATATTGGTGTTTGTGCGTTGCGAAAAGGTTGACCGTGACGGCATTTATGCAATAGTAAAACGTGATGCGTTAAGTATAAAATCTGCCACAATTGAAAATGGTACAATACGCCTTGAAACGGTTGACGGCAAAAAGCGCACGCCCAATTTTTATAAATCAGTAACGGCAAGAGGCAGACTGGTGTGTTGCATAAATAACTATGATTAACAGTTGTTTTAGAATTTTAATTTAAAAGGCTGAACGAGTGATTTCGTTCAGCCTTTTATCGTAGGGTACGATGCCTACATCGTACCGTTTGTAAGGTATTAGAATATTTTAAATCACGGTAGCAAATAAAATTTTTTAAATAGTATTGTAAATTTAAAAAAAATAGATTATAATAATTATGCCAAACTAATTAAATATGTACGATGGGTTATTTTTATTTATGGTATAATTATGCCCTTTTTGAAAAATACTCGTATTATTGAATTTGATAAAAATGCAAATTCCTTTTATGCGAGTGTTTTAACTCATTGTGCGTAAAATTAGTTTGGCGACTATCGGAGTTTGCGTTTTTTTGCGTCTGCTTCGGTAGGCGCATTTTTTATTTATAGAGGGGAGGGAGAAAAATGAAGTTTTGTACGAAGTGCGGAAATCAAATGGCAGATGATATGCTTTTTTGTCAAAAATGCGGAACAAAAGATTTATCTGTTGAAGATACATCCTTTGCTCAAAGCAATACTCAGGATTTTTCTACATCAATGCATAATACATCTACAAATAGTGAGTACATAAAAGCAAAACCATTCAAATTAAGAACAAGTATGAAAATATGGATGATAATTTCCTTTGTTTTTGCCGGTGTTTTTGCAATCTGCTCTATTACTGATATATCGATGCTTGCGGGAGTATGTTTATTTGGTGTTTTGGGAGCGATGTTTTTAATTCTTGCAAAAACACCTAAAGGTTCTGTAAAATTGTTTTCAGAATTAGAATGGTTTAAGAAAGCAAATGGAGTTTCAAAAGGTGCATTTGTAGGTATAAGCATTTTCTTGGCATTCTTTTTGTTTATGGGCATTATAAATACTTTTGACTCAAATACAACTAATGGTAATGAGGAAGAAAATAATACCACTGTCGTAAATACTGATGAAAAGAAAGAGGAAATACAAGTAAAAAAAGATCCGGAAATACCTGATGAATTTGCGAGTGAATGCCCAATATCTGTTTCAGTATCTATGTATGATAATATTATTGGTTTTCCTGAATTGAATTGCAATATTAAAAATAATACAGATAAAGAAATTTCAGCAATTCAATTATATTTTTTGCCAAAAGATGTTTACGGAGAAGATGCTGATGGGATTTTTGCTACAAACAAATTGCAGTGTGATACACCAATATCAGCAAACGGAACAGACACAGTTGTATGGCAAATGATAGACCAAAGTGTTAAATCAGGCGATTTATATGTATACAGTGTCTATTTTTCTGATGGAACAGAATGGGGAGACAGAAATGCTCCGGCAAGTCAAATTAAAAAGTATGCAATGAAAATGCAAGTTAGTTATTAAAACAAGAGAAAAGGGGAAGTTCTATGAGAAGTAAGATTCTATTTGTAGCGAGTGCTCTTGCTACACTTTATACTGTTTACTTAATTTCATATTTTGGTGGAGGTACATTGAATGCTGAAGGTGCTGAAGCGGTTGGTGGTGCAATAGCAACAGCATTAGTAACACCACATATGATTATGTTTTTAATTGGAGCAATTTTTGGCTGGTTTGGTTTCCTTGCTAAAAAGAGTTGGGCTGCATTAGTTGCTGCAATTTTGTATTCAGTGGGAACATTGTTCTTCATTCTATACGCTATGTTTGGTATACCGATTTTAGTGTTTGGGTTCATTGGATATAGTAAACAAAAGAAGCTTAATTTACAAGGCCAATAATTTTTTACTAATAAAATTAGATTGCTATAAATATAAGATAGCAGAAAAGAATTATTTAAATAATGAAAATGAGCAGCGAAATTCTCACTGCTCATCTTTATTGTGTTTAAAGTAACATAGACATACGAACTGCCGTTTTAGTATGTTTATATTAGTTACATTCAGCCACTAACGGACCTGCAAGTTCTTTAAGATAGAACAATTTACCGGGGAGAGTGGGCATATAAGTTGAAGTGATGTTCATATCAGGACCATAGTGCAGAGTTGTTAAGAAACTCATACCCTGCCAGCCCATACCGCGTCCGAGTGTACCGTCGCAACCGCCGATGATGTAGTCTGCCTGCAGGAAGAGGCCGGGGCCTACAGTGTTTGCACGGCAAGGAACTAAAGTTGTGCGGCTCTTGAAACTTGTAAGAGCGTTCTGCTCAATTGTTAATGGGTGAAGTTTAGCAGCGATGCGGTAAGGTGCGCTTTTCCACTCAGCCTCTGTAGCGTAGTCCTCAGCAAACTGGGGTTCCCAGAAAGCGAT
>JAZRKQ010000003.1:0-7418 GCA_045646385.1 Clostridia bacterium | reverse complement strand
TCCATTCCCCTATCGGTAAGAATAACAAATCTTAAATTACCGTTTCTAACCTCTATAGCTGATGTTCCCTTTGCTTTACCTGAAGTATATTCAAAAGGATTAGCGCTTGCTATTTGAGAAATATCCCCAACGCGTTTTAGTATTTCAATTTTTGATAATTCTTTATTAAACAAAAATGCCATATCAATCCTCTAATATAAGTTCCGGATTCTCTGCAAAATGCTTAAGCATAACGATTGGCTCTGTAACAGAGGTATTTGTAATTACAGCGCCTTCTTTTGCGGCTTTTTCGGTTACAAAATATTCATCATTTGTAAGTTCACCGTAACGGATAAGTGTTGGTGTTTCAAGTGCCCAGTCGTTAAGTTTTCCTGTGCCCTGAAGCATAATAAGGCCATAAGCCGCCATATCTTTAACAACTACTGTCTGTCCGGGATTTACTGTCAAACGCTTTGCAGACGCAAGTTTACACTTGTAGCAAATCCACTCTTCAACGCCTTGTTCATTTTCCCAGATAACTTTAGGTGCCATAAAGCGCTTTTTACTGAATTCGGGATCAGTGTTTGCTTCCCAATCTATAACATCCATCAAGTAGTCATAGTTACCTTTTTCTTCTTCGGGGCAGTTTTTCCACAGCAAATCTTCAGATACACAGTGGCCGCCATATAAAACAGACTGATACATTGCGTATACGTCGCTTGCAAACTGTGGTTCATAAGTACAAAGACTTGCAGGTGCGTGCAATACACCGGGAGGAACATCCCAACCCGTATCAAGTGCAATTTTATATGCACGCGACAAATCGAGCAGCTTATTATCGCCCTTGTGGAAATCCTCAAGGCATTTTTTCATTTGTTCTTTTGTGGTTTCGGGGTTAAGACCGAAGAATGTAAACGGAAATTCTCCGCCGTGATTGTTTACCTGTGATGGAAAGAAATACATCTCGGGCTTGCCGTCACTACCTACGCGTTTTGCGTGCTCATCGCGGTGGTGAATATGGTGCGGAAGCGGTCCCTGATTGTCAAAAAACTTTGAGAACATAGGCCACTTGTGGTATTTGTTCCAAAGGTCGTCACCAATAACCTCGCCCTTTAATTCGTCTACTACATCACGAAGAAGTATCTTTTCGCTACCATCTGCCGATACAACGTATGACAGTCCTTCATCATCAGGTGTGTTAGGACCGTTTTCTGCCCAAGTAGTAGAAGCAAACCAACGTTCATCTACACCGCCGCGCTCTAAACCAAAAATATAGTAATCATCGGGATGTAATTTTATTCTTTTACCGGGACGGCAAAAAGCACGCGGTACCCATGTAGGAGCAAGACGCAAAACGCCATTGCCTTCTTCTAATAATTTTTTAGCAATTGTTGACATAGTTTATTACCTCTATAATAATTATTTTTCATGTGAACACAGCGCAATTAAATCATTAACATCTGCTGTGGCAAGACACGTAACAATATCTCCTGCGCCGTAATATATTTTAACCTCACCATCATCTTCAAGTACCATACCACACGGAAAAACCGCGTTAAGCCTGAATCCATCCCCATTTTCATAAGGTTCCTCGGCAACAAGTAATGGTTCTTTGCTCATACCAATAACTTTTGATGGATCATTCAAATCCAACAACATAATACCTGCTGTGTATCGTTTATTCCAGTTTTTCTCCCAACCGTTTTTGCCACGACTCTCGTCTTTATCAACAGCGTGAAACATGGTAAGCCAACCCTTTTCAGTTTTGATGGGTGGTGCAGCAGGACCAATTTTATCGTTAGCAAACGGAACTTCTTCGGTTGCAAGTACTAGTGCATTTCTGCCCCAAAATTCAAAATCCGGTGAAGCCGAACTCCATATATCAAATCTATCTTTTCCACCTCTACCATAAACCGGCATAGGACGTTCAAGTCTTCTATATAAACCGCCCACTTTTTCAGGGAAAAGCACCATATTTCGATTATCGGGAGCTGTTTTACTTATAATTTCATATTTATCTAAAGTATCATTAAGTTTGGCGACATATCCGCATATACCATGCTTTGTATCTCCTGCCAGGCATAAATATATTTCGTTATCTATCTTTGTAATTCTTGGGTCATAAAGCCTGCGTATGTTAGTGCCCTCAAAATCTTTACTATCAATTAGTGGTTTATCTGCAACAACCCAATTATCAATACCATTGTCGCTGAATGCTACGCCAACACAGGTACCTTTAAAATTGCCGCCTGCTTCAAATTCTTCACGTGTACAACCATAATCGTTGCGGAAGATCATAACGTATTTTCCGTTGTGTTTAATAACACCCGCATTAAAAATTAATGTCGCATCATACGGAATATCGTCTTTGGTTAAAATTGGTCTGCCATATTTTTTAATAACATTGCTTGTTTTAATATCTAACATAAATTTCTCCTTTGTTGGCAAATTAAAATACTGCTTTATACATATCAAACGTAGTTAATTTTTTGGTTTCAAACGTAACATAACCGTCTATATAAGAAAAATTAATATTTTCTTCGGTAGGTAACAAGACAACCTGTTTTGGAGCTTTTTCACATTTAATAGAAATCTCAAACGGATAAACCGACATTTCATAACTTTCATTGTTAAGTATTACGGCATTAACAGTGATATCGTTTTTAGATTTAAAAGCAGTAATTTCTACATTTGCAGGTGCTGTAGATTTAATAGTGCTTTCAAAAGGTTTAACACCGTTTAAAACATTAAGCAAAATATCTCCAAACTCCGGATGCTCTATGCTTTCAATCGGTAAAGCTGACCAAACAACATAGCCTTCCCCATAACGATTAACCGTTATTGCGGGCTTGTTTGTTGCAATACCGGGTGGGTTTGAGTGAATTGCGGCAAAGCGTGTCTCGTTAAATCTTGTGTAAGGATAACTAAGCGTAGCAATGACCTCGGAAGTATCACTTTCTACAATTGGAGTTGGATCATTCACTGTAAATGGCAACGGATATTTGGCAGTAAATTCGCCAAAAGCATCTGCCCATTTGTCGGTAGGTGCAACATATAAATATTTTTGTTTTTCCTTTTCAACAAAACGATTGCCTGTAAGTTTTTCAAAAAATTTAGTATTTTCAAAACCACTAAAATAAATTACGCCGCCGTCTTTTACATATTTTTCAATGCGGTCTTCATCTTCAATTTCTATAGAAGAAAAATACGGTGCAATAACAATTTTATAATTATTAAGTGGAGTCATTCTGCCGCAAACACCGTGAAGAATATGGTGTGCCGTCAGTGTTTTAGAAGCACCCATACAACCGGTTTTACTCGAAATATCATCGCGTTTTATAAAGCTCTTAAAGCCCCAATAAACACCAATATCCTCAATCATATCGCCGTAAAAATACTTCTCGTACTGTTGCTCGTACTTAAAGGCTTCTCCAAAGCGATGATATACCCTTTTATCCATCGAACCACACGGGTCAATCGCATCAATAACAAGGCTTGCGCCATGATGGGCCATTGTAATCGCCATCGATGTTTTAATTTCTGCAGCAGTTCTAGATAAAGTATGCGTCTGTAAAGCAGGTTTGCAACGTGAAATCATATTTTCAAACGGTTGATTTTTGCTGTTTGCCTTTAGATACTTACAAACAAACGAGTGATTATACTGATCACCATAAAGGTCTCCACCTACATAATCGCTCGCATTTGCGACCTCATAACCACAACCGTTAAAGCTACCGCTTACAAGCGAACTTGCAAAATTATATTCAACAGGCATATTTGGCGATTTTGCTTTTATGTGATTTGTAACCGAAGATATAAAATCACCCATAGCATCCTGCTTAAACTGTATAAGTTTTAAATAGTCCGCATCACCAACGGTCGGATTTTCAGGCATATTCTGCTTAAATATTTCGCGATACTTTCTTTTGCATTTATCACAATAACAGGTGTGTGCAAAGAAAGGCATATCAAAAAACAAAGCATCGCAATCAAAGTATTCAAGTATTTCATCTATTTGTTCATAAACAAAATTCCTATGCTCCTGATTGTTGGGACAACAAAAACCATATCTACTGCCACTTGCCGACTGGAAAGCAAGTTCTTTATCGGCTGAATTATCATTACAAGAGCGTTTTGACCTACCGCTTTCAGTAACCATTCGCCAATCGGGATGCTTATCGTGCTCACGGGTATTATATATAAGGCTGTAATAACCCATAACCTTAATATCATTTTCGTGACACAAATCAACAACACGCTTAATTGCATCAGGACGATTAATGAGAGCCTTATGCATATCACCTGTTTTGGTAGGATAATAGCAAAGTCCAACATGTGATTGCAAATACACCATAGCATAGTTTATATTTGCTATTTTTAAATTTTCTACATACTCTTCGGGTGAAAATTCGGACAAAAATTCCTCATTCCAATCCTCAATATGCATATCTATAAGATGTCTTCTATAACGATTAGAATACCACATATTTGTCCTCTCTTACTCTTTGGTGTCAATCATATCAGCCATAATCCCTGCTAAAGCGTTCCAGTTCATAAAGCCCGGATTTATATTACTTTCGCCCGTTTCAGGATTATAATATTCGTGCAAAAGACCATTTTTCTCTAAATCTCTGCAAAGATGCGTTATTAGTCTATCGGCCACTAACTTGGCTTCATCTATGTATCCGTAATACCAAAGCCCCATAAACATAAGATAGGTTGACACAATCCACACAGGACCCTGCCAATTTGAAGGGTTACTTGTTTCGGCAGTACTATATATTGGCTCATTTTTTGCCAATGTTCTAAGTCCGTAATCAGATAAAAACTCATTAGAATTCATCAAATGTTCTTTAACCATTCGTTCAGCACGTTCTTTAGGTGCAATACCTGCCCACATAGGCATAAAACAAGTCCAGGTGCGGAATTTAAGTGGCACGTTCCAAGTGATAGCCTGTCGTGCAAGCGGTGGTTTTTGTGATAAAACATCAAGATGATAATAAAGTCCGTCTATTTCATCCCACATATTATCATTTATTGCCTTTGCAAGTGATTGCGCCTTGGTTTCGTATTCAACTTTTTGAGTCATATCGCCACAAAGTTGTGAAATTTCAGCCATAGCAAGATATTCCTTATACATCATACAGTTAAGTTCTACACCCGCAGATGAATTAAGCGGTCTACCATAAATTGCAGGATGATTATCTGTGCCGGAGCCTCTATAACTGCGCCATACAAACAAACCGTTTGGCATCTGTTGGGTTGCTTCCCAATGGGCAATATGCATCTTTAACTTTTCAAAGTTGTCCTTAATCCAATTGGTGTCGCTAATTTTTTTATGTGCCAAAACAACCATTTGGGCAAGTAGCGGTTTAATAGAGTTAATATCACTTTTTTCGGTGCGGGGCTCTCTGCTTATTTTGGGCAATGCTTCACATTCTTTTTCCTGGTTATTTATCATATACGGAACCGAACCATCAACTCTTATATGGTCTAAAAAATTCATTGCACAGCCCTTAACATACTCGGCAGTATCTTCATAAACATCAATTAGAGCCAAGCCGCAAAAGTACGAATCCCAATCCCACAACTGTGCACGGTAAACCGCAGCAGGATCTAAAAACTTGTACTTTAGTATTCCGCACGCTTCTTTCATAGAAGCGTGCCAATTATCTTTTATAAAACCTTGAAGTTGAAGTTTTTGTTTACTGGTCATAAATTCCTCATTTCCCTTCTTCGTGCAGATATAAGACTATCCAACTATACCAGATGTAGCCACACTTTGAACAAAGCGTTTTTGTATTATCAGATAGAAAATGAGCACAGGTGCTATAAACATTAAGCACGCCGCCATAACAATACCGTTTTCTACCGAACCTAATGTAGTAACGCCCGTTGTAGTCAATTGTGTCTGCAACTGTGAAAGAACGGGTGCTAAGGTGAATTTTGATGAAAAATACATTATTGATAGATAGTATTCATTCCAGTGCCATACAATTGAGAATACCAACGCGGTCGTTATAATAACTCCTGACGAGGGCAAAATTATCATAAAGAATGTCTTTAAAGAATTTGCACCGTCAACATATGCCGCCTCTTCAAGCTCTTTTGGTAAAGACTTAAAGAACTGCATGTAAATATAAATTAACAAGCCCGACTTAACACCTACGGCAAAAAGTGATGGTATAATAAATGTAAAAGGCGTATTGATTAAATTAATTTCTATATTTGTACCAAAAATAGAATTTATTATAGAAAAAATATTTAAGATGTCAAAATTTCTAAAGCCTTCATACTGGCTTATAACGGTCATTTGCGGAGGGATAACCATTGTTGCAACCAATATCACCATTAAAATACTTTTTCCCTTAAACTTAAACCTTGCAAAACCATAAGCGGTAATAGCGCAGGTAAGCACCTCAATAAGTGCGCTTAACACGTTTGTGGTAAGCGTTCTTACAAGGCTGTTGCCGTAATCCATAGCAATCCATGCACCTTTAAAGTTTGCAAAACTAATAGCTCGTGGTACCCAAACGACACCCGGATCAAGTATCTGCTCTGCATCCATAAGTGAAGTAGATATCATATTTAGAAGCGGAAAAAATATAACATAACCTACGCCAATAATCAGTGCCCAACGGAAAACCGCAACTAAAACACCAATTACTGATTTTCTGATTTTTAAAGAAGTGTTTACATTATTTATATTTGTCATATTAATTCCACCTCTTTAAACAAAGTTTATTATAAATAAAGAAAACCAACGCGGCAACTCCTCCTGCAATAAGGAAAAACGCCCATAGCATTGCAGAACTGCGATCATACGTAGCATCTCTTAAAAGCATATACGCGCGAGATACCACAGGATTATCGGTTGTAATAAACAATTCAATCATTGTATAGCAAGAAACCAACAATATAACATTTCCAAGACAAGGAATTGTTACAAAGAGAAATTCCTCCCACTTTGTAGCACCCTCAACCTTTGAAACCTCATATAACTGTTTGGGAATTGAATTTATACCCGAAATAAATAACAATACCTGTGCACCTATGCTCCAGATAAGGTCAAATATCTGAGTTATATAGGTTGACAGAAAATCTATTATTTCTTGCGAAAAGCCAAGACCAATGAGAATTTCGTCAAAATTAATCATCCCCGAGGTATAACCCGTATCCGATGACGTAGAAAGTGACATACCCACCGGCTGATTGCTTGTTTCGGCAGTCATAAGGGTAATTACTACACCCGAAGCAATAATTACAGGCAAAAAGAACATACCTCTGGCAAACAATCTTCCCTTAAATTTTGAGGACAAAATCAAAGCAAATATAAGGCTTAAAATAACAATAATAGGTAGTGAGTACAAAAATGTTGAAAGTGATGAACCAAGTTCTGACAAAAAATCAGGATCTTGGGCAAATATGTATTTAAAATT
>JAZRKQ010000002.1:0-183940 GCA_045646385.1 Clostridia bacterium | reverse complement strand
GGCTGCACTTACACCGCTGATAAACCTATAGATATCGCTACATTCGGAATAGGATATGCAGACGGATATTTCAGGTTACTTTCCAACAAAGCCGAGGTTATTGTCGGCAAGGGTAAAGCAAAAGTTATCGGCAGGGTGTGTATGGACCAGACCATGGCGGACGTAACAGAAATAAAAAACATAAAAATCGGTGATGAGGTTATATTATTTGGCACAGATGGCAATAATACAATTACCGTAGACTCTGTTGCTGCATTGGCAGGCACTATAAGTTATGAAGTGCTTTCAGTTGTCGGCAAGCGCGTCCCCCGAGTTTACATAAAAGACGGTAAAGTTGTGAAAGTGCTGAATTACTTGGTATAAACTGCATTTGACTTTCGTACCGAACCTTTGTATAATGTTAGTATATATCATGATGTATACGAATGGGGGCTTGATTAAATGTCACGACAAAGGAAAATACTTATCAGCGTGCCTGATTCTTTGCTTACAGAAGTTGATGATTTTGCCAATTCGATTAATATAAACAGAAGTGAATTCATACGAGACGCTATGCGGCTTTATATAAAAGAACGCAAGAAGATGGATCTTTGCGCACGTATGAAAAAAGGTTATGAAGAAATGGCTGAAATCAACCTCGATATTGCCGAATACTGCGTATGTGCAGACGAAGCGCAACAGAAAGCCTACGAGGTCAAACTTTCGGAGTGTGATTGTAAGTGATTGTTAAACGAGGCGATATTTTCTACGCAGATTTAAGTCCGGTGGTAGGCAGCGAGCAAGGCGGAATTCGTCCTGTGCTTATAGTACAGAACGACATTGGCAACAAATATAGCCCAACGGTGATTGTGGCAGCCATTACCAGCCGGATAAACAAAGCCAAAATGCCCACGCATATAGAGATTAAAGGCGACGATTACGGTCTTAGCAAAGATTCTGTTATATTGCTTGAGCAGATACGCACGATTGATAAAAAACGCCTTAAAGAGCGTATAGGACATATAGATGAAGCCGTTATAAGTGCGGTTAATGAAGCAGTTTCTATATCTCTTGGATTGATGGATTGACATAAGAGGAGGACATAATAATGAACAAAAGAAAAATTGTAGGAATACTTGCTGTTTGTTTGGTGATTGCAGGGGTGTTTGCTGTTTTTGCTGCAGAACCCGGAACAGAGGGTGACCCTGTTGTAACACTTTCGTATATTACGGAAAAGGTTATTCCTGATATGTATGCATATATAGACTCTAAAATTTCAGGCAATTCTTCTGATGATGCACCATCAGGTGTTGCATCAGATGCTAATTCTTTTTCTGTTGTTGAAGTTCCTGCCGGCAGAGAGGTTATCTGTGATGCCGGCTGTGAAATAATACTTCGATCAGGCGCGGCAAAGGTTATTGCAACTGCAAAGGGCGGCTTGGCTGATACTACTGCAGGTTATGACCTTGCAAACGGCTCTCAGGCTCCGTCTAACCATCTTATGATTGTTCCCGTTGACGACGGCAGAGGTGTTTATGCTGATACTGATTGCATACTTATGATTAAAGGAAATTATTCTGTAAAATAAACGTAGAGTAATAAAAACGGACACTATGTGTCCGTTTTTTAAGGAGAATACAAAATGGCAATGGATTCCATAACTGTCCGCGCGCTTACGGTTGAATTGAACGAACTTCTTTTGGGCGGCAGAGTAGACAAGATATATCAGCCGGAACGCGGCGAAATAATTATAGGCATACGTGCAAACGGAGTAAATTATAAATTGCTTTTGTGTGCCAACCCGTCATTTCCGAGAGTACATATAACGGAAACGAAGGCAGAAAACCCCGCAGCACCGCCTATGTTTTGTATGCTTTTAAGAAAGCATCTTTCTGCAGGAAAGATACTGAAAGTATATCAGCATTCTTTTGAACGTGTTATAAAAATAGATATTGAAAGCCGTGACGAGCTCGGTGAATTGTCTGTAAAAACTTTAATTGCAGAAATTATGGGCAAACATTCAAATATAATATTGATTGACCAAAACGGTAAAATAATAGACAGTATTTATCACGTAGATATAACGGTAAGCAGCGTAAGGCAGATTCTCCCCGGTCTTATGTACGAAAATCCGCCGTCACAAGGTAAATCAAATCCTTTGGCGGCATCTTGCGAAGATGTTTTACAAAGTTTAGATGATGATAATGAGACCGCACGTTCTATTGTGAGTAAATATATGGGTATAAGTCCGCTTTCTGCAAGGGAGATTGTATACCGTGCAGGCGGATTGTCTGAGGTAACAGTTTCCAAAGACGATGTTTTGTTAAAAGAAAAAATAGCCTCATCTTTCTGTGAGGTTTTTGATAAAGTGAAATCTGCTCAATTTACTCCGCAACTCATAGTTAATACGGAGAATAAAAGCCTTATGGATTTTTCTTCTATAGATATTGCGCAGTATGAAAATATGGGAAAAGCCGTTTCGTTTGAAACGATGAGTGAAACTCTTGAAAGGTTTTTTATAGGCAAAGCGACTGCCGCAAGTTTAAAGCAGAAGTCTGCCGACCTTACAAAGGTGGTCAGCATAAATCTTGACCGTTGCCGTAAAAAACTGCAGATAGAAAATGAAACTATTGCCAAGGCAGAAAAGCGGGAAAAGTATAAGATTTATGGTGATTTGTTAATGGCAAATCTGTATATGATAGAGCGTGGTGCAAAGCAGGTTACACTCGATAATTTCTATGCAGAAGCAGAAGAAAAAATAACAATCCCTTTAAAAGAAGATCAAACCGCCGCCCAGAACGCACAACGCTATTATGCCCGTTATAATAAAGAAAAAACGGCATATGCACAAACTGTTAAGCAACGTGAGATTAACCTTGCAGAGATAGATTATTTGGAATCTGTTGCCGAGGCAATATCAAAAGCGGAGACGGGAGATGAAATCAAGCAAATTCGTGATGAACTTGCGGAGCAAGGGTATGTTCGTCTGCGTGGTGTTCAAAAGCGCAAAAAAGAGGAAAAGCCAACGCCGATGCATTTTGTAAGCAGCGACGGATACGATATATACGTTGGAAAGAATAATAAGCAGAACGATTACGTTACGCTTAAACTTTCCCGACCGACGGACATATGGCTTCATACAAAAGGCATACACGGTTCGCACGTTCTTGTAAAAACAGATGACGCTATGACCGTTCCCGACCGCACATATGAAGAAGCAGGTATGCTTGCAGCATACTACAGTCGCGGCAGAGGGTCTGCGTCTGTGCCTGTTGATTATACGGAGGTTTATAACGTAAAAAAACCGTCAGGTGCCAAACCGGGTATGGTTATTTATGTAGATTATAGTACAATGTATGTTACTCCAGAGCAGGAAATAGTGGAAAAATTAGAAAAAAATAATAAAATTTAAAAATTGTATTGATTTTTTGAAAAATCTGTGTTACAATAGTTTGCAGTTGATTATTAGAAGGAATATGGAGGTGGAAATTGTGCCGAATATTAAATCCGCAAAGAAAAGAGTAAAAGTTATCGAAACTAAAACTCTCAGAAATCAGATGATTAAAAGCAACTTAAAAACTTGCATAAAGAAATTTGAAGAATATATCGCTAACGGTGATAAAGAAAACGCTGTTGCACTTTGCAGCGAAGTTTATAAGAAGATTGACAAAGCTGTTGCAAAGGGTATTTTCCATAAAAATACTGCTGCAAGAAAAAAATCTCAGCTTGCTACTAAAATCAGCAAAATAGCGTAATTTAAAACGGTGATGAAAATCACCGTTTTTCTTTTTGTGGACTTTCAAAATAAAATGTGATATTATTAAATAAGAAAATATAAAAAGGGGGTTGTGCTATGGCGATGCATTTGGTTTACGGCAGAGCAGGATACGGCAAAACGCACTATATTACTCAGCAGATATACAGTCGTTTTTCAAAAAATGAAAAGTCAGTTTTGGTTGTACCCGAGCAGTATACTCATATTGCCGAACATAAACTTTTAACTGCTGTCGGCAGTATAAGTGCACAAACAGCAGAAGTAACCTCCTTTAATAAAATGATTCGCCGTATGGAAAAAGATAAAGGTATCAATGATGTTCTTTCGCCAATGGAAAAGAGTATCATTATGGCGGATGTAATTTCATATACCGAACTTAAATATTTTGAAAATGCCGCATCTTCGGCAGGATTTGCTGACGTATGCTTAAATCTTGCCTCAGAATTAAAAAAATATTGCGTAACACCTTTGCAACTCGATAGCGTTAACGAAAACAATAATAATGCCCGTCTTAAACTCAAACTTGAAGATATTTCAAAAATATATTCTGAGTATACACGGCGTATTGCAGAAAAAGGTTTTGATTCTGACGATGGTGCCTCCGCTTTGGCAAAGCATATATGTGAAGATTGGGATATTGAAGACACCGTATTCTTTTTTGACGAGTTCACAAGTTTTATTCCTCAGGAAATGGAAATTATAAAACAGATTGCTTTAAAAGCGAAAGATGTGTATATAACATTGTGTACAGATGGTGTTGATGATGTTTTATTTGCACCGATTGCAGATACGGCTAAAAAACTGCAACGTATGTGCAAAGATGCAAATGTTGAATTTTTATCTCCCGTTGTGCTTAATGAAAATAAAAAACACGGCAAAGCAATTGCTTTTCTTGAAAAGAATCTTTTTCCGTATCCAAAGAATAAATATGATGACGATTGCCTTGATATAAGCATATTTTCTGCGGCTAATCCTTACGAAGAAGTTGAAAATGTTGCACGTAATATTCTTCGCCTATGCCGTGACAGTGGCTACAGATACAGAGATATAGGCGTTATATGCAGTGATATAGGCACGTATGCACAGTTTATAAAACCTGTTTTTCAAAAATACGGAATTTCGTACTTCATAGACGAAAAATCGCCGGTTTTGAATCACGGTATAGTATCGTTTGTTTTAAACGCTGTTGATATATATTTAAATGATTACAGTAATGAAACCGTCTTTTCATTTTTGAAGTCGGGGTTTTGTGATGTGGATTTAACAGCCGTGTATCTTTTGGAGAATTATTGTCGCAATACCAATATGCATAAAAGTACATGGCTTAATGATGAAAAATGGAATAACCTTATTCAAAAATATGGTGTTTCGGACGAAGAAGCATGTAAACTTTGCAATGTAAGAGAAACTTTTATTAAACCTCTTGCAGATTTTCACGAGTCTATAAAGGGCAGGCATAGCGTATGCGATATGTGTAAATCCCTTTTTGAATACCTTGTAGGTACAGGTCTTATCCGACATATAGAGGAACGTCTTAAAACTTTTGAGCAGGAAAGAGACGTTTTACATGGCGAGGAATACGAGAAGATATGGAATATAATCGTCGGCGCTCTTGACGCTTTGACAGATGTTCTGGGAGATAAAACGATTAATGTTAAAAACTTCCGCACACTTTTGCAGACTGCTTTTTCGGGCTATTCAATAGGCTTCATCCCTACATCTCTTGATGATGTTTTTGTGGGTAATATCACCCGCAGTAAACCTGATGATATAAAGGCTCTTTTTGTGCTCGGCGCAAATGACGGAGTATTTCCCGCAACCGCTGTGACGGGTGAACTTATAAATGATAGCGATAAAGCAATCCTTGCCGCCGATGGCATAGAACTTTCTACAGACACTAAAACGAGAGCGTTTTTTGAAAGGTTTTTTATGTATAGCGCTTTTACTATACCGAGCGATATGCTTTTTGTGATGTTTTCCAGAGCAGACAGTTCGTCAGAAACGCTTAGGCCCTCGTTTGTGCTGTCGGATTTTAAACGCATTTTCCCCGATTTAACTATAGAAAGCGACGTTTTAGAGGATACTACCGATTTCGGGCAGATGGATTATATTACTGCACAAATGCCGACATTAGAGAAAATGACGGAAAAAATAACAGAATATAAGAACGGCGAGGATATAAGCCCTGTATGGCTTGACGTGTATGATTATTTTTGCCGTAACTTCGATTTTGGAACAAAACTTGAAAAGTACTATTCACACACAAACATTGCACACAATATAGATCGTGACCTTATGCGTGAATTTGTATCAGACGAGTTTTATACAACCATATCAAGACTACAAAGATACCGTTCGTGCAAGTATTCGTATTTCCTTGAATATATACTCAAACTTAAAGACAATGCACCGTTTGATATAACTGCAATGGACACAGGCACGTTTGTTCATGGTGTAATCGAAAAACTTTGCCGTAATATGCAAAGTGACGGGTATGGCTTTGATACGGTAACCGATGAATATATATATGATAAAATTGATAAGTTCATTGACGATTTAATAAAGCAACTTATGGAAATAAGTGCACATATATCAAACCGCAAACTTTATCTTATAAAACGTTTGCGCGGTGCAATTTTCAAATGCTTCAGCCTTATACGCGCGCATATTGTAAATTCTAAGTTTGAACCTTTGGGGTATGAAATAAAGTTTGGCGAGGGTGACATCGGGTGTATTGAGTTTGATTTGGGTTCCGGACGCAAAGCAAAGGTTACGGGTGTTATTGACCGAAGCGATATATACCATAGCGAAGATGGCGACTATGTACGTGTTATTGACTATAAAACGGGCAGTAAAACATTTAATCTTACCGATGTGTTTTATGGTTTGGATATTCAACTTTTTGTGTATCTTAATGCACTTGTTGAAAGTAAGGATAGTTATAAATACGGCGGTGCGCTTTATTTTAAAATAGACGACCCTATTTTTAAAGCGGACAACAGATATGAGGAATATAAAACAGAAACGCAGATAGCAAGCGAACTTAAAATGAAAGGGTTAATGCTTGCTCAGCAGGATGTGCTTGACGCTTCGGATGCTGATACTGCAAAAGCGTCTAAAAAGGCTACGTATGAAAATTTTGTTGCTCTTGATAAGCACTTACGAAGTATTATTACGGATTTATGCAAGGAAATGAGCGACGGGCAGATTGATATAAAACCATATAACAAGCAGAATTTTTCTCCGTGTCAGTATTGCGGATACAAATCTGTCTGCCGTTTTGACATACGCAAAAAAGGAAACGATTTTGAACATCTTGATAAACTTGATGACGAAAAAGTATGGGATATTTTAGGAGGTGAGCAGTATGTGGACTGACGACCAGTTAAAGGCTATAGAAGCGCCTGTGTCTGATATATTGGTTACTGCTGCTGCGGGTTCGGGCAAAACTGCCGTTATGGTAGAGCGCCTTATAGAACGAGTTATCGCCCCCGACGGTGTGGATATTGACAAAATCCTTGTTGTAACATTTACAAAAGCCGCCGCATCTGAAATAAAAGAGCGTGTTGCGGCAAAAATAGCGGAAAAACTTGAACAGGGCGAAAATAAGCGCCTTAAAAATCAACTTTTTTTAATTAATACTGCTTCAATTTGCACAATTCACAGTTTTTGCCTTGATATATTAAGAAACAATTTCCACCTTTTAAACCTTGACCCTAATTTTAAAGTTGGTGACACAACGCAACTTTCTATACTTAAAGCAAAAGCAATGGGCGACGTACTTGATAAATACTATGACGAGGAAGATGAAGATTTTTTAAGAGTAATAAATTCTTTTACTCAAAAAAGAGATGATGCCATAGAGGATATAATAGGCGATATATACACATTTGCTCAAAGCACGCCTGACCCCGACGGATTTTTGGACGATTGCTGCAAGGTGTATTCGGGTGATTGCCAAAAACAACTTTCTTATATATTGGAAGGCGTTTATGAAGATGCAGAATATGCCCAGAAGTGTTATGAACGTGCACTTTTGCTATGCCCCGCAGATAATGCCTATGAAAAAGTGCGTAATGTTATAAGCGACGAAGCAGACCTTGCCCAAACGATTAAAAAATTATGCAATGACGGTTGGGACAAGGTATATAATTATATAAAGGACTATAAGTTTTCTGTTATACGGTCTAATAAGAATATGGACATAACAGTTTTTGAGGAAATAAAGCGCCTGCGCGAAAACTCAAGGAATTGTTTGAAAGCCATTATTCAGGATAAAATCAATATGCCTTTATCTGACATTGTTGACGACCTTTTATATATGCGCCCGTGTGTACTTAAACTATGTCAATTGGTAAAAGATTTCTCGTCTGTTTATGGTCAATATAAAACGGAAAGAAATATTATTGATTTTAATGATATAGAGCATCTTGCACTAAAACTTTTAACATCACCTGAATACGAAGAAGTTGCAAAAATGCAGAAAGAACGTTTTGAAGAAATTTATATAGACGAGTATCAGGATTGCAACGGTGTTCAGGAAGCACTTTTCAAAGCAGTTTCAAGAGAGGCAGACGGTCACCCTAATATGTTTATGGTCGGTGATATGAAGCAGTGTATATACCGTTTCAGAAATGCTAACCCAAAACTGTTTAAAGATAAAAGTGACACGTATGCTCCCTATGGCGATGGCGGGGATTATAACAAAATTGTGCTTAGCAAAAACTTTAGGAGCCGCGCCGAGGTGCTTAACTGCGTAAACCTTATATTTTCGCATATTATGAGTGAAAGAGTAGGCGAACTTGACTATACTGAAGACGAATATCTGTATAACGGTGCATCTTACGAAGATGTAAATGAAGATATGCATTATGTTGACCTGTGCATAATAGACGGGGCAGAAGATGACGATGAGGAAACCGAAAAGCCTGCTTTAATCGTTGCGGAGGCAACTTTTGTTGCACGCAAAATACACGAACTGGTGGATAGCGGATATATTGTTTATGATAAATTGCTTGACGAATATCGTCCCGTAAAATACAGGGATATAGCAATACTGTTGCGCGGTGTACGCGGTAACGGTGATTACTTTGTTGATGCATTATCAGAATACGGAATAGGTGCATTCTGTGATGCCGGAACAGGATATTTCGATTGTGAGGAAGTAGGAACACTTATAAGTTTTATAAAGATTATAAGCAATCCTTTTGATGATATCAATCTGGTATCTGTTATGCGCAGTCCCATTTATAATTTTACGGATAACGAACTTTTAAAAATACGCACTGCCGACAGAACGGGATATTTTTATGAAGCAGTTTTGAAATATTGTGTACGGACAGATGCACTTTCATCTAAAGTTAAAGCGTTTTTGGCTAAAGTAGAAAATTACCGACGCAAATCGTATATTATGGCGGTTGACGAATTTTTGTGGTATTTGCTTTCCGATACGGGATATATGGAATTTATAGGCACATTATCAGGCGCGTCTTTTAAAAAGGCAAATGTACGCTCGCTTATTAACTGTGCCCGTATATTTTCCGCTTCCAACGGAAATGATATCTGTGCTTTTGCAACTTATGTTGACGAGATAAGTATGTCGGGCGGCGATGGTAAGGGCGCAAAACTTATTGGCGAGAATGATGATGTTGTACGCATAATGACATTTCATAAGAGTAAGGGATTGGAATTTCCCGTAGTATTTGTAAGCCAATGCGGAAAACAATTTAATATGCGCAGTCTTTCGGGTGCAGTTCTTATGCACCACGAACTCGGCCTTGGCATAAACTATGTTGATGAGAAAAAACGTTTTTCATATAAAATGGCGGTGAAAAACGCTGTAAAAGATAAGATTTCGGAAGAAAATCTGTCTGAAGAGATGCGAGTTTTATATGTGGCGCTTACCCGTGCCCGTGAAAAACTTTTTATAACCGGTGTGGTAAATGATTATTATAATAAATTCATTGTTGATATCCGAAATGATTGTGAAGATGCCGGAGGTGTACTTCATTCGCGCACAGTTTCATCTGCCAGAACATTTCTTAAATGGATATGCCAGGCAACGTACAATGACGGAAGCAAATGCGTAAAACTTCCGGGCGGAGGATTTTTGCGTACAGAAGTTATACCTGTTTATTCACTTGCTCAAAGCAATGAAGTCCTCAAGACAGAATATAAACAGATCGTCGAAAAAGAAGAACATTCTGCGTATAAAAATGAAATTTTGCGAAGGCTTACTTATCAGTACCCGAACACAATTTCGACTGGGTTGCCAAGAAATGTTACGGTAACGGAGATTAAGCGTATTCACGATTTGGCAGATGAAAACACTTACCGACTGTACCGTATGCCTGAACTTAAAAAGCCGTCATTTGCAAAAGATACGTCTTCTGTAGGCGCAGCGGCAATCGGCACGCTTATGCACCTGTGTATGGAAAAAATTGAATTGACAGATGGAATAAATAGAGATACAATAAAAGAAGAGATACAAGGTTTTGTAGAAAACGGACTTATTACTGAGGACGAAGCCGCAAGTATAGATGCAGACGGTATAGCAGAATTTTTCTCAAGCGATGTAGGCGTTGCTATGATAAAATCTAAAAATGTCTTTAGAGAAGTTCCGTTTGAAATACTTGTCGAGGCAGACGAAATTTTTGCGGATGCCGGTACTTCGGAGAAAATAGTTGTTCAGGGTATGATAGACGCATACTTTACTGACGAAAACGGAAATGTAATACTTGTAGATTATAAAACAGACAGGCGAAAAGGTGCCTCTGCCGAAGAATTCAGGCAGCAGATTGTTAAAAGATATGAACTGCAGATATATTATTATGAAAAAGCGCTTGAAATCTTAACGGGCCGCAGAGTTCATAAAAAATATATTTATCTGTTTGATACCGGCGAGGCAATTGAAATGAGGTGACACGATGGATTATTATATTAATTCCAGAACCGGCAGAAAAAAAAGAGCGGGCAAGGTGTGGATGTATATCTTTGCTTATGTGCTTGTGTTTGCGTTGTCGTTTTTTATAAGTTTCAAACTTGTTGCCAGCACACAGACAGACGCTCAGGAGATAGAGGCGTTAAAATCAGAAATTGCAGACCTTAACGCTCAACTTGCCGCTAAAGAGGAACGCATTTCGTCTCTTGAAATGCAGATACAAAACATTCAACGTGAAATTGCAGAAAAAGAGGCTGCCGCTGCTGCAGCGCAAACTAATCCTGCGCCTACCATTCAATAATATAATAAATAAGGAGGATATATTATGAACATATTGGATTCAGTAAAGAAAGTTGTTACCAAAACCGCTAAAGATGCCGCAAAGGTGTCGGGCGAACTTGTAGAGCAGACAAAACTAAAATTAAAACTTATTGAGCTTAAAGACGCAATTAACGAAAGATATACAAAAATAGGTGAACTTTACTATACCACCGCTGAGTACGACCTTGATAACGGCGATAAAATTGCTTCTCTTGTAAGCGAGATTAAAGCATTGAAAGCCGAACTGGAAGATGTTGAAGCAGAGGTTAAAAGAAACAAAAGCATCAAAAAATGTACTGTTTGTGATGCGGCAAATAGCATTGAAGATGACTACTGCTCAAAGTGCGGAAATAAATTAAACTGATAAATGGCTTAAATAAATGACCTTAATACCTTTTTGGAAAATTTGTCGAAAAATTTTTCAAAAAGGTATTGCTTTTTCTTGTAAAGTATTTTATAATAGGTCTTGGACACAATATATAGACAATTTTTACATAATAAAACACAATATATAGTTTTTGTGAGGGGGAGTACAAATGGTATCGAATATCCGTAAAAGAGACGGCAGAATTGAAAATTTCGATAAATCCAAGATAGTAAGCGCTATCTTAAAGGCTATGAATCATGAATTTGTTAACGACGTTAAATACGCCGAGGAAATAGCAGATAAACTTGCCAACCTTGAGGTTGATGTTGTTGATGTAGAAGAAATTCAGAACCTTGTCGAAGTTGAACTGATGAAATCTCAGTATAAGAATGTTGCAAAAGCATACATTCTTTATCGTGAGAAAAGAAACATTGCGCGCGGCAGAAAAACTTATGAGATGTATATGGGCATTGTAAACACAATTGCTAACGACATCACTAAAGAAAATGCAAATATGAATGCAGAAACTCCTGCAGGTATGATGATGAAATTTGCGAGTGAGTCTTCCAAGCCGTTCGTTATAGATATGCTTCTTTCTCAGGAGGCAAAAGACTATGTAAAGAGTAACTATATCCATATTCACGATGCCGACTACTATCCCACAAAATCTCTTACTTGCCTGCAGCATCCTCTTGATATGGTTTTAGAAAACGGCTTCCATGCAGGTCATGGCTCCAGCCGCCCTGCAAAAAGGATTGAAACAGCGGCAATTATTGCGTGCATTTCTATGGAATCTATCCAGAATGAGATGCACGGCGGTCAGGCAATTCCTGCTTTTGATTTTTACCTTGCACCTTATGTAAGAAGTTCTTTTGTTGAAGAAGTAAAAAAATTAGAAGGTTTAACAGGCGAAGATTTGTCTGATTTAAAAGACGCTGAGTTTGACGATTACCTTATAAAACCGTTGGACGGGCTTGATGGTAAAGACCGCTACTTGCAGCACGCAATTAACCAGACAGTAAACAGAGTACATCAGGCAATGGAGTCGTTTATTCATAATATGAACACAATCCACAGCCGTGGCGGAAATCAGGTTGTGTTCTCGTCAATCAACTACGGTACAGACACATCTGCCGAGGGCCGTTGCATTATGAGGGAAATTTTAAATTCAACCTATCGCGGTGTTGGCAATGGCGAAACACCTATATTCCCGATTCAGATCTGGAAGAAAAAGCGCGGTGTAAGTTATCTGCCTGAAGACCCCAACTACGACCTGTATAAACTTGCATGTAAAGTAACTGCTAAAAGATTTTTCCCGAACTTCTTAAACCTTGACGCAACCTTTAACCAGTCAGACGAGTGGAGGGCTGATGACCCCAAGAGATACGTACACGAGGTTGCTACAATGGGTTGCCGTACACGTGTTTACGAAAATCGTCACGGAGATAAAACCTCAATCGGCAGAGGAAACCTTTCGTTCTCAACAATCAATATCGTTAAACTCGGTATTGAATGTATGAATATTGCTGACGAAAAAGAAAGAATTGCTACATTCTACGAAAAACTTGATAAATGTATAGACGTAACAGCACGTCAACTTTATGACAGATACTCGTTCCAGCGTACTGCACTTAAAAAGCAATTCCCGATGCTTATGAAGGGAATGTGGTACGGCAGCGAGAAACTTTCTAATGATGAACAGATTAAAGATATACTCAAATCAGGTACACTTGGTATAGGCTTTATCGGTCTTGCCGAAACGTTGATTGCGCTTACAGGTAAACATCATGGCGAAGGCGAAGAATCGCAGAAACTCGGCCTTGAGATTGTAGAGCATATGAGTAATAGAATAAAAGAAATTGCCGACGAGCGCAACTTAAACTACAGCCTGCTTGCAACACCTGCAGAGGGCTTAAGCGGTAAGTTTACAAAACGAGACAGAGAACTTTTCGGCATTATCGAAAATATCACCGATAAAGAATACTATACCAACTCATCACACGTACCCGTATGGTATAAGTGCAGCGTAGAGCATAAAGCGGAGGTAGAAGGCCCCTACCATAAGTATGAGGCGGGCGGTCATATCTTCTATGTAGAACTTGACGGCGACGCAACACACAACCCCGAATGTATTATGCAAACGGTTGACCTTATGGATAAATATAATATCGGCTACGGCTCTGTAAACCACACAAGAAACAGATGCCTTGACTGCGGATTTGAAAATGCTGACGAAAATGTAACTGTATGCCCCGAATGTGGCAGCGAAAACATTGATACCATTCAGCGTATCACAGGTTATCTTGTAGGCAGTACAAATAGTTGGAATGCCGCTAAAAAAGCCGAGTTAAAGGACAGAGTAACACATGAAGTATAATGGAATAGACTTAAATTCCGAAATTTCCATATCGGGAATCACATACAGTTCTGCAGTTGACGGTGTAGGGTTCAGAGATGTTTTGTTTGTAAACTACTGTCCGCACCGTTGCGATGGTTGCCATAATCCCGAAACGTGGGATAGAGCCAACGGCAGAATAGTAACATTGCAAAGTGTGTATGAAGACCTTACCAAAAGCAGTTTAACCAATATAACATTCAGCGGCGGCGAGCCGTTTGAACAGGCGAGGGAACTGGCGTTTCTGGCAAAGTATATCCGTGAAAACAATAGCAAAAACTTTTGGGTTTATAGCGGTTATACGTTTGAGCAGATAATAGCCGACCCCGAAAAGAAAGTACTGCTTGAGCAATGCGACGTACTTGTTGACGGCAGATTTGAAAAAAATAACCGTCAGAATAATATGCGTTTCCGAGGCTCGCTTAATCAGCGTATAATAGATATAAAAAAATCGCTTGAATCGGGCGAAGTTGTTCTGTACGATTTAGATTGGTAATTAAAAAAGAGTGGTTTTTAACCACTCTTTTTAACTTGTAAAATCTTCGATTAAAGAAGCCAGCGCACTTTTGTCTGCTAATATTATACCGCTTTCAAAACTCTGCCTGTCCTGTTCAGGAATTAGCGCAAGGTTTATATCGGGCATACTGATTAACTTTTCAAATCCGTTTGTGTAAACCTCGTAAATTGCCACTTTGTTGCCGTCTGCCTTTGCAAGGTAATGTTTGACAGTGGCGCTCTGTACGGTTTTTTGCACATTTTCCGCCACGTGTTGTGGAATGTCGGATTCTGCTTCATTTCGGTCTTTAAGCATAAATACAGTAAATGCTGCCGACCACAATATCAAAAAACTGCCTACGGCGATAGAGCATATTTTAAAATATAAGCGTTTGTTCATTGTAAAAATCCTCTGTTATATATGTTGGTAATATCATTTGCCATAATGTGAAATAATATGCAAGAAAATGTTTTTAAATTGTAATATACATTTTAACAAATTTGTGGTACAATTATGATGAATAAGAAAAAATAGGGAGGCGCTTATATGGCACGCAGAGCACAAACCCCTGAAAAGCAAAAGAAAAAATTAAATATTAAAAAAATTGTTATATATGCACTTATCGTAATGGTGGTGGCGGTTATAGCATTTGTTGCTTGGGTTGCAAGCGGAATAGATTTTTCGTTTGGCGACTCACACGGCGAGTTTGACTTAAAACTGACCAGCGTAGTGTATTGGCAGGACCCCGAAACGGATGAGTGGGAGGAGTTCGAATATCTGTCTTCCGGCGGAAACAGAATCTGGACGGATATTGATACCATTCCGAACTATCTGGAAGATGCCTTTATTGCGATAGAGGACCAGCGTTTTATGAGCCATCACGGTGTAGACTGGAAGCGTACAACGGGTGCAGTTTTGAACGAGGTATTTAAAGGCGGCTCTACCTATGGAGGCAGTTCCATTACACAACAGTTGGTTAAAAACTTAACCGGTGAGCGCGACAGAAAGTATATGCGTAAGATAAAGGAAATCATACGTGCGCTTGTGGTTGAAACAAAACTTTCCAAACAACAGATACTCGAACTCTATTTAAACTCAATATATTTAGGTCAGGGCTGTAACGGTGTAGAGGCGGCGGCACAGGTGTATTTTAATAAATCCGTAAGCGAACTCACCCTTGCCGAATCTGCATCTATTGCGGGCATCACGCAGTATCCTGCACTTTATGACCCATTTCAGAATAAAGAAAAGAATATAGAAAAACAACGTGTTGTACTTGGTAAAATGCTTGAACTTGAATATATCTCTCAGGAAGATTACGACGAGGCAATTGCCGAGGAACTCAAGTTTGAAAAAGGCGATACAAACAACGGCACAAGCCAGTCGTACTTTGCCGATGCCATTGTAGAAGAACTTATAGTCGACCTTTGTGAAGAGTATGACTATACAGAGGACGAAGCCACAAATATGGTGTATAACGGCGGATTGAAAATTTATGCAACCGTTAATAAAGATGTTCAGGACTATGCCGAAGACGTTTTTGAAAACGACTCTAACTTCCCGTCCGTTGGTGGAAAAGAACGCCCTCAGGCGGCAATGGTAATAACCGAGCCTGATACCGGCTATGTAAAAGCGATTGTCGGCGGTAGGGGCGAAAAGACATTAAGCCGTGGCTTAAACCGTGCCACACAGTCTACACGTCAGCCGGGCTCGACTATAAAACCGCTTTCGGTGTATGCTCCTGCGCTGGATTTGGGTCTTATAACGCCCGATTCCGTTGTTACGGACGAGCCGATATCTGTTGGCGAGTGGTCGCCTAAAAATCATTACGACGGATTTTACGGCGATATGACAGTTCGCAGAGCAGTTAATATATCTGCAAATATCCCTGCGGTAAAGGTGTTGCAGAAACTTACTATAGATAAATCGTTTGATTATATGACAAACCGCCTTAATTTTTCAACACTTATTTCAAGTGAGAAACGAGATGGTAAAACATATACAGACCGCGCACTTGCCACGTTGGCGCTTGGCGGACTTACCAATGGTGTAACGGTGCTTGAGATGGCATCTGCGTATTCCACCTTCCCGAATGACGGTTTGTATATAGAGCCGACTTTTTACACAAGGGTCGAGGATAACCTTGGTAAAACTGTGCTTGTAAAGGAACAGAAGCGCAATACTGCGTTTAAGTCGATTACGGCTTTTTATGTGAACGAACTACTCAAAGGCGTTGTTTCAAGCGGAACAGCGGCAGGCTCGGGCATATCGGGTATGGATACCGCAGGTAAAACCGGTACAACCGATAACGATACCGACAGATGGTTTGTAGGCTACACACCGCACTATGTAGGCGCTGTGTGGGTTGGTTACGACAGCCATAGCCAGTTGCCATCGTTTGCATCAAACCCTGCGCTTGCGCTATGGCGAAAGGTCATGACAAAAGCACATCAGGGATTGAAGAGTGAATATTTCAGCCGCCCAAGCGGTTTAACGGGCGTAAGCGTGTGTTCTGTAACGGGTTTGCTTTCCACAGAGGATTGCATTGATGACGAGGGCAATAGCACCGCCGTAACAAGGTATTATGATAGAAATAATGCACCGCGTATCTATTGTGATGGACAGCATGGTAAAACACCCGAAGAGGTAGAAGGAGAAAATCCGTTAGAGGGCGAAAACCCCGATACCGAAAATACCGGCGGCGAAACCGGTACAGATGAAAATAATGCTGAAATCAGCGGGCCGGAGGGATACCCCATATCACCGTCGGTACGTCCTGAAGATATAACGGAATAGAATTTGAAACACCTTGAAACATTTTTAGTTTCAAGGTGTTTTTTGCGTCCCCCATAAATCATAAAATCGAGCAAAAAAACCCATTTTTTAAACTAGCAAAAGTTGGATTTTTTGGAATCGAAACCTTCGTTTTTGCGCATAAAACCTAATAAAACGGGCGCAATACAGATTTTGTGTAAACCCGTGCACAAAACCGCAGTATACAACTTACAAAAACTTGATTGTCTAATTGTGAGGTCTTCCAAACTTGGCTTAACCCCCTTGAAAAATGCCTTCAATTTTAGTAAAGTGTTATTGTAAGGCAATGCCCTTTTAAGATAAAATCAACATAAAATATTTTTAATCACCATGACGATAAAATCATATTTTTTACATAGATTTTAATATTTTCGCATCGCTTGTAATTTGTATAATTAAATTAAGCAATAAGCAATTTGTCTTTCGGGAAACGGTTTAAAAAGTTTCCCAATTCTTATCTAAGTCACTTTTGTGTAAACATTATCAATATATTAAAAATTTTAAAAGGAGGACGACAACTATGAGATTATTCAAAAAAACTGCAGCACTTGTTATGGTAGTTATGATGCTCGTAACAGCAATGAGTTCATTTACTTTAGCATCTGCAAATGCAGTAGTAGACAAGTTCGAAGTTAAAGAGTTCAGCGTAATTAACTCTACCGGCGGTTCTGATTTGGCGGCTGGCAATGTAAGAGTTAATGTTACACTGAAGAGAGTATCGGGTTTAAATAACACTGATGATTCTGCATCTGTTATTGCTGCTGTATATTCCGGTACTGAAATGGTAGACGTAGCATCTTCTACCAAAGGATATGTATTTAACGGCACTACACAAACTAACGTTTTGCCGTTGACTATCGGCGAAGGTAAAACTAACCTTAGTTTAAAGGTTTTCCTTTGGAGTGACGATATGATCACCCCAATCGCTAAATCTTCTGACCTTGCAAAAGTTACAGGTTTCACCATCGCTGGTGAAGAAATCAACGTGGTTGAGGGTACAACTTCTTACAACGTAACTCTTCCAAATGGTACTCCTGCTGAACCTGAAGTAACAGTTAAAGCAGACGGTATCCTTAAAGCAACTGTTGCGTATGCCGATAGCGTTGCAACAATCACAACAGATAAAGCAACCTATACAATTGCATATACAAATGCAGAGCCAGTTGCTCCAAATGTTACTATAATGTATGATTCTGACCATACTAAAACTAGTAATGCTGTTGTAGAGTTAACCGATACAGGCATTTTTAGAGCACCTGATGCAAAACTTACCGATCCTAATAACCAGTCTTTAACTGCAGGTGTTGCACTTGGCGGTTCAACAAGCGTCTATGAACTCCTTGCTGCTAATGCATCTCTTGTATTTAGTGACAGAAAGGCAGAGTATTATGAAACTGTTCCTGCTGTTTTAGAAGGCGCAACATATTACCGTATGAATAAGGATCTTAATGAACACCTTAATACACAAATTACCGTTACTACTGATAAGAGCATTCGTTTATATTATACTGGATATCCCCATACACATTATACTACTTATGGCACAGTACTTGATATAGCGGAGGTTACTTTAAAATCTGCAACTGATGATCAATATATCACATTACCACTTTCTTCATATACTTCATCAAATCTTCTTCATACCGATCCTGATGGCAAATATAAATTGTTTTATAAAGACATTATAGTTCCTGCCGGTCAGACATCTGTAACAGATATTGTGAAGTGTGGTAATGCCCCTCGTGTACCAATGTTTATCGCGTATAAACCTCTCGCAAGTGATAGCGGCGATACCGGTGAAGTAACTGTTCCCGATCCAGTTATAAATATAGAAGGTGCTCCCGAACCTATTGGCAGAAAGACTGGTTATCCTATTGATACAGTTGTAAATGCTAAATATGTTTATGATGAAGCAAATGGCAACTACCAGGTTGGTACTTCATTAGACGATAATACAGCAGCCCTTTGGAAGAACGGTTCCGCTACAAGATTTACGGATACTTACTACACATTTATCCAGAATGCTCCTGCTGAAATTCTTGGTGCAGATTCCTACGTATGGCTGGTCGCTCGTTACGGAACAGGCGATGCTGATGCTCCAAACAAAAGAACAAATGCTGACATCACAGTATACCGTGACACCACATTATATTGTGATACTACCAATGAGTTCGTTGATATAAGCGGTGCTACTCAGGTTGGTAACGGTATCAAGGTAATCACACCTACCAATGCAGCAGGTGGCCCCCTTACAGATAGTCAGGTTGGTAATTGGACTACTACAGAAGGTCCTGACGCTGAAGGTGTATCTTACCACGGCGGCAGACTGTTCAAGATTGAACTTGACGTTCCCGATGGAGCAGAAAGTGCTACTTTCCAGGTACCTCTCACATTCTATGGCGAAGGTGATAACTTAGAGTATCCTATCTTAATCATTAAATAATAAATAAACCCACACATTTTATCAAATAAATTTTACGAGGTAATCATATGAAAACAAACAGACTTTTTACACTTATCCTTCTCGTTACAATGTTTTTTTCATTATATACCCAATCAGGAGTAGCGGCGGAGGATTCTGCCGCTACTTTTGATGTGGTAAGTTTTGAGTATTGTGACGGAATAGGCGCATCCATTACGGATTTATCTACATTCACAGCAAATCAGGTTATAAAAGCAAAAGCAACTGTTAAAAATGTTGGCACTGCACCTGGAAGCATTACATTAATGATTATGGCTTATCAAGATGGTAAACTTATTCGTTTTGCTTCTGCTGCTGTAAACGACATTGCGGTTTCTGCTACCGCTCCTGCTTCGGCTCAAATTACATTACCTTCTAATACGACAGGTTGCGAAGTATATTCTTATATATGGAAAGACCTCACCAATATGGGCGCTCTTACAAAAGCGGCAGTTGCAGGCTCTAAAAATCCTAAAATCGACAGCCTGAAAATATGCAATGTACCCGTTAGTTTCGATGCTGACGGTAATGCAGATGTAGAATTCCCGTTCGGATTTACAGGCGTGCTTGAAAAAAGCGATTTTGAATTTGATTTTGCTGATATTTCTACAAGTTTCGAAGACTTCAGCCTTGATTCAGATAATAAGGTTATTACTATATACGCAACACCTTCAGGTGGTTCTACATATAAAAAAGAGTATAAGGTTAATTACACAATAGCGCCTCCAAACATTACTATAATGTATAATAGTGACTATGATAAAGCTACTAATCCTATTGTAGAGTTAACAGATACAGGTATTTTAAGAGCACCTGACCCAAGACTTACCGATCCGGAAAATCAATCAAAGACTGCAGGCGAAGCATTAGGCGGTGCGTCTGATGATTATTCACTTCTTGCTGATAATGCATCACTTGTATGGAGTAACTACAAAGCGGAATATTATGAAACTGTTCCTGTTGATTTAGTAGGGGCAACATATTACCGTCTCCCTAAGGATATTAGCGAACACCTTAGAACAGAGATCACTGTTACTACTGAACATGATATTCGTTTATATTATACTGGATATCCCAGTGTATTATATACTCCTGAAGGTAGACAACACGAAGCAACAGAGATTACTGTAAAAGCAACAGGCGATTCTGATTATCCCACAGCACCACTTTCTTCATATACTTCATCAAATCTTCTTCATACCGATTCTGATGGCAAATATAAATTGTTTTATAAAGACATTAGAGTTCCTGCCGGTCAGACATCTGTAACAGAAATTGTGAAGTGTGGTAATGCCCCTCGTGTAGGAATGTTTATTGCATATAAAATTATAACACCGGAATTAGATTGATGTATTGACATATAATTAATGTTAACATTACCCCGAAGGTGCAGAGCATCTGCATCTTCGGGGGTTAATCGGTTTTAACTTTAAGTTAGCCAATGCATTTAAAACGATTGTTTTTAAATTATAGAAAGTTGAGTGAAAACATGAGAAAAATTTTTATTTCTTTAATATTTTCATTGGCATTTATGTTTTCGCTAACGGTAGCAGTTTCTGCAGACTCTATTATGATGGAAGCAGAAGATTTTTCTATTACACAGAATTTTCCTACAGCAACAGATTCAAATGCTTCCGGAGGCAAATATATATATGCAAAGAATACAAATGCAGAAGATGAAGATTATAAAAGTGATGATGAAATCACTACCGGTGTGGAAGCAGAATTTTCTTTTTCTGTTGATACTACTGCTGATTATGTGTTTCATATACGTGTTGCTCAGGCGGGTGTTAACAAAGGTGATTCTCTCTGGTATTCTATTGGTACTGATACGAACAGAAAGTTTTCCAGAATAGACTTTCCTAAATCACATAATAATTTTCATTGGCATAAAATCACTATAACTGAACTTGAACAAGGCAAGACATATTCTTTGCGTTTATATAACCGTGAGGCTGGTGCCAAGATTGATAAGGTTCTTATTACCAGCAACACATTATATATCCCTGAGGGTAAGGTTGATGAACTTCCCGACCTCGAATATAGCGAGTTGCCAACTCCAATCCCTACTGTTAAACCTATTTCAGGGCACCCAAGAGTTCTTGTCCGTTCGTCAGATATTGCTGACATAAAAGCGAATTTAAAGCATCCTCAAAATGCTGTTGTGTTCGAAAAGGTAAAGGAACTTGCCGAAAAAAACATTTCAATCGAAGAACGTTATAATACTGAACTTTTAGAGGTTATGCAGGCTAAGGCATTTATGTACCTTTTAGACTATGCCGAAGGGACAGCAGCAGTAAAAGAGATAGGGGAAGATGCAGTAGAGATGATGCTCAATTATATAAATAAATTTTCAATGGTGAATCAATCTGCTTCTGCTGATACAATGCGTAATGCAGGACACGTAATTTTTACCACTGCGTGCGTATATGACTGGTGTTACGATTTAATTAAGAATGAAGACAAACTTAAATATATTGCAAAGTGTGAAGAGTTAGCCAAAAAATATTTTGAGGGTGGCTATCCGATAGTAGAGCAGCCCGGCAATATAAATAAGGATAACCATAGAGATGAAAACCCTCTGTATAAAGACCTTCTGGCATTAGGTATAGCCGTTTATGATGAATACGACTTTATATATAATGATGTTGTAAGTGTACTTTCATCAAACTATATTCCTTTTGAAAATTATGTTTATCCATCAGGTTGGAATCATCAGGGAGTATATACATACGGAATTTTCCGTACATATTGGGAAGTTATCAGTGCTTGCCTTTTAGATGCAGGCACTGACGGTGAATTCTTCTCAGATGCACAGAAAAATATGGCATACAAATATGTATATTCCCGCAGACCTGACGGTAGTTTTATTATGGATGCCGACGAAAATGAGGGAGCATTCACATTCAATAACACTTTCCTTTCTATAGATAATTCACTGTTTTTCTTAGTTGGTAATTTATATAAAGATCCCACTATAAAGTGGCAGTATTATCACGACAAAGCCGAAACCGAGTATACCAATAGAGTCTATACAGGCGTTACAGCACCAATGTATCTTTTGCTTAATGATGTGTCGGTTGGCATTGAAAATAATTTAGAATTGCCATACACACAGTATTATGGCTCACCCGTAGGTGCTATGATTGCACGTACAGGATGGGATGAAGGCCCAGAGTCACCTACTGCTATTGCCGTAATGAAACCGTTTGAAAACTATTTTTCCGCGCATATGCACAGAGAAGTGGGTAGTTTCCAGTTTTATTATAAAGGTATGCTGGCGCTTGACTCCGGTGCTTATGAAGCACCTGCTAAAGACGGATACAGCAGTTCTGTATGGGGAACTCCTCATTATATGAATTACTTATCTGCACCTATTGCCCATAACATACTTGCTGTTTACAACCCCTCTAACCCTTCAGAGATATCTAACGGTGGTCAAAGATTAGGGGCGGGCGGTTTATCTGCTCTCACAACATATGATGAGTTTATGAATGGTTCGCATAAAACTGGTGAAATTATCGGTTACGATTATGGTCCGGATAAACACGAGCCGGAATACAGTTATATTGAAGGCGATTTAACCTCTGGCTACAGAAGTGACCGAGTTGAAGATTATTCTCGTTCATTTATGTTTTTGAATCTTTTTGATGATGAGATTCCTGCAGCACTTATTGTGTTTGACCGTATGGAATCTACCAGTGCAAATTTGACCAAATCATGGTTGCTTCACTCTCAGGAAGAGCCTGCCGTTAGCGGAAATAATGTTACAATCCGCCGCAGCGAATGGCATAATAGCGGTAGACTTACAAATACAGTTCTGATGCCACAGAATCATAAAATTGAAAAGATCGGTGGCGAAGGTTATGAGTATTGGAATGGTGAAAATAACCTTGAGATTTACCGTAAGCCTGTTGGTGATGAAAGTGGTACATGGCGTGTAGAAATCAGCCCGACAACTGATGCAACTAATGACTACTTCCTTAATGTAATGCAGGTAAGCGATAACGATAACTCTATAACCCCTCTGGAAGTTACTTCAAATGAACAGGGTGAGTTTGTAGCAGTGTTCATCGCAGACCGCGCAGTATTTATGAAAAAAGATAAAGGTAGCGTAAGCACTAATTTCTCTGTTACTGCAAGCGGCTCGGGAGATATTTCATATATTATAACAAATCTCGCCGAGGGACTCTGGACTGTTAAAGACGTGTCTGGAAACACAGTAACAACTGCAGAAGTTGATTCGGAACACGGCGTACTCCGTTTCCGTGCTGCTGCCGGAAAATACTATGTATCGTATGCTGCACAGTCAGTTTCACCTAAAACTTTTGATATAAAACAAGACGCTAAAACTTTATCATATAGCCCCGTAAGTGTGTTTGTTAATAATAATCACTATGACGGTCATGCAATAGTAGAGAATGATGTTGTTATGATGTCTTTGGATGACATTGCAAGACTCACCAACTCAAATTGTGATATTAACAATGGTGCATTTGTGGGTGTTGGAGAAAATGGTTCTATAAAAGGTACTGTTTCTTCTAACACGGCTATTGTAAATGGCGTTTCTAAAACTCTGACTGCAACACCTGTTGTTTATGATGATATACTGTATGTACCTCTTGATTTGTTAAACTCCGCTTATGAGTTTACTTACAATTACGACAGCCTTACACATATTTTATATCTTAAGTGCCAGCCGGCAACTAAAATTATGGTCAATGACTTTTTAATTGACAATTTGCGTTGGCATGATAACACAGGTAATGTTACAGAAACTTTAACCTCTGGTAATAAAGTTACAGCCACTGCCGCACTTACAGCAATGTCTGTTCCTTCAGGCAGCCAGCCATATAGTGTAATGCTGTATGCTGCTTTATACGACGGTGATGAAATAGTAAAAATTGACACTGCTGAAGGTAAGTTTACTTCTGTTGGTGACACTTGCTATTATGATTTGGAACTTAATGTTCCTAATGAAGCAGGAGAGTATACATCACGTCTTTTCATGTGGGACGGCAATAGTCTTAAACCTTTGGCAATGGATAGTGGAAATCACATGGGAATCAATGGAATTACATTAGGTGGTAAAAAAGTTGACGGCTTTACTCCTTCAACTTTAACTTATAACGTCACCATTCCTTTCTCTCTTGATTATCTGCCAAAAGTAATTTGCAGTAGTGATACAATTGGCACGCTTATAGAAACCGTTTATAGTAATAATAGTGTTAAACTTGATGTAAACGGCACTACATATACTTTGCAGTACACAATGGATAATCCCAATTAATAATAGAACTGTAAATGTGTCAGTAAAAAGTTATATATTCATATTTACTGATAATAAATGAAAGTATATTTTAGAGAAAAGGAGAATTTACATGAAGAAATTATTAGTGGCACTTGCATTCTCGTTACTTTTAATATTTTCTTTTGCAATGGTAGCCTCTGCAGACTCTGTTGCTATAGAACTTGAAAATTTTAAAATTAACGGCAGATTTGCAGTGAACAAGAATCCAAATGCTTCAGGCGGCGCATATTTATCCGGTATTGAAACTAATGCACCGGACAAAACTGCAGAAGTTTTGGAAGGCCCTGTTGATACAGAGGCATATTTTACTCTGCAGAGCGAAGGTAACTATTCTATGTATATACGAGTAGCAAACCCTTCTGCATATGCCGGAGACTCTTTATTCCTTGCAATAGATGATGTGATCCACGCTGTGCATTTCGGTGTTGATCATACCAACTTTTACTGGAAAAAGATCGGCATTACAAAATTAGAGGCCGGAGAGCATCGTGTGCGTGTTTATACCCGTGAGGCAGGATGTATGGTCGATAAAGTAATATTTACCAGCAACCCCCTCTTTATCCCGGAAGGAATGGGTGAACTTCCTGAACGTGATGCACTCTTCTACGAAAAAGGTCAGGGCGACCTTGTAGCACCCCTTCCTGCTATAGTTCCTCCTACGGAACACCCCAGACTGTTAGTACGCAAAAGCGATATCCCAAGAATAAGAGAAAATCTTAACCATCCACAAAATGCTGCTGCTTATCAGAAAGTACTTGAACTGGCAGCATCAACTCATAAGGGAGATCAGGCTTCTTACAGCACTAGTTTGTTAGAAATTATGCAATCTAAAGCATTGCTTTACTTGGTAAACGGCGATGTAGAAATGGGTCGTCAAGCAGTTGAAATGGTTATGAACCATATTAACAAAGTTCAGATTGCAACATCTTTTGCCAGTGACTCTACAATGCGTAGTTGTGGTCAGGTAGTGTTTTCTACAGCATGTGTATATGACTGGTGCTATGATTTGTTTACGCCAGAGCAAAGAGAACATTATATAAAAACATGTGAAGACCTTATCACATTAAACTTTGAGGGTGGATATCCTATAATCGAAAGACCAAATATATATTTGGTAGAATATCACCGTGACGAAAATCCGGTATACAAAGATTTGCTTGCTTTTGGTATAGCAATATACGATGAAAAGCCATTTGTATACAACAATATTGCGGGCATTTTGAATATGAACTATTTTATTCTGCCCAACTGGTATACACCGTCTCATTGGATGCCAATGGGTGTTTCTACATATGGTGATTTCCGTACGACATGGCATGTATTCTGTGCATACTTGTTTGATGTGCTCGGACAAAAGCCTTTTGACGATGGTTTGCACTATTCTACTTATAAATCTGTTTATTGGCGCAGACCGGATGGCCATTATTTGACTGACGGAGACGAAACCAGAAAAGTATTTGATAATACATATGTAAAAAATAACCATGCACTGTATTTCATGGTTGGTAATATGTATAAAGACCCATTTATTAAGTGGCAGTATTATAAAAACAAAGCATCAACTGAATATACCAGCACCGCTATCACAAGTATTACAGCGCCTATGTATCTGTTGATGAATGATACGAATGTCGGACTGGCAAACAATATGGAATTACCGCTCACAAAATACTATCCTTCACCAATAGGCGCTATGTTTGCTCGCACAAGTTGGGAAGAGGGAGCAGATTCTCCTGCAGTATTGGCTGCAATGAAACCTCTTGAAACATATTTTTCTGAGCACTCTCATGTAGAAGTTGGAAACTTTGTTTTATATTATAAAGGTATGTTGGCACTTGATTCCGGTTCATACGAAGCGCCTGCATATACTAAGCCAGATGGTACCAGTGTTCCTAACTCGGTATGGGGTTCAAACCATTACATGGGTTATTTAGCACTTCCTATTGCGCATAACTGTCTTTTAGTTTATGACCCTGCTATTCCATCTGAAATCAAGTATGGTGGACAGAGATTCCAACCGGGTGCAACAAGCCAGTTTAAAACTCATGCTGATACTATAGCAGGTTCTAATAAAACTGCTGAAAACTTAGCATACGATTACGGCCCGGATAAACAAGAACCTGAATACAGTTATATAGAAAGTGATCTTGCTCCTGGCTATAGAACTGACAGAGTTAAAGATTATACACGTTCGTATATGTTCTTAAATCTTTTTGACGATGAAATCCCTGCGGCACTTATAGTATTTGACCGTATGGAATCTACTGATGCAGCTTATACCAAGTCTTGGCTGCTTCACTCTCAGGAAGAACCTAAAATTGAGGGCAACCGTGTTACTATAGACCGTACAGAGTTCCACAACAGCGGCAGACTCACAAATACAGTTCTCATGCCACAGAATTATAAGATTGAAAAAATTGGCGGTGAGGGCTATGAGTATTGGAACGGTGAGAGCAACCTTGAGATTTACCGTCAGCCCGTTGGTGATGAAAGCGGTACATGGCGTATAGAAGTTAAACCTACTGAGAAAAAAGCACAAGATTATTTCTTAAACGTTATTCAGGTAAGTGATCCTGATGATTCAATTATTCATCATGAAGTAACTTCAAATGAACAGGGCGAGTTTATTGGAATTTTCCTTGCTGATCGTGCTGTATTCATGAAGAAGAACGAAGGTCAGGTTTACAGAGATTTCACTGTAACTGCTGATGGCGAAGGTGATATGTCTTATATAATCACTAACCTTGCTGAAGGTCGTTGGACTGTAACAGATCTTGATGGAAATGTTGTTGCTTCAGAAACTGTAGATGAAGAACATGGCGTGCTTCGCTTCCGTGCTGTTGCCGGAACATATAAGATCCATTGGGATTACGAGGCCGGCATTGAGCCTAAGGTATTTGATATCCTTAATGATGCTAAACTTCTCGACTACACACCGGTAGATATTTTTGTTAATGACAAAAACTATAACGGAAGAGGCCGTGAAGAAGATGGTATTGTAATGATCTCATTGAATGATTTCGCTGAACTTACAAGCAGAGCATCATTCACTGTTGAAGGTGATACATTCAGCAGCGTGGGTGGTGTAGGCGAAATTACAGGAACTATTGGAAGTGCAGATGTTAAGATAAACGGTGAGTCCGTAACACTTTCTGCTCCTGTTGCAGAATATGACGGAAAAGTATATCTGCCATTGGATGAGTGCTTGCACGATGTATATGAATTTGTAGCAGAATATGATTCAATGACATATATCCTTTATTTCCGCGGCGGTTTCTATATGGTTCCTGGTGCCGCTTATGAAATCATAAACTCTGAGGAAAGAACAAGAGCAGACGTTATTGATGCTACTTGCAGTGAAATCAATACTGAAAATAATGGGGCAACTAAGAGTTTGGATAATGACTACTCAACCGACTGGGTTAGTGGTGGTGAAGGTGAGTGGATTACTTACGAATTGGCAGAATCCTATGAACTTACAGGTGTAGGTCTTGCATGGGCTAACGGTATGATTAGAAAACAACATTTTGCTGTTCATGTATCTGAAGATGGTGAAAAATGGACAGAAGTATGGCGTGGCGATGCAAGTGGTAAGACAGATAGAATCGAAGTATTCAAGTTTGAGAGTCCTATTAAAGGTAAATACGTAAAACTTGAGTGTAACGGAAATACTGTTAACCAGATGAACTCACTTTACGAAACACAGATCTATTGTAAAGACAAAGTTCCCTATTATGAAAAATAATAATCTAACCCAAAAGCAACATTATGTTGCTTTTGGGTGTTAGATAACCTTATTGCATTTGCAATAAGATATAAGAGAAAAGGAGAAGACACATGAAGAAACTAATCTCTATGATTTTGTCGGTGTTGATTGTACTTGGCATGACAACGTCGGCATATGCAAAAGAAACGCAGGTATCAGACATTGAATATGAGATATCCACACAAGAAAGTGCTGATGGAGCCAGCCTTATTCAAACTATTATTATCTCAGGAAAAAATGCTGATCCAAATAAACTTGTTAGTTTAAGAATTTTGCATGACGGAAAAGCAATTTCAGACTATACTGGAAGTAATGCTTTAGATGTATTTGCAGTTTTAAAGCAGACTGTTGCAGATGAATCGGGAAACTTTGAATTCAGATTTCCGTTTTCTGAACCAATTGCGACACAAATCCCTGACGGTGTAACTCCCGCGGTGCCATGTTATAGAGCAGACATCAACTATAAAGGAAGTTCTATAGCGACAATCGGTATTGAAACAAGTGATATTGCTCCTTTTAATGAATTTTTGACTAAAATTAACAGGGGCACAGGCATAGATGCAATTTCTGTAAACCTTAATGCAAATGACAAATCTGATTTTGATACTGTTGTAAATAACTCCAATCACTATGATGGAGCAAAAATCAGTGTATATAATGATCTTTCTGATGCTAATAAAGTATTAGTTTTAAAAGAAATGTTGGCTGATTTTAAAGCAATTGTCGATGACGGTGATGCTGCCACAAAAAATACTACAACAACTGTTCGCGAAGCATTGGATAAATATACAGCAATCAAAATTTTTAATCAGACTAATGATGCTGTAATATTGAAGAAAGCATATGATTTATATAGTGACTCATTATATAATAACCTTTTTGATTTATCATCATCACCTGGTATTGAAGCATTATATGGTGAATTTGATGATACAGAAAAAGATGCTGTTCTTACTGCTGTAGGTGGTAAAACATATAATGACATTCAATCTATTATTGATGCTTTAAAAGAAACAATTTTCTTAAAAGCAATTAAAGGAACAACTTATAGTACAGACGTTGCTACAATTATCGACAATAATATGGCATATCTTGATTTTACTACTGACGCTGAGTTGGCTGCTAAAAATTCTTATAACAACAACGATGCAGTTAAATCTTTTGTTTGTGATATGATTAATACTTTGAAATCAACAATCAGTAATAAAGATGGTTTCAAAGAAGAATTTGTAAAAGCTGTTGGCGCTTATGTTCCACCTTCTCAGAGTGGCAGCACAGGTAACGGTGGATATTCCGGAGGCGGCGGTTCATCAAGCATTAGCGTAGGTTCAAGCCTCGTTGAAACAACTGCTCCTGTTGCTACAATGCCTACATATAGTGATATGAGTGGACATTGGGCTATGGATGCCGTATCTTATTTGACCGGATTACGTATTGTATCTGGTCGCGGTGATAATACTTTCGATCCTGAAAGTCCTGTTACTCGTGCAGAATATGTTAAAATGATTGTAGAAGCATACGGTTTGTATAATGGAAGAGCTACTGCCGATTTTGTTGACGTAACACCTGATCAGTGGCATTATAAATATATCGCATCTATGGTTGAAAAGGGATACTTATTAGGCGATGCAACAGGTGCATTTAATCCTGATGCACTTATATCTCGTCAGGATATGGCAGTAATCCTTTATAGAGTACTTCAGGGAAGTTTCAAAGTAGAACTCATTAACACTCTTGAACTTGTTTTTGATGATTTTGACGATGTTTCCCCTTATGCTCAGAACAGTGTAGCGTATCTTTCTAATATGAAACTTATTAATGGTTCTGAAGGTATGTTTAGACCTCATGCAAATTCTACACGTGCAGAGGCTGCTCAAATTGTTTTCAACGCACTTATGGAGGTGGATAAATAATGATGAAGAAAATATCTGTTTTATGTTTGATTGTTATTATGATAATGACTTCCGTTGTTTGTATCCCCTTTGTTTATGCAACGGATGATGTGGCTGTTACAGATTCATCTGAGGTTAAGTTCCTCAAAGGTATTGGTATTTTGGATGATAACCTTGTAATGGATATGGCTGTTAACAGAGGTGTATTTGCTACATACATTGCTAGACTTTATGGTGATGTTCCTGCATCTAATGCTGCAGCTCAGTTATATTTTGACGTTAAAGATACTGACGCTTCTTGCAGCGCAATATCGCTTCTTACACAAGTAGGTCTTTTAAACGGATACGGTGATGGTACTTTCCGTCCTGAACGCCCCGTAACATTAAGTGAAGCAGCAAAAGTAACGGTTGATATTTTGGGATATAAGTATCTTGCCAATATAAATGGTGGATATCCTACAGGATACACAATTGCGGCTCAAAATCTTGGCTTGCTTAAAGGTCTTGATACGACACAGACATATTTCTATGGTGATGACTTTGCCAAACTTCTTTATAATGCTATAGATGTTGATATCCTTAAGGAAAACGGTATTATAAAAAAAGATGGCGAAACATCTTCAAACATGGAAAAAATAAAGGGACACACAATTTTAACTGAGAATCTCAATCTGTATTCCGGAAAAGGTGTAGTATATGCAAATACTATAACAAACCTTAATGGTGCTTCTGTAAACAAAGATCAGATTTGGATTGATAACTTTGCTGTTACTGTAAACAATGCTGAATATTTTGATTTGGTTGGATGCCCTATTGAATATGTATACTATCAGCCAGAAGACAGTGACGAAAAAACACTTATATATGCGGTACTTGAAGAAAATAGTGTTGTAACTTTGAACAAAGAAACATTTTTAGGCATTGATGGTTTGAAAGTAACCTACAGTGATGAAAATGGTAAGGTTAAAAAGTCAGATCTTGAAAGCAATGTAAAATTTGTTTATAACGGTGATGTTGTTGCTTATAACAGCAGTTACGTTACAGGATTTAAAACAGGTGCAATAAAACTGATTGATAACAATAAAAACGGACAATATGATGTAGTTAAAATTGAAAATTACACAAGTTTTGTTGCTGACGGTGTTAATGCAACAACCAAGACAGTTGATGAGGGTATGATAGTTAATGCTCGTTCAGTATGCTTAAATCCTGATAACTATACAGTTATTCAAATCCTCAATGCAGACGGTTCTGAAGTTCCTTTTGAATCTATTGTAAAAGGTACTGTTGTTTCATACTTTGAAAACAATGATAAATCATACATCAAGGTATATGTATCAAAAGATATTGCCGATGGCACAATTGCATCAATAGGTACAGACGGTGGCTCTGCTGTATATGAAATAGGCGGCAAAAAATATATGCTTCCTTACGGATATACCGGTGATACTGCAGAAGCCGGTGATGTTGTTACCGCATACTTAGATGTATTTGGATATATCGCTGGTATCACTAAAGGTATCGATGATGGTTTTACTGCAGGCTTCCTGCTTGTAGGTAAATATGACCAGAATGGATTTAATACCAGATATGGTTTTAAAATTGTTAATTCACAAAATAAGACTGTAACAGTATATGCAGAAGATAAAGTTGATTATAACGGTGTTTCTACTAAAATTGAAGATCTTCCCACAACACTTCCACAGGGTGTTATCTGCTATAAACTTAATGAAGAAGGCGCAGTTGTAGCTATAGAAACTTCTACAGACGATCGCGATAATTACGAAGACGGCAGATTGTTAGAACTTTGTTATGATTCTTTTACATACTATAGTGGTATGTTCGATTCGAGAATGTTAGTAGATAGTAGCACAGTTCTTTTCTCTATGCCATCTAAAGTTAACGATAAGGGCGAAGAAGTGATTACAGAATACAAAGAGTCAGATGTTAATGCTATTACACTTGGCGATATAAAAGACAGGGATGACTATAAAATAAAAGCATATATCTTATCTAAAGATGCTCCCAGATTAAAGGCAGTTGCTATTGAGGGAGAGGTATCAAGTTCTATCCCGAGAGGTGAAAACTTAGCAACTATTGTAAGTTCTAATGTTACACTTGATGAAAAAGGTGTAGATGTATATAAGGCTACTGTACTGGTTGAAGGTATCGAAAAACAGTTGATGCTGGCAGAGAATATAACCGAGTATAAACAAAACGGATCTACTGAAGTTATGAATCGTAGTGTTCTTAAACCCGGAGACACTTTCCGTTATGGTACCAACTCTGATGGTGAAATCGATAAACTCGAGATGATATATACTGTTGATCGCGGATGGCTTCGTGGTGTTGATGATGTTCAAGGACCTACTGGAAATCAGGTATCAGCAGACAGTGTAGACTACGGAAAAGTTATAGCAAATGACGGAACTTACATAAGACTTCTGTTCGATAGTGAAGTGTATTCCGGATTTGCTCAAGAGCACTATGCACTTCCTATATCTCACTACAGCAAAGTTACTGTTATTACCATTGGCGGTAGAGGTTGTACAGTTACCGCAGGCTCTATCAGAGATTCTGCTGTTGGAGATTATGTTATAAACTATCGTTGGGATATGGCTGCAGTTGGATATGTAATTATTAAAGACCAGCGCTAAATAAATTTATTGCCACCAGAGCCGCAAGGCTCTGGCGGTTTTATGTATTACATAATACGGAAGGTGGATTTTATGCTTAAACTTAATTTTAATGGTGATATAGCAGATATTAAAGAAGGTATTTCCATCGTTGCCGAAAGAGTGGGATTTACATTTGATGAGGGTGGCATATGTGTAGAAGTTGCTAAAGTTAAAGATGGCCTTTCTGCAAGTGGAAATAACGGAAAATATGCCATTACATACAGCAACAAAGTAGAGTTTTTCAGAGCGCTTTCTTTCTTTGCCGCAAAGTTAAAAAAAGGAGAGAGAGATTTTTCAATCTCCGAAAAGGCAAAAATTAAAACAAGCGGTTATATGCTTGACCTTTCCAGATGTGCGGTACTTACTGTAGACAGCGCTAAGGATATTATCGAAAGAACTGCGCTAATGGGTATCAATATGATGATGCTCTACACAGAAGATACCTATCAAATGGAAAAGTACCCTTATTTCGGTTATATGCGCGGTGCGTACAGCAAAGATGAATTAAAAGAAATAGATGCGCATGCCCTTAAATTCGGTATTGAACTTATTCCGTGCATACAAACGCTGGCTCACCTTGGTGCGGCATTACGTTGGAGAGATTTTGAAGATGTTAAAGATACGCCTACCGTTCTTTTGGTTGGTGAAGATAAAACATATGAACTCATTGAAGAAATGATTAAAACATGCCGTGAAATATTTGCAACAGACAGAATACACATAGGTATGGACGAGGCATTTGACCTTGGTACGGGCGGATTTTTTGTGCGTAATGGTTACGTTCCTTCAACCCAAATTATGAACACTCATTTAAAACGTGTTTCTGCAATAGTCGATAAATATGGTTATAAACCAATGGTATGGAGTGATATGTTCTTTACCAGTTGCAATAAAGAAAAATATTATTATATTCCCGAAACACAGTTCCCAGAAGATTTCAAAAAGGAAATACCTGAAAATCTGCAGATGGTTTATTGGGATTACGAGGGCAACTTTGAGGAAAGATACGACGCCATGATTGAGGCGCACAAACGGTTGGACCACGAAATAGTATTTGCAGGTGCCTGCTGGAGTTGGAACCGTCTGGTACCCAACTTCCAAAAAACATTCATAGCATCACGTGCGGCACTTTCTGCGTGCAAAAAACAAGGTGTGCAGACTGCATTTATGACTATCTGGGGTAACGGCGGCACACAGGCTAATTTCTATGGAAATCTGCCTGCTATTCAACTCTGGGCGGAACTCACATATAATGATGTTGTAAGTGACCAGTTGCTTGCTGAACACTTTAATGCGTGCACAGGTTATGATTTTGATGCGTTTATGCTGCTCTCGTGTGACGATTTTGATGTAGAAGATATTATGAAGCATTTTGCTAAATCACGTGCATTCTTGTGCATCAACACATCTATTCAAATTTTCTATCAGGACGTGCTGTTCGGATTGCTTGATAAAAACTTAGCCCATTACGATTTTGCATCTCATTATCGCAAGTATTATGATGATATACAAAAAGCGGGTGATCAGGGTGATATGAACGACATATTCGAAATTCATAAAGTCCTTTATAAAGTTCTTTACAGAAAAAGCGATATTGGTATCCGCTTAACTTCTGCTTACCGTGCAGATGACAAAAAATTACTTGCTGATTTGCTTGAAGAACTCAAATCAATAAGAGAAGATGTCGAAACTTTGCACGTTATGTACCATAATCTGTGGCATAAGATGTATAAGCCTTTTGGTTGGGAGCAGTTTGATATGAAGTTCGGCGGTCTTAAAGCGCGTATGGACACGGCAATAATACGTGTTGGCAGATATATTAACGGCGAGATTGCGTCAATTCCTGAATTTGAGGCTGAAAGACTTTATTTTGACGGATATCCTAATGCTATGATAGAAGTAGCCTCTGTTAATACGTTTGACAGACCTGCACTTACAGATTAATTAAAAATTCTATAAAATTAATCCCTCTTATGAAATTGTTCATAAGAGGGATTTTTTATGTATCAGTCATCTAATAATCCAGCCAAAAATATTACTGTAAGTATTATTATCAGCAATGGGTCGTCGGCAGAATCTTTAAGAACTAAAAGTATTACACCAAATAATATTATATCGTCTATGTCGATATCATTAAATATTTTGCTGAGTCCTCCGAAAGAAGATATGTTTGATTTAGGTATTGCCGCTACGGCTGTGTCGCTGTCGTGAACAGTAAATTCTATATTTTCTTCTGTTGGAGTCGGTGCTTCGGGAGTTACCTCTGCAATAGCGGAGTCTTCTGTACTTTCTTTTGGAATTACTACCTCGCCATTGTACGAGGTAGTGTTTCGGGGGTAAGAATTGTAGCCGTCGTAATAACGCTTATACATATCGTTTCCACCTTTCATTATGGCTTGAAAATTGAAGCCATTTTAGATATCTGTATCAGCCGTATTGCCTGATCCATTTTTGCCATACGCCTTTTTCCCATATACGGTTTTAAGGAATTGAGTAAATTGATTCTGGGGTCGTTTGCAGTTGATGTCTGCTCAAGCATTTGTTTTATTTTAATCATATTATCCGCCTGCTCAGGTTGTACGTTGGAAATCGGCTCTGATACCGGTGCATCCTCTTGTGGAGTTTGTGCGGGTGTACTTTGCATACTTCCCAAAAGTGAAGACAGCATATTCAGTGTTTCGGGATTTTCGAGCATAGTTTTAAGTTTATCTGCCATATTATCCATAATAGTCCTCCTTATTTAAACAAATTTTTGAGTTTATCAAGTATTTCGGGATTTTTTGAAATCTGATTTATGATATCGGCATTGGACATACCATCTAATTTGTTTGCGGCATCGGAGAGGCCCAGTTCGCGCATTTTCTTTGCTGCAGCACCTAAATCAACTTTGCTTATACGCTCTTTAAGATTTTTACTGTTGATTTCCTTTAACATCGCTTTATCGTTATCGCTTATATTGCGTGAAATCTGTTCAATATTACGTTTATCCATATTGGGGTCAATCCTTTCTGTTATATATCATTTTATTATATGCGCATTTCTTTGCTAATGTGCGGATTTTTTATTATAATTCTGCCAATAATATTAAAAAAAGAAAGGCGGTTTATATATGTGCGGAATATGCGGATACACCGGAGGCGGTCAGACGGCAGATATTTTACTTGACTTCCTTAAAAGGCTCGAATACAGAGGATACGATTCTGCCGGAATAGCGGTGGCGAACGGTGGCGCTATTGCCGTAAGAAAAAACTGCGGTAGGGTAGATGCACTTAAAACAATTTGTGCGGATAATCCCGTTTGCGGCACAACGGGAATAGGACATACAAGATGGGCAACTCATGGCGAGGCAAACACGATTAATTCCCACCCGCATACAAATATGTCGGGAACTATAGCGGTTGTGCACAACGGTATAATAGAAAATCATACAAAACTAAAATCTTTTTTGTGTGACAAAGGATACAGATTTGTGTCAAATACAGACACAGAGGTTATTCCGCACTTGATAGACTATTATTACCGAGAGTGTTTCGATTTTTTAGGTGCAGTAAGGTGCGCTGTTACAGACCTTGAAGGGTCCTTTGCAATAGCGGTTATCTGCAACGATTGTCCGGGTAAAATTATAGCCGCAAATCACCACAGTCCTTTGGTTATTGGAATAGGAGAAAACGAAAACTTTTTATCGTCGGACATAAATGCGTTATCTGAAAAAACAAATAAAATGTATGTTCTTGATGATGGCGAAATTGCTGTAATAACCGTAGAGGGGATTTGCGTATATGATAAATCAGGCGATGCTGTCAGTAAAGATGTTTATTACATTGATGCTAAGATGCACGATACAGATGTGGATTCGTATGACCACTATATGCTTAAAGAAATTTATCAGCAGCCCCATGTTTTACATCAGATTATTTCAACCAATATTTCTACTGATAAAAAAACCACATTTGGTAAACTTGGATATGACGATATTAAAGATATTGAAAAAATCTTTATAATAGGTTGCGGAACGGCTTATCACGCTGCTTGTATAGGTAAGTATGTTATAGAAAAGTATGCTAAAATACCTGTTGAAACAGATGTGGCATCGCAATTCCGCTACAGAAATCCTCTTATAAATGAAAAAACTCTTGTTGTAGCCATAACACAATCCGGCGAAACGGCAGACACTTTATCGGCAATGAAACTTGCCAAGGAAAAAGGTTGCACGGTTATTGCGATTACAAATACACCGCGTAGCAATGCTGTGCGTATGGCAGATTTTACGTTTTTAACTTGTGCAGGAGCGGAAGTTTCCGTAGCATCTACAAAAGCATATACGGCACAGTTGGCATCGCTTTATATATTTGCTCTATTTCTTGCAGAGTATATATTAAAAGAAAAAAATGATTTGCTCAAAAACGCACTTTTAAGATTGCCTAAAGATATAACAAGTGTATTGGCATTGGAACCACTAATTAAAGATATGGCAGAATTACTTGTAAACTGTGAGCATCTTTATTATATTGGCAGGGGGCAGGATGCAGTAACGTCTGATGAAGGCGCTCTTAAAATGAAAGAAATCACGTATATTCACGCAGAATCTTACCCGTCAGGCGAATTAAAGCACGGGCCTATTGCGCTGATAGATAATGATTCTTTTGTTGTTGCTGTAAGTACGGATAAAGATTTGCATGGTAAAACCGCTTCAAACATGAACGAAGTTGCAGCACGTGGTGCTAAGGTTTTGTGCATATCCCCGTTTGATACTCCGGAGGCATTTGTTACACTTAAAATTCCTGAAACATATACAGATGTATCACCTTTTACGGCAATTGTTGCGCTGCAACTTATTTCATACTATACAGCGCTTTTGCGAGGGTGCGATGTTGATAAGCCCCGAAATCTTGCAAAATCTGTTACTGTAGAATAAAAGATAATCAAAAACGGAGATTTTCTCCGTTTTTTTGCATTTTTTTATAAAAAATACTACCATTATTGTTTTCGTTGTGGTATAATGTTATGTGATAAAATAGAGGAGGTGCCGTATGGAAGATAAAATTAAAACCGTAGTCAGAATATGCGGCTCAGATTATACTCTGGTGGGTTCAGAGAGTGAGGAATATATGCAGAAAGTGTGTCTTTATGTTGATAAAAAGATGCGCTCTATCGCTGCTAATCCTCATCTGAACAATGTTCAGGTGGCTGTTTTATCTGCAATCAACATGAGCGACGATTACCACAAGGTTAAGGATTTGCAGGAGGAAACTGCGGCTGAACTAAAAAAATATAAAGAAGACTACTTTACTGCTACTTCCGCAGGAAAGCGCTTAAAAGAAGAAAATTATGCGCTTAAGGAAGAAATTCAGAATTTAAAGATTAAAATTGCCAAATTAGAGGGCGGCAGATGAGTATAGAAGTATTGGTTCCTGCAGGCTCGTACGAAAATTTTGTTGCGGCGGTAAATAACGGTGCCGATGCGGTGTACATGGGCGGAAGTGCATTTTCTGCAAGGGCAAACGCAGTAAACTTTTCAAACGAAGAGATTGCCGAAGCCGTAAAGTATGCCCATGTACGGGGATGCAAAGTTTATGTTGCGCTCAATACCCTTGTAGAAGACGGCAAACTTTACGATGCTTATGATTTTGCAAAGTTTTGCTATAAAACCGGTGTAGATGCTTTAATCGTTCAGGATTTGGGTGTGCTCTCTATGCTTAGAAAGTGCTTTCCCGATTTTAAACTCAATGCCAGTACACAGATGACCGTGCATAATCTAAAAGGTGTTAAGGCGGCAGAACGCGCCGGTTTTTCACGTGTTGTGCTTTCTCGCGAACTTTCAAAGGAAGAGATTGGCAATATATGTGAAGGCTCTGATGCCGAAATAGAAGTTTTTGCACACGGTGCACTTTGTATGAGTTATTCGGGGCAATGCCTGATGAGCAGTTTTATAGGCGGACGTTCAGGAAATCGAGGAGCGTGTGCCCAGCCATGCAGATTGCCTTATTCTCTTATTGATGCCGATGGAAATACTGTTTGTGAAGAAAAGTATCTTTTGAGTCTTAAAGATCTGTGTATGCTCGACGAAATTGGCACTTTGGACAAACTCGGTGTTAAGTCTTTAAAAATAGAAGGCAGAATGAAAAATTCCGCTTATGTATCTATGGCGGCACATCTGTATGATAAATACAGAAACGGCGGCACGGTGGATAAAAAGGATATTGACGATTTACGTTCTGTATTTTCCAGAAGCGGATTTACAAAAGGATATTTTGAAAATTCTACCGGACGCCATATGCTCAACATTGACAAAAACAATGATGATGTTTATAAAAACATCACAGATAATGCAAAGGTACGTGCCGAAGAACTTGTAAAATCTGATAGCAGAAAGATTGCACTGAACGGAAGTTTTACCGCTGTTTTGGGCGAGTACCCTATATTGTGCGTATGGGATAACGATGGGCACAGTACAACTATTGAAGGGGAAACTAATGCCGAAACTGCATTAAAGGTTGCATTAACCGATGAGCGTATCCGTGAACAGATGCTGAAAACCGGCGGAACACCTTTTGAATTTGAAGATTTTATTATTAATACAGATGATAATATAAGTCTGCCGATAAAAGAACTTAACAATATGCGAAGACGTGCAATTGCCGATATTGAAAATCAGCGTGCGTATATAGGCGAAAGAGATAATATTAAAGATTTTTCGTTTGATATTATAAAAAAATCTCCTAAAACAGAATTTACTGCTTACGGTAATACGTATGAGCATATAAAGGCACTTGAGAAAACATCTGTTTCACGTATATATGTTCCTAAAAGCATTTATGATGAATATAGCAAAGAGTTTTTGTCCGACAGATTTATTGTAGCATTACCCGCTATAGAACGTCATGGGGAAGTTGCTGATGGATACAGCAAAATATCTGTATCAAACTTTTCGCAGGTTTATGATAATGCTGATTTAAAACACGGCGGATTCAGATTGAATGTATTCAATTCTATGGCGGTTAAGTTTTTAAAAGATGCAGGGTTTAACAGTGTGTGTTTATCACCTGAAATGAATATCAATGCAATACGCTCTGTATCTAAAGATATTCCTGTTGAGGTTATTGCATATGGATATATCCCTGTTATGATGGTGCAGAACTGCGTGCTTAAATCAGCCAATGGTAAATGCGTGTGCGATGGCAGGGTAAATTATCTTAAAGACCGCAAGGGTGCAGACTTCCCTGTTCTGGCAGACAAAGATTCGTGCACAAATGTAATTCTTAACAGTACGCCATTATATATGGCGGATAAAATGGACGATATTTACCGAAGCGGAGTATCGTATGCTTGCTTTTACTTTACAACTGAAACAGCCGACGAGGTTAAAAATATAATCAGCCTTTATGAAAACGGAAAGCCTTTTGATAAGCCGTATACAAGAGGTCATTTCTATAGAGGCGTATAAAGGAGAACGTAATATGACTGCAGATGTAAAAATTAAGTTTTTAGAAACGAATAAAGAAAAAAACGTACCGTTTTATGCAACATCAGGTTCTGCGGGAATGGATTTGACTGCCTGCCTTGCAGAAGATGTTACTTTAGAACCGTTAGAGCGTAAACTTATTCCTACGGGTATTGCTATTCAGTTGCCGTCAGCAGATTTTGCAGCGTTTATATTTGCTCGTTCTGGACTTGCATCAAAGAACGGAATCACTTTGCCCAACTGTGTCGGAGTAATTGACAGCGACTACACAGGCGAACTTATGGTATCGCTCATTAACTTAAGCCGTGAGCCCTACACAATAAAACACGGTGAGCGCATTGCGCAACTGGTTATTATGGAGGTTGCAAAAGCAAACTTCAATGTAGTCAGCGAACTTGGTGTTACCGAAAGAGGTGACGGCGGATTTGGCTCTACAGGACATTTTTAATTGTATAAAACTTAAAGCGGCAGATATATGCATAATGCTTGCAGTTTTGCTTGCTGCTGTGATTATATTTACTTTTGCATCCGGCGGTGAAACGCCAACGGTTTGCATTATAGAGATAAACGGTGAAGAATTTGCAAGGTATGATTTGCTTGCAATTACAGATGAAAAAGTAATTGAAATTGATAGCGAATACGGCAAAAACACTATTGTTATAGATAAAAACGGTGCTGCTGTAACTCATAGTAACTGTGCTGATAAGTATGAGGTTAATGCAGGTAAAATAACCTCATCAGGACAAAGCCTTATATGCCTTCCGCACAGACTTACCGTAAGATTGGAAGGTGCCAGAAAAGCAGACGGCATCGCATGGTAAAACATTTTTAAAGGAGCATAAAAAATGGCCACATCAGAAAAAATCACTCCTATGATGAAGCAGTATCTCGAGGTTAAAGCAAACCACGAGGATTGCATTCTTATGTTTCGTCTGGGCGATTTTTATGAAATGTTTAACGACGATGCTTACGAGGCATCTGAAATACTTAATATCACATTAACAGGCAAAGGTTCGGGACCTGACCGCATACCAATGTGCGGTGTGCCCTTTCATAGTGTGGACGGTTATATAGCAAAACTTATTGCTGCAGGCAAAAAGGTTGCTATATGCGAGCAGATGGAAGACCCTAAGGAAACAAAAACTATTGTCCGCAGAGATGTTGTGCGCATTATAACACCGGGTACAGTTAATCTTGACGGAGTGCTGAACGAAAGGCAGAATAATTATCTTGCATCTGTGTATTATTGTGAAGACGGCTTCGGTGTAGTGTTTATAGATGCAACCACAGGCGATGTTTTTGCAACTTATGGTGATAATGATATTGTAGAAAATCGTCTTGCCAATGCTATTGCGTGCTTTGCTCCGGCAGAACTTATAGTAAACGATGGTGCGGCATTACATGTCGGTGTGTTCACAGAAATGAAAAAGCGCTTTTCGTATTTTGACAGTATGCTCCCTGAAGAAGATTTTGATATAAATCTTGCGCGTGAACTTATAGACGAAAATTCAATCGGTTTAGGTGCGCTTACTTACGAAAAGCATCCGCTTTGTATACGTGCGCTCGGCGGTGCGTTGGCATACCTTAAACAAACACAAAAGATAAATTTAAGTTATCTTAACGAAGTAAGACTTTATTTTAAAAACGAGTATATGGAAATAGATTTATCCTCGAGAAGAAATCTGGAACTTACCAGCACCATGCGTGATAAATCTAAAAAAGGTTCACTTCTCGGTGTGCTTGATAAAACGCGTACATCTATGGGGGCGCGCTTGCTTGCTGAATGGGTTGACAGACCACTTATGGACTCTGATAAAATAAATATGCGTTTGGATTCCGTAGACGAACTTTACAGAGGTTTTAAATTAAGAGAAGATTTGCAGGAGGCACTTCGCGGTTTTTCCGATATGGAGCGAATTTCTTCCAAAATAGTTTACGGCAACGGTAACGCAAGAGATTTGCTTGCGCTGGCAAACAGTTTAAAACGCACTCCCGAAATAAAGAATTTGCTTAAAAATGCAACCTCTCCGTTACTTTCAAACGTGGGAACAAATTTAGATACTGTTGAAGATGTGTGCTCAACCCTTTGTGCTGCCATTGCAGACGAGCCGCCTTTCAGCGTACGTGAGGGCGGTATGATACGCAAAGGCTATGATGCCCAACTCGACAGCCTGCGCCAGATGAAAAACTCGGGTACAGGAATACTTAGTTCAATCGAAGAGGCAGAGCGTGAAAGAACTGGCATTAAACAACTTAAAATCTCGTATAATAAAGTTTTTGGCTATTATATAGAAGTTTCAAAGACCAATACGGATAAAGTGCCTGCAGACTACATACGTAAACAGACACTCGTTAATTGCGAAAGATATATTACAGAAGAACTCAAACGTGTTGAAGATTCCGTGACAAGCGCAAAAGATAAAATAGAAGCGCTTGAGTACGATATATTTATAACCTTAAAAAATATGGTGGTAGCCAACCTTAAACGTATACAGAACTGTGCAAAAATGATTGCCGCAGTAGACGTTTTGTGTTCGCTTGCGTTTGTTGCCGCCGAAAACGGATATGTAAAACCAGTTGTTGACGATGGCGACGTTATTGATATAAAAGACGGTAGACACCCGTCTGTAGAAATCTCAAACACATCTTCGCTATTTGTTCCTAATGATACTTATTTGAATACGGGTGATAATCGCTTTTTGCTTATAACCGGTCCTAATATGGCAGGTAAATCAACGTATATGCGCCAGACCGCTCTTATCACTTTAATGGCACAGATGGGCAGTTTTGTGCCTGCGTCTGCGTGCCGTATAGGCGTTGTTGACAGAGTGTTCACACGTGTTGGCGCATCTGATGATATTGCCGCAGGGCAGAGTACATTTATGGTTGAAATGAGCGAGGTTGCAAATATATTAAAGAACGCAACTTCGAAAAGCCTTATTATCTTAGATGAAATCGGCAGAGGCACCAGTACATTTGACGGTCTGTCCATTGCTTGGGCTGTAGTTGAGTATGTAAGCAACAAGGAAAAAATCGGTGCAAAAACAATGTTTGCCACACACTATCACGAACTTAAAGTTTTGGAAGACAAGTTGGACGGTGTTAAAAACTTTTCAATTGCAGTTAAAAAACGCGGTAAAGATATAATCTTTCTGCGCAAGATTATTGCAGGCGGAGCGTCGGATAGTTACGGTATAGAGGTTGCCGGACTTGCAGGTGTACCTGATGAGGTTACAGAACGTGCCCAGCAGGTTCTTTCAAGCCTTGAGGGCGGTCAGATAAAAGCAAATTCACCGCAAACAGAACGTGTGTCTGACAAAGCAGAGCAGATGCAATTCCCGAACGAACTTGCCGAGCGTATTAAAAACATAGATGTATCAACTCTTACCCCCATTGAGGCTATAAATGAACTGTATACACTTCAATTGAAACTAAGAGAAGAATAATAAAAAGGAGGCGGAGCAATGAAGATTAATATTTTAGATAAAAATCTGACTAATATGATAGCCGCCGGCGAAGTTGTGGAACGCCCTGCATCCGCCGTTAAAGAACTTATAGAAAACTCTGTTGATGCACATGCAAAAAATATTACTGTTGAAATTAAAAACGGCGGTATGAGTTATATACGTGTTACAGACGATGGCGACGGCATACATCCCGATGATGCCATAACGGCATTTGCCCGCCACGCCACAAGCAAGATTGCAACAAAAGAAGACCTTGATAAAATTTACACTCTCGGCTTTCGCGGTGAGGCGCTCGCCAGTATTGCGGCAGTTGCTAGGGTTGATATGTTTACGAAGATAAAAGAAAATGATTTTGGTGTAAACGTTGTTGTTGAAGGCGGTGAGGTGGCAGAGCATACAGAGGTGGGCTGTCCCGACGGAACTACCATGATTGTTCGCAATCTGTTTTTTAATACACCTGCACGTATGAAATTTTTAAAGAACGATGCGGCTGAAACTACTGCCGTTACTGATGTTGTTAATAAAATGATACTGTGCCATCCCGATGTTTCCATAAAACTTATAAGCAACGGTAAACCTGTTGTGTCGAGTCACGGAACGGGTAACGTGAATGATTGTGTTCATGTTGTATACGGTGCGCAGTACTCTTCCAATATGATAGACGTTAAATATAAAGAGGAATATATATGTGTAAGTGGTTGTACGGGTGCTTTCTCGCTGACAAGGAAAGACAGACGCCATCAGGTGTTTTTCTTAAACGGCAGAAATATTGTTAATAAAACCATCAGCGCCGCTGTGGCAGAGGCTTATAGAAATTCCGTTATGGTGGGTAAGTTCCCCGTTTGTGTGCTTTATATAGATATCGCACCGGGGCTTGTTGATGTTAATGTTCACCCGACTAAAATGGAAGTACGTTTTTCTAACGATAAAAAGATATACAGTGCAGTTTACTGGGCTGTAAAAGAGGCTATCACAAACTCCCGTCACGTACCGGAGATAGATGATGAAAAGGTTTTCTCAAAACCAAAAATTGAAATGGAGGTAGCGCACGATAAAACTGCCGTGCAGACGGAACTCCCAATAAAACCGGAAAAATCACGGGATACAATACGTGAGGAGATTAAAGAAAGCATACGTACTGCTATTGAAAAAAGCAGTAAAGAAAATCTGCCCCCGGTATTTGTTGCTAATAAAAACACTTTGCGTCAGGAAAATGATTTTTCGGTGTTCAACGCAAAAAAAGAAAACATGCAGATTACACCTACTTATGTTCCGCCTGTGGAAAAGGTTGAAGAAACTATTATTCCCGAACCCGATACTCAGCAGGAAGTTGTTGAAACTCAAACAGAACCCTTGCCTTGTAATGAGGAACCTGCTAAACAGCAGTATTTACCGAACCGTGATTTTACGTTGGTTGGGCAGGTGTTCAACACATATATAATAGCGCAGGCAGGCGAGGAAATGCTTTTAATAGACCAGCACGCCGCACACGAGCGTATATGGTTTGAAGAACTTATGGATCAATGGAAAAACAACGAGATCTGCGCCCAATCAATGCTTATTCCCGTAACTGTATCGCTTGACGGATATGATTTTGCAGTTGCGGAGAAAAATATTGAATTTTTTGCCGATGTCGGCTTTGAGATTGACATTTTCGGCTCTAATGATATAATTATACGTAAAGTACCTATGGAAATGGACGATGCACTCATTGTCGATACTGTAGGCGAGATTATAAAAGTTTTAGGCGATAATGCAGAAGTTCCCAAGCACGAACTTTATGAAAAAACTCTGCACACTATGGCTTGCAAACGTGCACTTAAAGGCGGCAAGCATTTAACTTCCGACGATATGGAGCACCTTGTGTCGCAGGTTATGGAACTTGAGGGTATAAATACTTGCCCTCACGGAAGACCTATATGTGTGCGTATGAGCAAAACGTCTCTTGAAAAACAGTTTAAAAGAATAGTTTAAGGAATCTGCTTAAGGAGTGGACTTTTTGATACCTGTATTAGCAATTGTAGGCCCTACAGCATCGGGCAAATCTTCTTTTGCCGTGAAAGCCGCTGATGTTCTTGGTGGTGAAATAATTTCTGCGGATTCTATGCAGATATATAAATATATGGATATAGGTACTGCTAAAGTTACTGAAGAAGAGATGTGCGGGATTGCACATCATCTTATAGATGTTTTAGAACCTGACGACGATTGTAACGTAAGCCGTTTTGTAACGCTTGCGCAAGCGGCGATAGAAGATGTGTGCTCTCGTGGAAAAATCCCAGTTATATGCGGCGGAACTGGGCTTTATATTGACAGCCTTTTGAAAGGCGCTGCTTTTGAAGATAACAGTTGCGATGAACAATACCGTGCATATTTGAATGAAATTGCTGAAGAAAAAGGTGCACAGTATCTTCACTCAATGCTTTGTGATGTTGACAGCGTTGCTGCCGAAAATATACATTTTAATAATGTTAAGCGTGTTATCCGTGCGCTGGAATTTTATCATGTAACGGGTAAATCAATTACCGTTCAAAGAGAAAACACAGTAAATGAAAAATATAATACTTTTATAATAGGTATGCAGCGTGACAGGGAGTTGCTTTATTCAAATATAGACCGACGTGTGGATATTATGGTTGAGCAGGGGCTTTTTGATGAGGTGGAAGACCTTATAAAAAAAGGTTACAGTACTAAGTCAAACGCCATGCAGGCTATAGGTTACCGTGAGGTTATATGGTATTTTAAAGGCAAGTGTACCCGTGACGAAGCAATAAGACTTATAAAACGAAATTCACGAAGATATGCCAAACGCCAGATTACGTGGTTTGGTGCAAATAAAGATATACATTGGGTAAACCCCGAAGATAAAGAAGCGGTAATCGCAATTTTGCACGATGCCGAAGAATTCAAGAAAGGAAAACTCTGATGAAAAAGTTTTTGCTGCATGTTTTAATATTCTGCCTTGTGGCATTTCAACTGTGGAATATAGTAATACTTTTAAACCCGACTGTAGAAACTGAAATGGTGCAATATGATACCATTGAAAATTCCGGTGAGTACGACGGTATTATTATTAGGAACGAAACCGTTATTAATTCTGATTCATCAGGTGTTTTAGAAAGCGTTGCAGTTGAAAATAATGTTGTTAAACGCGGAAAGATGGTTGCCTCTGTTTATACCGGAAGTGTTGATAAAGAAACACAGAATAAACTCAAGCAGGTAAATGCACGTATTGCCGAGATTACCGGTGCGCAGGAAAACAGCCTTGTTTTTGAGGGTGACCAGGCAAAGATAGAAAGTAATATTTCAACACGTATTTCAGACCTTATCATCAGTATAAACGATAAAAATATCCGTCATGTATCAGAACTTAAAGGTGACCTTAACGTTTTGATAGATAAAAAACTTGAAGTGTCGGGTGAAAGCGGAAGCGTTGCCACCATGCTTGACGAACTTCAATCACAGAAGGCACAATACGAACAGATGCTCTCTGCCGCAAAGCAGAATTTGTATGCGCCGTCAGCCGGCATTTATTCAACTAATATTGATGGGTTTGAACAGGTTTTAAGCGGTGCATCGCTTGAGTCTATGACGGTAGAGGATTTTAAAACTGTTTCCGATACTAAGCCGGAACTTGTTGAGGGTGCAGACCAGCCTGTGTGTAAAATTGTAAGCAATGTAGAGTGGTATATTGCTATGCTTGTTGACGAGAAAAGAGCCTCTGAAATCAAAGAGGGACAGGCTGTGTATATTAAAATAGGCGAGAGTGCTGAGGAATACAACGCAACAATTTCGTCTATATCGCCCGTGTCCGGCAAAAAGTGCGTTGTTGGCGTAACCGTTACAGAGTATAGTGATGATGCCATGAAAAACCGTAAAACACCGATAACTCTTATAACAAATAAATATTCAGGCATTAAAATTCCGATCAAGGCAGTACGTGTAAACAACGGAACTCAAGGAGTATACACCGTAACAGAGGGATTAATGAAATTCAAAAAAGCAGATATCATTTATAAAGATGATGATTATGCAATTGCTAAAGAAAACAATTCCGACTCATCTTCTGTTTTGCTTTATGACGAGGTTGTAATAGATGCAAAAGAGGTCGGCGAAAATATCGCTATAAGATAACGGGGGTATAAAATGGGGAACATCAAAGATAACTTGCTTAGCGTACGCAACAGAATTGATACCGCCTGTGCAAAATCGGGAAGAAGGGCAGAGGATATAACGCTTCTTGCTGTAACAAAAACCGTTCCTGCAGACAGAATCCGTGAGATTATGGAACTCGGTGTAACGAGTCTTGGCGAAAACCGTGTACAGGAACTGCTTTCAAAATATGATGACCTTCCGGATGCCTCCTGGCATATAATAGGTCATTTGCAAACCAACAAGGTTAAAAGCATTATCGGTAAAGTTAAACTTATACATTCTGTAGATTCTCTGCGTTTAGCAGAAGAAATCGGCAAACAGTCTGTGGCTCGGGGTATTACTACAGACATTTTGCTTGAGGTAAATGTTTCGGGTGAAGAAAGCAAATACGGTATGAATCTTGACTTTGTTGATGAAATGGTTGAGCAATGTGCCGGTATTAATGGTCTTTTCGTAAAAGGACTTATGACAATGGCACCGCTTGGTGCACCTGAGAGCGAAATACGCAAGATTTTTTCGTCTTTATACAAAAAATATGTTGACATATCGTCAAAAAAATATGATAATGTTAGTATGGAATATTTGTCTATGGGCATGAGCAACGATTTTGATATAGCAATTGAAGAAGGCGCAAATATTGTGCGTGTAGGCAGAGGACTTTTTCAATAATATATAAAATATGCTAAGGGGGCATTTATAATGGGAAATTTCATGAATAAGATGATGAACGTTATGGGTTTGAGTGAAGAGGAAGACGTAGTAGAGGAAACTCCTGTTTACGAACCAAGACGTTACGAGGAAGAACCCGCATCAGGCGGTTTTGGACTTAAAAAAGGCAAAGTGGTTAATATCCACACAACAACACAACTTAAAGTTGTGGTAATTCAGCCTACATCTTATAATGATTCACAGGATATTGCAGACCATTTAAAGAGTAAAAAACCGGTTGTAGTAAACCTTGAAAGACTTGATAAAGACGATGCACGTAAAATGGTAGACTTTTTAAGCGGTGCCGTATACGCACTTGACGGCAGTATGCAGAAAGTTGCCAACGGAATTCTGCTTCTGGCTCCTTATAATGTTGGCATTATGGGTGATTTCAGCAGCGAACTCAAATCAAACGGTCTTTTCGATTTAGATTAATATGAATAAAACCAATCTTCTGCAGGGATTAGAGGGGGATGAGAAAATTCTTATCTCTCATCTGCTCGATTTGGCAGAAAGATGCGAAAAAGCGGGTGTGGTAATGTACTCGCCATTCTTAAATCCGAGAGAAGCCGCTATTGCATCAGCAAGGTGCAGAGGCAGTTTTGTTATAAAACAGTTTGGCGGATATAATGATGCTGAACGAAGGATTATTGCATTTTGCCCTGATGAAGATGCATATACGTATTATCCGATTGTGGCGGTTAAGATTTGCGCCAAAGATAGAAGTGTATTTTCACATCGTGATTATCTTGGTGCAGTGCTTTCTTTAGGAATAAAAAGGGAAAAGATTGGCGATATAATTATGGAAACTGACCATGCCGTTATGTTTTGTGATTTGGCAGTTGCAGAATTTATATGCCTTAATCTGGACAAAGTTGCATCTGCAAATGTTATGTGCACAGTTTGCGAGGTTGACGATGTGTATGTTGAGCGTAAGTTTAACGAACAATCTGCATCGGTTGCATCGCTGAGGCTTGACTGTGTGCTCTCTGCCGCTATAGGCAAAAGCCGCGATGTGTCGTGTGAACTTGTTGAACGCGGATTTGTTCAGGTGAACTATGATATTGCCAAATCCGTATCCGCACGTATAAAATCGGGCGATGTTATATCTGCAAGAGGTTACGGCAAAATGATTATAGATACCGATTGCTCAACTACTCGTAAAGGCAGAATAAAAATAAATATAAGACATTTTATATAATAAACTAAAGCAAAAGAGGGGAATACTCATGCTTACTCCGTTAGATATTCAAAATAAAAGATTTACAAGCGGTGCCATGGGCTATAAAAAAGCCGAAGTAGAAGAATTTTTGGAACTGGTACTGCGCGATTATGAAACTATGTATAAAAACAATATTGATTTGAATGATAAAATCAATATGTTAAACAGCGCTTTGGAGCATTATAAATCTATAGAGGAAACTATGCAGAATGCGCTTTTAGTTGCTCAAAGCACGGGCGATGAGGTGCGCAAGACCGCCGACGAAAAGGCACGTCTTACTGTTGAGGCTGCTGAAAAGCAGGCTAAAGATATAGTTGAAAACGCTATGCGTTCGGCTATGGAGGCTACCAAAGAGGCTGAAAATATAAAACGTTCAACAGAACTTTTTAAGGCCCGCATGATAGGCATGCTGACCTCACAGATAGATTCGCTCAAATCTTCGGATGCGGCATCATCTGCTGAAAATGACATTGAAGTTAAATGAAAAGTTAGGAGTTGTTACAAATTGGAACAGCAGGATTACGGTAAAACATTAAATCTTCCGAAAACAGAATTTTCTATGCGTGCAAACCTTCCTCAGAAGGAACCCGACATGGTAAAAAAATGGGACGAGGACGGTCTGTATTATAAACTTATGGAACATAATGCAGGCAAGCCCAAGTTCGTTTTGCACGACGGCCCACCCTTTGCCAACGGCGATATCCACTTGGGACACGCACTTAATAAAATTTTAAAGGATATCATAGTACGCTATAAAAATATGACAGGCTATCAGGCTCCGTTTGTGCCCGGTTGGGATACCCACGGTCTGCCTATTGAAATTCAGGCTATTAAAAAACTCAAGATTAATAAAGAGGAATTAAGCCCTGTTAAATTCAGAGAGTTATGCCATGAATTTGCTATGAAGTATATAGATAACCAGAAAGAACAGTTTAAACGTCTGGGTGTTATCGGCGACTATGAAAATCCGTATATTACACTCCAGCCCGAGTTTGAGGCTAAGCAGATTGAAGTTTTCGGCAAAATGGCTGAGAAAAACTTTATCTACAAAGGCAAAAAACCTGTTTACTGGTGTACTGATTGCGAAACAGCGCTTGCTGAAGCAGAAATCGAATATGCTGAAGATAAAACAAATTCAATTTATGTTAAATTCCAGGTGAATGACGATAAGGGTATGTTTGACGGATTCGACAAAGATAAAATCTTCTTTGTAATCTGGACAACCACTACATGGACACTCCCCGGCAACGTTGCTATTGCGCTCAATCCCAATTTTGAATATTGCCTTATGTCTGCAAAGGGCGAGTATTATGTTGTTGCAAAAGACCTCGCCGCAGCATTTGCAGGTATTGCCGAGGCAGACGATTATGAGATAGTTAAAACATTTATCGGCTCAGAACTTGAAAATATCACATGCCGCCATCCTTTCTTAGACAGAGATTCTTTAGTTATCTTAGGCGACCATGTAACATTGGATGCAGGTACAGGTTGTGTACACACCGCTCCCGGTCATGGTGCAGAGGACTATGTGGCTTGTAAGGACTACGACCTGCCGATAGTTGTTCCCGTAGATAATAAAGGTTACCTTACAGAAGAAGCCGGTCAGTTTGCAGGCCTTTTCTATGAGGAATCCAACCAGAAGATTATAGACCAGTTACTTTCTACAAACTCACTTGTTAAAGTAGAGCCTATTATCCACCAGTATCCGCACTGCTGGAGATGCGGTAAACCCATTATCTTCCGTGCTACAGAGCAGTGGTTTGCATCTATAGATGCATTCAAAAAAGACGCTTTAGCCGCAGTTGATTCTGTTAAATGGGTGCCGAAGTGGGGCGAAGAAAGAATAAGAAAAATGATAGAAGACCGTGGCGACTGGTGTATTTCACGTCAGCGTCTGTGGGGTGTTCCAATTCCGATTTTCTATTGTAAAGATTGCGGCAAGGAAATCATTAACCCCGAAACAATCAAGATAATTTCTGACCTGTTCAGGGAAAAAGGTTGCTCTGCATGGTATGCAATGGATGCAAGCGAAATTCTACCTGAAGGCTATAAATGCCACGAGTGCGGCTGCACAGAGTTTACAAAAGAACATGATATCATGGACGTTTGGTTTGACTCCGGCTCATCGCACTTTGCAGTTTGCGAACAGAGAGAAGACCAGCAGTGGCCCGCAGACCTTTACCTTGAGGGTAACGACCAGTACAGAGGCTGGTTCCAGTCATCAATGCTTACAAGCGTTGCCGTAACAGGCAAAGCACCTTATAAAGAAGTTCTTACCCACGGTATGACAATTGATGATGAGGGCAAAAAGATGTCCAAATCAAAGGGTAATGTAATAGACCCGTTAGAGGTTGCTAAAAAATACGGTGTTGATATTCTCCGTTTGTGGGTTGTTACAGCGGATTTTAAAACCGATATGCGTATGAGCGAAAATATACTGAAGCAACTTTCTGAAAGTTACCGCAAGATAAGAAACACTGCGCGTTATATCCTTGGTAACCTTTACGATTTCGACCCCAATAAGGATATGGTTGAAACCGCTGACCTTATGGAAATTGACCGCTGGGCACTTTCTAAGGCGAATGCGCTTATATCACGTGTTCGTAACGGCTACGACGAGTACGATTTCCACATTCTCTACCACGCAATTCATAATTTCTGCGTTGTAGATATGAGTAACTTCTATCTTGACGTTATCAAAGACAGACTCTATACTACAAAACCGTCAAGTGCTGACCGTAGAAGCGCACAGACCGCTATTTATAAAATACTTGGTATTCTTGTTAAATTGCTTGCACCTGTTCTCTGCTTCACATCAGAGGAAATATGGGCAGAGATGCCGCATACTGAAAGCGACAATCTCTACAGCATAACATTTAACGATATTCCTGAAGCATGCGGTTGTGATTTGCTCAACGACGAGAAACTCAACGAAAAATACGAACTGCTTTTGAAAGTACGTTCCGATGTCAGCAAAGCGCTTGAACTTGCAAGAGGCGAAAAAGTTATCGGTCACTCACTCAATGCACACGTTAAACTTATTGCAGACGGTGCAACATACGATTTCTTGAAAGAGAACGAAGATGACCTTGTAACAATATTTATCGTTTCGGGTGTCAGCGTAGAAAAAGGCACAGACGATAGCGCTTATAAAGCCGAAGAAGTTGCAAACCTTTCAATTAAGGTTACTGCCGCTGATGGCGAAAAATGTGAGCGTTGCTGGATGTTCAGCGATACAGTTGGCTCAAATAGTGACCACCCCACACTTTGCGCAAGATGTGCGGACGCTATTTCTGAATAATTATAATACGGGGCGGAATATCCGCCCCTTTTTCTTAGGAGAGTAATATGGATAAAAAACTTCTTCTTGAATATGGTGTTTCTGATATTCAGGCTGATAAGTTTGAAAAATACTTTGAACTGCTTTTAGAGTGGAACGAAAAGATTAACCTTACCGCTATTACAGAGGAATATGACGTTGTAACAAAACACTTTTTGGACTCTTTAATGTGTGTAAAAAGCGGTGTTTTATCAGACGGCATATCTTTAATAGATGTAGGCACGGGCGCTGGTTTTCCAGCCATTCCGTTGAAGATAGCCAATAGTGGTTTAAAAGTAACCTTGCTCGATTCTTTGGCTAAAAGACTTAACTTTTTGAACGAGGTTATATCAGCACTTGAACTTACTGATATAACTACCGTTCATGCAAGGGCGGAAGATGGCGGCAGAGATGGTGCATTGCGTGAAAAATTTGACGTAGCAGTATCGCGTGCCGTGGCAAATCTTTCAACATTAAGCGAACTGTGCCTGCCGTTTGTTAAAGTAGGCGGCTACTTTGTAAGTATGAAAGGACCTAATGCAGAGGAGGAAATTTCAAACGCCAAAAACGCCATCAAAATACTTGGTGGCAAGGTGGAAAAGGTTATTCCTTATGATATCCCCACAACAGATTTACAGCATAATCTTGTAATTATAAAAAAAGTTGCGCCAATACCGCAAAAGTATCCAAGAAGTGCGCCTAAGCCTGCTAAAATGCCTCTTTAATTGTCGATATTTTACGAACGATTTTATTTCCCATCACGAGAAATGTATGTTATACTGTGAATATGGAAAAATATTCCAAAACTTTCCGAAATCAGGAGGCATACAAATGATGGATATGATATCAATGATAAAAGAGCAGTATCTGCCAAAGGACAATATTGCTCAGATACCGGTAGATAAAATTCTGCCCAACCCATTTCAGCCGAGAAAGAATTTTGACGGTCCGGCATTGGAGGAAATGAGCCAGTCAATCAGGCAATACGGCATATTGCAACCGATTACCGTGCGCAAAGTTTCGCCTACGCTTTACGAACTTGTTGCCGGTGAAAGACGTTTGCGGGCGGCAAAACACGCAGGGCTTGAAAAAATTCCTGCCATTGTTGTCGAAATGAGCGATAGCGACAGCGCCGCCGTCGCATTGGTTGAAAATTTGCAAAGACAGGATTTGTCGTTTATGGAGGAAGCAGAAGCCTATAGTGCACTCATAGCAATACACGGATTCACTCAGGAGCAGATTGCCGCAAAACTCGGTAAGAATCAGTCAACCATTGCAAATAAGTTAAGACTTCTGCGCTTGCCCGAAAGTGTTAAGGCATCACTTGTTGAGCATAACCTTACTGAGCGCCACGCAAGGGCACTTTTGCGTATTCCTGATGAGGACAAGCAACTTGAAGCACTTAAAAAAATATGTGATAATTCATATAACGTCAGCGAAACAGATGCCTACATAGATAAACTTTTGGAAGCAAAAAAAGAGCCCGAATTCAAGGCTGTTCCAAAGCGTACAGGTATAATGAAAGACGTGCGCATTTTTATGAACACCATAAACCGTGCCGTTTCTGTTATGATAGAGTCGGGCATAAGCGCCGTATCTCAACAGACGGAGTTTGACGATTATTATGAATATGTAATTAAAATTCCTAAAACAAGTTAGAAAGGTAATACTATATGCGAAATTTAGCATCACCTGCAGTAATTAAATCAATCCTTGCCGAAAAAGGATTCAGATTTTCAAAATCACTCGGTCAGAATTTTTTGATTGACGAGGACGTCTTAGATAAAATCGTAGACGGCTCAGGCATTGATGAAAATACATACGTGCTTGAGATTGGTCCCGGTTTCGGTACACTTACCCAGCGTTTGTGTGCTGCTGCCAAAAAGGTTGTAGCGGTAGAGATAGACGATATGGCGGCAGATATTTTAACAGAAAATCTTGCCGAGTGCGATAATCTTAAAATTGTACGCGGCGATATTTTAAAGATTGATTTAAATACCCTTATTGCAGATGAGTTTGGAGCAGAGAGTAGAATTAAGGTTGTGGCAAATCTTCCGTATTACATAACTACCCCGATTCTTATGCTTTTGATAGAGGGCGGATTCAATATTGACTCTATAACAGTTATGATTCAAAAAGAAGTTGCCGACCGCCTTGCCGCTGCACCCGGCGGAAAAGATTACGGAGCGATAACTCTTTCTGTTCAGTACCGCTGCACCGCAACGCCTGTTGCCATTGCACCGCCGGATTCGTTTATGCCACCGCCAAAGGTAACGTCAGAGGTTATCCGCCTTGATTTGCTCAGCGAACCGTCGGTTAAGGTCAATGACGAAAAAATGCTGTTTAAAGTCGTAAAAGCTGCCTTTGCTCAAAGACGTAAAACCCTTTTGAACACACTTTCAAACAGTAATGCTTTTTCTATGAGTAAAGACGAACTTTCGCAAATGCTCGAAAGCCTCGGCATAGACCCACGCCGACGCGGTGAAACACTCTCGATTGAGGAATATGCTAAAATAAGCGATAATATAAAATAAAATTTAACGGAGCAGTGATTTTTTCACTGCTCCGTTTTGTCTGTATAAAAACAATCCAATTCCCATTTTAAAGGATTTGTGTCTATGTATTCCCATATTTTTTGATAGTCATTTTTGTCACGAATTATGTGGTCGTGATACGAACGTTGAAATATAGAATTTCCGATTTCTTTTGTCACCATAATTTTAAAAGAACGGATAAGGTTTTCAATTTTTTCTGTAGGGGACGATGCCCTCATCGTCCTGTAAAGGGATATAATTAAATGAATATGGTTGGGCATAATAACAAATTTGTCAACCGACACATTTTCATATTTTGTATTTATATTATTAATATATTTATCACATATTAACCCGTAATTTAATAATTGGTTTTCGGGACGATGTGGGCATCGTCCCCTACAATTTTAGATAATAATTGTTTTCTGTCCTTCGTGCAAATCGTTATAAAATAAGACCCCGGTGTAGAATAATCATATCCTTTTAATCTTGTAGGTTTTCTTATAGGTGATGTCATATATATTATCCTTTAATATTAAAAATTGAATCAAAATCCGTGTTTAAGATTTCTTTAATTAAAATTATTTCATCAGGATACACATGTCGTTGTCCTACCTCAATTTTGGCTAAAGCACTGCGTGTTATGTCGCAACCGTTTGTCTGCAGTTTTGCCGCTAACATATCTTGAGTTAGACCACTTTTTTCTCTAAGTGTTTTAATGTTTTTGCCGATTTTCTTTTCTATATCAATATTCAATCCTATCACCTCTGCACTTATTTGGGAACAAAGTTCTTGACAATATTATAAAATGATGATAGAATATATTTGCACCTATACAAGTGCAAATATGCAATCGATTGTTAAATCTTAATAAGTTTAGAAAGGATTTTGTAAATGAAAAGAATTATATCGGTAGTTTTGTGTTTTATGTTGGTGTTTTCTATAATAAGTGTTTTTGCTGAAAGCACAAGCGCTGTTGAACTAAAAAAATATAGTGTGATGAATGGTGACCCCAATGGCGATATGCGCTTAAACGATGATGTAACCAGAGCAGAAGCCGTATGTATGGTTTTCAGAATGCTTGGTATTGACGCCAACAGATTAGAGGAAGTAACTGTTGAATTTACAGATATGGAAAATCATTGGGCGGCATGTGAGGTTACATATGCTAAAAAAGCAGGATTAATTGACTATGAAACAGGTACAGCATTTTGTCCTGATGAGAAAGTTACTAATCAGGAATTTTTAAAAATGGTTTTAACAGTTTTGGGATATAGCGTGCAGGCTGATTCTATGGGCGGATATCCTAATGGCTACATACAAGTAGCATCAATGCGTGGTGTTATGAAAGATGTTACTGCAAAAATGCAGGATTATCTAACACGTGGTGATGCCGCTTTGATTCTTTGCAATGCACTTGATATTCCTCTTATGAAAGTAGTTGGATTTGGTGCAGAAAAAGAATACGCAATAATGGACGGCACAAATGGTTACGACCTTCAAACCTTGAGAAAACTTCTTGAAATAAAATAAAAAAGAACCTCCGGTGTGGAGGTTCTTTTTTATATATTTTCCTCAACTTTTTGTTTCTTCAACCACATTTACTACAGTAGTATCAAGGTCAAGATAATATGTGCCGTAGTATATGCCTTCGGAAAATTCTATAAGGTTCATTGTGCGCTGACCTTCAAAATAGAGCCGTCTGCCCTCAATACGCGGATTTTTTATTGAACATTGTCCCCAAGCATCATGCATTCTAAAAGGAGATACAACAGTATTTATACTGTACGACTTCCCGTCGTCGGCGCAATAATACCAAAATGTATTTGAACCGTGTGGAAGTCCTCCTATCCTAAGGCCTACAACTTCAAATCCCTCTCCTTGCAATCGGGTTTCTGTAAAACTTAAAAATGTAGAATATTCTTCTCTGTTACCATTATAAGAAAGAAAATATGCTATCTGTTCCTCCTTAGAGGGCAGGGGAGCATCGTCTATATAATAAATACGGTTTTCTCCGTCCCATTTAGGCATAATGTTGTATTTGTATCTCGGTATGCCAGTATCATTCATATTTTGTCCGCCAATATAGTGTGTAATTGCATTTGCGCATATATACATCTTTCCGTTTGCGGCAAAGGTATCGTTTTTATATAATAACTCACCATTGAGCATTACATGAATATCGGTCGCCTGTGCTTCGCCTACATTACACGGCTCGGGCATAATATCCGACGGCTCGTGCGTTTTATTAACAAACAGAGTGCGTACCTCGTCAACATAAGTAACTGTGTATCCGTATTCGCCAAGGTCGTCAGCCGCTATATACATAGAGTTATTAACTGCGCACGAGGGTATTTCTTTGCCGTGCATAATTACTTTTATATCAGTAGGCTGTGCCCACATTCCGTCGGGTGCAGCGCAAACTGTAGTTGCGGTCAGTATAAAGCATAGCAAAAATGTAAGTAATTTTTTCATATAAAACGCCTCCTTTGTAAAATCAATGTATAATATTCTGTTGTATATGTCAATAAAACGCATTTGTATGTAACATTAATGTCAAAAAAACAATCCAAATATTACACTAAGGTTAAAACGTAAAAAAAGCCTTTATTTTTTATATAAGTTATGGTACAATAAATTAAAAGGTGAAATGTAACCTTTAATGACTTTTGAGGTGGATAAATGTTTGACAAATTATCGTTTTTAGAAGAACGATTTGCCGATTTAGAAAATAAAATCAGCGACCCTGAAATAATTGCAGATCAGGACCAATGGCGCAAACTTTGCAAAGAACATTCCGATATTACGCCGATAGTTAATAAATACAGAGAGTATAACAAACTTAAAAGCGATATTGACGAAGCAAAGGAAATGCTTGGCAGCGATGTGGATAAAGATTTCAAAGAACTTATAGAGGCAGACCTTGCCGAGTGTAAGGATAAAATTGTGTTGGTAGAAGAGGAACTTAAAATATTGCTTCTGCCGAAAGACCCTAATGATGATAAAAACGTTATCGTAGAAATACGCGGCGGCGCAGGCGGTGACGAAGCGGCACTTTTTGCCGGAACACTTTTCAGAATGTATTCTATGTATGCTGAAATGAATCGCTGGGGTGTTGAGATTTTATCGTCTAACGAAACCGAACTCGGCGGATTTAAAGAAATCTCTTTTTCCATTAACGGCGCAGGTGCTTACAGCAAATTGAAGTTTGAAAGCGGCGTACACAGAGTACAGCGTATTCCATCAACCGAGTCGGGTGGCAGAATTCACACATCAACAGTTACTGTTGCAGTTTTGCCTGAGGTTGAAGATGTAGAGGTTGAAATTAACGCAAACGATTTAAGAATAGACGTTTTCCGCGCAGGCGGACCGGGCGGACAGTGTGTAAACACCACCGACTCGGCGGTGCGCATTACTCATATTCCCACGGGCATTGTGGTTTCGTGTCAGGACGAAAAATCTCAGCATAAAAACAAAGATAAAGCGATGAAGATTCTTCGTTCCAGAATTTACGACAAGGCTCTTCAGGAACACAACGACGCAATTTCTGCAGAGCGTAAAAGTCAGGTCGGCACGGGCGACAGATCCGAGCGTATCCGCACCTACAACTATCCTCAGGGCAGAGTAACAGACCACAGAATAGGTCTTACACTTCATAAACTTGACGCTGTTTTAAACGGCGATTTAAACGAGATTATAGACGCACTTATTACAACTGACCAGAGCGAAAAACTCAAACTCAGCGAAAACGAGTAAGGAAGTTTTGTTATGACAAAAATAATAACGGCAGACAATATTGACGAAGCGGCGCAATGTATTAAGAACGGCGGAACGGTGGTATTTCCTACGGAAACTGTTTACGGGCTTGGCGCAGATGCTTTAAATGACGATGCAGTACGTTCAATATTTGCCGCAAAAGGCAGACCTGCCGATAATCCTTTGATAGTGCATATAGCGAATATTGAAGATGTATACAAATTAACATCTTATCAAAGCGAAGATGCAAAAAAACTTATGGACGCATTTTTCCCCGGTTGTTTAACGCTTATTATGAAAAAGTCCGACCTTGTTGGGGGAGTTGTTACTGCCGGTCTTGACACTGTGGCAATCAGAATGCCGTCTAACCCCATGGCGCACGAACTTATCGAAAAAAGCGGTTGCTTTATTGCTGCACCGTCTGCAAATCTTTCGGGCAGTCCGAGTCCCACCGTTGCACGGCACGTTATAGACGATATGAACGGCAGGGTGGATTATATAATAGACGGCGGTGCAAGTGAGGTTGGATTGGAGTCCACCGTAGTTGACGTAAGCGGAGATGTACCTGAAATTCTTCGTCCCGGTAAGATTACGTACGAAGAGTTAAAAGAGGTTGTTCCAAATATAATCATAAATAAAGGCATACTGAAAGAAACCGATAAACCCAAAAGCCCCGGTATGAAATATAAGCATTACGCACCAAAGGCAGACGTTACTGTGGTTATGGGCAGTAAAGATAATGTCAGAAAGTACATTGAAAGCAGGATAAACGATGGTGTAGGCGTGCTTACCTACAAAGGCGGCACATATAACGGTGCATACGTTATAAATGCAGGCAACAGTATGGAGGAGTATGCAAACGGACTTTTCTATAACTTAAGGTTATTTGACGAACACGGAGTTAATACTGTATATGCAGAGTTTGCTGACGAGGGCGGAATAGGTCTTGCGGTTAAAAACAGACTTTTTAAATCTGCCGGTCACAAAACTGTAAATGCAGATGACATAAAATAAATATTTTGTTGGCTCACGACGGAAAAACCAATACTAATGTGGGCAGAAAGGTATCAGGAACTGAACTATGAATATTTTGCTTGTATGCACAGGAAATACTTGCAGAAGTGCTATGGCGGGCGGCTTGTTTGAAAAAGCCATTGACGATGACGGCGTCGGGTGTATTAATATTAATACTGCCGGAATAAATGTATATATGCCGACACCTGCAAGTGATAATGCTGTTAAAGTTATGGAGGAGATGGGCATTGACCTCTCTGACCATATGTCTAAGCAGGTTACAAAAGAGGATATTGACGAGGCTGACCTTGTACTTGTTATGACGTTAAGCCACAGAAATACTTTGATAGACCTCTATCCGCAATATAGCGATAAAATTTATACTTTCCCCGAATTTGCCTATGGCAGTGATGACGAAATTTCCGACCCGTTCGGCGGGGATGAAGAAGAATACAGAGAGTGTGCACATCAGTTGAAAGACGCTATAGATGCCGTAATTGCTAAAATTAAGACGGAATTATGATTATAGAAACTTTAAAAAAACAGTATATAGACGGTATAGATGAAATTAACCTATTGTCGTTTTCTCATCCTTGGAGTAAATCGCTTATTGAACAGGATATGGACAACCCTAATTGCTTTTATGCAGTTGGCATAGAGGAAAATCAGGTTGTAGGGTATGCCGGAATTACAGTTATAGCGGGTGAGGCTAATATAACAAATGTAGCCACACATCCTGATAATCGCCGTAGAGGTATTGGTAAAAAACTGCTTTCGCATTTGATTGATATTTGTATGGAAAACAACTTCCTGCTTATCACCCTAGAGGTGCGCAGGAGCAATATAGCCGCTATTGCGCTTTATGAAAGCCTCGGTTTTAAAATTGAGGGCGAAAGGAAAAAATATTACAGCGACAATGGCGAAGATGCATTGATAATGACAAGAAGATTTTAAGGTGGTGATACTTTGTCATTGATTTTAGGGATAGAAACCTCGTGCGACGAAACTGCCGCCGCCGTTGTAAGAGATGGCCGCGAGATTTTGTCGAATGTAATCTCTACCCAGATAGAAATACATAAAAAATTCGGCGGAGTGGTGCCTGAGATAGCATCACGAAAGCATCTGGAAATAGTAAATGCTGTTGTTGCAGAGGCATTGGAGCAGGCAAATGTTACATTTGACAATATTGATGCCATTGGTGTAACATATGGTCCGGGTCTTGTCGGCGCATTGCTGGTAGGTGTGTCTGCCGCAAAAGCGCTTGCATTTGCGCTTGACAAACCGCTTATTCCCGTACACCATATACGTGGTCATATATGTGCTAATTTTATTGAACATAAAAAACTTGAACCCCCGTTTATATGCCTAGTTGCATCGGGCGGTCACAGCCATATAGTACACGTTAAAGATTATACTGAATTTGAAGTCCTTGGCAGAACTCGTGACGATGCCGCGGGCGAGGCGTTTGACAAAGTAGCAAGAATACTCGGTCTGCCTTATCCGGGTGGCCCCGAAATTGACAAATGTGCCGTAGGTGGCGACGAAAACTTTGCAAAGTTCAAAAAAGTTTCTTTTGGTGAAGGTTGTTATGATTTCAGTTTCAGCGGAATAAAAACCGGTGTTATGAATTTCGTGAACAACGCACAACAAAAAGGCGAAGAATTCAAAAAAGAAGATATTGCCGCAAGTTTCCAGAGGAGCGTTGTAGAGGTACTTGTTGACAGGTTGCTTGAAGCATCTGATAAGTGCGGAATTAAAAAAATTGCTCTTGCTGGCGGTGTGGCGGCAAATTCAAGACTAAGAAAAGAACTTGAAAACCGAAGCACCGGTTATGATATATATTTTCCGTCACTTCCGTTTTGTACAGACAATGCCGCTATGATAGCGTCAAGTGCTTATTACGAGTTTTTAAAAGGGAATATCGCTGATATGACTTTGAACGCAGTACCTTATTTAGATATTGAAAATAATTAAAATATGTATATAACAAGGAGGAGAAAAGAATGAAAAAATTTAGGGGATTACTTGCAATTGCAGTTGCACTTACTGTGGTATGTGCATCATTTGCAACCGTATCTGCGAAAGGATTTGCAGATGTAAGCGCAAGCAAATATGCTTGGTGTGTAAACGAGATTTCAGCAATGGCTGATGACGGAATCATCAGCGGTTACACAGACGGGACTTTCAAACCTGAAAATACTGTTACTAAACTTGAGGCACTTGCTTTGGTTGCACGTGTTCTCGGTAGCCGTGAGGAAGTAAATGCTTCATTAGTTGAAAAAGCAAAAGAACTTCACGAGGAAAAGATAGAAGATTACTCTTTATCTTTCGGTACAGACGAAATCTGCTATTTGCTTCTTAAAGGCGTTCTCTTTGAAGACGAACTTGACGATTACCTCGCAGGCGGTGCTGCCAACGAAGGTATGAAACGTTACGAAGTAGCAGTTCTTCTTACAAAAGGTATGGGCGCAGAACAGGAAGTAAAAGACAAAGTTACTGCTGTTCTTGACTATACAGATACACTTCAGATACCCACAACTGCCAGAAAATACGTTGAATACGTTACTGCACAGGGACTTATGCAGGGGATGGGAGATAACACCTTTGCTCCTCTTAATAATGTAACAAGAGCGCAGGCTGCTCTTGTACTTTATAAATTGCAGGATTTAACATCCTATGATATGTTCAAAGGCATAGTGGCATCATACGACCAAGACACAAGAACAATCAGATTCAAACTTGCTGATGATACAAACAAAGCATACACAGTTCTGCCAAAGAGCGTAACATTGCGTTGCGATGGTGATGCTATTGAACCTGACGATATTAAAGTGGGTTGGGAAGCAGTAGTTACAACTCAGAACGATATGCTCTATGTGCTTGATTTCCTTACTGCACAGAGTGACGGAATTATTTCCGGTAAACTTGTATCTGTTGCAAAAGCAACCGATGCTACTACTTTAAAAGTTGAAGATATGACATCTGCAAACGGTGGTGTGGTTTCATATAAAACTGCAGATAATGTTGCGATTACATATAGTGGCAGTGAAGGTAAACTTACAGACCTGGCTGTAGGAGATTATGTAAAACTTACAATTAAAAATAACAAAATCACTATTATCAATGCTGAACCCGCTAAAAAGACTGTTAAAGGTACAATTACTGCAATAGACCTTACTGATGGCGTAAGCATGACAATCAAATCAAACGATGTTGAGGAAATCTATCCCGTAGCAACAAATGTTAAAGTGGCAAAAAATTCAGACTCTGCTACAATGACAGATATTATGGTTGGTGATAAAGCGACTGTTAAGCTTGAATATAATGTAATCACCAGTATTGATGCAACCAGCACAACTACATCTGATACAGGCATTATCCAGTCAATAAACATAGCACAGACTCCTACTATATCAATTAAAATAGGCACTAAAACATATGAGTACCCTGTAGCACGCAATGCTAAAATCCTTTTGAACGGTGAAGAAGGTACTATATATGATTTGCGTATCAACACAAATGCTACTATCACATTAGAAAGTGACAGCATCGTTAAAATAGACACAACACCTATCGCTGAAGATACTGATGTTCAGGGTCAGGTGGTTGGTGTAAATGTATCCTATAACCTTATTCAGGTTAAATATGTTGATGCTGTTTCCGGTACCGAGAACGTAGAGCAGGTATTTGTAAAAACAGGTGCAAGAATCATTTCTACCAATTCTTCTACAGATAAAAAACTTAAAGATGTTGAAGTTGGTCAGACTATTACCGCTATGGGTTCACGTTCGTCAGGTGTGTTCGAGGCAACAACGGTAATTATCAGAAACTGATAACTAATAAAATTTAAAAAGCGGGCGCGGCGCGCTCGCTTTTTGTTTTAAAACTACGTTTATTCACATATTATTTGGGTAAAATAATTCAAAAGAAATGTGAAAGGATGTTTTTTATGACGCAGGAAAAAAGAAAGGTTGTTATTATCGGCACAGGATTTGTGGGTATGAGTTATGCTTATGCAATGCTAAACCGCAATGTGTGTGACGAACTTGTTCTTATAGATATAGATAAAAAAAGAGCAATCGGTGAGGCGATGGATTTAAATCACGGACTTGCCTTTTCAAGTTCTAATATGCGCATTTATGCCGGCGAATATTCTGATTGCGCCGACGCTGATATAGTTGCTATATGTGCAGGCGTTTCGCAAAAAGCAGGTGAAACCAGAACGGATTTATTACAGCGAAATGCGGAGGTTTTTAAATCAATAGTTGTGCCTGTTACAGAAAGTGGATTTGACGGTATATTCTTGATTGCTACAAATCCTGTTGATATAATGACCAGAATAACGTGCAAACTTTCTGAATTTGACAGTTCAAGAGTTTTCGGTACAGGTACTACTTTAGATACTGCCCGTTTAAGATACCTTCTTGGCGACTATTTTAGTATTGACCCCAGAAATGTACATGCTTATGTTATGGGTGAGCATGGGGACAGTGAATTTGTACCTTGGTCGCAGGCGATGGTAACTACTAAGCCTGTTTTGGAAATATGTGAGGAATCACACGGTGAATATACCCGTGAGGAAATGGAGGCACTTAGTGTAGAAGTGCGTGAGGCAGCATATAAAATAATTGATGCAAAACGTGCCACATATTATGGAATAGGTATGGCAATGACCAGAATTACACAGGCCGTATTCGGAAACGAAAACAGTGTTCTTACTGTTTCTGCAAAATTGAATGGTGAATATGGTCAAAAAGATGTTTTTGTTGGCGTACCTGCTGTGGTTAACAGAAAGGGCATACGTGATGTTGTGCGTCTTCCGCTTTCAAAGGCGGAACTTAACAAATTTTCGGATTCGTGTGATAAACTGCAAAGTCTGTATGACGAACTGAAACTTTAGGAGAAAATTATGTTTAAAATAAAAGAAGCAATTATAGTGGAAGGGATATACGACCAGAATAAAATAAACCAACTGGTAGATGCTACTGTAATAACAACAAACGGATTTCGTATATATAAGGATAAGAAAAAGATTGAAATGATTCGCCGGTTTGCTGCTACAACGGGTATTATAATTTTTACCGACAGCGACAGGGCAGGTTTTCAGATACGTAATTATATAAAAAATCTTGTCGGAAACAAAAATGTAAAGCACGCATATATCCCTGATGTTAAAGGTAAGGAAAAACGTAAAGACAAGCCGTCTAAGGAAGGCTTTCTCGGGGTTGAAGGTGTAAGCGACGATATCATTGTAGAAGCGCTTAAAAATGCAGGCGTCACAGAACGAAAAATGCCTGATGATATTCGTCTTATATCTAAATCCGACTTATTTGCCGATGGACTAAGCGGTGGGGCAGAAAGCAAAATATTGCGCGAAAAACTTCTTAAAAATCTTGAACTTCCTGCCAGAATTTCTGCTAATATGCTTCTTGATGTTTTAAACGGTTTATATGGTTATGAAGAATATAAAAAAATGGTTTCTGATTTAAAAAGAAATGTTGGATAAAAAAAGACATCTTCGAAATGAAGATGTCTTTTAAAATTAAGTACGTAAATTACTGAGCGTCATTAAAGTTAGAGTCAATCAACTCAACCAAAGTGTTAACTGCCTCTTCCTCGTCTTCGCCATCGGCAATAACCGTTATGGTAGTACCTTTTATAATTCCAAGCGAAAGAACACCTAAAAGACTTTTTGCATTTACTTTGCGGTCGTCTTTGGAAACCCATATGCTTGATTTAAAATTATTTGCCTTTTGTATAAAAAAGGTTGCAGGGCGCGCATGCAAACCCACCTGATTCTGAACTATAACGTCTTTGCTTAACATATATAACGCTCCTTTTAGGTTATTGACATAATAATTGCAAATAAACAACAGTAATAGAATACTAAAAAAATCATATAATGTCAATACACTTATTAAACAACATAACTATTCATAATATTATGATTATTATATAACATTTTCAAACAAAATTCAATACTAATTTTTTTATTTTATAAAAATTTAAAAAAATTAAAAAAAACTATTGACAATGAACACCAATATGTGTATAATAGATAACGTTGACAGCGGAGATATGGGAGCATAGCTCAGCTGGGAGAGCATCTGCCTTACAAGCAGAGGGTCACAGGTTCGAGCCCTGTTGCTCCCATTTCCGCATATGTCACATGGCCCGGTAGTTCAGTTGGTTAGAATGCCAGCCTGTCACGCTGGAGGTCGACGGTTCGAGCCCGTTCCGGGTCGCTTGATTGCTTTTGCAGTCAAACTTAACATATACGGCAAGCATATGTTTGCCTCTGTAGCTCAGTTGGTAGAGCAGAGGACTGAAAATCCTCGTGTCGGTGGTTCGATTCCGCCCGGAGGCATATTTGCGGGAGTGGCTCAGTGGTAGAGCGTCACCTTGCCAAGGTGAACGTCGCGAGTTCGAATCTCGTCTTCCGCTTTTGTTTAAGAGACGTTGCCGCGTCTCTTAAATAATATATAGCATATTTTTTCGTTTACAGAATATGCTTAAATATATGGTGCTATAGCCAAGTGGTAAGGCAGAGGACTGCAACTCCTTTACCCCCAGTTCAAATCTGGGTAGCACCTTTGAGTCGGAACAAGTTATGCTTGTTCCGATTTTTTTATAAAGAAAAGACAGCCACACGTTGGCGGCTGTCTGAATTTGCAATGCGGTTTCGAATTTTTGGGGTGCCCATTTTAGGCGCAGTCATAACAATTTATTAGTGATAAAGGTCTTAAGGAGTATATACTAGTTTACCTGACATGTCGTAAACTTTGTAGCCTTCATTTTTATGTGTTTCAGCCTCTTTCTTGGCATTTTCTAAACTTGAAAATGCGCCTATCTGTGATTTACTGTCGTCGGCACTCTTGCGTACCCGATAGGAAATTGTTGTAGGTGTGCTTTCCTGAACGGATTCGTTTGACGGCTTTTCTTCTTTTGGATGTTCAATTTTTTCTTCTGCAGGCTTTGGTGCTTTATCTGCGTTATGGGCGTTTATTATTTTTTCAATCTTACCGTCTGCCTTTATTGAGGCAAGTGCGCTACAGATTTTATCGTTTAATTTTCCACCGTTTTTACCAAGTAAAATAACATAATTGCCGTAGTAGTTGTCGGTAAATCGAATTGAATTGTTTTCAACTGAAGCGGTATATGCCGCCATAGCCATATGATATGTGCCTTTTGAGGTTCCATTTATAGCCGCTGACGATGACATCGTAGATATTTCAAGTTCCATATTAAGTTCCTCTGCAATGGCTCTTGCAATATCAATATCAGCACCGACAGGTATGCCTCCGTTTATATAAGCAAAGGGTGGCTTGTCTGTTACTGTTGCAAGTTTAAGTGTTCCTTCCGGCTTGTCCGGCTCTTCGTCAGCAACGCTTATATTGCCTGTTACCGCCTTATAAAGTTCAGATTTTGTTTTATATACGCCGGTTTTTTCTTTGTTAAGGTCATAAGCAATCCATACGTTTTCATCGTTGTAGGCAGGTCCGTGCTCTTCTTCGGCCTTTTCAAGTTCTTCTTTATTCGAGGAACTCACAAATGTAAGATACTGTGCTTCGGGCAACCAGTCCCAACTATATACAGAATCCACAGCCTTAACAGCGTATTGTATAGGATTTGCATTATCTTCTTCAAATATAATTAAAAAATCCTCTGTTTCGTCTTGAGAAAAAACTTCTTTTGCTATAGTTGTTATTGCGCTCTGTGCAGTATCGGTTGAGATGATTCCGTCAACACCTGTTACATTGCGGAGAAATTCAATATTGTTTTCTTCATTATCAAAAAAATTGATGTCCTTTGCAAGATGTTCAGTTAATTTTGTAAAGTAATCCATATTCATACTTTGCGGACGGTTAGAAGATATTTCTTTTTGAAGAAATTCAAGAGGTTCGTATAGAATTTTTATTGGTGAAAGTATATCTTTTTTAGTGTCAGCAACTGCTGTATAATATGTAAGTTTGGTGTTATCTGTTTCTTTTGCACTGAAAAGAAGTATTTTTGTATCTTTATCTAATTCTGTTTCGGCAATCGTTTTTGCAGAGGAAAAATCAATATTCGTAAAATCTGAATCGTCTTTAAGCATTTTTTGTAACGCCTTATTTGAAATTTTTCCATCGCATGCAGTAAGTATAAATATTATAAGAAGCGAAGTTGCAATAGCAAACACCTTTTTTTTCATACAAATCACCTTTTTTGAAATAATTATAATTATATTGTAACATCAAGGTGTGTTTTGTCAATATCCGTCAATAAAATGTAAACAAACATAAATATTAAATGGAAAAGTTTTAATAAAAGTATTGACACAAGTTGTTTTCAATGGTATAATAATTTGCGTTGAGTAGCAAGGGCCTTTAGCTCAGTTGGTCAGAGCAACCGGCTCATAACCGGTGGGTCCGGGGTTCGAGTCCCTGAAGGCCCATAAAAAGACATCCACAAGGATGTCTTTTTATATGTTTAATGACACCCTGTAAGATAGGGTGTAACTTAAACTTATAGAGTAACTTACGGACCGTAAAAGTGTTATGCTAAGAAAATTTGAAGCACTATATTGTAAAATATAGTGCTTTTTCATTGTAAATATGATTTAAACGGTTGTTTATACGACTTTTTTCGTTAAAATTTGCAAAAAATCATAAAAATATAAAAAACATATTGAATTTTTCAAATTTTAATAATATAATTAAAATATTGTAAAAGGAGGGATAGGCGAAGTGTACAATCATCTGATTGAGTTTAAAAATGTCAGCAAGACTTTTGACACCACAGAGGCATTAAGCAATATAAATCTTTACGTTGATGAAAATGAATTTTTGACTCTTTTGGGTCCTTCCGGTTGCGGCAAATCAACATTGCTTCGTTTAATCGCAGGATTTGAGTCGCCCACCGATGGTCAGATTTTGTTTGAGGGACACGATTTGTCTTCTATACCTCCGCATAAACGCAAGGTAAACACGGTATTCCAGAAGTATGCGCTTTTCCCTCATCTCAACGTGTATGATAATATTGCTTTTGGTATGAAAATACAGAAAAAAAGCAAAAAAGAGATTGAGTATGAAGTCGGCAGGGTGCTGGAACTTGTTAATTTAAAAGGCTTTGACAGACGTTCTGTTGATTCTCTTTCGGGCGGTCAGCAGCAGAGAATTGCCATCGCCCGTGCAATAGTTAATAAACCTCATGTGCTGCTTCTTGACGAACCTCTGGCTGCGCTTGACCTTAAACTGCGTAAGGATATGCAGATTGAACTTAAAAATATGCAGAAAGAACTTGGTGTTACTTTTATATATGTAACTCATGACCAGGAAGAAGCATTGAGTATGTCTGACACAATCGTTGTATTGAACGAAGGTAAAATACAGCAGATAGGTCAGCCGTGTGATATTTATAACGAACCGCGCAATGCGTTTGTGGCAGATTTTATCGGCGAAAGTAATATAATTGACGGTGTTATGCTTGAAAACTACAAAGCAAGTTTTTCGGGACATACATTCCAATGCCTTGATAAAGGTTTTGCTGAGGGTGAGCCGGTAGACGTGGTTGTGCGCCCTGAGGATGTGGATATTGTTCCTGAAAGCGATGGTATGCTTTGCGGAAATGTAACTCAGGTTACATTTATGGGTGTTCATAACGAAATCATTGTAGATATCGGCGGATTTAAATGGATGATTCAGACTACGGATTCTGTAAACGAGGGTGAACGAATTGGAATTTCGTTAGACCCCGATGCAATCCATATAATGAAAAAATCTGAATATTCCGGTATGTTTGGTGATTATTCTTCATATTCTAACGAACTGGACGAACTTTCTGATCCGGGGAGGGAAGAATAATAATGAATAAAATCAAGCCCGCAAACGGAAAGAGCCGTACAAATATTGCGCTGATGCCTTATTCTTTTTGGTCGCTTCTTTTTGTTGTTGTTCCTCTTATCTTTGTTGCATACTATGCTTTTACTGATGATAATTTTCGTTTTACTACGGAAAATATCACACGCTTTTTTACTGCTACAAGCGACTTAAAAGCAGATGACGGCACATTGCGTGAAGTGCATACGTATGTAGTTATTTTTACGCGGTCTTTGAAACTGGCGGCAATTTCTACATTGATATGCCTGCTTATGGGATATCCTTTGGCATACATTATAGCGCGTGCTAAAGCCAGAACGCAAAAAATGCTTGTAACCTTGATAATGATACCTATGTGGATGAACTTTTTAATCCGCACTTATGCCTGGATGACAATCCTGCAGGATACAGGTATATTAAACAGTATGCTTTCGTGGATAGGGTTAGGGCCGGTGCGTATTATAGGCACGGAGGCAGCCGTAGTTATAGGTATGGTTTACGATTATTTCCCATATATGGTTTTACCTATATATTCTATTATGGTTAAGATAGACAGTAAATTGTTTGAAGCAGCCAGAGATTTGGGTTGCAACAGTTTAGGTGTTCTTAAGCGAGTAATTTTTCCATTGAGTCTTCCTGGCGTTTTGTCGGGAATCAATATGGTACTTATACCATCTGTAAGCACTTTTTATATTTCGCAAAAATTGGGTAACGGCAAGTTTTTCCTTATAGGAGATGCTATAGAGGGGCAGTATATTGCCAATAATCTGCATTTTGCTGCAGCGATTGCCTTTATTCTGATGGTGATTTTGCTTGTGTGTATGGGCCTTTTGAAGTATCTTGCAGCAAAATTTGTTTATGGGGGTGAGTAAAACGAAACTGTCATCTAAAATTTATACTGCTGTTGTATTCGCGTTTTTGTTTGCTCCTATTATAATTCTGCTTGTGTTTTCTTTTAATGAATCCAAAAGCCTTTCTGTTTTTTCGGATTTTTCGCTCAAATGGTATAAAGAACTTTTCAACGACAGAAGCACTCTTGAATCAGTAAAGAACTCCGTTGTTCTTGCTTTGGCGGCTACGGTTGTTTCTACTGTTATGGGCACGGCTGCGGCTTTTGGTATTTATCGTATAAGAAAAGAATGGTATAAAGTTTTAATGAATACCGTTACTAATATTCCTATGGTTAATCCGGATATCATTACCGGTATTTCAATGATGCTTGTGTTTGTGTTTGTAGGACAGTTTTTCGGTGCATCTACCAGTTTAAACTTCTGGACTATATTAATTGCACACATCAGTTTTTGCCTGCCGTATGTTATCTTGCAGGTGCTCCCAAAATTACAGCAGATGGACGGGGCATTGCTTGAAGCGGCACAGGATTTAGGTTGCACACCGTTTCGTGCTTTTTTTAAAGTGACCTTACCTGAAATCCTGCCGGGTATTATCACCGGTGCAATCATGGCATTTACGTTATCGCTTGACGATTTTGTAATAAGTTATTTTACGTCGGGAAACGATTTCCAGACATTACCCATACGCATATACAGTATGACCAAAAAAACGGTTACGCCGAAGATGTATGCGCTTGCAACGATAATATTTTTTATAACATTGACGCTGTTGCTGATTAATAATCTGGTTGACAACGAGGATAGCCGAAATTTGCGTAAAATCAAAAAAAGCAGAAAAAATAAAAAATATGTAATTGCAAAATAGTTTGAGGAGGAGAAAATGAAAAGAAAAATATTGGCTCTTTGTATGGCTTTGGTTGTTTTAAGCGGCTTGTGTCTTACAGGCTGCGGTGGCGAAGAAGCATTAACTTTAAATGTATATAACTGGGGTGAATATATTTCCGACGGCAGCGAAGGTAGTTTTGACACTGTAAGGGAATTTGAAAATTGGTATAAACAGACTTACGGAACTAAAGTTAAGGTTAATTATACAACTTTTTCTTCCAATGAAGATATGTACAGCAAAATATCAAGCGGTGCAGTAAGTTATGATGTTATTATACCGTCTGATTATATGATTGCGCGAATGGCGGCTGAGGATATGCTTTTACCGTTGAATTTTGACAATATCCCCAATTACCAGTATATAAATGAAGATTTTAAAGGATTATATTATGATCCGCAGGGTCAGTACACGGTTCCATATGCGTATGGTATAATAGGCGTTATTTATAATGCCAACGAGGTTGATGAAGCCGATGCAGGCAGTTGGGACCTTTTGTGGAATGAAAAATATGCAGATAAAATACTGCAGTTTAATAACTCCCGTGATGCATTTGGTATGGCAATGTACAAACTTGGATTAGATGTTAATTCTGATGACAAAGCCGTTTGGAATACCGCACATGAAGAATTGCTGCGCCAAAGACCGCTTGTATACAGCCTTGTTATGGACGAAATATATAATATGATGGAATCCGGTGAGGCTGCAATCGGTGCATATTATGCAGGTGATTATTTTACAATGAAAGATGCACAGGCAGAGGATGTTGATTTGAAATTCTATTATCCTGAACGAACAAACTATTATATAGATGCTATGTGTATCCCGAAATGTTGTGAAAACAAAGACCTTGCAGAAATATTTATTAACTATATGCTTTCTGAAGAGCCTGCTGTTGCAAATGCAGAATATACCTATTATGCATCACCTAACCGCCTTGTTTATGAAAACGAAGGTTACATTGAAGAAATGGGCGAGGAAGCAATGGATATCCTTTATAGATATGCTGATGACTTTGCAAAGCGTTACGAGGCGAATGCATATCATAATCTCACTCCCGAAATGCTTGATTATATAAACACTTTGTGGGAAACATTGAAGATAAATTGATTAAAACATAGTGCATATAAAGATAATTTTAGGCAAACTGTGTAATAATAAATGGTTTTTTTGGGAAAATCCAACAAATTAATAACTTTGTTGCAAAAAACATTGAAAAAACGGTTTTTATTTGATATAATCAAGTTATTCCGTAGTATTTTAATTATCAGGAGGATGTAAAAATGAAAAAAAGTGATTTAATCGCAAAAATCGCAGACAAGGCTGGAATGACTAAGAAAGATGCTGAAAAAGCATTGAATGCTTTCATCGAAACAGTTACAGAAACACTCGCTGCTGATGACAAGATCTCTCTCGTAGGTTTCGGTACTTTCGAAACAAAGAAACGCGCTGCAAGAAAGGGTAAAAACCCCAGAACAGGCGAAGTTATCAACATTCCCGCTGCTAAAGTTCCTGCTTTCAAAGTAGGCCAGGGTTTGAAAAACGCAGTTAAATAATTGACATCTTAAATTTAATAAAAGGGCCTTGCTTCATAATAGAGCAAGGTTTTTTTATTAACGACACAAAGTTCATTTGTGTCGTTAATAAAAAAACAACAAGCATAACAAATTAAAGAAAAGAGGTATGTTAATATGAGTACAATAGGCTTTGTCGGCGCTGGTAATATGGGCGGTTCTATAATTTCTGGTATGATTATTCGCGGCGGCGTTACTGCTGAAGATGTGTACGTTACTGACCCGCGCATTACCGAAGAGATTGTATCACTCGGTGTAAATGTGTGTGATATGGAAGAAACAGTTAAAAATTCTGATTATATAGTTTTGGCAGTTAAACCTAATGTGATGGGTGATGTTCTGGAGAGAATTTCAAAAATCACACAGACAGATGATAAAGTGTTTATCACTATTGCTGCAGGTGTTGACATAGCGTATATGAAAGCAGGACTTGGTAAAAAGAAAAAAATTGTGCGTGTTATGCCTAATCTGCCGATGAGTGTTGGCGAGGGTATGTCTGTTATATGCGGAAGTGATGAAGTTGAAGAAAACGAACTTGCTGCAGCAGTAAAGATTTTTTCGTGCGTGGGTAAAACAGCAGTTTCTGCTAACGAAGATATGATTGATAAATGTATTGCTATTAACGGAAGTGCACCTGCGTATGTATTTATGTTTATTGAAGCGCTTGCAGACGGTGCTGTTAAAAACGGTGTTCCCAGAAAGGACGCATACGAACTTGCGGCACAGACCGTGCTTGGCTCTGCAAAACTTGTGCTTGACACCGGCAAACATCCTGCTGTTTTAAAGGATATGGTGTGTTCACCTGCTGGCACTACTATTGATGCAGTATGCTCTTTAGAAGCCGACGGATTCAGAAATGCTGTTTTAAACGCTGTAGATGCGTGCACTAAAAAGGCAGAATCTATGAAGAACGGGATGGCAATTAAGAATAAATAAAAATAAGTAATTATATATCCCTCTTGTTCATATATTTTTATTGGACAAGGGGGACTTTTTTTGAAAAGGAATAATTTTTTAAAAAAGCATATAATGAATAATTCAATCAAATATATTTTATGTCTTATTTTGCTTATAACGGGAATTTGCTTTGGATGCAGTGCGCACTCACGTTTGACTCAGGAAAAAGCGCAGTCGCTTGTAACATATTTTTCTGAATCTGTTGCGCAAAGCACATCTGTTCATTTTACAGAGGTTTTTAAAAATTGCCTGATTTCAAATTTTAAATATATACTTATTTACTTTATACTTTCAATGACGGTGTACAGTTCGTGGTGTTGCCTAGGCGTTGTAGCAGCGAAAGGATTTGCAGTTGGATTTACATCGGATTTTTTGATTGCCAATTATGCAGCACACGGTGTGGCATATGTGCTGCTTGCTATATTACCATCATCTTTACTTATATTGCCGCTGCATTTTTTTACTGCAATAGTATGTATAAATTTTGCAACAGACAGACATAAAAGAAAAGACATCGGTGCACGTGCCGCAATGGGGATAGTACCGGCGATAGTTATTATTTATACAATTATGGCGGTTTGTTCATTGTATGATGCAGTAATTTCACCTCTAATATTTAAAAATATGTTTTGATGCAAAATGTTTTGTAAAAATGCACATAAAAGTTTCTTAACAATAAGAATTAAGTGTTAATTTTTCACGAAATTTCAAAAAAACGGCTTTTTTTGAAAAAAATCGAAAAAAACCCTTGCAAACCTTGATAAAATGTAGTAAAATAGGTCTGTGTGTGATATGACAGACGATGATGCGGGAGGTTAAGTATCGTTAGGGATACAATTTCCGCGGAGAATGTCCGAATCATGAATTTGGGCGTCAGAACACAGGATAGGTGTATTATGCCCAGTTCTTGTGAACTGGGATTATTAATGCATAATGTGTGACACACCCGGCAGGGTGTGAAGTTTTTCTGGCTGTCAAGCACAAAAATACTCAGAAGGAGGGTACTAAAGTGGCTAATAGTCAAAAACTCAGAATCAAACTTAAAGCTTATGACCATCAGCTCATCGACCAGTCGGCTCAGAAGATCGTAGAAACAGCACAGCGTACAGGCGCTAAGGTTTCAGGTCCTATCCCGCTGCCGACAAAAAAGGAGATTGTTACAATCTTAAGAGCGGTTCATAAGTACAAGGATTCCCGTGAGCAGTTCGAAATGAGAACTCACAAAAGACTCATCGACATCCTTGAACCCACACAGAAGACTATCGAAACTCTGCTCAAGATTTCTTTGCCTGCCGGCGTAGATATCGAGATCAAACAGATCTGATTGAGTTTCCGCCGGTCGGGCGTTAAGCGGCGGTCATGTTGGAGTAAATTGCTTCAACCAATAACCTAAATAGGAGGAAGAAAAAATGCAGAAAGCAATTTTAGGCAGAAAAATCGGTATGACACAGGTTTTCACAGAAGACGGCGTTGTAATCCCCGTAACTGTTATTGAAGCCGGTCCCGTTGCCGTAGTTCAGAAGAAAACTGTTGAAAACGACGGTTACGACGCAATCCAGGTTGGTTTTGAAAATGCTAAAGAAAAAGCAGTTACAAAACCTTTGAAAGGACATTTCGCAAAAGCAGGTGTTGCTCTTAAGAAAGTTCTTCGCGAGTTCAGACTTGACGATTGCGCTGCTTACAATGTAGGCGACCAGATTACTGCTGAAATTTTCGCAGCAGGCGAAAAAGTAGACGTTACAGGTACAAGCAAGGGTAAAGGATTTGCTGGTTCTATCAAAAGATGGGGCAGCCACAGAGGTCCTATGACTCACGGTTCAGGTTATCACAGAAGACCCGGTTCATTGGGTGCTTGTTCAACTCCCTCAAGAGTTATGAAGAACAAAAAACTCCCCGGTCACATGGGTGTTGAAAGAGTTACAGTTCAGAATCTTGACATTGTAAGAGTAGATAACGATAAAAACCTCATTTTGGTTAAGGGCGCAGTTCCCGGTGCCAAAGGCGGCTTGTTAATCGTAAAAGATACAGTAAAAGCATAAATAACGGTTGGAAAGGAGGACAATCATTATGCCTAACGTAGCATTATATAACATGGAAGGCAAACAGGTTGGTGATATTAACCTGAACGACGCACTTTTCGGTCAGGAAGTAAACACTTCTGTATTGCATCAGGTTGTAGTTAATTACCTGGCTAATCAGAGACAGGGCACACAGAGCACAAAAACTCGTTCAGAAGTTCGCGGCGGCGGCATTAAACCTTGGAGACAGAAAGGTACCGGCCGTGCAAGACAGGGTTCTATCCGTGCTCCACAGTGGATTAAGGGCGGTATTGCACTCGGTCCCAAACCCAGAGACTACGGCTATACACTTAATAAAAAAGTTAAGAGAGTTGCTCTTAAATCTGCACTCTCAAGCAAGGTTGCTGAGCAGGAAATCATAGTTGTTGATGAGATTGCTATGACAGAAATCAAAACAAAAACTATTGCAAATATGCTCACAAACCTCAATGTAAATTCTAAAGCACTTATCGTAACATGCGATAAAAACGACAATGTAGTGAAATCCGCTAAAAACATTCCCGGAGTTGGCACTGCATTCACAGGCAGTCTGAATGTATATGAGATTCTCAATCACGATAAACTCATCATTACTAAAGACGCTGTATCAAAACTTGAGGAGGTGTATGCATAATGACTATGCACGATATCATCATAAAGCCTATCGTTTCTGAGAAAAGCATGGATCAGTTGGCTGATCGCAAGTACACCTTTAAAGTAGCCCTTAACGCAAACAAAATCGAAATCAGAAAAGCAGTTGAGCAGATTTTCGGCGTTAAAGTTGAAAAGGTAACTACTTCAAGAGTTCGCGGAAAAATGAAGAGAATGGGTGTCCACATGGGCAAACGTCCTGACTGGAAAAAGGCTACTGTTAAATTAACAGCAGACAGCAAAACCATTGAATTCTTTGAAGGCATGGCTTAATTAAATAGATAAAGCAGAAGGAGTGAATAAGGAATGGCATTAAGAAGTTTTAATCCTACATCACCCGCCCGCAGATTTATGACAGTATCAACCTTTGAGGAATTATCTAAGGTTGCTCCCGAGAAATCTTTGCTTGAACCTTTGAAGAAGCACTCAGGCAGAAACTCATACGGTAGAATTACTGTTCGTCACAGAGGCGGCGGAAACAAAAGAAAATACAGAATTATTGATTTCAAAAGAAATAAAGACGGTATCAACGCTACTGTTCGTACAATTGAGTACGATCCTAACAGAAGCGCAAACATCGCTCTTATCGAGTACGAAGACGGCGTAAAAAGCTACATCATCGCTCCCAACGGTTTAAAAGTTGGCGACGTTGTACGCTCTGGTGCTGATTGCGATATCAAACCCGGTAACGCACTTTTCATTCAGAATATTCCCGTTGGTACTTTAATCCACAACATTGAACTGTTCCCCAACAGAGGCGGTCAGTTAGTTAGAGCAGCAGGTAACTCTGCACAGCTCATGGCTAAAGAGAACGGCTATGCACAGGTTAGACTTCCCTCAGGCGAAGTTAGATTAATCAGACTTGACTGCAAAGCAACAATCGGTGAAGTTGGTAACGGCGATCACGAGAACATGTCAATTGGTAAAGCAGGTAGAAAAAGACACATGGGTTGGAGACCTACCGTACGTGGTGTTGTTATGAACCCCTGCGATCACCCTCACGGTGGTGGTGAAGGTAAATCACCTATCGGTAAACCAGGACCTGTTACCCCTTGGGGTAAACCTACTCTTGGTCACAAGACACGTTCCAAGAAAAAAGCAAGCAACAAATTTATCGTTAAACGCAGAAACGGCAGATAATTTTTGCTTGACATTCATTCGCCGGTCAGTTTGTGCAAGTGCACAAACTGCCGCGTAAAACTTAAATGTTTCGGAAGGAGGTTCACTAATGTCAAGATCAGTTAAAAAAGGACCTTATGTGGAAGAACGCCTTTTAAAAAGGATTATCGATATGAATAATGCAGGTGAAAAAAGAGTTATCAAAACTTGGTCACGTGCATCTACAATATTCCCCGATATGGTTGGTCATACCATCGCAGTTCATGACGGCAGAAAACACGTGCCTGTATATGTAACAGAGGATATGGTAGGACACAAGTTGGGAGAATTTGCTCCTACACGCACCTTTAAAGGTCATGCAGGTTCAAAAACATCCAAATAATCAATCATAATGGTAACTGAAATTCCACGAGAGGAGGATTAACTATGGAACAGAAAGTTGCAAAAGCTAAATTAAGCTATGCGCGTATTTCATCCAGAAAGGTAAAGGTTGTTATCGACCTTATCAGAAATAAATCCGTAGGCGAAGCCCTGGCAGTTTTGAAGTTTACACCTAAAGCTGCTGCTGAGTTGGTTGAAAAACTTTTAAAATCTGCAATTGCTAATGCTGAAAACAACCACGAAATGGACGTTGAAAAACTTTACGTTGCAGAAATCTACGCTACTCAGGGACCTACACTTAAAAGAATTAGACCTAGAGCGCAGGGTAGAGCGTTCAGAATTAGAAAAAGAACTTCACACATCACAGTTGTGCTGAAGGAAAAGAACTAAGCAAAGGAGGTAACGATTTTGGGTCAGAAAGTAAATCCGCACGGATTAAGAGTTGGCGTTATCAAAGATTGGGATTCCAAATGGTATGCTAACAAAAAAGATTTCGGTAATAATCTTGTAGAAGATTACAACATAAGAAAATTCTTAAAGAAAGAACTTTTTGCTGCCGGCATTGCTGCTATTGAAATTGAAAGAGCAAATAACAGAGTTGTTATTAATGTTCATGCCGCTAAACCCGGTATCATTATCGGCCGCAGTGGAGCAGAAAAAGAGAAAGTTAAAGCAAAAGTTGAGAAACTTATCAATAAAACAGTAGTTCTCAATATCGTTGAAGTTAGAAATGCTGATGTTAATGCACAGTTGGTTGCTGAGAATATCGCTGCACAGTTAGAGCGCAGAATTTCTTTCAGACGTGCTATGAAACAGTGCATGCAGCGCGCTATGAAAATGGGTGCTAAGGGTATAAAAACTTGCGTATCAGGTCGTTTAGGCGGTGCTGAAATTGCAAGAAGCGAACACTACCATGAAGGTACTATTCCGCTGCAGACACTCAGAGCAGACATCGATTACGGTTTCTATGAGGCTGATACAACATACGGCAAAATCGGCGTAAAAGTTTGGATTTATAAAGGCGAGATCCTCAATGCAAGTGCACAGTTCGGCAGAGAACGCAAAGAAGAGCGTGCTCCAAGAACTAACAGAGCACCCCGTCAGGGTGGTCAGAGACCTGCAAGAGCTCCCAGAGCCGCTAAAGGCGCAAACGGTGAAGGAGGTAAATAAGCAATGTTATTACCAAAAAGAGTTAAATACAGAAGAGTAATGCGCGGTCGCATGAAAGGTAAGGCTCTCCGCGGCAATACTGTTTCTAACGGTGATTTTGGTATTCAGGCATTAGAACCCGCTTGGATTACCAGTAACCAGATAGAGGCTGCCCGTATAGCGATGACTCGTTATACAAAGAGAGGCGGTCAGGTATGGATTAAAATTTTCCCGGATAAACCTGTTACAGAAAAACCTGCTGAAACTCGTATGGGTAGCGGTAAAGGTTCACCTGAATACTGGGTAGCAGTTGTTAAACCCGGCAGAGTATTATTTGAGATTGGCGGAGTTGATGAGGAAGTTGCAAGAGAGGCACTGCGTCTCGCTATCCACAAACTTCCTGTAAAATGCAAAATCATTTCTGCCGCTCAGGAAACGGACGGTGATTTGAATGAAGGTTAATGAAATCAGAGATTTTACCGACATGGAGCTGAACCAGAAGTTAGGAGAGTTAAAGGCTGAACTTTTTAATTTAAGATTCCAGCATGCTACAAATCAGCTTGATAACCCTCAGAGAATAACAGATGTTAAGCGTACAATTGCAAGAGTTAAAACAATCCTTCGCGAAAGAGAATTAACTGTTTAATTAATAAGAGAGGAGGAACATGTAAATGGAACGCAATTACAGAAAAACCCGTATAGGTAAAGTTGTAAGCGACAAAATGGACAAAACCATCGTAGTTGCTATTGAATATAACGTTAAGCATCCGCTTTACGGTAAAATTATGAAAAGAACTTACAAGCTGAAGGCTCATGATGAAAATCAGGTGGCAAGAGTAGGCGATAGAGTAAAGGTTATGGAAACAAGACCACTTTCTAAAGATAAGAGATGGAGATTGGTTGAAATTACCGAGAAAGCTCAGTAATCTTTTAATGGAAGGAGAGAGTTTAAGTGATACAACAGCAGACTTTATTAAAAGTTGCCGATAATACAGGCGCTAAAGAACTTATGTGTATCAGAGTTTTAGGCGGTAGCCGCAGAAAGTATGCCAACATTGGCGACGTAGTAGTTGCTTCTGTTAAAAAAGCAACACCCGGCGGTGTTGTTAAAAAAGGTGACGTTGTAAAAGCAGTTGTAGTAAGAAGCGTTAAAGGTCTTAGAAGATCTGACGGCACTTACATCAAATTCGATGAAAATGCAGCTGTTATTATAAGAGATGATAAAAACCCCACAGGTACTCGTATCTTTGGCCCCATCGCCAGAGAACTTCGTGAGAAGGAGTACATGAAGATATTGTCATTAGCACCGGAAGTACTTTAAGGAGGTGTCGATAAATGAGAAACAGAGTAAGCATTAAAAAAGGTGATAACGTAGTAGTTATCTCTGGTAAAGATAAAGGCAAAAAAGGCAAAGTTTTATCAGTTGACGCCGCTTCAAGAAAAGTAATCGTTGAAGGTGTTAACATGGCTACAAAACATGTTAGACCCAGAAAACAGGGTGACCAGAGCGGTATTATTACCCAGGAGACAGCACTTTACGCTTGCAAAGTTATGCACGTGTGCCCTTCTTGCGGTAAAGCAACCCGTATCGGTTACAAATTACTCGACGACGGTTCAAAGGTAAGAGTATGCAAAAACTGCTCAGAAGTATTTGAGAAATAATTTTTGATTGAGAGGAGGATTTTCGGCAATGGCAAGATTTAGAGATAAATACGAAAACGAAGTTAGAAGTGCTATGATGGAGAAGTTCGGATACAAAAGCCCCATGCAGATTCCTAAGTTTGAAAAAATCGTTATCAACATCGGCGTTGGCGAGGCTAAGGATAATGCAAAAGCACTTGAAGCTGCCGTTTCAGACCTTGCTGCTATAACAGGCCAGAAACCCGTTATTACAAAAGCAAAGAAATCTGTTGCTAACTTTAAACTCAGAGAAGGCATGAACATCGGCTGCAAAGTTACCTTAAGAAGCGAAAAGATGTATGAATTCATGGACAGACTGTTCTCAGTTGCTCTTCCACGTGTAAGAGACTTCCATGGTATCAGCGCAAACTCTTTCGACGGACGCGGTAACTATGCACTGGGTATTAAAGAACAGCTTATATTCCCGGAAATTGACTATGATAAGATAGACAAAATCAGAGGTATGGACATTATATTCGTTACAACAGCAAACACAGACGAAGAAGCAAGAGAACTTCTTTCACTGATGGGTGCACCATTTATAAAGGCTTGAGGGGAGGTAACAATACATGGCTAAAAAGGCAATGATATTAAAGCAGCAGAAAAAGCAGAAATTCAGCACAAGAGAATATAACAGATGCAAAATCTGCGGCAGACCCCACGCGTACCTTAGAAAATACGGTATTTGCCGTATCTGTTTCAGAGAGTTGGCTTACAAGGGTCAGATTCCCGGTGTTAGAAAAGCAAGTTGGTAAGACCGGACGAAATAATATAGAACTACAGACTACAAAAAAGGAGGTAGCAAAATGCAGATAACAGATCCGATTGCTGATATGCTCACACGTATCAGAAACGCGAATTCTTCCAAACATGAAACCGTTAGTATTCCTTCATCAAAGATTAAAGTGGAAATCGCTAAGATTTTACTGGAAGAAGGTTATATTGCAGGTTATGAAGTTATAGAGGACGGACTGCAAGGCATTATAAAAGTTACTCTTAAATATGGTCCTAACAAACAGAAAGTTATTACAGGACTCAAGAGGATTTCAAAACCCGGTTTGAGAGTATACGCAAGTAAAGATGAACTTCCGAGAGTATTAAGAGGTCTCGGTATCGCTATCATTTCAACTTCTAAAGGTATTATGACCGATAAAAAAGCAAGAAGTGAAAACGTAGGTGGCGAAGTATTAGCATTTATTTGGTAATGACTTTCAGGAGGTGAGATAATTGTCAAGAATAGGAAATATGCCTATCAACGTTCCCGCAGGTGTTGAAGTTAAAGTAAGCCCCGAGAACGAGGTAGTGGTTAAAGGCCCTAAAGGTACTTTAACAAAGAAATTCCGTAAGGAAATAACTATTGCACAGGATGGTGCACAGATCGTTGTGACCAGACCTAACGATAAAAAAGAAAACAGATCTTTCCACGGCCTGACAAGAACACTCTTGAACAACATGGTTGTTGGTGTTACAGACGGCTTCGAGAAAAAACTCGAAATCAACGGTGTTGGTTACCGTTGCGCAAAACAGGGAAAGAAATTAACTCTGAACCTGGGCTTTTCTCATCCGGTAGAGTTTGAAGATACTGACGATTACACACTGGAGGCACCTGATGCCAACACAATTATCGTTAAAGGTATCGACAAACAGATCGTAGGACAGATTGCAGCACAGATTCGTGAGAAACGTCCCCCCGAGCCATATAAGGGCAAAGGTATTAAATATGCTGATGAGCATATCAGGAGAAAAGAAGGTAAAACAGGCGGTAAGAAATAATTCAGTATTTCTTGAAACCCATTTTGATTTTTATATCCTGAAAAAGTTAATCCCGTTTGTTAAAGCGGAGATACAGATTTACTTTTTAAGAAAGGAGTTATGGTCATGGTTAATAAAAAGAGCAGTAACGATCAGAGAATTAAAAGACATTACCGCGTAAGAAAAAATGTAAGCGGTACTGCTGAACGTCCTAGACTGAACGTATTCAGAAGTTCCAGCAATATATACGCACAGATCATTGATGACACTGCAGGTGTTACTTTAGTAGCCGCTTCTTCACTTGATGCTGATGTAAAAGCAAACATTACCAACGGTGGTAATAAAGAAGCAGCAAAAGCAGTAGGCATTGCAGTTGCAAAGAAGGCTATCGAAAAAGGTATTAAACAGGTAGTTTTCGATCGTGGCGGTTATATCTATCACGGTAGAGTTGCAGAACTTGCCGCCGGTGCAAGAGAAGGCGGATTAGATTTCTAAGAAAAAGGAGGTTTGGCCAGTTTTATGGAAAGAATAGATGCAAGTACTTTAGATTTACAGGAAAAGGTTGTAAGCATCAATCGTGTTGCTAAAACTGTAAAGGGCGGTAGAACAATGCGTTTCAGCGTGTTGGTTGTAGTTGGTGACGGAAACGGTCACGTAGGTGCCGGTGCAGGTAAATCTGCTGAAATCCCCGACGCTGTTAGAAAAGCAATTGACGACGCTAAGAAAAATATGATTACCGTTCCTATGGTAAATACCACAATTCCTCACGAAGTTATTGGTGAGTTTGGTGCAGGTAGAGTATTGTTAAAGCCTGCCGGTGAAGGTACAGGAGTTATTGCAGGTGGCGGCGTTAGAGCGGTATTGGAACTCGCCGGTATCCGTGATATCAGAACCAAGTCACTGCGCAGCAACAATCCCCGTAATATGGTAAATGCTACAATCGAAGGCCTTAAAAACTTAATGGTTGCTGAAGAAGTTGCAAAACTCAGAGGCAAAACAGTTGAAGAGTTGTTAGGTTAATAGTTTGAGCGTTTAAAATATTTGAGGAGGAAAGCGAAATGGCTAATTTAAAAGTTACTTTAGTCAAAAGCACAATCGGCAGCAAAAAAGATCAGATTGCAACTGTTGCTGCTTTGGGTTTGACTAAAATAAGAAGCGAAAAAATTCATAACGACACACCTCAAATAAGAGGTATGGTTAAAAAAGTTAATCACTTGGTAAAAGTAGAAGAAATCTAATAAAAAAGGAGGTGCCTTGCATGAAATTATATGAACTTGCTCCCACACCCGGTACTACAAAAAACTCTAAAAGAATCGGTAGAGGTCACGGTTCCGGTAACGGTAAAACAGCAGGTCGCGGTCACAAGGGTCAGAACGCTCGTTCAGGCGGCGGTGTAAGACTGGGCTTTGAAGGTGGACAGATGCCTATCTACAGACGTCTTCCCAAACGCGGTTTTACAAACATTTTTGCAACAGTATATGCGGAAGTCAAGGTTTCCGATTTTAATATTTTTGATGACGGTGCAGTAGTTGATGCAAAAGCATTGAAAGAAGCAGGCGTTATTAAAAAAGTATGTGATGGAATTAAAGTTTTAGGTAATGGTACACTTGATAAAAAAATTACCGTAAAGGCTTCAAAATTCACAGCAAGCGCTAAGGAGAAAATCGAAGCTGCCGGCGGAAAGGCAGAGGTGATATAAAGTGTTTCAGACAATTAGAGATGCTTGGAAAATCCCTGAATTGAGAAAGAAAATGCTTTTTACACTTTTAATGCTGGCAGTGTTCAGACTCGGTACCTTTATTCCGGTTCCCGGTCTTAACAGCGCAGCACTTGCCGAACTCGTTAGCGACGGCAGTTCACTGTTCGCGCTGATGGATTCTTTCTCCGGTGGTGCGTTCTCAAATGCAACAATTTTTGCTATGAGTATCACCCCTTACATTAACAGTTCAATTATTTTGCAACTGTTAACTGTAGCAATCCCTGCTCTTGAGCGTATGTCAAAAGAAGGCGAAGAGGGCAGAAAGAAAATTGCTTCATGGACAAGATACGGTACAATTATTCTTGCGCTTATTCAGGCTACAGGCTTGTACTTCGGTATTAAAGGCGCAGTTGAAAATCCCGGTGTGTTGTCATTCATCACAATCGTTGTTACCTTTACAGCAGGTACAGCATTCCTTATGTGGTTAGGTGAGAAGATTACCGAAAACGGCATCGGCAATGGTATTTCAATGATTATCTTTGCAGGTATTGTTTCAGGTATCCCTTCAGGTGTAATCGGTCTGTTCAATAACTTCAAGGCCGGTGCGCTCAACATCTGGGCACTTATAGCAATCGCAGTTATCGCAATCGCTATGGTAGTGTTCGTTGTATTTATCAACGATGCTGAAAGACGTATTCCTGTTCAGTATGCAAAACGTATGGTTGGCCGTAAAATGTACGGTGGCCAGAGCACACATATTCCGATTAAAGTGTCTATGGCAGGTGTTATTCCGATTATCTTCGCTATGTCGATAATGGCATTCCCCTCCACACTTATGAACCTGTTCGGTGCTCCTACCGGCGGTTTCTGGCTGAAAGTTCTCAATGTACTTTCACCTAACTCATGGTTCTACATCGTAATGTATGTATTGCTCATCATCTTCTTCACATATTTCTATACAGCAATTCAGTTCAATCCTATTGAAATTGCTAACAATATGAAGAAGAATGGCGGTTTTGTACCCGGTATTCGCCCCGGTAAACCCACCAGCGACTTCATAAGCAGAATCTTATCTAAGATTACTCTTACAGGTGCACTGTTCTTGGGTGTTATCGCTGCATTACCTTTAATCATAGGTAAATTTATCGGATTCCAGATTTCAATCGGCGGTACATCATTGCTCATCATGGTTGGTGTTGCACTCGAAACCGTTAAACAGATTGAATCTCAGATGTTAATGCGCCACTACAAAGGATTTTTAGAATAATCAATAAAGACTGTAGGTGGTAATATGAAACTTATTATGTTAGGCGCACCCGGAGCGGGAAAAGGAACTCAGGCAGCGGAACTTAAAGAGAAACTTTCAATCCCTGCTATTTCTACAGGCGCTATAATAAGAAACGCAATTAAGAGTGGTACACAGGTAGGCATAGAGGCTAAGGAATATATAGACAACGGGCAGCTCGTTCCCGATGATGTGGTTATTCGTCTTTTAGATGATCGCATTTCTATGCCGGACTGTGTAAACGGTTTTATATTAGACGGATTTCCCCGTACTATAGCACAGGCTAAAGCATTAGACGAAAAAGGAGTAGACATAGACTATGTCATTTCACTTCATGTAGATGACGAAGTTATTATGGAGCGTCTTTCGGGCAGAAGAGAATGTCCCAAATGCGCAGCCACATATCATGTGGTTATGAATCCTTCTTCTAAAGGCGGTTTGTGTGAAAAATGCGGCGAAGCACTCGTTACCAGAGCAGATGATAATCCGGAAACAATCGCTAAAAGATTGGCGGTTTATCATGAGCAGACAGAGCCCCTCATCAAATATTATGAGGAAACAGGCAAACTGGTTACAGTTGTCGGTAAAGACGATGTTCGCCACACTACGGAGGAAGTTTTCAAGGCTATCGGCTATGAGTTAGTTTAAGTGTATGGAGCGATAAATTATGGTTTATATTAAATCATCTTTAGAAGCAGATAAAATGCGCCGTGCGGGCAAGATTGTCTATGGCACATTTGAAGCGCTTAAACCTTATGTTAAAGCCGGAGTAACGACTAAAGAACTTGATACGATTGCAAAAGAATTCATATTAAGTCAAGGAGCGAAGCCGTCTTTCCTTAATTATAACGGCTTCCCCGCAAGTATCTGTGCTTCTGTAAACAATGTTGTAATTCATGGTATTCCGTCTGCTGAAAAGTTAAAAGACGGAGATATCATAAGTCTTGATATCGGTGCTGTGATAGACGGTTATCACGGTGATGCGTGCAGAACATACGCTGTTGGTAATATTTCCGATGAGGCTCAGAAACTCATTGATGTTACCAAACAAAGTTTTTACGAAGGTATCAAATATGCACGTCACGGCGAAAGACTCTACACAATATCTGCAGCAATTCAGGATTATGTAGAAAAAAACGGATTCAGCATTGTCAGAAATTACTGTGGGCATGGTATAGGCAAAAATCTTCATGAAGATCCCGAAATTCCCAATCACGGAAAAGCGGGACATGGAATAAGGCTCGTTAAGGGAATGGCCCTTGCTATAGAGCCGATGGTTAACCAAGGAGGGTTCGCTATCAACACCCTGCGTGACGGCTGGACGGTCGTAACGGCAGATGGGTCGTTGGCAGCACATTATGAAAACACTGTTCTGGTAACAGACGGTGAACCCGAATTGCTTACTGATTTACAGAGGTGATAGGCTTGAGCATTAAACCCGGAGATTTCGTGATTGCTGCATCAGGCAGAGAAAAGGGTAAATGTTTTGTAGTTTTATCAGTTGAAAACCAATTTTTATATTTATGTGACGGTAAAAACAGAAAAGTGAGTAAACCAAAGAAAAAGAAGATAAAGCACATTATCTATGCAGGTTCATCAAGCAGTGATGTTTGCGAAAAACTGCAAAGCGGAATAACCGACAAGGCAATCCGAAGGGCTTTATCAGAATTTAAAGGTAATCTCACCGCGGAGAGCGACATTAATTAGTAGGGAGGTTTTAATCTTGGCTAAAGAAGATGTATTAGAACTTGAGGGCACAGTCATTGAGGCTCTGCCAAACGCAATGTTTCAAGTAGAATTTGAAAACGGGCACAGGGTTCTTGCTCATATTTCGGGCAAACTCAGGATGAATTTTATCAGAATTTTGCCCGGTGATAAAGTGACAGTTGAACTGTCACCCTATGACCTTACCAAAGGCCGCATTACTTGGAGGGCAAAATAATCCACGATAAAATTAAATGGAGGTAATGTAATTATGAAAGTAAGACCATCTGTTAAACCGATTTGCGAAAAATGCAAAATTATAAAAAGAAAAGGTAACATCATGGTTATCTGTGAAAATCCTAAGCACAAACAGAGACAGGGTTGATTAAAACTTTGCTTTGACTTTGGATTTTATATATTGTTTATAGCTTACAGGGGCGGCTGTATAAAACGTGAGATGCGTTTTATAACCTTGTAGTTATTTATAATGAATATACAAGGAAAGCGAAACAAACACAGGAGGTGTGAAAATTCAATGGCGAGAATAGCAAGCGTTGACTTACCAAAAGAAAAAAGAGTTGAGGTTGGCCTTACCTACATTTTCGGAATTGGTCTGCCCAGCTCAAAGAAAATTTTAAAAGAAGCCGGTATTAATCCGGATACAAGAGTTAAAGACCTGACTGATGAAGAAGTAGCAAAACTCAGAGAAATCATCGACAGAGATTACACTGTTGAGGGTGACTTGCGCAGACAGACAGCTCTTGATATTAAAAGACTTATCGAAATCGGATGCTACCGTGGTCTGCGTCACAGACGCGGTTTGCCCGTAAGAGGTCAGAATACCAAAAATAATGCACGTACCAGAAAAGGTCCTAAGAAGACTATCGCTGGTAAGAAGAAATAATCAGGGAGGGATAAGAATTGGCTCAACCAAAAAGAACACGTAAAAGACGTGAAAAGAAGAATATTGAACGTGGAGCAGCTCATATCGCTTCCACTTTCAATAATACAATCGTAACTATCACTGATACAGCAGGTAACGCACTTTCATGGGCAAGTTCCGGTGGCCTCGGCTTCCGCGGCTCAAGAAAGAGCACACCTTTCGCTTCGCAGATGGCTGCAGAAACTGCTGCTAAGGCTGCTATGGAGCACGGACTGAAAACAGTAGAGGTTTATGTTAAAGGCCCCGGCGCAGGCAGAGAAGCGGCTATCCGTGCTTTGCAGACCGCAGGCTTGGAAGTTAGTATGATTAAAGACGTAACACCTATTCCTCATAACGGTTGCAGACCGCCCAAAAGAAGAAGAGTTTAATTTTTGAAGTTAGGAGGATAAACAAATGGCTAGAAATATGCAACCTGTATTGAAAAGATGCAGGACCTTAGGTATTGAGCCTTCTGTTATGGGTATTGACAAATCATCTAACAGAAATCCCAGACCTATGAGAAGAAAGCAAAGTGAGTACGGACGCCAGCTTACCGAGAAACAGAAAGTTAAATTCATCTACGGTATGTTGGAAAAACAGTTCCATAAATACTATGAATTAGCAATGAAAATGCCCGGTGTTACCGGTGAAAATCTGCTTCAGATTTTAGAATCAAGACTGGATAATGTAGTATTCAGATTAGGTCTTGCCAACACAAGAAGAGAATCAAGACAGTTGGTTAACCACGGTCACATTCTTGTAAACGGCAAAAAACTTGACATTCCTTCATATCGTGTTAAAGTTGGCGATGTGATTTCTCTCAAAGAGAAAACTCAGGGCTCTGACAGAATGAAAGAAATCGTTGAAGCAAATTCTTCAAGAATAGTTCCGAAATGGCTGGATATGGACAAAAACACTCTTACAGGTAAAGTTATTGCTTTGGCTGAGAGAGATGATATCGATTTCGATGTTGAAGAACACTTAATCGTAGAGTTGTACTCTAAATAATAATTGTCTTATCAGTTTGAATAACTATGTAATTAGATTTCTCTGCCGTTATATTCGGCAGAGAACATCGGATTACTGATGTTATCAATAAGCCGGAATGGAGGATTATAGCATGATTGAAATGGAAAAGCCAAGGGTTGAATGTGTAGAAAAAAGTGAAGACAACACCTTCGCCAAATTCGAGATTGAACCGTTAGAGCGTGGCTACGGTACCACAATCGGTAACGCTTTAAGACGTGTTTTGCTTTCGTCTTTGCCCGGAAGTGCTGCTACCAGCATTAAAATTGATGGCGTTCTTCATGAGTTTTCCACTATCCCCGGAGTAAAAGAAGACGTTACTGAAATAGTTTTAAATGTTAAAAAACTTATAACCAAAGTTCATTCCGATACTACAAAAACCGTTTATATCGAGGCTAATACCCCCGGTGAGGTTCGCGCAGGAGATATCCGCTACGACCACGAAGTAGAGATTTTAAATCCCGATTTACACATCGCTACTTTGGACGAAGGCGCTAAGTTGTATATGGAAATCACTCTTTCAAACGGCAGAGGTTATGTTACCAGCGAAAAGAATAAGGAGAAAATCCAGAATATCATCGGTGTAATTCCCGTTGACTCTATTTATTCTCCTATCGAAAAGGTTAACTACTATGTTACCGATACAAGAGTGGGTCAGGTAACCGATTATGATAAACTCACTATTGAGATTACTTCAGATGGTACCATCACTCCTGAAGAAGCACTTTCTTTAAGTGCTAAGGTAGTAAATGACCATATGAGTCTGTTTATTGACCTCACTGATGAGATTAAGAACACAGATATCATGGTTGAGAAAGAGGACAACAAAAAGAACATGGTTCTTGAAATGACTATAGAAGAACTTGACCTTTCTGTACGTTCATTCAACTGCCTCAAGCGTGCCGGCATCAACACAGTTGAAGATTTGGTAAACAAATCTGAAAGCGAAATGATGAAGGTTAGAAATCTTGGCAGAAAGTCATTGGAAGAAGTTATTGGCAAACTTGCCGCACTCGGATTTACGTTTGCTAAGGACTATGACGAATAAGATAAACATTTAATGTTTTAGATAACTATTGTAAAAAGGAGGTACTGATATGCCCGGAACAAGAAAATTAGGTAAAGCAACCGATAATAGAATGGCTATGCTTCGCAATCTCGTTACTTCACTTCTGGAGAACGGTAAAATCGAAACCACTCTTGCAAAGGCTAAAGAAGTAAGAAGCCTTGCAGAGAAAATGATTACATTGGGCAAGGATAATACGCTCCATTCAAGACGTCAGGCGTTGGCTTTTATTACTAAAGAAGACGTTGTGACTAAGGTGTTCGCTGAAATCGCTCCCAAATACGCTGAGCGTAACGGTGGATATACGCGTATTTTGAAAGTTGGCCCCAGACGCGGTGACGCTGCTGAAATGGCTATTATCGAATTAGTTTAATTTAAGCAAAATTAAAAGAGAGTTGTTATTATTAACAACTCTCTTTTTTGTTGCAGTGAATTTATTTAAACAATTCGTCCATAAGACTTTCTGTTTGAGTTTTTTTTGATTTTGCTTTATTGATGTCTTTTTTTATTATAAAAACATCGCCTTCTCTGCAGTTCTTAAAAAGGTTTTTCGGAAGACTGTAAGTGTTTCCGTCGGGAGCCTCAACAACTGCGAAATCTCCCTCTATTCTGTCTATTATGATTTCCAATTAAATTCACCTCTCAGAATTAAATGAAATTGTGTATCCATCCGAAATTGCTTCTATTGTTCCGTTTAAATCGGTTCTGTAGGTAGATATACCTGCATTATAAAGTCTTTGTATAACTTCTTTATGCGGATGCCCGTAATCATTATCAGCACCACACGAAATTATTGCATATTCAGGTTCGGTCTTTTTTAGAAAGTTTTTAGATGTTGAAGTAGAACTTCCGTGATGTCCTACCTTTAAAACATCGCATTTTATATTTGTGCGGATTTCATCTTCGGATAGTTTTTCGGCATCTCCGGCAAACAAAAAGGATGTTAGTCCGTAAGTCAGTTTAATCACGGCAGAATAGTTGTTAAGGTCGTCATATGCGCTGCTGTTCGGTGCAACTATTGTTGCAGAAAGACTGTCTTCTGATAAAATATTTACTCCTGCCTTTGCGGTTGTTATTGTATATCCGTTTTTCTTGATTGCATTAAGTAAATTTTTGTATGTTGCAGTGTTGCTTGAGGCTTTTGGCATATAAATTTTGCCTATATCAAAGTTTTCAATAACTTGCTGCATACCGCCTATATGGTCTGTATGCGGATGTGTTCCAACCAGATAGTCAATATTATCTACCCCAAGACTGTCAAGCACGTTCACAATATCTTTTCCGTTATCTTTGGTTCCGGCATCGATAAGCATATTTTCGCCGTTTGGCAGAAGAATAAAGGTGCTGTCTGCCTGACCGACATCGAGGTAGTATATATGTAAGTTTCCGTCATATGTAATTTGCCGGTATTCTTCTGTAAAAAGCGCAGTTAATAAACCTAAATCCTGCTCGCATCCGACAAGCGTAAACGCCATAATCGCTATTAGCAAAATACAAATCAGTCGTTTCATATTATCCCCCCAATATACTTATTATACACCAAATCTTGAATCTTTTCAATATTTCATAATATCATTTGTTTCCGAATATATTTGATAGAAAGGGGATGATTTAATGCACAGCAAGAATATAAGATACGGAACGTATAAAACGAAAACAAAAGATAAAAAACCAGTTAAATTTATAAATAAACTTGTGTGGCAACTGCTTATATGCACTTCTGCTTTTTTAGTGTGCTTGCCTGTTTCAAAAACTCAGACGGGGATTAGTGAATATATATCAAAAACCCTTATAACGAGTAGTGATATAGAACAGGCAAAGATTCATTTTAAAGAGATGTGCGCCCGTCTAAATGATAAATATCCCATACTTTTGTCAAATGTAGCGTGGAATAATTTTATGGAAATTATAGAAAAAGAAGAGGAAAAAACGATTGTAACCGAGGAACAAACATCACCAAAACCTGCAGATGAGGCATTGGACTTGGTGGCAAAGGCAGCGCCGCAGGAATTTACATATCCCGAAAATGTTAATATGATAATGCCGCTTAACGGAGAAGTAACATCGCCATTCGGATTAAGGGAACATCCGGTGTCCGGACAGGACGCAAGTCATTACGGTGTAGACATTGCAGGAGACAGAGGCGATGCAGTATTAACTACTGCGCCGGGTAAAGTTGTAGAGGTTAAGGTACATGATATTTACGGCAATTGCGTACTTATTCAGCACACACAACGGATAAAGTCATTTTATGCACATCTTGATGAAGTGTACGTAGCAGAGGGGGATATAGTGGCAGAGGGAACTACAATCGGTGCAGTAGGCTCTACCGGTGTTACAACAGGACCGCACCTGCATTTTGGTGTGCGTGTTGATGATGAGCCTACAGACCCCGAAAAATATATTAAGATGGAGCATAGATAAGTCGGGGGTTGTTTTAAATAAAAATATCAAAGTATTTATATATTGACAGCGTTGTTATACTTATTATATTTATGGCATATTGTTTGGGTGAAATAAAAAATCTTTGTATTTTATATCTTGCCGTTTTGCTTCATGAAGCAGGTCATTTTATTGCCTGTATAATGCTGAGGGTTAAAGTTAAAAAACTTCGATTTATGCCGTACGGGGCTAATCTCTGTACAGAAAATATAGCAAATCCTCTGCACTCAATTATTATTTCTGCTGCCGGACCTGTTACAAGTTTTTTATTGATATGCTTTTTTGGCGGACGCAGTAGTGAAATAATGAATGTTTTCAAAGCGGCTAATACAGCCGTTTTTGTACTTAATATATTCCCCGCATTACCTCTTGACGGTGGAGTTTTTATAAAAAATATTTTCGCATATAAATACGGATATGTAAAATCACATAAACTTGCTATGGAATTAACACGTGTGGTTGCTGTTCTTTTTGCATTTTTTGGAACTATTTTTCTTTTGTTAAGTAAATATAACATTTCCCTTCTTGTTATCTCGGCATTTTTAGTGTATAATCTAAAAGAGGAAAAAAATAACCTTATTTTTCTGCGCCAGATGATATATTCAAAAGAGTTTGACCGTCAGGGAAAATCACTTAATGTAAAGCATTATGCAGTTATGCGCAATGTTCGTGCAATAACGCTTACGGATTACTTTGCATATAATTACATTTGCCACTTTTTCGTATATGATGATAATATGAATTTACTTGGTACTTTGCAGCAAAGTGAGATTATAGACGGAGTCGTTAAACATGGTGCTGATGTAGCAGTCAGTGCATTATTAGGAGGAACAAATGAACACAAAAGATATGGTATACAAAATATTACCTGAGGTTTCAAAACCGACAAGATATATAGGTAATGAGTTTAACAGCGTTCACAAAAATGCAGAAGATGTTGATATCAGATTTGCATTTTGCTTTCCCGATATTTATGAAGTAGGAATGTCGCATCTTGGACTTAAAATTCTTTATCATCTTTTAAACTCGCGTGAAGATACGTGGTGTGAACGTGTATTTGCGCCTTGGACAGATATGGAAGAGCAAATGCGCAAAAATAATATACCACTCTACGGTATGGAATCTTTTGATGCCGTAAAAGACTTTGATTTTTTAGGATTCACTCTCCAGTATGAGATGAGTTATACAAATATACTCAATATGCTTGACCTTGCAGGTATACCTAAACTTCAAAAAGACCGTCGTGACGGCGACCCGTTTGTTGTTATGGGCGGACCTTGTGCATATAGTGCTGAATGTCTTGCTGACTTTGCCGACTATTATATGCTTGGCGAAGGCGAAGAAGTTATGATGGAAGTAATGGACGCTTATGCAAAATGGAAAAAAAGCGGTGCTCCTAGAGAAGAGTATCTTCGTGCAGTTTCTAAAATCGATGGTGTGTATGTGCCGAGTTTTTATAATATTGAATATAATGATGACGGCACGGTTGCCGCAATCAATACAATTGATGATACTATACCGAAAACTGTCCGTAAAAGAGTAGTTGAAAACCTCGATACTATGTTTGTTCCGCAAGAGGTTATAGTTCCATTTATGGAGGTTGTTCACGACCGCATTATGCTTGAAGTGTTCCGAGGCTGTATACGCGGTTGCAGGTTTTGTCAGGCAGGTATGATTTACCGCCCTGTGCGTGAAAAAAGCCCCCAAACATTACTTGAGAATGCAAAAAATCTGCTTAAATCAACGGGGTTTGAGGAAATTTCTCTTTCCTCACTTTCTACCAGTGATTACAGAGGTTTGAAAGAACTTACTGACGAACTTATAAATATCACCGAAAGTGAATGTGTGAATTTGTCGCTTCCGTCATTGCGCCTTGACTCGTTCTCTATGGATTTAATGCAAAAAGTTCAAAAGGTACGTAAAAGTAGTCTGACCTTTGCGCCTGAGGCAGGTACTCAGCGTATGCGTGATGTTATAAATAAGGGTATTACGGAAGAAGACCTTATGAAAGCATCTGCAATGGCATTTGAGGGGGGCTACAGCAGTATTAAACTTTATTTTATGATAGGTCTTCCGTATGAAGAAGATGAAGATATTGTTGGTATTGCAGACCTTGCAAAAAAAGTTGTTGACCAGTACTTTAAGGTTGATAAGGACAAGCGCGGAAAAGGCTTGCGTGTAACCACAAGCGTGTCGTCGTTTGTTCCTAAAGCGTTTACACCATTCCAATGGGCAAGGCAGAATACAATGGAAGAACTTAAAGTTAAACAGATGCTTTTAAAGGACAACATTACCGACCGTAAGATTAAATATAACTATCACGAAGCGCCCGTAAGTGTTCTGGAGGGCGTGTTTGCACGTGGTGACAGACGGCTTTCCAAAGTGCTTTTAAAAGCCGTAGAACGCGGCATACGTTTAGACGGCTGGAGCGAAGTTTTTGATTATGATAAATGGATGGCTGTTTTTGAGGAATGCGGAGTTGACCCGTTCTTCTATACTCGTGAGCGTTCTTTTGATGAAATTTTGCCTTGGGATATGATAGACGTAGGTGTTACCAAGAAATTTCTTATAAACGAGGCTAAAAAAGCAGAGCAGGCAACAGTTACACCGAATTGCCGTGAGAAATGTGCGGCGTGTGGTGCGGCTTGTTTTAAAGGAGGGGTATGTTATGAGTAAATACAGGATAAAATATGAGCGAAGCGATGACGCAAAATTTATATCCCACCTTGACCTTATGCGTACTATGAACAGGGCTCTCCGCAGGGCAGAAGCACCGCTTCAGTATACACAGGGTTTTAACCCACATTCAATTATGACGGTTGCTTTGCCGCTTTCAGTAGGTATAACAAGCGAGTGTGAATATTTAGACATCACTTTTACAGAAGATATTGACACAAGTGCGTTTGCTGATAAATTAAATGCAACTATGCCTGCAGGATTGCACGTTATAGAAATTCGCAAAGCAGATGAAATGCGTGCGTTCAAACACATTGAAACAGCGCTTTATACTGTTTGCTTTGAAAGCGAAGTTGCACCCGACGCTGATGCGTTTATAAAAATGGGTGAGGCTGTTATGACCAAGCGTACCAAAAGCGGAGAAAAAGAAGAAAACATTATGCCCGATATCCATGCTGTTTCGTGTGTGCAAAACGATGGAACATACACAATGGATATGCATATAAATGTTGGCAGTAAGCGAAATTTAAAGCCTGAACTTGTGCTTGCCGCTTTTGAAAAATTTCAGAATGTTAAGGCGACGAATGTAAAAATTCACCGAAAATCAGTTTACTTTGATGACGGTGCGGAGGTGTTTTAATGACAACCCGTGAGCGATACGAAGAACTTAAAAATATACTTAACGAGCACAGTTATAAATACTACGTGCTGGACAACCCCGATATAACTGACGAGCAGTATGATAAACTTATGCGTGAACTTACAGATATAGAAAAGGAAAATCCCGATTTTATATCTGCTGATTCGCCCAGTCAGAAAGTAGGCGGCAAAGTTTTAGATGGGTTTGAAACTGTTACCCATACTGTGCCTATGCAAAGTTTGCAGGACGCATTTTCGTTTGATGAACTTAAAGATTTTGATGTGCGTGTGCGCAATGTATTGGGCGATGATGCCGAGTACTGTGTTGAACAGAAGATTGACGGGCTTTCAGTATCGCTAGAATATGTAAACTCTGTATTTACACGCGGATCTACGCGTGGTGACGGCGTAACGGGCGAAGATGTTACGGAAAATTTAAAAACTGTTAAATCAATCCCGCTTAAACTGCGCGAAGATATCCCGTATTTAGAAGTGCGTGGCGAAGTTTTTATATCTAAACCCGATTTTGCGAAAATCAATCAGCGCAGAGAAGAAAACGGCGAAACTACCTTTGCTAATCCACGTAATGCAGCAGCAGGCTCATTAAGGCAACTCAACTCCGCCATTGCCGCCAAGCGTAATCTTGATATATTTGTGTTTAACATTCAGCAGATAGAGGGCAGAGAGGTATCCTCACATTTAGAGGGGCTTGAACTGCTTCGTAAATGTGGATTTAAAGTTATATTGAATGAGCACTCTTTTAAAACTATAGAAGATGCATTTGCAGAGATTGAGCGTATAGGCGAGGCTCGCAGAGATTTGTATTATGATATTGACGGAGCAGTAATAAAGATAGATAAGTTAAGTCACAGAGATTCACTTGGCTCAACCGCCAAAACTCCCAGATGGGCAATCGCATATAAATATCCTGCTGAAAAACAGAAAACAAAGGTTAAAGATATAACCGTTGCAGTTGGCAGAACAGGTGTTTTAACTCCGGCGGCAGAACTTGAACCTGTACTCATTGCAGGCTCTACCGTAAGCCGTGCAACGCTTCATAATATAGACTTTATACGTGCAAAGGATATCCGCATTGGCGATACTGTCGTTATACAGAAAGCAGGGGATATTATTCCCGAAGTTGTAGACGTTGTAAAAGAGGAACGTACAGGTGAAGAGGTTGAATTCAATATGCCGGAGGTGTGTCCAGCGTGCGGTGCAAAGGTGCACAGAGAAGATGGTGAGGCAGCACACCGCTGTACAGGTGTAGATTGCCCTGCACAGGCAATACGCAATATCATTCACTTTGTATCACGTGATGCTATGGATATAGAGGGACTTGGTCCGCAGATAATAGAAAAACTTGTGGAAAACAAACTCATCTCAACTAGCGCCGACCTTTATTATATGGATAAAGATGAACTTGCTGCTCTTGATAAAATGGGCGAGAAAAGTGCCGAAAACATTTTAAATGCTCTTGAAAATTCCAAGCATAACGGAATGGTAAAACTACTTTATGCTTTGGGAATCCGTCATATAGGCGCAGGTGCATCTAAACTTATTTCTAAAAAATTTGGCAATATAGAGGCTCTTTTTGATGCAACTGTAGAGGAACTTTCATCTATTGGCGATATAGGAAATGTTATGGCTGAAAGCGTTGTTGATTTCTTCTCTCAGCCTCATACACGTGATTTTATCGACCGTTTGGCAGATGCAGGTGTTAATATGGAATATGTATCCGACGATGGCGGTGACAATCGCTTTGACGGAAAGACGTTCGTCCTTACGGGCACGCTCCAAAAATACGGCAGAAAAGAAGCAAGCGATATAATAGAGCGTTTTGGCGGAAAAGTCTCGGGAAGCGTTTCTAAAAAGACGGATTATGTACTTGCAGGTGATGCCGCAGGAAGCAAACTTGATAAGGCAAATGCACTTGGTGTATCTGTTATAAGCGAAGAAGAATTTGAGACAATGATAAAATGATTTAAAAACACCGCTATAAAGCGGTGTTTTTATGTTGCAAAATGGTTAAATATAGTGTATAATAATAATGATTGCTAATTGAAAGGAAGTATACTTATGAAAGTAACTACTGAGCAGATAAAGCACGTAGCAGAACTTGCGCGTCTTAAACTGACTGACGAAGAAGTAAAATCACTTAACATGGAGGCGGTTATTGAGTTTGCGGACAAACTTTCAGAACTCGATGCCGAGCAGATTGCCCCTACTAACCATGTGTCTGATATATATAATGTTTTCCGCGAAGACGTTGAAGTTCCGTCTTATGACAGAGATGATATTTTAAAAAATGCACCTGCAAAGGCAAGAGGTTGTGTTCTCGTGCCGAAGGTAGTGGAGTAAGGGGGAGAGTACATTGAATTTATACGAAAAAACCATTCACGAACTTTCCTCAATGCTTAAAGCAAAAGAGGTTTCAAGTGTTGAAATTATAGAATCCGTTTTAAAACGTATTGAAGATGTAGACGGTAAAATAGGCGGTTATATAAGCGTAGCAAATGAAAAAGCCGTTGAACAGGCAAAAGAGGCTGATGCAAAGATTGCATCGGGCGAAAGCGTTTCCGATATCTGTGGTATTCCCGTAGCGGTTAAAGATAATATTTGCACAAACGGAATTGCCACAACTTGCGGCTCTAAAATGCTTGAAACATTTGTGCCCCCGTACGATGCGTTTGTTTCTAAAAAATTAAAACAAAACGGCGGTGTTATCATCGGTAAGGCAAATATGGACGAATTTGCAATGGGTTCATCTACCGAAACATCATATTTTAAAACAACTAAGAATCCTTACGACTTAACTAAAGTTCCGGGCGGTTCATCAGGCGGAAGTGCGGCAGTTGTTGCGGCAGATGAGGCTATATTCTCTCTTGGAAGTGACACGGGCGGCTCAATCCGTCAGCCTGCATCGTTCTGCTCTGTAGTAGGCTTAAAACCAACCTACGGTTTGGTTTCGCGTTTTGGTCTTGTTGCGTTTGCATCATCACTCGACCAGATTGGTCCTATGACAAAAGACGTTACTGACTGTGCTATTGCATTAAATGCTATTGCAGGACATGATGCTATGGATTCTACCTCTGCTAACATCAAACTGCCTGATTATAAATCTGCATTGGTGAACGATGTTAAAGGAATGAAAATCGGTATACCTGCCGAGTATATGGGCGAGGGTATTGCGCCTGATGTTAAGGCAATTATACTGGCTGCCGCTAAAAAATATGAAGAAATGGGGGCAATAGTTGAGGAATTTAGTCTGCCTATGACAGACTATGCCTTGAGCGCTTATTATATTATATCGTCTGCAGAGGCAAGTTCAAACCTCGCACGTTTTGACGGAATCAAATATGGCTACCGTACAAAGGAATTTGAAGATTTGAACGACCTGTATGCAAAATCACGTACAGAGGGCTTTGGAAGCGAGGTTAAGCGCCGTATTATGCTCGGCACTTATGCGCTTTCGTCTGGGTACTATGATGCATACTATAAAAAGGCGCAGCAGGTACGCACATTAATTAAAAAATCGTTCAACGACGCATTTGCTAAGTACGATTTGATACTGTCACCTGCATATCCGAATACTGCTTTTGAAATCGGTGGCAAGATAAGTGATGCCGTGCAGATGTACCTCGGTGATATTTGCACCGTTTCAGTAAATATTGCAGGTTTGCCCGGTATGGTTGTTCCTGCAGGCTTTGATACAAACGGTATGCCGGTTGGTTTGCAGTTAATCGGCAAAGCGTTTGACGAAATGACGCTTATCCGCGCATCATACGCATTTGAACAGAACACGGATTTCCACACAATCCGTCCTACGTTATAAGAGGGGAGGCAGGATAATATGAATTACGAATCCGTTATCGGCTTGGAAGTTCACGCAGAACTTTCTACCAACACAAAAATTTACTGCTCATGCAAAAATGAGTTTGGTTTAGATGTAAACACTTCCTGCTGTCCTATATGCACAGGTATGCCCGGCACATTGCCCGTTTTAAATAAAAAAGTTGTAGAGTATGCCATTAAAGCAGGTCTGGCGCTTAACTGCTCTATCACACGTGAGGGCAAGCAGGATAGAAAGAACTATTTCTACCCCGATTTGCCCAAGGCTTACCAGATATCACAGTTTGACCTGCCCCTTTGCACAGACGGATATGTGGATATCGACGTAAACGGCGAGAAGAAGAGAATAGGCATCACACGTATTCATATAGAAGAAGACGCGGGCAAACTTATCCACTCTGTAATGGGTGATGAATCATACGTTGACTTTAACCGTTGCGGTGTTCCGCTTATAGAGATTGTTTCCGAGCCTGATTTAAGGAGTGCCGAGGAAGCAAGAATATATCTTGAAACATTAAAATCAATTCTTCAGTATATAGAGGTTTCCGACTGTAAGATGGAGGAGGGCTCTCTGCGTTGTGATATCAACGTGTCTTTGCGCCCCGTTGGCAGTGATAAATTCGGCACACGTTCCGAAATGAAGAACGTGTCAACATTCAGCGGTACTCAGCGCGCTATAGAGTACGAAATCGGCAGACAGACCGAAATTTTAGATAACGGCGGTGTTATTGAGCAGGAAACACGCCGTTGGGACGATGCCAAAGGCGAGAATGTGCTTTTAAGAAGTAAAGAGGAAGCGCATGACTACAGATATTTCCCCGAGCCTGACCTTATGCCGATAGTCGTTGATGACGAATGGATTGAAAGCATACGTGCAACTCTGCCCGAAATGCCCGACGTTAAAAAAGCAAGATACACAGGTGAACTCGGTCTTGGCGATTACGAGGCAGGTATTATTGTCGGCAATAAGAGCATGGCAAGGTTTTTCGATAAATGCGTGGAACTCGGCGGTAATGTTAAAGCCGTTGCGAATTGGCTTCAGGGCGATATTATGAAAGTTGTTAAAGAAAAAGATATTACATTTGATGATATTTCATTCACTCCCGAAGACCTTAACGAACTTGCATCAATTGTTGATAAAGGCGCTATCAGCGTAACTGCTGCTAAAAAAGTTCTGGCAAAAATGTTTGAAACCGCTGAAAAACCGTCTAAGATAGTAGACGATTTAGGCTTAGCGCAGATAAATGACGAATCTGCCATAGAGGCTATGGTTAATGCTGTTTTAGATAAAAATCCCCAGTCGTTTGAAGATTACAAAAACGGCAAAACCCGTGCGCTCGGTTTCTTAGTAGGTATGGTTATGAAAGAGTCCAAGGGCAAGGGTAATCCGCAGATTATCAATAAAATGATACTTGAAAGATTGGAAGCATATAAAAACAGTTAATATAATAAATATTCTAAAAAATGTAGGGGTCGATTCCTACATCGACCCGAAACTAACAACACCATCGGGCGGATGTGGGCATCCGCCCCTACAAACTTTTTTGAAAAGTATCATTCGTAGAGGAATATGTAATGAAAGTAAACTATAAACTTAAAATGGATGCAGAAATAGAAAACATCAAAAAAGCAGGGGTAAAACCGAAACTGCTTCTGCACGCTTGCTGTGCGCCGTGTTCAAGCGCTGTTTTAGAGCAGTTGTGCGATGTTTTCGAAATCACTCTGTTTTTCTATAATCCTAACATATCGCCCGAAAGCGAATTTACATTCCGCTTAGAGGAGTTAGAGAGATTAACTGCTGAAATGAATTTAAGAAATATTAAGGTTATTTCACCTCCGTATGATAATTCGGAGTTTGAAAATATTGCAATAGGAATGGAAAATATTCCTGAGGGCGGAGCAAGATGTGCTAAATGTTATCGTTTACGTCTTGAAAAAACCGTTGCGTACGCAAAGAAAAATGGATATGACTATGTAACTACAACGCTTTCCATAAGTCCATATAAAAATGCGCAATGGCTTAACGAAATCGGCTTGGAACTTGCAGATAAGTACGGAGTAAAATATTTGTGCTCCGACTTTAAAAAAGGTGAGGGGTACAAACGCTCCTGCGCACTTTCTGCACAGTATAATTTGTATAGGCAGAACTATTGCGGATGTATATATTCAAAACAAGTATAATATAAAAATAACCGTAACACAAAAATTTGTGCTTACGGTATTTTTTTGTCGAATTTTGGAAATGTATTTCCTTTAAGCAGTTAAAATTTAGTGGTAAAATGTTAATATTCTTCGAAAAAAGGAGGTGACAAAAAATGGAAAATATTAAATACTGCTTAAAGGAGCATACGTCAGGTAATGATACATCATACGGCATAGAGATATTGGAGAACGGAACCGCCGTACAGTTCATTCCCGATGTGTTTGCAGAAAAGAGCCACGCAGAAAAACTGGTACGTATGTGCAACGAAAATGATGTAGACCCTGTCCACATCGGCGATGTAATCAGCGATATGCAAAACGAACTCCTTCATTCCTGCGTGTAAAAAATCTGTTGCTTATATCAGTTTGCGGTTATTTGGTATAATCGCAAACTGTATTAGCGATGGAGATTAATATTCTTCGATTGTATCAATAAGTTTTTTGAGTCCATCAAAAAATTCTACATAATTATTGCAAAGGCGCGAAAGATACATTAGCAAAGTTGTTGCGCTGAAGGTGGTTTTGCCCGCTTTAAAGTACGCATATGTGCGTGGCTCTATTCCGAGTATTTCTGCTGCCTGCTCCTGTGTTAATTTAAGACGTTCTACTGTTGATACAACTTCGTCGTGTAAAAATGGTTTAATACTTTCTTTATAAGAATGAGTCATAGAGTGATTCCTCCTGATGATATCGATTTTTTTAATTAAGAGCACGTTTGGAGATGTTTCCACCTCCAAACAATGCTCGCTGGTTTAGGGGGTAATGAGTCAATTTATTTAATTATTTTAATGGTATTATGGATAATATACATAAACTGGGTCAGCGTCAGATGAGTTAGATTCTGTCACACCGTTGTGTGTAACTGTATGTACTGCCTCAACCATATAACGATAACCGGGTTCTACATTCACTCTTGTTGCTATATATCCAACCTCAAAATCGTTATAACTTGTTGCAGAGTCTGTCCAGATTGCTAAAAATGCGCCGGGTGATACTTCTTTAAGTATTGTAAGAGTTACTTTTATTGTGCTTACATCGTCAAATGCTTCAGTACTTCCGCCAACTGTTACATATCCTGCGCCGGGTGATATTGAACATCCTCCACCTAAAAGATATCTGCCTCTTGGCTGTACTGATGATGCGCATGCAACTGACTGGAAGCAAAGAACAAAAACTAAAAGTAATGCTAATGTTTTTAATTTTTTCATATTTTTTCCTCCGTTATATAAAAAATTTTTAACCCCCTTGCTACTTTATATAACGGATTACTTCCACTTTTTTGTCACGTTTTGGCGAAAATAAAAAAGGATTATACCTTTTTATCGGTATAATCCTTTTAGTGGTGCTTAAAAAATTAATTCAAATTTTTAATAAATTCTTCAAGGTCCTCTTTATTGCAGTTAGTGTCAACTGTATATGTTTTATTTTCGTCTTTCCAAACTGCTCTTAGCCATATTATATCTGTTTCCAGTTGTTTTTGTTCACCTACAGTGACCTGTTGTTCTTTAAAGCCAAAGGTATATAAATTTCCAAATTTTTGATCGTTTATTTTTCCTGATGTGGTTTTTTCACGCAATAGTTCTTGTTTTAATTTAATACTTTTATTATCACTTCTATATGCTAAAATTATATAATCATTAGCATACATTTTGATAGTATCAAATTTAAAACCATCAGGTAGATATGTCGGCTTTAGTATGGTGGTGCCTAATGCTTCTTCTGCACTTTTGTATGCCGCACTTTCGTCTGCTTCGTAAACATAATCGTTTTTGTTTGTACCTCGGAATTCAATTGCATTTTCGGTTACTTCGCCGTCAATATCAAAAGAGTAATGTTTTACACCTTGAGTAATGCATACTCCCGCAATCAATGTTAATGCTATTATTGCCACTAAAACAACCAACTTTTTCATTGGTGTAAACTTTTGGCGTTGGTGTTTCTCCGCCGCTTTTATAATTCTTTCGTACATATCGTCGGGCGGCAGGTCATAACCCATTTTTATTACATCTTCGTCGGTAAGTGCTTTAAATTCATCATCATTTTCTTTGCTCATTTCAATGCTCATTTTAATTATTTCGTCGTATTCTTCTCTGCGGTTTTTATCGGTCATTATACTAGCCCCCTTTTCTTTAATTTATCTATCTCTTTATCCATGCACTTTTTAGCTTTCCCTAGTCTTGAATACACAGTAAACACCGAAAGTCCAAGCCTTTGTGATATTTCCTTTACACTTAGATAATTGTAGAAATGCATCTCTAACACTTGCTTGTGCATCGGCTTTAGTGTGTCCAGTGCATCCTGCAATTGCTCCGCAAGTTCTTTTTTCATCACCTCGTCAAGCGGCTGAGGACTTTTCGGGTCTTCGTAGTTTGTAAGTACAATGTCATCACCTGCGTGGAATGTAATCTTCTTTGTCATTGTTTTATTTTTTGCAAGCATATCTATGGTTGTGTTTTTAGTAACTTTCTTCAGCCAACTGCGCGCCAGTGCTTCGCTTTCAAAACTTTCTTTTTCAAGGTGCATATACAGTTTCGTAAATACTTCTTGCAACGTGTCTTCCCTAAGCCCTTGGTCGTATACATGGTTACATATGTACACCCATGCGCTGTTTTTGTATTTTTTGTATAAGTAGTCAAAATTCAATGTGGTTTTACGGTGGTCAGTTGATGTCATAAAAATAAACAAAATTTAATCACCTCTCATAAAAATTTTCCATAATAATTATATGACAAAATTCGACAAATTGCAAGTGCATGAAATCTTTTTCAAATCGTTTTTTTATCATAACTGAATTTTCACTTCATATAAATGTATAAAACCATTATATGAGGTGAGTTTTTGTGAAAGATTATATTGAAGAAAGAGTCCTCGAACTCGCAAACTACATTATAGAAAGTAAATCTACTGTCCGTGCCGCCGCTAAAAAATTCGGAATTTCCAAATCAACCGTACATAAAGACATAACCGAACGATTGCAGAAAATAAACCCTCATATGGCATCTCAGGCAAAGGAGATACTGGACGAAAATAAATCTCAAAGACACATAAGAGGCGGTATAGCCACAAAAAACAAATATAAAGGTAAAAAGGTCTGCTGATGCAGACCTTTTAAATTTAAAATATTGATGCTATTAAACTATAAAGCGGATAATAAACAAGCGGAACAAATATCGCCGGAAGCATATTCCCCGCACGTATTTTTTTAATACCCATCATATTTATTGCCAATGCTATAATTAAAAGTCCTCCAACAGCAGACATTTCGTTTATCATTACCTCGCTCATAAAATTTCCTGCATACATGGCTATAATAGTTATTGACCCTTGATATACAAATACAAATGCGGCAGAAAACATTACCCCTATGCCGAGCGTTGCCGCTAAAGATATTGCCGTTATTCCGTCTATAACACTTTTGGAAATTATAATAGAATAATCGTGGTTGATTCCGGCTTCCATAGAGCCCATAATAGCCATACTGCCCACGCAGAAAAGCAGCGATGCAGATAAAAATCCCTCTGCAAAATTACCTGTGTCGCCCTTGTTGAATTTAGATTTTAGTTTATCACCGGCTATGTAGATTCGGTCTTCAATTCTAAGAGTTTCCCCTATAAAGATACCAATAACCATACTTATTATAACAAGTGTCATGTTTTGTGTCTGTACAGCGCTTTGTATGCCTATTGTAAGAACGCATAAAGCAAGACCGGTAACTATTGCTTTAGATAGGTTTTCGTTAATTCTGTTTTTGAATACAAGCCCTATAAGGCTTCCTGCAATAACCAATATAACATTTATAACTGTTGCAATCATTTTAAATCTGCCTTTCGTATTTATGTTAATTAGAATGATATCATATTTTATTTCTATTTGCAATATACAAAAGTATTGAATTTGCCGCTGACAGATGGTATAATTATAATATTATAAATTGTTAAAAGGGGGCAAAGGCATTATGAAAAACAGTAAGTGGATTATAGCAGACTATACTACAGAGCAGATAGAAGAAATTGCCCGCATTAACAATGTGCCAAAATTTGTGGCGGCGGTGTTACTTTCTAAAAATCTTATACATAAAGAGGATATTGAACACTTTGTTCGCCGTGATGCAACTGCGTTTCACAACCCGTACCTTTTAAAGGATATGGACAAGGCTGTTGAACGTATTGACGAAGCACTTGACAATAACGAAAAAATCACTGTGTATGGCGACTATGATGCCGACGGAATTACGGCCGCATATATTTTATATACTTACCTTAAAACTAAAACAGATAATGTTGACTACTACATTCCCGACAGAATTGATGAGGGGTATGGCCTCAGCAATTCTGCTATAGATTCTCTTACAGATACAAAACTTATAATAACTGTTGATACCGGTATTACTGCTTATGAACAGGTGGAGTATGCCAAGGAGAAAGGGATAGATATAATCATTACCGATCACCATACACCATTAGATAAAATCCCTGATGCAGTTGCAGTTATAGACCACAAGCAATCTGATTGCCGTTATCCGTATAAAGAACTTGCCGGTGTTGGAGTGGCGCTTAAACTTGTATACGCTCTTTCGGATTGCGATAACCGCATTATAGATAAATACTGGCATATCGCCGCTATTGGTACTGTGGCGGATTTAGCGGAACTTACGGGTGAGAACAGGTATATAGTGCAACGTGGAATTGATTTGATGCGGTGTACGAAAAATATAGGCTTAAAAGCGCTTTTTGAAGCCGCAAATATCGAACAGAAAAATATAACCGCATCAACCATAGGATTTACAATCGGCCCTATGTTAAATGCTGCAGGGCGTGTTGCTTCTGCATATATGTCTATGGATTTGCTGCTTTCGGAAAATCCTTTAGATGCACAAAATATGGCACAACGTTTGTGTGATGAAAACAACAGACGCAAAGGTGAAGAAAAATCAATTGCTGAGAAGGTTTTTGAAATTATAGATAGTTCAGGCATTAAAGATGATGGAGTAATTGTTGTTAAAGGCGATGGCTGGCATCATGGTGTTATCGGTATAGTGGCGTCACGTGTTACAGAGCGTTACTACAAACCATCTGTGGTAATATCCACAGACGGCACAACGGGCAAAGCCTCGTGCAGAAGTGTAGACGGGTTTAATCTGTTTGAGGCTATAAGTATGTGCAGTGATGACCTTGTTAAATTTGGCGGGCACAAAATGGCGGCAGGTTTAACTATTGAAGAAGATAAAATTGATGATTTCAGGCACAATATTAACGAATATGCAAAAGATATACTAACAGAAGAAATACTTACACCAAAACTTTATATTGACTGCGAACTTGATATTCATGAATTAACGACTACCAACATAGAAAAACTAAAAATGTTCGAGCCATACGGAGTGGGTAATAAAACTCCCGTTTTTTGCATATGCGGTGCAGTTGTACGTAGTATACGCATATCTAAAACTCATGCATTTTTAAATCTTGAAAAAGACGGAATACTTTTAAGCGTTCCTGCATTTAACAAAGCAGATTTGTTTGCAGATGCCGGTGAGGGTGATATTATTGATGTGGCAGGCACTTTAAATATAAACGAATTTAATGGTGCCGTAAATGCACAGATGATATTAAACGACTGGCGATATTGTGATAATATTTATATAAAGCGTGACGATGTTGCACAGGTTTACAGATTGTTGTCTGTATCTGAAAGCGGAGTGGACAAGTCGTTTATAAAAGCGGCGCTTAAAGGTATAAGCATGCACAAAGCGTATATATGTATGAATATACTGCAACAGTTGGATATTATAAAAAATGTTGACACAACCGGCGATTGCATAACCTTTGAAAGAAGCATAAATTTCAATGGCAAAACAGAACTTGAAAATTCGCCGTTGTATAACGAATATAAAGAAAGGAGGCGGTAATAATGGCAGAATCTTATGAAAAATTATATGCCAGACTTTGCGACACCGTTAAAAAATACGCACCCAATACGAATTTTGAAATGATACAAAAAGCATATGAAATTGCCCTTGATGCTCATAAGGAGCAAAAGAGGATTTCGGGTATGCCATATGTACTGCATCCTTTAAACGTTGCCGTTACTGTTGCAGAAATGGAACTTGACTGGCACGCAATCTGTGCGGCACTTCTGCACGATGTTGTTGAGGACACAGACTATACTACGGAAGATATTCAGGCAATTTTCGGCACTCAGGTGGCGGAACTTGTAGACGGTGTTACAAAACTTGATAAAATCCAGTACACCTCCAAAGAAGAACGTGAGATGGAAAATCTGCGCAAGATGTTCCTTGCTATGGCAAAGGATATCCGTGTTATTATCATTAAATTTGCCGACCGCCTGCACAATATGACCACCCTTATAAGTATGTCGGAGGAAAAACAGAGAGAAAAAGCCAGAGAAACTCTCAATGTTTTTGCACCTTTGGCACACCGCCTCGGTATGTATAAAATTAAGTGGGAACTTGAAGATTTGTCGCTTAAATATATAGATCCTGTGGCATACTATGAAATAGTAGAGGGTATATCTCAGAAACGTCAGGAAAGAGAGGCGTTTATTGCGCACGTAAAATCTGCGCTTATGGATAAACTCGGCGGCATTGGTATAAAATGTACTATTGACGGCAGAGCAAAGCATTTTTACAGTATTTATCGCAAAATGTTTACTCAGAACAAAACACTTGACCAGATTTACGACCTTTTTGCCGTGCGTATTATTACCAACAGCGTGGGCGACTGCTATGCGGCTTTGGGTGCAGCACACGAACTTTATATTCCCATGCCCGGCAGATTTAAAGACTATATTGCTATGCCCAAACCCAATATGTACCAATCGTTGCATACAACCGTTATCGGGCCAGAGGGTATACCGTTTGAAATACAAATAAGAACTAAAGATATGCATGCCGTTGCTGAGAATGGTATCGCAGCGCATTGGAAATATAAAGAGGGTTCAACAGGCTCCGATGGGAAACTTGACCAGAGCCTTGCATGGGTTAAGCAACTTCTTGAAATCCAGCAGGATGCAACCGATGAAGAGGAGTTTATATCATCGCTTAAAATTGATTTATTTACCGATCAGGTGTTTGTGTTTACACCCAAAGGCGATGTTATGAGTTTTCCTGCAGGCGCTACACCTATTGACTTTGCGTTTGCCGTGCACAGCGCAGTGGGTTGCAAAATGCAGGGAGCAAAAGTAAACGGCAAAATCGTACCGCTTGACTATGCTATGCAAAATGGCGACATTATAGAGGTTATAACTTCATCTGCTATTCACGGACCAAATCTTGATTGGCTCAAGATTGTTAAAACAAGTCAGGCTCGAAATAAGATAAATCAGTGGTTTAAAAAAGAAAACCGTGAGGAAAATATAGAAAAAGGCAAAGAAATGCTTGAAAAGGAAATCAAGCGTCAGAGTCTTACCTCGCTTAATCTTGTTCGTATCGAATATATGGACCCACTTATCAAACGCTATGGGTTTAGGTCGTACGACGATATGTATTCTGCAATAGGTTTTGGCGGTATGCCTGTAAATAAGGTTATATCAAGGCTTAAGGAGGAGTACAGAAAAGATTCTGCTACTCCCGACAATATCTTGCCGGTAGAGATTTCTACACAGCCAAAGTCTAAAAAATCGTCTAATAGCAGTGGCATTGTTATAGAGGGTATAGACTCTTGCCTTATAAGATATGCCCATTGTTGCAACCCTGTTCCCGGTGATAAGATTATAGGTTATATCACACGGGGCAGAGGCGTGTCTATCCATCGTCAGGACTGTGCCAATATTGCCAATGCATATATTGACGAAGAAGAAAAGGCCCGCCTTGTGGACGTTTCCTGGGAGATTAACAAAGAGGTTGCGTATCTTTCAAATATCAAAATTGTGGCTAACGACAGAAACGGTATGCTCTTAGATATCACTAATATAATCGGCGATGCAAAAGTTCCGCTTAAGGGTATGAATGCACGTACAACGCGTGATGGATTGGCTATAGTTGAAGTTACACTTGAAATCACCAATGTTGACCAGTTAGAGCGCATTATAAACAAACTTGCAGCAGTAAGCGGTGTTATAGACGTATCACGTAGCAGGCAGTAACAAATAATAGGATGGAGTGCGAGAAATATAATGATAATAGACAGATTAACACTTGGCAACCTGCAGACTAACTGTTATATATTATCCGATGAAGAAACTAAAGAGTGTGCTGTATTTGACCCTGCGGCAGAGTCGGACAGGATTATTGCCGCTACCCAAAAACGAAATCTTAAAGTTAAATATATAGTTCTGACGCACGTGCATATAGACCATGTAATGGCACTTGATGAATTGAAAAATGCAACCGGTGCTCAGATTGTTTCAAGCAATATTGAAGCAGAACTTTTAAATGACAGTCAGGGCACTCTGGCAGAACTTTTCAGCACAAATCCCCCGCAATCCAAGGTGGATATTAAAGTGTCTGACGGTGATGTGCTTCCGCTTGGTAACTCGGAGATTAAGTTTATCCATACCCCCGGACATACCGTAGGAGGAATTTGCATATTATGCGAAGATATTCTTATATCGGGCGACACGCTTTTTGCGTCCTCTGTCGGCAGAACGGATTTTCCGGGTGGAAGTCACAGTAAACTTATATCGTCTATAAAAGATAAACTTATGAACCTTGATGATAGTATCAGGGTTTTCCCCGGTCACGGAATGTCTACGACCATAGGTGCAGAAAGAGCAGAAAACCCATTTATTTAATATCTGTGCAACAACATTATAATCTGCCTGAGTATATTTGTGCAGATTATAATGTTGTTGCGCAGAATCTGATAAGCAAGTTTACATACTTACTTTTAGAAAGTTAAAGGAAAAAACTTATGAAAATATGTCTTGTTAATCATAACGAACGCTATGCCGTATGCGAGATTGCTATGGCATATTTTCCGCGCACAAAATTTGAAGATGCTGATTCTCTGCCAACTGATGGTGACTATATAATAAGCGAATTGAAAGAAGATAGCGGTACATATCAGTATATAACAACATTAAGTTATAATGGCAATGTACGCACTAATATTGTTTCGGCAAAAGAGTATAACAAAACTTATTTCAAGCAGTCCTTTCACGCTATAGCAAAAGACCTTATCGGCGGTTTTTTACCTTGGGGAGTTCTCACGGGTATACGTCCCGGCAAGATTGCACGTGAACTTATTGAAAGCGGAATGAACGTAAATGACGTAAAATCCCGATTCCTTGATTTTTATCTAACTACGCAAAACAAGGCAGACCTTGCTATAGAGGTTGCAAAAAATGAGATGTGCACTTTAAAAAATATCGATAAAGATGCCATAAGCCTGTATGTAGGTATACCGTTTTGCCCTACGAGATGCCTTTATTGCTCGTTTACATCACAATCAATAAAATTTACATCTAAATTTGTTGAGCCTTATCTTGAAGCACTTTATAAAGAGATAGAATATACCGCACAAAAACTTAAAGACACTCCGTACCATATTGAAACTGTATATATTGGGGGCGGAACACCGACTTCGCTTACGGATAAACAACTCGACGGCCTTATTAAAAAAATGTATGCAGAATTTGATTTAAGCCGTATTAAAGAATTTTCTGTAGAAGCGGGAAGACCTGATACAATTACTATAGACAAACTCAAAGTTTTAAAAGAAAATAACATAACGAGGATAAGCATAAATCCGCAGACGGTAAACGATAAAACATTGCAGATAATAGGCAGAAACCATACTGCACAGGAGTTTATAGAAAGTTACTATATGTCACTTGATTGCGGACTTACAAATATAAATACTGACATTATTGCAGGCTTGCCGGGCGAAAGTGCAGAAGATTTTTTAAAAACGCTTGATTGTATAAAAAAATTAAATCCGACTAACGTAACAGTACACACAATGAGCATAAAACGCAGTTCGTTCCTTGCTCAGGATTATGATACATATTCAGTTGCAAGTGCATCAACTGTAAATGCTATGCTCGACTCGGCTTATGAATGTATGAAAAGTCTTGGCAAAATTCCATATTATATGTACCGCCAGAAAAATATGCTGGGTAATTTAGAAAATGTCGGTTATTGTGACACAGGTTTTGAAAACCTTTATAACATTTATATAATGGAGGAAGTACAGTCAATTATTGCTCTTGGCGCAGGCGCTTCCACCAAAATTGTAAAAGGCGATAATATAAGCAGAGTGTTTAATGTTAAAGATGTTTATGAATATATCACAAGGCACGACGAAATGCTCAAACGTAAAGACGAAGTTTTTAAATAGGAGGTAACTCTTATGAACGAAGTAAAAATATTACATATGGCAGATATACATTTTGGCAGACCTGCCTCAGGCTTGCCCGAACATCTGCGTGATATCCGCCGTCAGGAGGTGCGCTCCTCTTTTTCTGCGGCTATATCGTATGCTAAAGAAAATAGCGCAGATGCCGTGCTTATTGCAGGAGATTTGTTCGATTGCGCAGATACCGATAAAAGCACGATAAATTTTATCGTAAATGAGTTTTCAAAGATAAAAGATATCCCTGTGTTAATTTCGGCAGGTAATCACGACCCGCTTGGCAATGCATACAAAGCCCTTATAGCATCGGAATGTACCAATGTTACTGTTTTTGGGGCAGAGTGTGAATCAAAAACCTTTCCTGAAAAGAATTTTGCGGTTTATGGTGTGGGATTTGATAACGATGTTATAAACGAGCCGCTTCTAAAAAAAGTAAAAGCAGAAGATAAAAATATGGTTAATATTGCTGTTGTTCACGGCGAACTTGCGCCAAACAGCGATTATAATCCAATAACAGAGGCAGACATTTGTGCAACTGATATGGACTATATTGCACTTGGGCACGTACACACGTATTCTGGCATAAAAAAAGCCGGCAATACGCATTATGCATACAGCGGTGCGTTAGAGGGCGGCGGATTTGACGAATGTGGAGATAAAGGTGTAATCTTCGGAACTGTATCAAAAAACGCTTGCAATCTTGAACTTGTGCCCCTTGCAAGACGTAAATACCATACAATAGAGGTTGATGTAACGGGTACGTCTTCTTTGCAGGAGATAATCGACAAGGTGCTTTCAGTTACTGAAAATAAAGACGATTTGTATAAAATCGTTTTAGTTGGCGAACGTCCCGAAAAGATACCACCTAATGTTATTGAAAACGAAATTGGCGCATTCTTTGCTAAAACTAAAGATTTAACTCGTGGTGCGTATGATTTAAAAGAAATCTCAGCCGACTATACCATTGGCGGAATATTTGCAAAAAACGTACTTGAACGTATGGAAAACGCTGACGAAAACGAAAAAGCCGACCTTATGCGTGCAGCAGATATTGTGCTTGATATTTTAGAGAGGTAAAGTTTATGAGTGATTATAAAAAACTTATAAACTCGCCTATCCAGTATGTTAAAGGAGTAGGCGAGAAGCGTACGGCTCTTTTTAATAAACTGGGTATATATAATGTTGAGGACCTTATCCATTACTTCCCCAGAGAGTACGAGGACAGACGGCATATATACAATATTTCACAACTTACTGACGGTATGGTGTGTTGCATAAAAGCGCCTGTACTGACGATTGCCACCGAGCGTAGATTTAAGTACAATCAGGCTGTATATTCGCTTGCTATCGACGATGGAACGAGCAGTATAAATGTTTTTTGGTTTTCGTCACCTAAGTATAAGCGTAAGTTTGAACGTGGAACAGAATATATATTCTACGGAAAAGCAGTAAATAAAAACGGTTGGCTGCAGTTTGAACTTATAGAGGCAGAGCCGGCGGATAAAAATACAAAGACGGGCAAAATCCTGCCCGTATACCCCTTAACTAAAGGAATAAACCAGACTAATCTGCGCTCTATGATATCATCAGTTATGGATAACATTGATTTTTTTGAAGATTTTCTGCCTGATGATGTTATACGCAAAAATAATCTTATGAGTTATGATAAGGCAATGCGTTGCATACATTTCCCTGATGATATGGACGATTTTGAACGTGCAAGACGCAGATTTGTGTTTGAAGAACTTTTTGTACTTCAACTTTCGCTTAATTATATGAAAGACCGTCGCTGCCGTGCTGACGGACTGATATTTTCCGATATCTCATGCGGCAGAGCGTTCGTGGATTCACTTCCGTTTGAACTGACGGGTGCTCAAAAACGCGCCATACGTGAGATTTGCGATGACTTTAAAAGCGGTACACCTATGAACAGACTTGTTCAGGGTGATGTTGGCAGCGGTAAAACTGTTGTTGCGGCGTGTGCTATGTACATAACTGTTTGCAACGGCTATCAGGCGGCACTTATGGCACCGACGGAAATACTTGCAAATCAGCATTATAACACGTTTAAAAAGTTTTTTGGTGATACGTTTAAGATAGCACTTCTAACAGGCTCTGTAACGGGCAAAAAGAAACTTTTAGCCGATATAGAAGCAGGTGAGTATGATATTGTTATTGGTACTCACGCTATTATTGAAGATAATGTCAATTTTAAAAATCTTGGATTCTGTGTTACAGACGAACAACACCGCTTCGGTGTAAGCCAACGCTCAAAACTCAGCAGTAAATCTCAGTTTTGTCACGTTCTTGTTATGAGTGCCACACCGATTCCGAGAACACTTGCACTTATTCTTTACGGTGACCTTGATATCACAATTATCGACGATAAACCTGCAGGCAGACAGGATATAGACACTTTCTGCGTAAACGACTCTATCCGTAGCAGAGCGTATAATTTTGTGCGTAAGCAACTTGCCGAGGGCAGGCAGGCTTATGTGGTTTGTCCGCTTGTTGAGGAATCTGAAAGTTTAAACGCTGTAGCAAGCGTTCAGTTTGCAGAAAAGTTGCAGACGCAGGTTTTCCCTGAATACAAAGTCGGTCTTTTGCACGGGAAAATGAAAGCAAAAGAAAAAGACGAAGTTATGATGCAGTTTAAAAATGGAGATATTAATCTGCTTGTTGCCACTACAGTTATAGAGGTCGGTGTAGATGTGCCGAACGCAAATATAATGGTTATAGAAAATGCCGAAAGGTTTGGTCTTTCTCAACTCCATCAGTTAAGGGGAAGAGTCGGCAGAGGCGATTTCAAATCGTATTGCGTGCTTATAACCAATAGCCAGAACGATGTCACGCAGCAACGTATGCAGACCATGACATCTACAAACGACGGATTTAAAATCTCTCAAAAAGATTTGGAACTACGCGGTTGCGGTGAGTTTTTTGGAACTCGTCAGCACGGCTTGCCTGAACTTAAAATTGCAAATCTTTTTACAGATATCGATATTTTAAAAGACGCTCAAGAACAATGCGAAGAACTTTTGACAAATAATCCGCATCTTTACGGACCTGATTGCGAAAGGCTTAAAGAACGCATAACGCACATGTTCGATAAATTCGACGGGGCAGATATTTTCAATTAAATATTTGAGATAATTTGTTAACAATTCCAATTTGAATTGATTTTTAAATGTCAACTGTATATAATTAAATCAGGTGATGTAAATGAACAATTTTTTTGGAAATCTTTCGTACAGATTTAAAAGGTTTATGACCGGCAGATACGGTTATGACGAATTTTCTAAATTTTTGCTTATATTAGCATTGATAGGCTTTGCGCTTTCTATGTTTTTGGGAATACGCATTTTTTATACGATTGCTGTGGTGGCTGTTTTTTATTCGTATTTCCGTATTTTTTCAAAAAACATCTACGCACGTCAGGCGGAACTCAGAAAGTATTTTTCTGTTAAAGGCAAAGTTTTTCAAAAATTCAGTTTGCGCAAAAAGATGTGGAACGAAAGAAAGTCGTATAAGTATTTTAAATGCCCTAAGTGTAAATCTGTATGGCGCTATCCTAAGGGGATAGGTAAAATTGAAATAACGTGCAAAAACTGTAAAAACAAAATGATTAAAAGAACATAAAAAGGACAATGCATTTGCATTGTCCTTTTAAAATTATTTTACAACGATATTTAAAAGTCTTCCTTTAACGAGGATTGTTTTAACAATCTGTTTGCCTTCGGTAGCCTTAATAATATTTTCGTTTGCAAGAGCAAGGTCTTTGATTTCGTCCTCAGAAGCAGAAGCAGGAACATTTATTTTATCCTTAACTTTACCGTTAATCTGAAGTACAAGTTCAATCTCATCTTTAACGAGTGCGTCTTCGTCGTATGTTACCCAGTTCTGGTTATGAACGCTGTCCTTACCGCCAAGCATTTCCCACATTTCTTCTGCTACGTGGGGGATAAACGGAGCAAGCATAATAACAAGTTTTTCAACACATTCGTTTACAAGCGCTGTGTTATCACCCGTGTAAGCATACATAGCGTTAACAAGTTCCATAATGCTTGAAATAGCAGTATTGAAATTGAAACGTCCGCCTATATCGTCTGTTGCACGTTTTACGGTGTTGTTGAGTACAAAACGGAGATTTTTATCATCGGAAGTAAGTGCGGAAACATCGTATTTGCTTCCGAATGAGAAAGTATCTTTTTTATCGTCAACAAATCTGAACACACGGTTAATAAATCTATGTGAGCCCTCAACCGCAGTATCGCTCCATTCAAGGTCGCGTTCAGGCGGAGCAGCAAACAGTATAAACAATCTTGCAGTATCAGCACCGTATTTATCGATAATCTCGTCAGGGCTTACCACGTTACCTACTGATTTACTCATTTTAGTGCCGTCTTTTAATACCATACCCTGTGTAAGCAGGTTTTCAAAAGGCTCGTCACAAGAGATATGGCCTAAATCGTGCATAACTTTTGTAAAGAATCTTGCATAGAGCAAGTGAAGAATTGCGTGTTCTACACCGCCGATATACTGGTCAACATTCATCCAGTAATCGGTGGTTTCTTTATCAAATGCTTTTTCAGCGTTTTTCGGGTCGCAATAGCGCATAAAATACCATGACGAACATACGAATGTATCCATAGTATCTGTCTCTCTGTGGCCCATTTTACCGCAGATAGGGCAGGGTGCATTTATAAATGTTTCAGAAGTTTTAAGCGGAGATTCGCCCTGACCTGTAAACTTAACATCTTCGGGAAGAAGAACGGGCAGATCTTTTTCCGGAACGGGAACAGCACCGTGTTCTTCACAATAGATAATCGGGATAGGCGCACCCCAGTATCTCTGACGTGAAATCAGCCAGTCACGCAGACGGAAGTTTACTTTCTGCTCACCCATATTGTTAGACTGAATATACTCAATGATTTTGGGCATTGCTTCTTTATTGGACAATCCGTTGAAATCGCCCGAGTTAATCATTGTGCCCTCAGCCTCGAAAGCCGCATCGAGTGTAGAGCCGTCTATATCGCTTCCGTCGGGAGAGATAACTGCTTCGATAGGCAGATTGTATTTCTTAGCAAAGTCAAAGTCCCTCTGGTCGTGTGCAGGTACTGCCATTACAACGCCTGTGCCGTAGTCAAGCAATACATAGTTTGCAAGGTAGAGAGGAATCTTTTTGCCGGTTAATGGATTAATTACATATTTACCGGTAAATACGCCCTCTTTTTCAGTATCTGTAGATGTACGTGCAATTTCGTTCAAGAACTGCATTTTCTTAATAAACTCTTTGCATTCAGCCTCAGTTTCGCTGCCTGCAATAAGTTCGGGGACAATTGGATGTTCGGGGGCGATTACCATATATGTAACGCCATAGATGGTATCGGGACGTGTGGTAAATACAGTAAGTTCTTCGCCAGAACCGTCTACTGTAAATTTAACTTCAGCACCGATGCTTTTACCAATCCAGTTGGTTTGCATTGTGCGTACTTTTTCGGGCCAGCCTTTAAGGCGGTCAATATCTGCCAGAAGTCTTTCAGCATAATCTGTAATTTTAAAGAACCATTGTTCAAGGTCTTTTTTACCAACTTCGGCTTTACATCTTTCGCAATGTCCGCCAACAACCTGCTCGTTTGCAAGAACTGTCTGGCAATCGGGACACCAGTTTACATAAGATTTTTTCTTGTATGCAAGGTTGTTATTGAAAAGTTGCAAAAACATCCACTGTGTCCATTTGTAGTAATCTTTATGGCAGGTGGCAACCTCTCTGTCCCAGTCGTAACTGATACCCATAGACTTTAACTGCTCTCTCATGTTGTCGATGTTTGACCATGTCCAGTCATTTGGGGGGATATTATTTTTAATAGCCGCATTTTCAGCAGGCAGACCAAAAGAGTCCCATCCCATCGGGTGAAGAACATTGTAGCCGTTCATTTTTTTGTAACGTGCAACAACGTCGCCTATGGAGTAGTTACGCACGTGACCCATATGCAATTTGCCTGACGGGTAGGGGAACATCTCCAGAGTGTAATACTTTGGTTTGTCATTGATTTCTGTCTTGAAAGCGTTAGTGTCTTCCCAGACTTTTTGCCACTTCTTTTCAATTTTTGAGAAGTTGTAATTCATAGCAGATACCTCTTTTAATCAATTAAATTTTCTACATTAATCTCCTCGGCGTCTGACCACAGACGTTCTATGGAGTAAAATTCGCGTGAATTTTCGTTGAATATATGCACGATTACATCGCCGTAATCAAGCAGTACCCAACCGGGGTTACCAAGCCCCTCTCTTGCGGCAGGTTTGATTCCTGCTTCGGAGAGTTTCATATCAATTTCTTCGTATATTGCATTCATGTGTGGAGTAGATGTACCCGAGCAGATTATAAAATAATCACACAGCGTTGTAAGTTCCTCCACATGAAGCACTTTTATATCTATAGCCTTTCTGCCGTCAGCGGCTTTTGTGGCTGCTTTCATCAAATCGTAAGAATTCATAATTTCTCCTTATTTATCATTCATATCGTTTCCTACTATAACAGTAACAGAAGTGCCGTTGCCTTTGTCGGGATTAAGTGTAAAGTGGTCCATGCCAAGTGCTTTTGCTATTTTGGCACCGCTGTCGTTATCTTTTTTAGCGATTACTACTGATTTCGCATAATTCACTGTGCTTGCATCATTAACCTTTTTAACTGTAAATCCGTATTTTTCAATTTTGGCAACTATATCTTCAATATCGGCTTTTCCGTTTGAACCGTCTATAATATCAACTGTCAAGAATCTGTTAAAGAACGAATTTTCAAGCACAAGTCCCTGTGGGATATCGTTTGTTTCGCTGTCGTCACCGATAAGTTGGTCACGAATTGCAAGTTCCTGAGTACTGATTTCGTCACGTTCAGGCGTAAAGTATTCTTTTATCATCTGTGAAGTTGCGGTACGGTCGTGAATAAAATACCAAGCGGCGTGTTCGTATCTGTCCTCACCGGGAAGTGACATGATGTTGATAGAATCAGTATCAATTTTTAAAACCATAGGTGCATATTTTGCAATGTCGTTGTACGTAAAGTTTGTAGTTACGTTATCTGTTGCTATTGAAATAAGTTTAGGAACTTTAAGCACGTTTTTTACGCTTAAAATCTGGTCTATTGCTGTGTAGATAAACTCACGCTGCATATCAACTCTTGAAATGCCGAGCAGAGTTTCAATGTCGTTGCCATCGTTGTCTTTACGGAAGCGTACAAGTTGTTCTGCTTTTTTGCCGTTTAAGTTCTGCATGCCCTTGTTTAAATCTATATGCAAATCCTGATACGGGTCGTCGTATTTAAGATTAGCCGGAACATTAAATTCTACTCCGCCGATTGCATCTATAATCTCTCGGAAGCCTTTGATGTTTACCAGCATATACTTATCTATTTCCACACCGGGCAGAATATATGAAACTTCTTTAAAAAGTTGTTCTTCTTTATTATATCCGTATGCGGAATTGATTTTTTTGTCTATATGGTTTATGTCAACATAAGTATCACGCGGAATCTGTACCATATTTATAGTATTGGTAATCAGATTCATCTGTGCAAGTATTAGTACATCTGTTCGGTATCCGTCCTTATCAACACCGCAGAGAAGCGCATTTACATACGATTTTTGCATAGTTTTGTCGTTAAGGTCAGATGTAGAACCATATAAATAATCTTTTACCCAGAAAGCGCCTATAATGGCTGCTGCTATCAGAACAAATATAAGGGTAAAAGCGATAGTCATTCTTATGTAAATTTTTGTTTTGCGTGACAATATGTTCACCTCGTTTTTTCAATATAAAAGTTACGTGTGTCTATTGTATTTGTATGCAGGAGAGTACCTTTTTTCAGTACCGACCGTATTGTATTGTCTAGTTGAATGATAAGTGCTTTATCGATATCATCATACACTTCATTGCGGATATCATCTACCCAAGGAGCCATACGCATAGGTTCAATACAGTCTGCAATGAATATAATTTTTGTAAGCAAAGACATATCCGGTTTGCCGATGGTGTGGTAGTATACTGCGTCAAAAATTTCCTTATCGTCAATTTCGTATTCGTCTTTTAAAATATGCGCACCTACAAAACCATGCAACAGACCAAATTCCTTTTTAGAAACATCGTCTAAGTCTATGCGGTATTTAGCACATAAACCATACATTGCATCTTTAGAATAGTTTTTTGCGCAGTCGTGTAAAAGTCCTGCAATGCGTGCTTTTTCCACATCTTCACCGTGACATTCAGCCAGTTTAACGGCTGTTTCCATAACATTTAAGGAATGGTTAAACCGTTTTTCTTCTAAAGTATTGCGGAGTTTATCTGTCATCTGTTCTATAGTCATATATGCACCTTTATAGATAAAGTTTATTTTTATAAATATACTGTGCAACTTTTTCGTCAGTATAGCCTGATACGCTTATACCTTCTTTTACCATACGCCGTATATCTGTAGAAGTAATGTCAACAAGCGGCATATCGCAAAGTATAATATTGCAACCCTGCTGCCTTAATCTTTCAACTTCTGCATCTGTATCGCCCTGACGAGCCCTATCGCACACTATAAATGAGCAGATTTTTTTAAGTTCATCTGAATTTTTCCATGTGGATAACTGGAAAAGTGAGTCTGCACCGATTATAAAAAAATAATCGTCATTGCTCAATGAATGAAAATATTTTATTGTATCCACCGTATAGCAATGCTTGTCCTGCATTATTTCGTAGTCGGACACATAAAATTTGGGATTATCTTGAATAGCAAGTTTTACCATTTCAAGTCTGTGATGCTTGTCCGCTATTTTATAATCTTTTTTATGCGGCGGCTTACCGTTTGGAAGAAAGCAGATTTTATCCATTCCCAAATTCTCAACAACATATTCAGCCATAGCAATATGGCCTGAGTGTATAGGGTTGAATGTGCCGCCTAAAATGCCAATCTTCATATTATTTCACCAGAACTATTTGAGGATTTTCTTCTGATTTGCGGTATATAATAAATTTTCTGCCGATTACCTGAACGGGGTCAGCACCTGTGGCTTCAGCCATTTGCTGACAAGCCTCTCGTACTTCAAGCGGAGAGTTTTCCAAAACGTGCACTTTAACTAATTCGTGCATTTCCAAAGCGTCGCTTATCTGGCTTACCATATTGGGAACAATACCTGATTTTCCTACCTGAAATGTTGCGTTCAATGAATTTGCGAGTCCTCTTAGTTGTGCACGCTGTCTGCTGTTTAACATATTAAAAGTTTCCTTTCAAACTCTGTTTTAGACTAACTTTAATTATACAATTTTTCGCTTAAATTGTCAACTTATTCTATATATTCAAATTCTAACTCGTATATCCTTATAAGGTCACCCTCACCGGCACCTTTTTCAATGAGCGCACGAATAACGCCTTTTTTGCGGAGTGCGTTCTGGAAATACTGCAGAGATTCGTTATCTTCAAAGTTTGTTGAGTTGATAAGGCGTTTTAACCATTCGCCCTCAACAACGTATGCTTCGTTATCACGACGTACTGTGAACGGTGCTTCTTCTTCGAATGTAATAACGGTTTCTTCTTCCTCGTTTTCGTCATAAAGTACGGGAACGGGAATAGAGTCAAGTATACTGCTTACATAAAGCATAAGTTCGTTTACTCCTGCTTTTGTTGCAGCAGAAATCTTAAATAATTTGTAGCCGCGTTTTTCAATTTCTGTGCAGAAGTCATCGTACATTTTCTCATCTGTTATAATATCTGTTTTGTTTGCAACAACAATTTGCTGTTTTTCTGCAAGGGTAGGGTTGTACATTTTAATCTCGTGATTAATACTGTCAAAATCCTCTATAGGGTTTCTGCCCTCAATGCCTGATGCATCTACCACGTGCAGAAGCAGTCTTGTGCGTTCAACGTGGCGTAAAAATTCGTGTCCAAGACCAATACCTTCGTGAGCACCTTCTATAATACCGGGTATATCGGCGATAACAAAACTGTTGCCGGCGCCCAAATCAACCACACCGAGGTTAGGCTCTAAAGTTGTAAAATGATAGTTTGCAATTTTTGGTTTTGCATCGCTTGTAACGGAAAGCAAGGTGGATTTTCCTACGTTCGGGAATCCTACCAAGCCTACGTCTGCCAGAAGTTTTAATTCAAGCACAATTTCCCGTTTTTCGCCGTCTGTGCCGCCTTTGGCAAAGCGTGGAATCTGGCGAACAGCCGTTGCAAAGTGAGAGTTTCCCCAACCGCCGCTGCCGCCTTTGGCGACCACGAATTTTTGGTCAGGACGTTTTATGTCGGCGATTATCTTTCCGCTTTGCGCATCTTTAACAACTGTGCCGACGGGTACAGATACCACAAGGTCGGCACCGTTTTTGCCGCTGCCTCTTGCTGCTTTGCCGTCGCCGCCGTTTTGTGCCTTGTATTTTCTTTTATAACGGAAATCTGCGAGTGTACTCATTTTAGAGTCAGCCGCAATTATAACGCTTCCGCCGTTGCCGCCATCGCCGCCGTCAGGGCCGCCTGCAGCTACGTATTTTTCTCTGTGGAAAGAAACCAAGCCGTTTCCTCCATTACCTGCTTCAATGCTAATTACAGCGGTATCAGCCAACATAAGTTTTAACCGTCCTTTCAATAAATCACACTTAATATCTGCAATACAGTTACATTTAATTCAAAAGTAAAAATCCCGGAAAGATATATTCCGGGATTTTGAATAAACAAATTGATTATTGTACGACTTCGTAAACGCTAACCTGTTTCTTATCGCGTCCCAGTCTTTCAAATTTAACTTTGCCATCAACAAGGGCGAAGAGAGTATCATCGCTACCTCTCTTAACATTCACGCCGGGGTGGATTTTTGTGCCGCGCTGTCTTACTAAGATATTGCCGGCTACAACGTACTGACCGTCGCCTTTTTTAGCACCAAGACGTTTGGACTCACTGTCACGACCGTTCTTGGTAGAACCCATACCCTTTTTATGAGCAAAGAGCTGTAAATCTAATTTAAACATTGTTACACCTCCGTTTTGGAAACTTTAATATTTTTTCCGTACTGTTTTTCAAGTTCAATTAAATACAGGTACAGAGTTTTAAGTAAATCCTGAACTCTGTCTGCCAAATGCGGTTGTAAGTCGTCGGGGATTGTAAAATACAAGTATCCGTCAGCGGTTTCGTAACCGAACGGAACACCGACTACGTTTTCAATACCATTTAAAATTGCAAATGCTACAGACGAAACCGAAGCACATACAATATCATTAGAGTCAGCAAAACCTGCATGGCCCGATATAGTACCTTTTACAATTTTACCGCTTTTTGTTCCAATATCAACTTTAATCATAGATTACGCATTGATTTTTTCAATCTGAACTTTTGTGAAAGGCTGTCTGTGACCCTGTTTTGTTTTAGAGCCTTTTTTGGGTTTATACTTGAAAACGATAATTTTCTTACCCTTGCCCTGTGCTAAAACTTTAGCATCAACGCTGGCACCGTCAACAACGGGTGTACCGATAACGGCATTTTCACCGCCAACAGCCAAAACCTTGTCAAACTTAACGGCATCACCTTCATTAACGGCGAGTTTTTCAATGTAAACTACGTCGCCTTCTGATACTTTGTACTGTTTGCCGCCTGTTTCAATAATAGCGTACATTCTTTTGCACCTCCCTAACCAATCTCGCTGAAAAAGGGTATTTCTTAAAGAAATTTCCAAACCCAATCCATGCGGTTACCGTAAAATTATATCACAATAAATACACTATGTCAAACATTTTTTACAAAAAAATGAAATATTTTTAAAAAGCACGGGAAGATGCTTCCCGTGCCGGTTAAAATCAGATTTGGTCGAGTGCCTGACGGATATCGTCAATTAAGTCTTCGGCATCTTCAATACCGCAAGAAAATCTTATAAGGTCAGGCGAGATTCCTGCTTCAATCAACTGTTCGTCTGTAAGTTGTCTGTGCGTATGGCTTGCAGGGTGGAGCAGGCAGGTCTTAGCGTCTGCTACGTGGGTTGCAATAGTTGCAAGTTTTAAACTGTCCATAAACTTAATGGAAGTTTCTCTGCCGCCTTTAACACCAAAGCACAGAACACCACAGGTGCCGTTGGGCATATATTTTTGGGCAAGGTCGTAATATTCATCACCCTCTAAATCAGGATAATGTACCCATGCAATTTTATCGTTGTTTTTTAAGAACTTTGCAACAGCAAGAGCATTTTCGCAATGTCTTTTAACTCTTAAGTGCAAAGTTTCAAGACCAAGATTAAGATAAAATGCATTCTGTGGAGACTGGATAGAGCCAAAATCTCTCATTAACTGAGCGGTTGCTTTTGTTATATATGCGCCTTTGCCAAATTTTTCTGTATAGGTGATTCCGTGATAAGAATCGTCGGGGGTTGTAAGGCCTGGGAACTTATCTGCATATTTTGTCCAGTCAAAATTACCGCTGTCAACTATGCAACCGCCAACGCCAACGCCCTGACCGTCCATATATTTGGTGGTTGAGTGTGTAACGATATCTGCACCCCATTCAAAAGGTCTGCAGTTGACAGGTGTTGCAAATGTGTTGTCAACTATAAGCGGAACTCCGTGTGAGTGTGCCAGACGTGAAAATTTTTCAAAATCAAATACTGTAACAGTGGGATTGGTAATGGTTTCACCAAAAACTGCTTTTGTATTAGGTTTAAAGTATTTAGCCAGTTCTTCCTCAGGAAGTGTCTGATCAACAAATGTACATTCTATGCCCATCTTCTTCATTGTTACTCCGAACAGATTGTAAGTTCCGCCGTAGATTGAAGAAGATGATATAAAGTGGTCGCCGGCTTCGCATATATTGAATATCGCATAAAAGTTTGCTGCCTGACCTGAGGAAGTAAGCATTGCTGCAACACCGCCCTCAAGTGCGCAGATTTTCTCTGCTACGGCATCGTTTGTAGGGTTTTGAAGTCGTGTATAAAAATATCCTGATGCTTCAAGGTCAAAAAGTTTACCCATTTCGTCGCTGGTGTCGTAAGCAAAGGTAGTGCTTTGGTATACAGGCAACTGTCTTGGTTCACCTTTCTTTGGTTTGTAACCTTCGTGAAGAAGTTTTGTGTCAATTCTCATTTGTATGTCCTCCTTAATCGGTTTATATATTAAATAATGCTTTGAGCATATCAATAAATGCATCTAACACACTTGTGCTTTCTGTAGTGTTCATAAGCAATGTCTTAATCGCGTCAAGTTCTGCTTTTGCATTTTCCGTAGCGCTATCACCCCAGATGGGAGTATAGCAAAAAAGCATAAATCCTTTTGTGTGGTTGCGTTTTCTGATGTCTGCTATCTGGCGCATGCATATATTGGAATTGTTTATCCATTCTGATTTGCCTTCGCCTGCCCATTTATCTTCCTTGCCTGCTTTATACATTGCAATACCGATATAAAGGTCGGCTGCTGTGCACAGGTTATCCCATTTTTCAAGAACTGCAGTAAACGGCATAGTAGAGTTTTCGTACCCGAAGTAAATTTGCGGTGTAAGATAGTCCACATAACCTTTTTCTGTTGCCCACTTGCATACATCAGCGAAATATTGAGAATAATTTTTGTCAATATCTGCATTCGGGCTTATGCCAAACAAAACATTTGGCTTAATCTCTTTTATACTATCATAAGTTTTCTTAATTAGCAAGTTAATATTTTCAATTCGCCATTCATTTAATGTAAGCGTCGTTCCCGATGTGTCGTAAGATGCTTTATCAAAGCTCTCGTCAGCAGTGGGGTAGAAGTAGTCATCAAAATGTATGCCGTCAATATCATAGCCTTTAACGATTTCACGTACACCCTCAACTATATATTCAATTACGTATTCGCTTGCAGGGTTGTAATACCATAATCCGTTTACATCGCATACACGTTCTTCACCGTAGGTGTTTTTCCATGCGTATGCAACAGAACTTTCGGTTACATTATTCGGATTTCCTATTCTGTATGGATTTATCCATGCGTGTATGTCCAACCCGTTATTGTGGGCAATTGCACACATTAAAGACAGCGGGTCGTAATCAGGTGAAATACCTGCCTGACCGCATACGTATTTTGAGTACTGAAAATATGAAGAATTATAAAATGCGTCTGAAAACGCCCGTACATGAAATATTATAGTATTTAATCCTGCAGATTTGATGTTTTTGCATATTTCGTCTGCCTTACTTTCAAATTCCGTTTTACTGAGCGAACCTAATTGTGCCGCATAATCTTCATACGAAAACCATACTGCGCGCATCTCTTGCTGATTTGCTGTTACGGGAATAGCGGCAAAAAGTATAGAAAGTATAAGTATTAAACTTAATAACTTTTTCATTTAATTCTCCTCAAGATATTGTTGGACTAAAGACAAAAATTCTATCCATCGGTCGTTGCTGCGGATGTTTTCAGGACAATTTTTGTCCATAAAGTCTGCGTGTTGTTTAATTGAGTGTACGGAAAGACCGTATACGTCAATTAATTTTGCGGTAAGTTTAGCACCGTTGTCAAATGTTTTTTCAAAATCTCCGCCTTGATTTACGCACAATTCTATTCCTATGCCTGACCTGTTGCCTCTGCCTGCGTGGTAGGCAATTTCATCATCAGGTATATGGTGGTAGGCTATGTGCTCGTCAACTGTGTAATGCCACGCAGTGCTTCCGTCACCATTACATTCAAGGTAGTGATTGTGCGCTTGTGCATTGGCGGTAGAAGACGGATTACCCGTTTCGTGAATTACTATGTATTTGATGTTTCTGGGAATATGTGTACGCAGTGGTGACTCGTCGGGTAATATATTGTGTACTACTGTAAGACCATAGGCATTTTCTATTGTTTGCCCATCAATGTGTCTGTCGGTAAATATAATTTTTACAGACAGAAGTATTAAAAACAAAAGCACAAGAAAAACCGTGCCAAACCGTAGGTTTATAAATATTGTTGTTTTTCTTTTCATATTAATTGGAAAGTCCTGTTTTATTATTGTCTTATTAAATGTGATGGCAGACCATTTAACATTGGAGTAGCCATCTCGCCCTGAATAAGGGGTTTAGCATATTCTATGAATTTATCTGTTATATCATTACCGTCTTTTGAAATAAATTCATCAGGAACTTTGTTTTCAGCATTTGCTATACCTGCAATAGGTACAGGAATAATATCTGTTTCAAAAGAAGGATCCGATTTATGACGATATGCCATCATTACACAACTGTTGCCATTCTCGGCAGCGTCAACTGCTGCATTACCGATAGCAACAGAAAGATCTATATCGGTTTTGGAGAGCATATGCGCCGCACATCTTTGCAAAAGGTTGATTTCTATGGAACGTGCTTTGCAATGAAGTGTATTTTTGATTAATTCTTCCAATGTTTTACCTGCTCCGCCTAACTGTCCGTGCCCGAACGAGTCGTCTTTAAAAGCGGCAGACTGTTCTGATATATAGTTGCCGTTTTCGCCACGGATACCTTCGGATATAGCAACCACTATACTGTGTTTTTCTTCTATTTTTTTCTTTACATCTTCTATAAACTTATCAATTATAAACGGACGTTCGGGGAGATAAATAAGGTCAGGTGTGGTGTTGCCGTTGCAACGTGCAAGTGCCGATGCCGCAGTAAGCCAACCTGCGTTTCTGCCCATGATTTCAATTATTGTAACAGAATTTAAATCATAACAAGTGCAGTCGCGCGTTACCTCCATAATAGATGTCGCTATGTATTTTGCGGCACTTCCAAAGCCGGGGCAATGGTCAGTACCGTATAAATCGTTGTCTATGGTTTTGGGTACACCTATAACTTTTACACCGTATTCATCGGCTTTTTGCGACAACTTTGCAACGGTGTCCATAGAATCGTTACCGCCTATGTAGAAAAAGTAGCCTATATTATACTTTTCAAACACAGCGAAAACATCATCAATCTGTTCCTCTTTCAAACGATATCTGCATGAACCGAGGTATGAAGACGGTGTAACTTTTAAAAGTTCCAGATTGTCATTGATTTCAAAAATTTCATTAAGATTAATCAGGTTTTCTTTAAGCAGACCGTCAATTCCGTGTACGGCACCGTAGAGAGTACCGATTTCATTTGATTTCAGGCATTTTTCTATAACACCTGCTAAAGTTGCGTTAATTGCGGCGGTTGGTCCGCCTGACTGTCCTACAATGGCGTTTTTAATCATTTTAAGTTCTCCTTTGTATATTGTTCTGCCCAGTTAAGGTCTATCGTTTTCCAACTTGTTATGGGCGAGGTTATCAGTTCTTTTTCCATCAATGTACTTGTTTTGTAATATGAATCCAGCGCAACATAATAGTATATAATAGGTTTGTCAAATTCGTCGTACACTGTAAATTCAAGATTGTTGTTTGTTGTGTTTGAAAGAATTATTTTTGCATTAGTGCCTAATTCCTTCGGTTTTACTATATAATTATATTTTATAATTTCAAGTACACGGTCGTCAAGGTCAAATTCAAAAACCCTTGCTTTTTCTATAACGTATATAAATTCGTGAACAAGCCTTAATTTGAAATCTTGTTTATTAAGTATCTTTAAAAGTGAAGGTTTAACGTCGGCAAGAGTCTCGCGTATATTTGTTACAGATGCAATTGCATAGTTTTTGTCGGTATTAATTATAAAAAAGTTATGCTCATAATAAAATGTTTCGTTGCAAAACGGACATTTGATTGTATTGGCTTTGCCGTTTAATACGCTTTTTAAAGCATCTGTATCGCGGTTGGCGGTTATTTGTCTGTATATGCCGGCATCTTTTTTGATGTACTGCCTGCAAAACGGGCAAACTGCCATTTTGGGGTATATTATGTCTATGGTTATCAGTCCTTAATCTTTCATTAATGATATAGCAAGTTTTTCTAATGCAAGCCATTGTTCACACATACCGGATTTTATACTCTCGTCTGTTTTGTTGCACATAAAAATTGCATTATCAAGGTCGTCTGTTGTAAATCGCTTAAGTTGGGCAAGATTTTTCCTTACAACAAAGTCGCGCAGTTTTGTTTTTTGTGCTATTACGGATACAGGTTCGTTTTCATAAACCTTTACCTTACGTAAAAGTGAAAATTGCCTGAATATTAATGCGATTATCATTACAGGCTGCTCACGTAAAGTTTTAAGGTCGCGGATTCCGTCAATAACTTTACTTTTGTTTCCGTATGTTATATTGTCAATAAGTTCAAACACTTTTCCTTCTAAACTTTTGCAGATACACGCTTCAACATCTTCGTGCGATATTAACCCGTCTTTGTTTGCAGTAAACGAAATAAGTTTTTCAGCCTCACTTTTTAGAAGGTACATATTTCTGCCTACGTTTTCTATAACAAAGCAAATATCTTCTTTTGTCATTGATTTACCGCTTTGAGCCAGTATTTTAGCAAACCAGTTTATAAGGTCAGCCTCTTTGCTTAACGGGAATTCCTCTGCGGTGTGATTTTTGGATATAGCCTTAAAAAGCGCGCTGCGCTTGTCAACATTGCTCTCGCAAAACACTATAACCATATACTCGGGGAGAGTGTCAAAAATTTCTGTCCAGAATTTTTTTGTTGCCTCGTTTGCTTTAGAGAATATACCGCTGTTTTTAAGAACTAAAATTTTTTTGTCCGACATAAACGGCATAGACACAATAAATTCTGTAATGGCATTGTTGTCAAGTTTGTCTGTGGCGAGTTTCATATAATTAAACTCTTTTGGCCCTTCTTCTGTGCAAAGTTCAGTTATGCGTTTTGTGTAAAAGTCTTTTAGAAAATCCTCTTCGCCATATATAAGGTATGCGCCTTGTATTGATTTTTCTTTAATCTGCTGCTTTATGCTTTGCAAATAAATTCATTCCTTTATCAGTAAATTTTAATTTTCCCGTTCCTTTTTATAATAAATTTTATCGTTTTTTCAAAATCGGTTCTAAGTACTTTGATATTTCTGTCAGCGTATAATTTAAGTGTTCTTTCGTCAGGATGACCGTACGGGTTATTTTCGCCCACACAAATATAAGCAAACTCAGGTGATGCAACGGCTAAGAAATTATTGTCTGCTATAGAATAATCGCCATGATGGGGTGATTTTAAAATATCACATGATATATCTTCTTCACGGGTAAGTATGTGCCTTGTATAGTTTTCTATGTCTCCTGTAAATAACACGGCTTTTCCGTATGCTGTAATTTTAAATACCATAGACGCATCATTTTCGCCATAAATATATGCTTTATCAGGACTATATACTTGGAACAATATTTCATCATCGATTATAAATTCATCGCCCTTGTCCATCATGTATAAAGGTATATTCATTTGTAAACAAATATCTAAAATGGCTTGGATTGTTTTATCGTTTCCTGCTTTGATATAATCAGGGGCAATTATGCACCCCATCGGTAAAATGCGGGCGAGATTGAGTATTCCGCCTGCGTGGTCAGCGTGGAAGTGAGAAATTACGGCATAATCAATTCTATCTACACCGTTTTGGATAAGATGTGGCTTTATAATTTTTTCTGCCGTATCAAAATCGTCTGTTGCAGAGCCGCCGCCGTCAATAAGCATATTTTTGCCGTTTGGAAATTGTATAAGTGTGCAATCACCCTGACCGACATTTATAACAGTTAATTTAACATCGTCTGATATGGGCGGAAAAAAGATTAAAAACACTGCTACACAGGCAAATAAAAAGCATATGGCATTTTTGTAAAATACTCTGCACACAATCGTCTTTTTAATAGTATAAACTACAAAACTTATAAGTAAAGATGTGCGTGTAAATTCGACAAAACTTATTTCTATTTGTGAAAACGGAATCAATGCGATTAATTTTGCAATAATGGTTATAAGTTTTGCAGAGCTCCAAATACCGTCGGACAAAAACCCTGATATCACATCAAACGGCATTATCATAAACACAACTGCCGTTCCCATAATATATGGCATAAGAGGGACAACTACTAGGTTTGTAAAAACTCCCAGAACAGATATTGCGCCGAAATAGTAAATGCAAAGCGGTGCAGTAATTGCCTGAGCAGAAAGTGTCATAGAAAGTGTGTCACGAATAAAGGCAGGCTTTATAAAATAAGGCAATTTCCTGTTAATTCGCTCGTTTAAAAGTATTATGCCAAAAACAGATATTGCGGATAATGTTAAACGGACGTCCCATATTGCGTACGGGTTTGCCAAAAGCAAAATAAGTAATGCGAATGAAAGTGATTGAACAGAATCGTTTTCTCTGTAAACCATAGAGGCAGAGTTTGATATAATAAGCATTATTGCGGCACGCTTTACAGATGGTGAAAACCCCGTAAGTGCAGTTATAAACAAAGCAGATAGAATATTAATTATCGGTATAATAAATATGCGTCCACGAAATTTAAGTTTTTGTAAAAGCAAATTTATTATAGACATCATTATTGCAAGATGCAATCCAGATATTGAAACTATATGAGAGATACCCGAACGCCGTATATATAAATTTATACTGTCCGACATATCTGACTTATACCCAAGCATAAGTGCTTTTAAAAAAGCGGATTCGTCTTCGCTTAAGAATCTGTCACACTTATCAAGCAAGGTACTTCTAATCATAAATACTTTATGTATTAACGGATTTACTTTCTCGTATGTTCCGTAATTTGAAATTGAAAAATCATATGCATTGCATATAATATGTATATCCTGTGAACGCAAATAATTTCTGTAATTAAATCCGCCATCGTTATTGTTTTCATCAGGAGGAATAAGAGTAGTTTTAAATTCTATTTTATCACCGTACTCAAGATTTATATTCCGTCCGCTTACAAAAACCTGAATTTTTTCGTTTAAACCAAAAACCTTACCGTTTGATTCGGCTGATATCATTTTTGCTGTAAACTGTATGCTGTCTTCATTTACGGATGGTGTAGAGTCAATCATACAAGTAAGCGCAACAGGTTTGCCAATAAGTGGATAAAAACTTTTGTTGCATAAAGAATAAGACGATGCACAGTTAAAAAATGCAAGTGCTGAAAAAAACAATAAAAAAACTGATGTTGAAATTTTCCTTTTACGTATAAAATTTATTGTGCAAATTCCTGTAACCGTTAAAATATATACATCAAAATATCTTGTGCTGAAACTGAACAGCATCAGCAGATATGGGATAAGTGCATATAGTGAAATGCGTTTCATAAATATTTCTCCGATAACACATTTTAGTTAATACCATAATTATATAATTTTGCACTTGTTATGTCAATAAATATATAATTATGTCTTAATTTAAAATTACTCTTGAAAAAGTTCTTATATATATGTATAATAATATATATTATTAAAAGTACGAAAGGATTTATATTATGTACAGCACAGAAGAAATCAGAAAAGTTGATGTTCAGGTTGCTGATGCTATTGAGGCAGAGGTTAACCGTCAGCGCAGTAAAATAGAACTTATTGCAAGCGAAAACTTTGTTAGCAATGCAGTTATAGAGGCTATGGGCACACCGCTTACCAATAAATATGCAGAGGGTTACCCCGGTAAACGCTATTACGGCGGATGCGAGTGTGTAGATATTGTTGAAAATCTGGCTATCGAACGTGCTAAAAAGATTTTTGGCGCAGAGCATGCCAATGTTCAGCCGCACTCAGGTGCACAGGCAAATATGGCAGTATTTTTTGCTTGTCTTGAACCCGGAGATACCGTTATGGGTATGAATCTTTCACACGGAGGTCATTTAAGTCACGGCAGCCCCGTTAATATGTCCGGTAAATATTTCAATATCGTTCCTTATGGTGTTGACGAAAAAACCGAAATGCTTGATTATGACGAGGTGCGCAGAATTGCTTTAGAGTGCAAACCAAAACTTATTGTTGCAGGTGCCAGTGCATATTCACGCACACTTGATTTCGAAAAATTCTCTGCAATTGCTAAAGAGGTTGGCGCATATCTTATGGTTGATATTGCCCACATTGCAGGTCTTGTTGCTGCAGGTCTTCATCCTAATCCCGTTCCGTATGCAGATTTTGTTACAAGCACAACGCACAAAACTTTGCGCGGTCCAAGAGGCGGTATGATTCTCTGCAAAGAAGAACACGCTAAAATGATTAATAAAGCAGTATTCCCCGGTATTCAGGGCGGTCCCCTGATGCACATTATCGCCGCTAAAGCAGTATGCTTTGGAGAGGCACTTACAGATGAGTTCAAGGCATACCAGACGCAGATTGTTAAAAACGCTGCTGCACTTGCAGACGCTCTTAAAGAAAAAGGATTCAAACTTGTTTCTGACGGCACAGACAACCACCTTATGCTTATTGATTTAAGAAATAAAAACATCACAGGTAAAGATGCGGAAAAAATGCTTGATGAAGTCGGCATTACCGCTAATAAAAATACTATTCCGTTTGAAACTGCATCACCGTTTATCACAAGCGGTTTGAGAATCGGAACACCTGCTGTAACCTCAAGAGGAATGAAAGAAGAAGATATGGCAGAAATCGCCGACCTTATAAGCCTTACACTCAATGATTTTGAGGCTAATCAGGATGCTGTCCGCACAAGAGTAGCGGCTCTTTGCGACAAATATCCGCTGTACAGATAATTTGATATAATTAAACAAGCCGCTTTTTATGCGGCTTGTTTTGATTTTTAAGAGGTGATTTATATGACGTCTCCCCTTGCTGACAGAATACGTCCCAAAACATTAGAAGATGTAGTGGGGCAGAGCCATATAATAGGTGAGGACAAGCTGCTTACTAATCTGGTGCGCGGTGGAGATATTCCCAATATGATATTTTTTGGCCCGTCGGGTACAGGAAAAACTACTGTTGCCAATATTTGTGCGGCGGCCAGCGGCAAGGTATTTTATAAACTGAACGCTACGAACGCATCTACAAAAGACATTAAAGAAATAGTTGCAGAACTCGACACACTTCACGCGGGAAGTGGCGTGCTTCTCTACCTTGATGAGATACAGAATTTTAATAAAAAGCAGCAGCAGTCGCTTCTGGAATATATAGAAAACGGAAGTATAACGCTTATTGCAAGTACTACCGAAAATCCGTATTTTTACGTTTATAACGCTATACTTTCACGCAGTACGGTGGTAGAGTTTTTGCCAATTGATGCAGACGATATCTCAAATGCAGTACGTCGGGGAATAGAGTGTATAAAAAGCGACTATCCGGAGAAAACAATAAAATTTTCTGAAGATGCGATAATTCATATTGCACACACTTCAGGCGGAGATGTGCGTAAATCTTTGAACGCAGTTGAGATGTGTGTAAAAATGCGCCTTTACCGTGATGGGGATGTGCTTGATATCGACCTTGAAACCGCCTGTGCCGCAACTCAAAAATCTGCGTTTATGTTTGATAAAGATGGCGACAGCCACTACGATGTGATGAGCGCATTTCAAAAATCCATACGCGGTAGCGACCCCGATGCGGCTGTGCATTATCTTGCTCGATTGCTTGAAGGAGGCGACCTTATATCCGCTTGCAGAAGATTAATGGTCATAGCGGCGGAGGATATAGGTCTTGCTTATCCGAATGCTATAACAGTTACAAAATCGTGTGTGGACTGCGCATTGCAATTGGGACTGCCCGAAGCACGTATACCGCTTGCTGATGCGGCTATAATGCTTGCTTGCCTGCCAAAGTCCAATGCAGGTATATGTGCAATTGACGATGCTATGGCGGATATAAAGGCAGGTAAAGGCGGTAGTATTCCGCTACACCTTAAAGATGCACATTATTCCGGTGCCGGAAAACTCGGCAGAGGTACAGAATACAAATATCCGCACGCATATAAAAATGCGTATGTAGACCAGCAGTATCTTCCCGATACATTGGTAGGTAAGCATTATTATGTTCCTCGGACAAATAAAACGGAAGAAGCGTATAAAAAATATCTTGAATTTTTGAAAGAAGATAAATAATAATTTCCATCTACTACATATGTATAAATAGAAGGTCTGATAATAGATACCCCTATGGTACTCAAAGAGAAAATACCATAGGGGTTTTTGCATAGTCTGCATAAACTGAAGTCGTGTAAATTTTGTTGTGGTTTTTTATAATGAAATTTTTTGTAGTGTGTCTTTATCAAATATATATACGTTATATTGACTACATCGTAGAACTCATACCAATTCCCACTCCGTTAAAAAATAAAAATTAGTATATAAATAAACAAAAACCCCTTGACACTTCTGTAAAAAATTACCAAATTACATTTTTTTACAATTTTGCTATTGCATTTTGGAAAAATATGGTATATAATTTCAATATAACAAATTTTACCAATTATTTAAGTGTTCAGGAGGAGTAAAAGAATGCGTGAAAAGAAAAAGGCAAGAATTTTAATAGCGGATAGCGATGCTGCTTTTTGTGAGGAGTTACGTCAGTTTTTGGGAACTTTTAATGATACCGACGTTATAAAGTGTGTGTGTAACGGTCGTGAGGCATATAACGAAATTATAAATGCTAAACCGGATATTGTAATAATCGGTATAGTTATGCAGCATATTGACGGACTAGGCGTTATTAAAAAGATTGATGAGGCAAAACTGGAGGTTAAACCATCTTTTATAGTTGTCTCGTCTGTAAATAATAATCTGCTTATGCAAAAAGCGATGGATTTGGGTGCTAAATATTATCTGCTTCGTCCTCTTGATTATTCTGTACTTATTGAACTTATACGCGAAAATACCGTTCGTGCAAGAAGTATTGGTCAGGACTATAATATGGAGCGCCGTATAACTGAAACTATTCAGCGTGTGGGTATACCTGCACATATAAAAGGCTACCACTATATACGTGCCGCTATTACAATGATGACCGAGGATATGGAACTTGCACACTCTGTAACAAAAGTATTGTATCCTGCTGTTGCTAAAAAGTTTGATACTACTCCTCAAAGAGTAGAGCGCGCTATCCGTCATGCAATAGAGGTTGCGTGGAACAGAGGCGACCCAGCCGTTCTTAATGAGATGTTTGGCTATACAATTGATGCTGATAGGGGTAAGCCTACAAACTCTGAATTTATCGCTATGATTTCCGATATAATACGCTTAGAACATACCTATGCAGGAAATTTTTAAAATTTTTTAAATTTTGTCTTTACAAATCTTCTGCCATGTGCTATACTATTAAAGTAATATTTAGGGGTATAGCTCAGTTGGTAGAGCAGCGGTCTCCAAAACCGCGTGCCGTGAGTTCAAGTCTTACTACCCCTGTAAAGTGAAAAGGTGTCCAATGCGGACACCTTTTTTACTTTTTAAAAACAGAGTAAGACTTGAACTCATGCCCCATGCTTTGAGCGAAAAATACAATATGCCGGTGGCATATTGTATAGCGAAAAGGTGCGAGGAGGGCACCAAAGCGTGCTTTGGTCGACGAGCAAGGCGGATTGCGTAGCAATACGAAAGTCTTACTACCCCTGTAGTGATAAAAAGGGTGTCCGATACGGACACCCTTTTTGCTATTGTTAAGAATTTAGTTGAATTTGAATCAATTAACGGTTATTTGTAACTGTATTATTTATTAAATGACGGTGGCGTAGTTTCATTGTTTGCAAATGCATTAGGTCCCGGATCTGACATTGAAAAATACATCTTTGCCGCTTTTGTTGTACCAAAATCTTTGTTAGAACCGCTGTTTTGTACTTTGTTAAATGCATCTCGGAACATTTGATTATGTGCTTCTTCTCGATTAAGAAGAAAATCAATGGTTTCTTTTACCTTCTTATCATCTATTTGACGATATAAATATTCATAAACTACTTTTGCACGCTGTTCAGATGCAATATTACTTAAGATATCGGCACACAGATCTCCGGTTACTGTAACATAATCCGCAGTCCAGGAGTAGCCTGAAGCATTTATAAGGCCAGGATTTAACCCTAAAATAACATGAGACTGAATTTCACCTGCCTGAACTTTGGTTGCGTCTACATCATGACCATTGAGTAAATTAATGGTTTGGGCAACCATTTCCATATGACCGAGTTCCTCTGCCGCTATATCCAGAAATAAGTCCTTGATTTCTGGGTCTTTAATGCGAAAACTCTGTGACATGTACTGCATGGCTGCTTTAAGTTCTCCATTTCCACCGCCAAGTTGTTCCTGAAGTAATGCGGCATATTGTGGATTCGGTCTTTCTACCTCTACGGGATGAAAAAGCATTTTTTCATGTTTAAACAATTTATCTTACCTCCAAATTCAATTTTCTTTATTTTGGGCAACTAAAAATATATTATTCATAAATTATTTGTATTTAAGGCTTACCGGAGGTAATTTTATGATTATATCAAATTTCAATAAATAAAACCGATAACCTATTGAAGTTATCGGTTTTATTTTAAAATTATGAAAGTGGTTCAAAATCTATTGCACCATGTTTGCACAAGGGGCATATAAAATCATCAGGAAGTGTATCTCCTTCATATACATATCCGCAAATTTTGCAGACAAACCCTTTTTTGGTATTTGCTTGTGGAGAAGGTTTAACATTTTTGTGATAATAATCGTAAGTCATTGTAGGCACAGAAGAGATGTTTTCGCACTCTTCTACGGCGCATATAAACATACCATGAGTATCAATATCAATATATTGCTCAACTTTTAAAGAAATATATGCGTTTGAATATTCGTTTAAAATTGCCATACCGTTTATAGAACGTGTAAAATTCCAACCCGCAAATTTGTCAATATTTTTTCCGCTTTGAAAACCAAAATTTTGAAAAACTTTAAAAGGAGTATTTTCGCTTAAACAATTTACGTTCATAACACCTGTTTTTTTAATGATGTCGTGCGAGTAGTTTTCTTTGCTTATGGTAACACTTACGCGGTTTGGAGTATTTGTTACCTGACATACAGTATTTACTATAATACCGTTATCTTTGTTCCCATCGTTTGATGTCACTAAATAAAGACCGTACGAAATCTTAAAAAGTGCTGTTAAATCCATGTAAATCAATCCTTTACTGTTATAATTTCTTTTATGGTATCGATAGCCCTTTGGCTGATTGCAAGATTCTTTTCTTTTTTGTTTTTGATTTTTCTGCCAAGTGATTCCATAATTCCGAAGTTAACATTCATCGGTTGAAATTTACCCGAAGCACCTCCGCTTATATAGTGAGATAGTGCTCCGATAGCGGTTGTTATAGGGAATTCAGTCATTTCTTTGCCGTTTAAAAGTCGTGCAAGATTATATCCTGCCATAAGACCTGATGATGCGGATTCAATATATCCCTCAACACCGGTTATTTGTCCTGCAAAAAAAACTTTTTCATCTTTTTTAGTACGATAGTAACAGTCAAGAAGTTCCGGAGAGTTTATAAAGGTGTTTCTGTGCATTACCCCATAACGCACAAAAGATGCATTTTCAAGTCCGGGTATCATAGAAAAAACACGCTTTTGTTCACCGAATTTCAGTCTTGTCTGAAATCCCACAATGTTGTATAGCGTTCCTGCTGTGTTGTCCTGACGTAGTTGCACAACGGCATAGGGGAGTTCGCCTGTTTCGGGATGCTCTAATCCGACAGGTTTAAGAGGCCCAAAAAGTAATGTATCCTCGCCACGCTTTGCCATGGTTTCTACAGGCATACAGCCCTCAAAAACATTTCCTTCGTCAGCACCGTGAACTGGAGCAGTTTCAGCAGAAATGAGATTGTTATAAAAATCTGTATACTCTTGCTTTGACATGGGGCAGTTGATGTAATCTGCTCCGCCTTTACCATAGCGTGCAGCAAAATATGCTTTTGACATATCAATGCTGTCACGTTCTACAATAGGAGCCGCAGCGTCGAAAAAATGCAAGTATTCGCCGCCAAAAAAGTTACGGATATCTTCATATAATTCTCCATCAGTAAGAGGACCTGTAGCCATTATTACATATCCGTCAAGGGGGATAGCATTTATTCTTTCATTTATAACTTCGATATTTGGGTGAGCAGAAATCTTGTCGCTTACCATTTTTGAAAACATTTCTCTGTCAACTGCCAAAGCACCACCTGCGGGTACTTTGGTTGCATCGGCACATTCCATTATAATAGAGCCTAAAAGACGCATCTCTTCTTTTAAAAGACCTACTGCATTTTCAAGCCCTGCAGCACGCAGGGAGTTGGAACATACAAGTTCTGCCATGGTAGGCATAGTGTGTGCAGGAGAATATGATAATGGTTTTTGCTCGTACAATGTAACTTTAATTCCTGCATTTGCAAGTTGCCATGCTGCTTCGCAACCCGCAAGACCTGCACCAATAACTTTAACATTCATATTAATTTTCCTTTTTTGTTTCTTTTATGTCGCATTGCGGACAATATTTTTTAGTAAAGCGACCTATTTTCTGAAACATCATGCTGCCGCATTTGTCACACTTTTCATTAAGTGGTTTATCCCAAGAAGTAAAATCGCATTTGGGGTAGTTATCACAACCGAAAAATACTTTTCCGCGTTTGCTCTTCTTCTCAATTACTTTTCCACCGCATTTGGGACATTCAACGCCTGTTTCTTTAACTATTGCCTTTGCATTTCTGCATTCCGGATATCCGGGACACGCAAGAAATTTACCAAATCTTCCGTGTTTGTAAACCATAAGTCTTCCGCATTTTTCGCATACAACGTCTGAAACTTCGTCTTTCAATTCTATTTCGCCTATTTTTTCCTCTGCCTTTTTCAGGTCTTCAGAAAATTTAGGATAAAAATCAGCAATTACTTTGTTCCATTGAATGTTACCAATTTCAATTTCGTCAAGTTGGTCTTCCATATTCGCTGTAAATTTTTCGTCTACAATATCAACAAAATGTTCTTTCATCAAGTCGGTAACAATCATACCAAGTTCAGTAGGAACAAGAAGTTTTTTATCTCTTACACAATATCCGCGTGCAATTATGGTTGAGATAGTAGGAGAGTAGGTACTGGGTCTGCCAATGCCTTTTTCCTCTAATACTTTAACCAAAGATGCTTCGGTAAAGCGTGATGGCGGCTGAGTAAAGTGCTGTTCCGGAACAAGTTCTTTAAGAGTTGGTGTGTCGCCTGTGCTGAGTTCCGGCAGAGATGATTCCTTCTCTTTTTCACCATCAGTACCTTCTACATAAAGGATAGTAAAACCTGCAAATTTAAGTGTAGAACCGGTTGCTTTGAATGTGTGCTCGGCGGCATCAATTGTTGCTGAAACCGTATCATATACGGCATCGCTCATCTGGCTTGCCATAAAGCGTTCCCATATAAGTTTATATAATTTGTACTGGTCGTTAGTTAAGTCGTCTTTTGCTTTTGCAGGAGTAAGTTCTGCCATAGTCGGGCGGATTGCTTCGTGAGCATCCTGAGCATTTTTCTTTGTTTTATATTTGCGTGGTGTTTTTGTAATATATTCAGCGCCGTAAGTTTCCGTTAAAATATTACGTGCCAGAGATTGTGCGTCTTCTGATATACGCAGAGAGTCAGTTCTCATATATGTGATTAAACCCACAACACCCTCGCTGCCTATTTTGATACCCTCGTAAAGTTGTTGAGCTACACTCATTGTTTTCTGTGTGGTAAATCCTAATTTTCTTCCTGCCTCCTGCTGAAGGGTACTTGTTGTAAAAGGTGGTGCAGGGGATTTTTCACGCTTACCCTTTTTAACATCTTTAACAGTAAAAGTTGCATTCTCTATATCGCTGATAATTGCGTCTGCTTCCTGTTTGGAAGATGGTACAAATTTTTTGCCGTTCTTACCATAATATTTAGCCGTGAATTTTTTCTTGTTCTGTAAAAGATTAGCGTCTACTGACCAGTATTCTTCAGGAATGAATGCGTTAATTTCGTTTTCTCTGTCGCATATAAGACGAATAGCAACGGATTGCACACGTCCTGCGGAAAGACCGGTTTTAACTTTTTTCCAAAGCAGAGGACTTATTTTATAACCCACAATTCTGTCGAGTACACGTCTTGCCTGTTGTGCGTCAACCAAATCTTTATCAATTTCTCTCGGCTGGCCAATTGCCGCTTTGACGGCAGGTTTGGTAATTTCGTTAAATGTAATACGGCATTTAGAGTCTTCGGGAATATCCAGAAGATTTGCAAGATGCCACGATATAGCCTCTCCCTCGCGGTCAGGGTCAGTTGCAAGGTATACTTTATCGCACGCTTTGGCGGTTTTCTTAAGATTTTTAACTAACTCACCCTTGCCGCGTATAATTATATACTTTGGTTCAAAATTGTTTTCCGTATCAATACCCAGTCGGCTTTTCGGCAGGTCAACCACATGACCTACGCTTGCTACAACATCATAGCCTTTGCCTAAGTATTTTTTTATAGTGGTTGCCTTGGAAGGCGACTCCACGATTACCATTTTTTTAGCCATTTATCAAAAAACCTTCTCTCTGAAAATTATCGGTTATTCTATCGCTTTACTGTACTTTCCTGATGGGTGTGTCATTACAGTTCCTGAAAGTTCCATCATAAGCAGTGCCGTGTTTATTCTTGAAATTTCTTCACCTGTAAGAGCAGAAATTTCATCTATTGTTATTGGCTCAGCAGTAAGTATATCTGCTATTGCAGATTCAATATCATTATTATCTGACCTGTTTACTAAATATTCGTCTTCGTAATTTTTTTTACTATAAAATTTTGATTTCAAATATGCAAGTTGCGCAGAATAGTTAAAAGTAATATCTTCTGCACACGTTATAAGATGCGCACCGTCTTTTATAAGTTCGTTTGTTCCTTTTGAAGACGGGCTGTTTATATGTCCCGGAACGGCATATATATCTTTGCCTTGTTCTGCGGCACAACGTGCAGTTATTAAAGAACCGCTTCGCGTACCTGCCTCAATAACAGCAACACCGTTTGAAATGCCAGATATTATTCTGTTTCTGTCGGGGAATGTGTATTTAGAAGCAGATGTGTTTACGGGATATTCACTTACAACCATACCTGTTTCCATAATGCGCTTCATAAGGTTATGGTTAGACGGTGGATAAACAATATTCACTCCGCACCCCAGAACCGCTATAGTTGGCATACCTGCTTCAAGTGCACCCTCGTGTGCGGCAGAGTCAATACCTGTTGCCATTCCGCTAACGATTATAGCGCCTTCCTTTGCAACATCACGGGAGATTATCCTTGAACATTCGTGACCGTATTGAGTGCATTTGCGTGCACCAACTATTGCAATAAGCACATTTTCGTTCATATCCACGAACTTACCTCTGCAGAATAGTCCGTGCGGAGCATCTTCAATACAAAACAGCGATGATGGATATTCTTCGTCTGCAGGTGTAATAAACTTAGTATCGTTTTTCTCAATATATTCTGAATACTTACTTGCCAGTTGCAGTTCTTTTTTGCAAAGTGCGGTCTTTTCGTCGTCGTGCAAAAATTTTAATGAATTAATTTCACTTTCGCTGATATTGTATACAGCCTCAGCGGAGCCGTATATATCAATAAGTTTAGATATAGCAGACCTGCGGACTTTAGCGATTGCTATAAGCCACAGACGGCACATTTTTTCCAATAATTGCACCCTCTTTTAAAAAACTTACAATAAATACAGTACTACAAAAAAATTAATTTGTAAATACCTTTTTTAAAAAAATCTTCATTATATATCGCAATATATCGCATAAATTGACAAACCCTGCATACGAGGGATTGACAATTTTAGCATTTTGTAGTTTAATATATAATGATGTTTAAAATAAATAGCATTAGTAAACTTAATTATATACGGAGGTAAGTTAGTATGTCAGGACATTCCAAATGGTCTAACATTAAACACAAAAAAGAAAAGTCTGATGCGCAGAAAGCAAAAATTTACACAAAAATCGGTCGTGAAATAGCGGTTGCTGCAAAAGCGGGCGGAGCAGATCCTGAGATCAACAGACGTTTAAAAGATGTTATTGCCAAGGCTAAGGCTAATAATATGCCTAACGATAATATTCAGCGTTGTATTAAAAAGGCTGCCGGAGAGCAGGATTTAGCAAATTTTGAAGATATTCAGTACGAAGGCTACGGACCTAACGGTGTAGCAGTTATTGTAAAAGCGCTTACGGATAACAGAAACAGAACAGCAGGCGACCTGCGCCACTATTTTGATAAATTTGGCGGAAATTTAGGACAGACAGGTTCTGTTGGCTGGATGTTCGACAGAAAAGGAATTATTATTATAAATAAAGATAACCTTGATGAAGAAACTGTTATGATGGACGCACTTGACTGCGGCGCAGAAGATTTTGGTGTTGAAGACGACTACTTTGAAATCTCTACTGAGCCTGATAATATGGGTGATGTGCGCGATGCTTTAGAGGCTAAAGGATACGCATTTGCATCTGCCGAGGTTGATATGATTCCGCAGACTACCGTAACATTAACCGATGAACACGATTTGCTTATGATGGAAAAACTCATCGATGCTTTGGAAGATAACGACGATGTTCAGGAAGTTTACCATAACTGGGATGAGCCTGACGCAGAGTAATAGTATACAAATAAATAGTAAAAGCAAATTAAAATTTGTACTTGTTAAAATCGACAAAGTATGGTAAAATATTAACAATGTAAACTTTTAAATTTATGAAAGGAGATACATAAATGATTTACAGTGCAGAAGTTCAGAATATGTGCGCATTGAAAAAAGGCGCAAATCATGGCCCTGCTCCTATTCCACAGGAGGGCAAATGGGTTAAATCCAAAGAAATCAGCGATATTTCAGGTCTTACACACGGTGTGGGCTGGTGTGCTCCTCAGCAGGGTGCGTGCAAACTCACTCTCAATGTTAAAGACGGTATTATTCAGGAGGCTCTGGTAGAACCTTTGGGTTGCTCAGGTATGACACACTCAGCTGCTATGGCATCTGAAATACTCCCCGGCAAAACAATCCTTGAGGCTTTAAATACTGACCTCGTTTGTGATGCTATCAATACTGCTATGAGAGAACTCTTCCTCCAGATTGTATACGGAAGAACACAGACTGCTTTCTCTGAAGGCGGTTTGCCAATCGGTGCAGGTCTGGAAGACCTCGGTAAAGGCTTACGCAGCCAGGTTGGTACTATGTACGGTACATTGGCTAAAGGCCCCAGATATTTAGAGATGGCTGAGGGTTATGTAACAAAGGTTGCAGTTGATGCAGACGATGAAATCATCGGTTATGAATTCGTAAACCTTGGCAAAATGATGGACGCTATCAAAAAAGGCACAGACGCTAACGAAGCATTAAAAGGCGCTACAGGCACCTACGGCAGAGTTGCAGATGCTGCTAAGATGGTTGATCCCCGTCACGAATAATATATAAGGAGGATTAGTTACAATGGCATTGTTTGAAAGTTATGAAAGAAGAATTGACAATATAAATAAAGTATTGAATGCTAACGGCATTGCTTCAATTGAAGATGCGCAGAAAATCTGTGCAGACAAAGGCATTGACCCTTACAAAATTGTAAAGGATATTCAGCCTATATGCTTTGAAAATGCTGCATGGGCATACGTTGTAGGTGCAGCACTTGCTATTAAACGCGGCTGCACAACTGCTGCTGATGCTGCAGAAGTTATAGGTGAAGGTCTTCAGGCTTTCTGTATAGATGGCTCTGTTGCTGACGACAGAAAAGTTGGTCTTGGTCACGGTAACCTCGGTGCTATGCTTTTAAGAGAAGAAACAAAATGTTTCGCATTCCTCGCAGGTCACGAGTCTTTCGCTGCTGCTGAGGGTGCTATCGGTATTGCAAAAAGCGCTAACAAAGTAAGAAAAGAACCTTTAAGAGTAATCCTTAACGGTCTTGGTAAAGACGCTGCACAGATTATCTCAAGAATTAATGGTTTTACATACGTTAAAACAGAGTTTGACTATGCTACAGGTAAAGTAAATGTTGTATCTGAAAAAGCATATTCTGATGGCGAGAGAGCAAAAGTTAGATGCTACGGTGCAGATGACGTTCGTGAAGGTGTTGCAATCATGCACTTAGAGGGCGTTGACGTATCCATCACAGGTAACTCCACTAACCCCACACGTTTCCAGCACCCCGTTGCAGGTACATACAAAAAAGAATGTATCGAGCAGGGTAAAAAATACTTCTCAGTTGCTTCAGGCGGCGGTACAGGAAGAACTCTCCACCCCGATAATATGGCTGCAGGCCCCGCTTCTTACGGTATGACAGATACTATGGGACGTATGCACTCTGACGCTCAGTTTGCAGGTTCATCATCAGTTCCTGCTCACGTTGAAATGATGGGTCTCCTCGGCGCAGGTAACAACCCAATGGTTGGTATGACCGTTGCAGTTGCAGTTGCAGTACAGGAATGTATGAATAAATAAGTTTTATTTAAATAGAAATCTGCCGGATTAAAATAGTCCGGCAGATTTTTTATGGCTCAAAAAAAGAACTTCGTTTTATATAAACGAAGTTCTTTTTAATAGATGTATCTATTTATTATTTGTTTTTACGTTCTTTAGCGTCTTTTGCTTCTTTAGCAACTAAACCGCCAAGAGCAATAATAGCAATTACGTTGGGGAGAACCATTAACTGGTTGAACATATCTGTAAGTTCCCAAACGAGGTCGTTTGAAAGAAGCGAACCTAAGAAGATAAATACAACTGCTATTGTTGCATAAAGCACGTTTGTTTTCTTGCCGAATAAATAGTTGTAGTTAATCTTACCAAACAAGTTCCAACTGATGATAGTTGAAAATGCAAAGAAGAACAGGCAGATTGCAACAAAACCATTACCTATAGAAGAACCAAATATTCCTGAGAATGCCATCTGTGCCATATTTGTTTTTGCAAGTGTAGCACCGTTTACAACCAATTCACCAGCATTAGCAGTCTGTACAGCCTCAAGTGTTGCCAGAGGTCCGTTACCTGCGTATAATGTTGAAACAACAACCAAAGCAGTCATAGTAAGAACGATGAATGTATCAATAAACACACCCATCATAGCAGCAACACCCTGCTCGTGTGGGTGTTTAACATTTGCAAGTGCATGAGCGTGTGGGGTAGAACCCATACCTGCTTCGTTAGAGAAAAGACCTCTTTTTGCACCCTGACTGATAGCGTTTTTAATAGCCATACCGATACCGCCGCCGATAATAGCACTTGGCTGGAATGCGTATTTGAATATCATAGCAAATGTTTCGGGGATATACTGAATTCTTGCAACGAGTATAGCCAAACTACCGATGATATAAAGAATAGCCATAACCGGAACCATTTTTTCAGTTACTGCACCAAGACGTTTAACACCACCGATGAATATAAGAATTGAAAGCACCGCAATAGCAACACCTGTAGCCCAAGTAGGAATTCCAAAAGCTGTATTAAATGCTTCGCCGATTGAGTTGGACTGTACCATAGCGCCCATAAAGCCAAGTGCTAAAACTGAAGCGATAGCAAAGAATACTGCGAGGAATGTGCCGAATTTACCTTTAAAAGCAGTTTTTATGTAGTATACGGGACCGCCTTTGATAGTTCCGTCATCTTCAACAGTTCTTGTTTTCTGAGCTAAAACTGCCTCTGCATAGATTGTAGCCATTCCAAAGAATGCTATAACCCACATCCAGAATACGGCGCCGGGACCACCGATTAAAATAGCACCGCAGGCACCTACAATGTTACCTGTACCAACCTGTGCGGCAATCGCTGTAGTTAATGCCTGGAATGAGTTAAGACCTGATTTTTGCTCTTTGTCTTTAGCGTTAAGTCCGCCAAATACGGCTTTGCAGCCCTCGCCGAAGCAACGTACCTGTACAAATTTTGTTCTAATAGAGAAGAACAAGCCTGTGCCAACAAGTAAAATAATCAGAATGTAGTCTGAAAGATACTTGTTGATTGTTTGAACAATTTGTAATAAAGTGTCCATAGTTTTGATACCATCCTTTTTTAATGAATTTAAAAAACCACCCATGAGTGATAGGCGGTTTGAAAACACATAAATATCCCCAAAAAGGGAAAATGCCTTTGTCCTTTTGCCTGAGAGATTCACGGATAAATCGTTTTCACCTTCGGCCCTCAAAATGAGTGTCTCCAAAGTCCTATCAATTTGCAGTCTTCTTCGTATAATACGAAGCCTGAAAGTTTTACTTCTTCGGCTGTGCAAATGCACATCTCCTGCAAACATCATATAGCGGTATTTAATTTTAAGTGTATTATACTGTATATTTTGACAATTGTCAACACTTATTTGAATATTTATACAATAATTAAAAAGTTCTCTCAAGTATGAGAGAACTTTTAGGCAATTTAATGGTCACAATGGCAAGAATCACAATGGCTTTTTGCAACTTGCTTGTCTATTCCGTGAGTGTCATAATAGTTTTGTACTGCAGCGGCTATTGCTTCTTCTGCCAGAACAGAGCAATGTACTTTAACCGGAGGAAGACCGTCTAATGCTTCCATAACTGCTTTATTTGTAAGTGCAAGTGCCTCGTCTAAAGTTTTTCCTTTAACAAGTTCGGTTGCCATACTGCTTGTCGCAATAGCGGCACCGCAACCGAAGGTTTTGAATTTAACATCAGTAATAACGTCATTTTCAACCTTTATATACATTTTCATAATATCGCCGCACTTAGCATTGCCAACCTGACCTACGCCGTCGGCATTTTCAATTTCGCCCACATTTCGTGGATTAGAAAAATGGTCCATAACTTTTTCGCTATACATTATATATTCCTCCGATAATTATTTAGTTTTTATTTCTTCGTACAATGGCGACATATCACGCAGTTTCTGGATTATTTTAGGTAAAATCTCAAGAAGTTTATCTGCTTCTTCCATAGTATTAGTATCACCAACAGAGATTCTTAATGAACCATGTGCAATACCATGCGGAAGACCTATTGCAAGCAATACGTGCGACGGGTCGAGTGAACCTGATGTACAAGCAGAGCCCGAAGATGCCGCAATACCGTTTAAATCAAGATGCAAAAGCATGCCTTCGCCCTCAATAAATTCAAACGAAAAGTTTACATTACCGCACAGTCTGTCTGTTGGATGTCCGTTTAAACGGCAGTATGGAATATTCTTTGAAATGTTTTCTATTATATAATCACGTATTTTGCATATTTTAGCAGTTTTCTCAGGAATGTTAGAGCAGGCAAGTTCAATAGCAGCACCAAGACCGACAATACCCGCAAGATTTTCTGTTCCGGCACGTTTTGCTTTTTCCTGCGCACCGCCGTGCATAAAGTTGTCTATACGTACACCGCTTTTGATATACAGCGCACCAACACCTTTAGGCCCCCCGAATTTGTGACCGGAAAGAGAAAGCAGATCAACACCAAGTTCGTTAACATCAATTCCTACTGCGCCTATTGCCTGAACAGCGTCTGTATGGAACAGTATTTTATGTTCTTTTGCAATAGCACCAATCTCGGCAATCGGCTCTATTGTACCGATTTCGTTGTTTGCAAACATTATTGTAATAAGGATAGTATCATCACGTATTGCATTTTTAATATCGTTAAGTGAAACTTTTCCGTATTCGTCAACGGGAAGATACGTAACCTCAAAGCCATGCTTTTCAAGGTATTGGCATGTATGCAAAACTGCGTGATGTTCGATAGCAGTAGTTATAATGTGCTTGCCCTTGTTTTTATTGGCAAATGCAACACCCTTTATAGCCCAGTTGTCAGCCTCGCTTCCGCAGCCTGTAAAGTATACTTCGTTACTTTTGCAACCGATAGCGTTTGCTACCTGTTCACGCGCTTTTGAAATTGCTGCCGCACTTGTTCTGCCAATGGTATATATAGAAGATGCATTACCGTAATTTTCAGAAAAATAGGGGAGCATCTTTTCTAAAACCTCTTTTTTTACTGCTGTGGTTGCAGCATTGTCAAAATAAATCATTGTAAATATTTCCTTCTTTCAAATATCATTCTTCACTAATATTATCTATGGATAAGTTCTCGCCAAGAATTGCGCTTGTTGCAAGATGGTCGCAGCGCTCATTCTCAATATGTCCGGCATGTCCTTTTACCCATACAAACTCAACTTTGTGTTTATCTAAAAGCGTAAGCAGCCTTTTAAATAAATCCACATTTTTTGCTTTTTCATTTTTTGTTCTGTACCAGTTGTTTTTCTGCCATTTTATAAGCCAACCCTGATTAACGGAATCGACCAGATATTTAGAGTCACTGTAGAGTGTTACGGCACATGGTTCTTTTAATGCTTCCAAACCTTTTATGGCAGCAAGAATTTCCATTCGATTGTTGGTGGTAAGCAAAAATCCTTCGCTCATTTCTTTTGACACACCGTTATATTTTAAAATAACACCGTATCCGCCTTTACCGGGATTTCCGCTGCAGGCGCCGTCTGTAAAAATTTCAACGTGTTTAAGGCTCATAACTGCTCTCAATCCTTTGTATACCCATAAATGATATATTAAAACAATTTATTATATAGTGTATTCAAAATCTTTTTCTTCTTCGTCGCCACTATTTGGAAGTTGAGAAGAAATCATAGAACGCTCAATAGTAGGATATACACTATATACAATTATAAATCCTAAAAGTGCCAATGAAATAATAACAGCACATAATGCACCAATTAAAAAATACCATATACTTACAAGGGCTGCCGCTATTAATATAATGGATATAAAAATATTAAGCGGAAGTTTTGCAAGTGAGAATATAACAGCATTTTTAAAAATATCTTTTAATTTCATATCGAATGTTACTATCATTGTGTAAATATAATAGTGCATTACAATAAATAACACAGCAATAACAATAATAAAATACTGTCCAAGTGTTGCTATAGCAATACTTCCGTTTATCATTACAGGCATAGAGTATGCATAGAAGCAGTATGCAACATAAAGAACAAAGGCTGCAAAAACATCAATAATACTCATTATAACGCCCTGCTTATAGTTTTTAGCAAACTGTTCACGGAAATCGCTTAATATCCATGTATGTTCCTGCCTTTGCATATTGCGCAGAACATATGTGAAACCGCATGTCGCCGGACCGGTTATAAACATTGAAACTATTATAAGTATTAAACCTATTATATCGCCAGTAAATATAAATATCGGAAGTTTACCTAAGTTTTCCATATACACATTTCCGTCAGATAAAATTTGGGGATTAAATGTTACAGAAAGTATAATTCCCAATACAAGGGGAAGAAGTGTGATTAAATATATTATGTTAAGAGGAATAAGTTTTGTAAACTTTCTTCCAAGCAATTCAAAGAACAAGAAAAATCTGTTTTTTTCAGGTGCGTTTTTTGATATACCGGGACCCTCTTTTGAAAAATTCCCGCCGAATAAACCCATTGTAACTACCTCCGGATATATTATAAATTAGTATTGTTATTTTCACACATAATATTACAACTTATAATTATACCACACAATCAAAAAAATGCAATTGTATTTTTGTAAAAAAAGTGTTAATATGGATATTGACGGAGGTGTCATTATGAATAAAACCGTACTTATCACTGGTGCATCAAGAGGAATTGGCAAAGCGTGTGCAAAACTTTTTTCGGAAAATGGATATAATGTAGTTGCAAATTATTTTAATTCTGAACGCGAGGCTATGGCTCTGGCAGAGGAATATGCAAATATTTTTGCGGTAAAGGCAGACGTATCAGACGAACATCAGGTTGCACATATGATAGAACTTGCAAACAGACGTTTTGGCGATATTGATGTTTTAATAAATAATGCTGGTGTTTCTATGCAGAAACTTTTTACTGATACTGAAAAAAACGAATGGGACAGGCTTTTTGATATAAATGTAGGTGGTGTATTTAACTGTAGCCGTGAGGTGGCGCATTCAATGATACGCAATCATAGGGGTAGAATTATAAACATCTCATCAATATGGGGAGTTACGGGTGCTTCGTGCGAGGTTGCATATTCTGCAACAAAGGCTGCAATAATCGGCTTTACAAAAGCACTTGCCAAAGAACTCGGTCCGTCAGGAATATGTGTAAATTGTATCGCACCTGGTATTATCGATACCGATATGAATGGTATGATAGATGCTGAAACTATGGAAGAACTAATCGACGAAACACCTTTGCAGACTATAGGTAAACCTTATGATGTTGCGTCTATGGCATTATATCTTGCATCAGACGATGCGTCATTTATCACCGGACAGGTATTTGGTGTAAACGGAGGTTTTTTAATATAAATTTCTTTAATTAAAGCAGACATAATAAAAGGACTTCAAATTGAAGTCCTTTTTAAATTAATTTATAAATGTTGAAAGTTCGTTCGTTATTTCATCAGGCACAGTTTCAATAGTACCTGCATCGCACAATTTTGCAAACATGGGATTCATAGGAAGTTTAACAACTTTGTCTATTCCAAAGTTTGCTGCAATTTCATCTATATGGCTTTCGCCGAAGATGTAGTGTTTGTTGCCACAATCGGGGCAGGGAAAGTAAGACATATTTTCGACTATACCTATAATTGGCACATTCATAAGTTTAGCCATTTTAACAGCCTTTTCAACTATCATTGAAACCAATTCCTGCGGAGATGTAACAACAATAATTCCGTCAACTGGGAGTGATTGGAAAACGGTAAGCGGCACATCACCCGTTCCCGGAGGCATATCAACAAACATATAGTCCACATCTTCCCAGATAACATCTGTCCAGAACTGTTTTACTGTTCCGCCAATTACCGGACCTCTCCATACAACGGGGTCAGTAACATTGTCTAAAAGCAGATTAACAGACATAATGTCTACACCTGTTTTTGATGCAACGGGCAGCAAACCGAATTCGTTTCCGACAGCACGTCTGTTTATACCAAATGCTTTTGGAATTGACGGACCTGTAATATCAGCATCTAAAATAGCGGAATGGAAGCCGTTTCTCTGTGCAGTAACAGCCATCATAGATGTTACCAAAGATTTACCTACACCGCCTTTGCCACTCATTACGGCAATAACTTTTTTAATGCTTGACATCTCGTGAGGATTTTCTAAAAAACTTTGCGGATTTTGTCTGCTTGAACAGTTTTCACCGCAAGTTTCACAATTATGAGTACATTCTGACATTTTTATCTATCTCCTTATAAAATATTTGCATTTTCAAGTGTTTTTGCGTATGGTATAAAAAAACATCTCGTGCGTTTTTCGATACCGATAACACAAAATAACAGATGAATATATTATAGTACTGTTATATGGTAAAGTCAAGTAAGGCTAATAGATTTTGTCTTGACTTTACATTTGTTTTTTAGTATAATGATACCATATTTGCTGGTGTGGCTCAGTCGGTAGAGCAGCTGATTCGTAATCAGCAGGTCGTGCGTTCAAGTCGCATCACCAGCTTTTAAGCAGAGGTTGCCGTCAACAGGTTGCCTCTGTTTTGTTTTTTGACGAGGAGGAATTTATATGAAAGATTTTTTATATTATGCACCCACAAAGGTGTTTTTCGGTAAAGACTCGCACATGGATATAGGAGGAATAATAAGCGGATATGGCTATAAAACCATTATGCTTCAATACGGTAAAGGAAGCATAAAGAAAAGCGGACTTTATGACGATGTTGTAAAGTCTTTGGCAGAAAATAATATTACTGTTGTTGAAATGGGTGGGGTAGAGCCTAATCCAAAGGTTTCTTTTGTACGAGAAGCGGTAAAAACCGCAAGAGAAAATGACGTAGAAATGATTTTAGCAGTTGGCGGCGGAAGTGTTATTGATTCTGCAAAATGTACTGCTGTAGGGGCAGTAAATGACGGAGATATATGGGAATATTCTACCCGACAAAAGACACCTTTCGATTCGCTTCCCGTAGGCTGCATATTAACTATTGCCACCGCTGGTAGTGAGATGAGTTCTTCTGCAGTACTTACAAATACTGAGATTGATATGAAACGCGGTTTCAATAGCGAATTCAACAGATGCAAGTTTGCAATAATGAATCCAGAACTCACATTTACTGTCAGCAAATATCAGACTGCTTGCGGAATTGTTGATATAATGGCACATACAATGGAAAGATATTTTTCTGTATGTCCACCTACCGATATTACAGACAGAATTGCAGAAAGTATTTTAAAAGCCGTAATAAATGCTGCAGAAGTTCTTATGGAGAATCCTTGTGATTATGATGCACGGGCAAATATAATGTGGGCATCGAGCCTTTCGCATAACGACCTTACAGGTTGCGGCAGAGAAAATGTGCTGGCAGTTCATCAGTTAGAACATGCCTTAAGCGGAAAATTCGATAAAATTGCACATGGTGCAGGACTTGCAGTTTTATTTCCTGCGTGGGCAAGATATGTGTATAAAGAAAATCCTTCAAGATTTGCTCAATTTGCAAGGCGCGTATTTGATGTTTGTGAAGCAGACGATTTAAAAGCATCACTTGCAGGAATAGAGAAAATGGAAACTTTCTTTAAAATGATAGATATGCCTCTAAAATTAAGAGAATTTGATATAGAAAATTGTTCTGATGAACTTGCGGATCTTTGTACTTTTAATAAAACCCGAACAGTTAAAAGTTATGTAGAACTTGATTATGAAAGAATAAAAGAAATATTTGATAGTTGTTATTGATTCTCAATCTTTTTTAAGGAGAGTATACCCGTGATAAAGAATTATATTTTTGACTTTGGCAATGTGCTGGCAGAGTTTTATCCTGATAGATTGACAGCGCCTTTTGTTTCTGACGAAGAATTGAAAAAACATATAAGCGAAGTTGTATTTAACCGTAAATATTGGGACAAACTGGATGATGGCACTATTACAGATGATGAAGTGAAAAAAGAAATATGCAGATGTGTCAATCACGATATAGGGGAACTTGCATGCCAAGTGTTTGATAATTGGATAAACAATTTAACACCTGTTCAGGGTATGCAACAGTTAATTTATGATATACATGGAAAAACCGATAAAAACCTTTTCTTGTTATCTAATATCAGTATAGGCTTTGCAAACAATTACGGTAATGTAAAATGGATAAAGGAACTTTTGGATTGTTTTAATGGCTTGGTTTTTTCAGGTTCTGTGGGAATGGTAAAACCGAATATAGAGATTTTTGAACATTTGCTTACGAAATTTAATTTAAAAGCAGATGAGTGTTTGTTTATCGACGATAGTTTGAAAAATATTAATGGAGCAAATGAAATTGGAATAAAAGGATATTTGTTTGACGGAAATGCAGAAAAATTAAGAAAATACCTTGATGTCTAAAATAAAAAGCACTTACGGTGTATCTGTAAGTGCTTTTAAAATTAATGCGGATTTAATCTGCATCCTCGCCACCGGGACCATCCCTGCGTTCCGATTTATCATTAGGACGAGTTTGACCGGTGGAAACCCATTTATTATCTGTTGCTGACTTTTGTGAATCCTGTTTTTTCTTATCATCCATAAATATAATCACCTCCGCTATAGTATGCCTGATTATATACAAGAATATAAATTAGAAATTACATTTTGAGCAAAATCAAAAAGTATTCTGCGTTTTTTAACCTCAACCTACCTATTAAGAAAAGAAAAAGTTGGCAGGATAAAATAGGGGATAGAAATGAAAAAATACTTACAGATTAACTGTAAGTGCTTTAAACTTAAATGCGGATGACAGGGGACATATTGCTACGCAATCTGTACTGCTCGTCGACCGCTGTGCTTTGCACAGCAGTACCCGCCTCGCACCATCTCGCTAAAAACGATTATAAATCGTTTTATTAACGCTCGATGCCTTCTCAAGTTTCGCCCCCTGTTGCGAAAACGCAGTCATAATCATAAAAAAAGAGTCCTGCATAAACAGAACTCTTCACTATGCGGATGACAGGGGTCGAACCTGCACGCCACTGGGGCACAAGAACCTAATGGTTATGTTTCGTATGTAAATTTATTTGCCAATTTCAAAACTGTGTTTTTAAGATTTTGTAATTCAAGAATAGATTTTTCCATAGAATTTGAACTTACTCCAAAATAAAATTTGATTTTGGGTTCTGTTCCAGAGGGTCTTACTGCAAACCAACAATTATTTTTTAAGAAGAATTTTAAAACATCAGATTTTGGGAGACCATCTATTCCTTTTGAATAATCTTTTACTTTCAAAATATCTAAAGGAAGTTGTTTATTTCTGAATTTATCCATAATTTTGTCAATCTGTCTTTTACCGTCGGCACCATTTAATGTTTTTGTTTCCAACGCCTCAATGTGATATCCGTATTCTTCATAAAGTTCTGTAAGTTTTTCATAAAGTGATATCCCTTTTGATTTGCAATCGGCGGCTAGTTCTGCAATCAACATAGCCGATACTACAGCATCTTTATCTCTTGTGTATGTTCCTTTTAAATAACCATAACTTTCTTCTAAACCAAATACAAAATTTTCGGGAGTACCAACGTTTTCTAATAATTTAATTTGCTCTCCGATAAACTTGAATCCTGTTAATACGTCAATCATTGTAACATCAAACTTATCAGTGATAGTTTTAATCATTTCGGTAGTTACTATTGTTTTAACGACAACAGAACTTTTCGAAATAGTAGAATTGTTCTGCATGGCTTTAAGAATATATTCGCACAGCAACACGCCTGTTTGGTTGCCATTCAGTGTTATATATTCTCCATTATGATTTTTAATAACCACACCAATTCTATCGCTGTCCGGATCTGTGCCCAATATTATGTCAGCGTTTAGTCTTTTTGCGTATTCTATTGAAAGTTCAAATGCCTCAGGATTTTCAGGATTAGGTGATGTTACAGTAGGAAAATCCCCGTCAGGTAATTCCTGTTCAGGAACAGTAAAGACATTTTTAATACCAATTTGGGAAAGAATCTTTCTTACAAGTTTATTTCCGGCACCGTGAAGCGGGGTATATATTACTTTAAAATCATCTGGTATTTTTATACCAAAAGATTGAGATTCTACAGCATCAAGGTATGCACGGTCAATTTCGTTTCCAATGATTATTGCATTGTTTGATTCGCTAGTGTGCACATCATTAAATATATCAATGTTATTTATGTAATTCATAATTGTTTTTGCAGTTTCAGGGGGGATTTGACCTCCATCTTCTCCGTATACTTTGTAGCCATTGTATTCTTTCGGATTATGACTGGCTGTAATAACAATGCCTCTTATACAACCAAGATGCCTTACTGCAAAAGAAAGTTCGGGAGTTGGTCTTAAATCATCAAACAAATAAGTTTTAATTCCATTTGCACACAGCACTTTAGTACACTCTTCAGCAAATTTTGCGGAGTTGTGCCTTGAATCATATGCTATTACTACTCCCTTTTCCAATGCCTCGTTTCCAAGATTTAAAATTTCGTTAGCAAGACCTTGAGTGGCAAGACGAACGGTATAAATATTCATTCTGTTGCTACCGGCACCCATTATACCACGTAACCCGCCTGTTCCAAATTCTAAATCGCAGTAAAATCTATCTTCAATTTCATCTTCTGTAAGAATTTCAAGTTCCTTTTTTGTATCTTCATCTATAAAATCGCTTTGTAACCATTTCTCATATTTTTCTTTGTAATTCATAGTAATCATTCCTTAATATATTAAAAAAATCAGACATCGGCTTTGAATGTGTGCCGATGTCTTTAAAATTGCTGTTTAATATTTATTATAAGCCCTCTATGCAGGCATTTATTAATTCTGACAAAGAACCTTTTGCCATACAAATATATTTATCACAGCCACCATAATACAGAGTAAATTCATCTGTTTTTTCATCAGCAATTGCACCGCATGCAAAAACAGTATTATCGCAATTTCCATGCATTTCATAAGGCATTTCAGGGGCTAAAATATAACTGTTGGTTTTACCGATTATTTTCCATGGTTGTTCCAAATCAAGCAAAACAGCACCGAGATAATATGCTGTTCCGCCTGCAGGTGTGAATACACCGTGCATAATTTCAAGCCAGCCTTTAGAAGTTTTAATTGGTGGAGTGGGGCCAATCTTATCAGCATTCCAAAAACGGTAATTTGGTGCTAAAAGAGGTTTGAATTCTCCCCAGTGGATAAGGTCTTCGCTTGCAGAAATCCAAATATCAGCATGGTCATCACCACCGCCCGGACGGTCAAGTTTGTAATACTTTCCATTTATTTTTTCGGGGAATAACGATGCCCCTCTGTTTCTTGGAGCAGTTATTATGTCAATAGGCTCATACTTTTTGAAATCCTTAGTTTTACCAAGCATACCTACAGGGCACTGAAACCCGTTTACCATAATAGGAGTCACTATATAGTATGTATCATCAATTTTAGTTACGCGATTGTCAATAAAATGATGATACAATTCTGCACCATACCATTCGTCAGGTACATAAATGAAATCCTCGTCACTGAGTTCAAAATGAATTCCGTCTTTGCTCCTTGCAATTCTTGTTTGTCCTACATCTCTTCCATAACCGCGTGTAGCAGCGTGTTCAACTACAGAAACAAGTACGATTATTTCATCGCCAAACTTAACTGCGGAGGGATTATAGAGTTGCGCTATGCCAGGATAATCCTTCACATCCAGAACAGGATTATTTTCATAACGTTTTAAAATTCTTGTTGCGTCTTTCTTCATTATGGTTCTCCTTTTTATGTATTTATGAACATATTATATATTTTTATAGTGCTTTATTCTTGATATAAAATATCTGCCTGTGTCATGCATAAACTTGAGTGCTACAGGCACAAAATCATCAGCATACGCATCAAGATAACCATTAACTTCAAAGGTAAAGTTGCCTGTATAGTTAACTTGCGCCAAAGTTTTGCATATTTCTTCCCAATCCATAGAAACTGTCCCTGGTAATTTGTGCAGGTCGCTTTTTCTGTCATTATCGTGAATATGCAAAGCGCTTATGCGACTACTGCCGATATAGCGTATCTCGTCTTGTGCTTTTCTTCCGCACACTTCACAATGACCGAGGTCAAGACACCCAGTAAACCATGGGTTAGAAATGTCATCTATATATTTATTGAATTCTTCATGAGAAGCACATACACTATCTACTACCATACCCTTTGAATTTACCTGAAACATATTCTCGCATGCGATTTTAATATTAAATTTTTCTGCATAGGGAATAAGTTCACGATAAAAATCCATATTTATATCATATAATTTATACTTATTATCTTCATACTCTAAATAGTGTAATGGATGTACAACTATTATCTGCGCACCCATAATTGAAGTTGCTTCCATAGATTTGATTATACGCTTTTTAAAATCGTCTATATATTCTTTGTCGCAATTACTAAGAGGCATAGGGGCATGTGCCTGAACAAATGAAACACCTTTGTTTAATGCAATATTTTTCAAATACATGGCATAGTCTTTATAATCATTTTGACAAAGAGGGGAGTCATTATCTTTCATATGAAATGCGCTGTAATCCAATGCATCAAAACCGGCATCTGCTAACAATTCAATGGCTTTTTCATCACCAAATCTTTTTCCTACAGGATAAGTTGACGTTACGAGAAGCATATTTCACCCTCCAAACATTTGCTACGGTACATATGTACCGTAGCAAATGTTTAATACAATGATAAATTTATATAATATGAATATTATTCAGAGATAAATCTGTCGTAAGCAGTTTGGTAAATCTTTTCGAGTTCTTTAACACCGAATTTTTCCATTTCAGCAACGAACTTATCGAAATTTTCTACAGGTTCAATTCCCATAATCATTTTTGTGTACATTTCATCTTCATAAGCCTGCATTTCTGTCATAATTTCAGAAATACGTGTTTTTTCTTCAGCGGTCATTGGCCAGAGGTCTGTCATAAGACCGTAATCACCTTTTGCCCAAGTTACTGATGCATCAGCCTGCTGAGGAAGTGCATATTGTACCATAGAATATGCTTTTCCGTCCGTAACTTTTGCAGGAATTCCGTATGCAGTAAATGCGATAGGTGTCATAGCCTGTACGATCGATTTGCCATCGGGGTTGTTAAGAACATAATCTGTAAGTTTGTATTCACCGTTTTCAATTGTGTATGTTTTACCTTCAATACCCCAGTTTTGGAGAATTGTAGCCTCTTCGCTGTATCCATAATCAAGGAATTCCAACGCTAAGTCTAAATCTTTACATTTTGTAGTAATTACTGTACCTACATCATTTCCGCCTTTTCTGTTAAGCTGTGTACCGATGTAGTTGGGTGTACCTGATGTTTTGGAAGGCCAGGGTGCTGCTACCAGGTTGTAGGAAGCGTCGCCTTTTCTTGCAGCAAGGTAACTACCCATATTTCCGCCTACATAACCTATTGTTGCACCTGAAATGTCAGTTGTCATGTTAGCGTCAGCAGTTGCTTTATCTAAAGCAGAAAATTCATTATCAATAAGACCTTCATTGTACCATTTGTTCATTTCAGTAATGAACTCTTTAAATTCGGGCTGTATTGTACCATATACAACTTTCCCGTTTTTCACATACACATCGCTTTTTTTAGTTCCGTATGCTGATGCAAACCAGTTAAAAGCAGGAGATTTAGTGCAGGCAAGTGGAATTTCATCTGCTTTACCGTTGCCGTTGGGGTCTTTCTCCTTAAATGCTTTTAAAACTGTGTACCAATCGTCCATTGTTTCAGGCATTTTAAGTCCTAATTTATCAAGCCAGTCTTTACGGATCATTGGACCTAAGTTTGAATTTGTTACTATATCATTTGTAATAGAACTAACAAAAAGTAATTTACCATCGACTGTTCTACTTGTTTTATCAAAATCAGGATTTTCTTCAAGAATTTTCTTAAAATTGGGCATTTTATTAAGTTTGTCTGATAAATCAACTATTAATCCATCTGCTAATGCACCATCGTATCCACCTTTGTACTTCGTGCTCCAGTTCCATTGTATAAGATCTGTAAGGTCGCCTGAAGCAATCATAATATTAAACTGTTCTTCCCATGCGGCTGATGTAGGATGAATGAAATCAACTTCAATGCCTATGTTTTCTTGCATTTTCTGTAAAGATACAGCGTCGTTATAGTCTGTGATATGACTCTGTATACTGTTTCCAATCCAGTAGGTCAGTTTTCTGTCGCTTGATGTAGCGGTTTCGTCTCCGCAACCAGTAAACATTGTAATTGCCATTAGTGCTACCAACATGATGCTAATGATTTTACTTACTTTTTTCATCTTTTTCTTCCTCTCTTTTTTTATTTTTAACCTTTAACCGCACCTATCATTACACCCTTAACAAAGTGTTTCTGCAGGAACGGGTAAACACAAAGAATTGGTGTTATTGTTACTATAACTGTTGTATACTTGATAACGTCTGAAAAACCTGCTTTATCTTCCAATGCTACGCCGCCACCCGATGTGTTTTGGTTATCGAGAAGTATTTCACGGAGTATCAACTGAATAGGAAGCATTGAACGGTCTTTCAAATAAATCATTGCGTTAAACCATGCGTTCCATGTTGCAACTGCGTAGAACAGAATCTGTACTGCGATTGCAGCCTTTGAAAGCGGAACTACCAGTTTCCACAGTACCGTCATACTGCCGGCACCGTCTATACGGGCTGATTCTTCAATACTTGCCGGAATTCCGTCAAACGCACTCTTCAGTACGATTACGTTATATGTACTGAGCATTGTAAGAAGAATGATTGACCATCTTGAGTTATAAAGCCCCAAACCTTTAACAACCAGGAATGTTGGAATAAGTCCGCCATTAAAAAACATTGTAACAAGCATAAATTTCATTATTAAGCCTTTATATTTAAGGTATGGTCTTGAAAGTACAAATGCCAACAGGCAACCCACCACGATTGAAAGTGTTGTACCCACAACTATAAAATACAAAGAGTTAGCAAAACCTGTGTAAATGTCTTTATTTTTCAAAACTTCTTTATATCCGTCTAACGAAAAGCCTGCCGGTCTGAACAGAAGACCTCTTACTCTCATAAGTTCGCCTGCATTACTGAGTGAGCCGAACAAAACGTATACAAAAGGATACAAGCAAATGAGTATCATAAAAAGCATAAACAACACGTTGAATACATCGAACGCTCTTTCTGATTTGCTGATTTTAATTTTCATTACGACTCACCTCCTTACCACAAACTTGTTTCTGTAACTTTTCGGCTGATTGCGTTAGATACGTTCAAAAAGCACAGATTTACCAGCGAATTAAAAAGTCCTATTGCGGTTGAGTATGAGTAGTTCATCTCAAGCAGACCTTTTCTGTAAACGTATGTATTGATTACGTCTGATGTTTCGTATATGGTTGGGTTATACAAAAGCAGGATTTTATCTTGACCCACACTGAGCATTGAACCCATTCTCATAATAAACAATGTTACAACTGTTGGGATAATTGACGGGATTGTGATTGCAAATACCTGTCTTAATTTGCCTGCACCGTCGATTGATGCCGCCTCATACAAAGTAGGGTCTACGTTTGTGAGCGCTGCCAAGTAAATAATAGAGTTCCAACCTATCTGTTGCCACAGGTCAGACAATACGTAAATCCACTTAAATGCCGCTGGCTCTTGCAGAAGGTTTTTTGCCTCAAAGCCAAACCAACCCAGAATGATATTGAACATTCCGTCTTTCATACAGAATTTTGATATCATACCACAGATAATAACTGTTGAAATAAAGTGGGGGATATAAGTAACCGTCTGTACTACTCGTTTATATCCGCTTGATTTTATTTCATTAAGTAACAGCGCAAGAATTATTGGCGCAGGGAAACCTATTACAAGGTTCATTACACTGATAACAACCGTGTTAGTAACCGTTCTTGTAAAGTAAACACTCTTACAGAAGTCAATGATGTGTTTTAATCCTACCCATTCACTTGCGAAAAAACCTCTCGCTACGGAGTAGTCCTGAAAAGCAATTATTACACCGAACATCGGAGCATAATGGAAAATAAGGAAGAACAATATACCTGGTATAGCCATTGCATACGTTAGTTTGTTCTTTTTAATCTCACCGATGAGAGTGTCGTTTTTGCCCAAGTTGATTTTAGCAGCATCTTTTACTTTGCTGCCTTTTTGCTTTGCTGCAATCATTTTGTTTAAAACCTCCTAAAATAGATTTAGTTGTTTCTTTATTTTACAATTACATATTCTATATTAAGAATATCAGCAATCTTGGCTATAGTATCAGCGTGATGTCCGATTCCCAATGCATAGTGATGAGTGGGACCTTCCATAACCCATTTTTTAATAAATTCACGTGTTGTCGGTTCAAAAAAGCCTCTTGTGTTCGTGTTGCCGGTAGGGGGGATAGGACCTTTTTTCGAAATACCTTCTCCGATTACAAACTTAAATTTACCGTTTGCAGTTTGAGTAATACCGAGCATTGTTATAGGTCCTTCTTTAAGTTTAAATTCTACGGATGCACCGCTTCCAGGTTTTCCGTGATATTTTTTCAAACTTCTCAGTATGGGTTTGCCATCTGCAATTGCAAGATGGTGAGGTCCATCATGACCAACAAGAATAAAATCTTCTTTAAAATCAAAAGGATGAAATTCTGCAAAACTTCCACCGATATTCAATCTATCCATTATCAGCATGGCGATGCAGGTTTTAATATCAAATTCACCGCACATCGGTATACCCTGAGCATTTAAAATAGAGTTTCCCACAATAAATGTGGTTGCTACTTTTCTGCTTAAACTTTCAGGCAAACCTTCATAATAGTATGCAAGTCCTGTCAGATTGTACTTTTCTACAAATTTGTCTAACGCTACAGCAGATTTTGCTGCTTGATATTTATCGCTGTCTGTAAGTTTAGAAGTAACAGGATCGGATTTTGGTTCAGGCATTTCGAATTCTTCGTTTATCACTTTTATTTTCTCTTCGATTTCATCTTCTGTAACCGTGTTGTATACTTCGATTACATCATCAATTTCGAGGAGAGGTACATGAAGACCGAAGGCTGCAGAAATGGCAGTAGGATCAGCGTGCATATCATACATAGATTCCAAAACATGCCCCATAAGTCCTATTCGTGCACCTTTTAAACTATTTAAAACTTTTGCAATATCGCACCATTTGCTAATTTGAGAATCTGCTTCACTGTCATCATATAATGTTCCTATAATAACATCGTTCACCTTTTTACCCATTCGTATAGCAACACCTGTAAATTCGGGTACAGAACAAATATTATCATTTTCAAGTTGCATAAAAGTACATGCTTTGTTGTAATCCAAGCCATTCAATGGTTGAAGAGCAGTAAGGATTACAGGAACATCCACCTTTTTTATAATTGGGGCAAAAACTGATGAAGTAGCATATGTAACCATATTGCACATCAAAATATCAACATCTGCTGCTGCAATATCGCTTATTATTGCATATGCTTTTTCAGAACTATCAATCATTCCAAAATCAATTACTTCTACATCGTTGCTTTTTACTTTATCAACAAAGTCATTATGATATTTTATAATATTATCATAAAGTCCTTCAAACTGTTCCCAGTACACAGCGTGGGCAACAGCAAAAACTCCAATTCTTGCATATCTTTCTTTTTTTCTTTTTATCATTATATACACCTATCCTATATGTAAAGTTTTTTATTTGTTTCCGAAAACCTTCTTGAGTGCTTCCAGATATCCATATCCATACAAATTGTCAGGCTCGAAGAACATTCCCTCTGTCCATTCGTTCCATACGATATTAAGCATATTTCCGTTGAATTTATCACTTTCGATAAATTTCTTTGCTTCCATAAAAGATTTTTCGATTTCTTCCGGAGTGTTGTTTATTGTAATTGGCCAGTAGGGGTAACCGCATTCCTCCTGATAATAGTCTGATTGAGTAGTTCTTCCGTTAGAATCCCAACCGGGAGATACTACGATATCTCTTGCCACATCAAGGAAGTCGGCATCAAAGTAGTATTGTTCGATGGCGGGCTTTCTAAAATCAGAATATTCCATCTTAGGCCATTCTCCTGGTTTGGATACAGGGTCAGGCCATGCGTATGTAAAGATACTGTCTATGCCCAGAGTTTTTATTATTGAATTTGCCATTTCTTTATTGGGTTCTTCATAACTGGGGTATCCGGGAAGAAGGAATTTATTGCATGCAAGGTGAAGTTCGTAACCTGCCGCTTTTGTTCTTCTTCGGAAATCTTCAAGTACGATTCTCGCACCATTCACTCCTCCGAAATTATCGATTAAACCCGTTATATTCCATATACCGAAGTAAACTTTTTCGTCAACTCTCTGGTAGTTGGGTTTGCAGAAATAATTGTCTATGCAATACTGTGTCATTTCGTAGAAAAACTCAACTGTAGCACCGCCGTCTGCAAGGGTTCTGTCTTTCATCTGCATATTTCTGAAAGGTGCAGGATGAGCATATATGGGATCGTGATTGCACCACATAACGGAGAATTCACAAAGTTCATTGTTTCTGGCTTTTAAAAAACCCTCATTAAGACATTTAATACGATACTGTCCCAGATCTTTAAACCAGTAAAAGTCAAAAATAAAACCACTTATGCCATATTTGTGTGCAGTTTCAATTTTACGTTCCATAACTTTAGGGTCGGATTCATCTTCATAACCCCATAGAGGAGTTCTTACGTTATGACCTTCAAATCGAGGGCATGAATGTTTTACGCATTCCCATTCTGTCCAACCTTTACCGTGCCACTTTTCGTTTAGCGGATCCACATGCCAATTCGGGAAGTAAAATGCATAAGTTTTTGATTTTTTCATGATGTTTTCTCCTTATTGTTTATTTATATATTCAAAGAAATTTTTGATATTTTTGCCGTTAATATCAAATTTATGACCACCGTCCCATAAGTTAAAATGGAAGTTATTTTCTCCTGTGTATTCGGCAAAAAATTGCTTAGCAATATTTGCCTCTTCCACAGAAGTTTCCCAGTTAAATACATTGTCTGCCTTTCCAACATCAATAAATAGGGGTCTGGGGGCACATAGACCTGCCACCTCTGCATCGTGGAATTTTTTTGCAGAATTAAAATATACCCAGTCATTTTTCAGTTCGTAATTTCTATCATTAAAAAAAGCGCAAGCGTAAGCAGCCTTGATACGTGTGTCAATAGCGGTTGTATAAAGTGTGAAATATCCGCCATATGAAAGCCCCAGCATAAAAATATTATCTTTATCTATAAATTCCATAGAACATAAACAATCTATGGATTTTCTTATATTATATATTTCTAATGCAGTGATTGAGCCTCCGTACTGTTTTAATCTTGCGTCGAGTGTAAAACGGTCATATTCAATGGGGTATGTATTATAATCGCAATTTTCACTATCATTGTTCCATAATAGCAATTGTGGTGCAAAAACAACACAGTTGTTTTCAAGTGCTATTTTGGATATATTGTCGTATGAATTATCTCCGTGCATACCGCATAGCATCTCAGGTGTGCCCCAGCCACCGTGTTGTGTAATAACCAAAGGAAGTTTACCGTCCTTGCTGAAAGGAACACATAGAATTCCGTAAAACATCACATTAGATATAGTGTTTATTTGCATTCTGTATATTGAACAAAAATCATCCTGCCCAATATATTCTTTTTTAAAGTCCGGAACACTATATTCATATTTGTTAAGAGGTGTTCCAAGCATTTTTATTAACTCTGTTCTATAAAATTCAATGTTCTCTTTCATCTTAGACGGAGTTACAAATTCTTTGCGTATGTCGTCCGTCGGTTTTGAAAGTGAATTTATATAATTGCTAATACTGTCTGAATATGATTTTCTGTAATTGTTTCCGTTATTAATATTTTCGGTATAACAATTTTTTTGATTAAAATCCATATTATTAACTCCTGTGTTATTCATTAAAATGCTTACTGTTTTGATTTTCAATGGTTTTTGCGTATTCAAATGGTGTTTTTCCGGTATATTGTTTAAACAATCTGTTGAATCTTCCATAAGATTCAAAATTGAGATATTCTGAAATTTCCTTCATTTTAAGATTTTGGGATTTCATAAGTTCTATTGCTGCTTCAATTTTCTTTTGTGAAAAATATTCATGGATTGTTATGCCCATTTTTTCTTTAAAAACACGCGACATATACGGTGCTGAAAAATTCAGTGCTTTAGAAACGTCAGATATCTGTTTGATAGATTTAATGTTAATGTCTATATATTTTAAAATTGTAAAAACTGTACCGCCTACAGGTGCAAAATCATAAATTTCAGGTCGTTGTCTGTTTATAAATGATGGTTTGCAGAATCTGAATACACTTGCAAGAACAAGTTGTATATAAGACTCATAAAGTTCAACACTGTATTCGTCTTCAAGATAAAGTTCATTTATAAAACTGTTTAAGAAAGTAAGCACATTGCCGTTATCTTTTACGACAGCATATCCTACATTATTAAAAAAATCAGCCATTTCAGAAACAACATGATTTTTGGTGTTTTTTAGGAGCATAAAACCAAGATTGATAAAACGAAGGCGTGACGATTTATTGGCAATTATTTTATGAGTGTGGTTGTTTGAAATAATGTGAATGTCTCCGGGTTTAACGGTTTGCTTCTTGCCGTCTACAAAAAAATCTCCTTCACCCGAAGTAATCAGTGATATTTCATTAAAAATTTGTGTATGCTCATAAATTTCAGAACCACGTTCCAATAAATTATCAGCCAGTTGATAAAATTTTACAGTAGGATATTCAATTGGGTTGTAAACCGAATCTTTTCTATGAGAAAAGAGAATGTCATCACCAAAAAATAATTTCATATTATCACATACAATATGAACTCTTTGGTATAAGAGAAATATTGTTTTCCCCTTTCAAGATATCTTTTTTAGTTTAACACAAATCTATTTTTAAAATTCTCTGCATTAAAATATATTGATATTTTTGATGATAACAAGGTCTTCAAGTCCTTTACATGGGATAAATTCACATGACTCTACTTTTCCTGAAATAGGGAAGAGTGTTTTATAAAAAATACCGTCGTCATTTTTTTCAATATTACAGATCGGAGCGGTTTTTGCAAGACGTGGGTCAAATAAATATGACCAATCAGACGGATTCATCGCACGCTCTGTTTTTGATGATACTATGCCTATATTTTGAGCATAGTAGACAGGAAACAGTTCCTTTTTGCCGTCTTTATATTTCACTTCGTAATTACCAATCAACAATGGTGTAAGGTTAATATAACTGTTATATGGTATAGCAAAAAACTTTTCGCCGTCCTCCCATTTACGTGTAACGGCATGTGTTACCTCAATGTGCGGTTTATTCAGTGTTTCGTCATTATACAAATTAAACAGATAATCGAATGTTTCAAAAAGATTTTTTTCGTGGTCTGTTTCTTCACGGTTATGATTCCATGCAATAATAGAACCGTAGCCAAGGTCAAATGTTGTCTGCCAGAACTGAAGACCGTTTGAACTTGTATTGTACCAACTTGATACGCTAAAACCTAATGCACCTGCTTTAAATCTATCTTTATAACAAGTAAGAGATACAGGCGAACAGTTGCCATAAATCATCTTTTTGTTGGTAGAAATAAACGAATCAAGTATTTTTGGCTCATTAGGATAGTACCAGTTCAGATATACAATATCGTCAGGAAGCATATCTGCACATTCAGTGGTGTCCTGGATAAATTGATGGTAACCATTTTTTACTGCTTCTTCGGGGGCATCAAACCAATACCTTTCATAAACAGGATATTCTGTTCCCATTATATTTACTGTTCTGTCGGTTTTTAAGTTATATACCTCTTTTGCTGCACCACCATGAACTTCACCATTCTGTGTATAAAAACGTGCAAGTTTATCTCCCCACATCATGGTTTTTACACCACGTTTTTTAAGGTACTCGTAACATTTGATAACATTATCTGCGTAAAGATGAGCAGGATTTTTTCCCTTACACCTTTCGCAAACGCACATTACCCACCACTCATCATGTCCAATATGCAAATATTCGGGGTTAAATAAATCTATAACCTCGTCATAGAGATCATACACCAATTTGTATAAATCGGGATTTGAAGGACAAGCGGTTGATGCAAACGGTTCATCATCACATTCACGAAGTTCAGGGTGCGAAATAAGAAAATAATCACTATGTGAAAGTGATGGCACTTCAGGGATTATATCAATATATCTTTCTTTGCAATACTGAATTATTTCGCGCATTTCTTCATGTGAATAGATATCACCGCCTCCGTTAAAGGTGTGTATAGATGTTTTTGTGCGGTAATATGCATTTTCAGCAACAAAGCATTTTCCGTTAAATTCAGCCATACTTTCGCAATATCGAGACCATGTTTCGTTGATTTCGGGATGGCGTTTATATTCCATTGCTCCCCCAAGTTCAAGGAGTAATGTATTATATCCGAGAGACACAAGACTATCTATATATTTTTTAAAAAACTCAAAATTCTTTTTAAAAGGAAGATATAGACGGACAGAACGGTGAGGAACCGAAGGATAAGAATAGTATACTCCTTTGCTTATCTTACCTTTATATTTATCTTTTATAGAGTAAGCAGCATAAAGTTTTGCTCTGTCGCTGTTTGCGTAAACAGTAATTGAATCATCAATTTTTATTATGTATCCTTCGTCATTATCAACGTAATCCACATTAAGTCTATCTTTAACGAGTCTTTTCGCATTATCGTCAACAGGAATAAATGTTACGTCTGCATCGCCACCATTAAGTTGAGAAATAACTTCGGTTGCCAATCCAGTAACCCCCGAACACTTTCCGGAAAGCATAATATGGTCTTGTTCAAGTTTAAAATAACTGTCTGTCAGCATTTATAAAACCTCCTTAACGTAATTCGTATAATATGAATGATTTTGTAGAGTTTATCTATAAAAACACTTAAAAATCATCAATAAACACTTACTTAAATTGATTTTAGCAAACGCATAAACCTTATTCAAGTATTTGAAATAATGAAATCAAATTTTGAAACCAAAGAAGTAAAAAAATCGCATTGAAGGTTTATTGATACTTGGGATATAATTAAAATGCGAAAAAGCAAAATGTATGTATTTGTGCATCAAGGCAAAAACAGAACACAGAAATAAAGAAACGAGGAGAGATAATATGGGCAAAAATTCAAGGAAATATTCATTAATGATATTAAGTATAATTTTGTGCTTGATGTTGTTAACGACAAACATTTGTTACGCTCAAAATGATAGACCAGTTGTTGAAATTACGGATGCAAGTGCTGACGAAATCAGAGTGAGCGGAACAGCATCTAATGGGCAACAGATTTTTGTTACTGTTTATTATCCCGGATATTCAAATGAAACATTATTGTATGGCGATTTGGCAAATGTATCAAAAATGCTTGCATATGCTAATAAAACTGTTTCTGCAGACAATAAATATTCATTTGACTTTAAACTTTTTGAAAATGGCGATGAAAATGGCGGTGGAATGTTTAAAGTTATAGTTACATCGGGCGACACAAAATTCCCTGAAACAGAATTTGAATTTTATTTTTATGGTTCAAAAATTGATGTTATTGAAGATATAAATGAAAGCACTTCAGAGAACATCGCACAGTTACTACAAGATGCTGTAAAAATTTACAGTATGGCTGATTCGGATTTATGGAAATCAGGAAGCGAAGCACAAATACTTACAGTTCTTAAAAATATTAAGGAAACAAAGGCAAATAAAAAATTTGATTTAGATGTAAATGCTTTTTCTTCTATACTTGCCGACTCAATGATTGTTGGAAATATAAACAATAAAAAAACAGATATTTTGGTTGAAGACAATATTTTGACTGATGATATACTTTCAAAAGCAGAAACAGATGTTAAAAACGATTATTTAAACTCTTTAAGTCAAGAAGGTATCATCGCTTTAAATACAGAGTTTTTTAATCAGTCATATTCATATCCCGAAGAAATCGGAACTTCATTAAAAAAATTGATTGCTTTTTATGGAGTTAAGTATTACAAGGATAGCGGTTACGGACATATTGATAGTTTTATAAATAAATACAGAACAGTGTATGAAGATGAGGGATTTAACCTGGCAGGACTTGAAGCATTAAGTAACAAAAATTTGTTTTATTCTTCTTTTTTGTCATATCCTTCAAGTAACTTGAGTGAATTGAAAATCAATTTTAACATGGTTTTAGATTATTATCTTGCACTAAGTAACGAGGATTCTGGAAGTTCCGGAGGCGGCGGTTTTTCCGGAGGCGGAAAGGTTTCCAGTTCAAATACATATGTTCCTGAGGTTGTTCCTGTAGAACCTGTAACTCCTTCTGCAACCACATTCAAAGATATGGATGAAGCAGATTGGGCCACTACTGCAGTTGACACCTTAAAAAATAAAAATATTATCACCGGCTACAATGATAATACTTTTAAACCTATGCAGCATATTAATCGTGCTGAATTCGCACAGTTACTTTTAAATCTTGCTGATGCAACTGAATATAAAATGACAGAAGAAAACACAGTGGCGTTTGATGATGTTGGTGATGAGTGGTATAAAACAGCAGTTTTAAAGATTGCAGGTGCAGGTGTTATAAACGGAAAAGGCAATAACACTTTTGCTCCGCTCGAAGAAATTACAAGAGAAGACGCTGCCGTAATGATTTACAGATTACTCAGTAAAGAATTTTCTTTTACCGAAAAAGCAGAATTTTCAGATTATGGTGATATTTCTACTTATGCCTCAGATGCAATTTCTTATCTCTCAGGCGTAAAAATAATCAGCGGAAAAGGTGACAACCTGTTTATGCCTAAGAGTGTTATTACAAGAGCAGAGGCTGCACAACTTATTTATAATGCGTACAATATGGTTACAGGAGGTACAAAATGAAAAAAATCTTATTGGTTTTAATTTGCATTTCAATGATACTGCAACCGATATCTTCTTTTGCTGATTTTTCTTCAGAAGAGGTTGTTGCGCAAAGTCCCGACTTGGAATTTGCAAAGGCTATAGGACTTATTGCCGAAGATAAGAACGACGATGATGTTGTAACAAGACTTGATTTTGCAGGTGTTGTTATGAACATAGTTTTAGGTGAGTCAGCTGGCAAAGGAATGAATATTAATGTAGGCTTTACAGATGTTCCTGGAGATGCCTATGCAGTTGGTTTTGTACGAGATATAGGCATAATGAACGGAGTTGGCAATGGAATGTTTGCTCCGGGAAAACCTATAACATACAGCCAGGCGATTAAATCTTTGATTTCATTTTTTGGATATGATGAAGAGGCACTTGCCTATGGAGGATATCCAAATGGCTATCTTTTAGTTGCGGCAAATTTAAAAATGACTATTCCCAATATCAATATAGATACTGAACTTACTTTCAAAATGCTTTCAACGCTTTTAAAATTAGGTGTGAACGTTAATGTAAAGCAGAGAATATATAATGAAGGTAAAGAAATCCATAACAGTACCGCAGAAAATTATCTTAAATTTTATAAAAATATAGATTTTGCACGTGGTGTTGTTACAGCAGTTCATGATACAGACCTTTATTCCTCTTCAACAATGGAATATTATGATGTAAAGGTAGACGATATCAAACTTAACCTTACCGAATACTCGAAAGACTTGATTAACTATCTTGGGTACAGTGCAAATATATACTATACTTTGGATTCAAACGATGATTATGAACTTTTATATTATGAACTTGCCGACAATGATGTTAAAAAAATTGATGGTTACGATATTCTAAGTTTTGAAAAAAATAAATTAAAATATGATTCAAACTCAAAAAGAGTTTTGACAGAAACACTTCCTTATGATGTATCTGTTATATATAACGGTACTTTTTGTCCTACGTATAACGAAAGCATTATCAATCCGTTTAAAAACACTGATTTAGACGGTGGTGTAACTCTGATTGATAATGATGGTGACGGCTCAACCGATGTGGTTATTGTGGATGCATACGATTCTTATGTTGTATCACAGATTGTTAACGACAAAATTTATAATAAATATCGTCCTGATGTTGTTTTAGACCTTAAGGATGTTACGTATGAAAATACACAGTTTATTAATATATTGGGTGAACCAATTTCAATAGATACAATCCAGGAAGGCGATATATTAACTGTATCAAAAGATAAGTCTGGCAATGTAAAAAAACTTGTTCTCACAGTTGATACATATACTGACATAGTTAAATCTCTTGAGTTTGGTAGCGACGGCAAATTAAGAAAGATTATTTTTGATGATGCAGAGTATGAATGTACACGTGCATTATCACTCAATCCCGATATGGATATTTTGTTGCCCGGTGCAGAGATTAAATGTTTCTTCAATAAAGATATGAAAATTTCAGATATCGAAGCATCTCTTTATAACAGATATTTAAAAGGATATCTTGTTGATGCTGCAAAAAAAGACACTATTGATGACATTTATCAGGTGAAAATTTTTACAGCAAAAGGCGAGTACCTTGTAACAGAATTTGAAAACCAGATTAGATATAACGAGCAGTCTAACAAATCACAAGAAGAAATTATATCACTTTTTGGAACTACAAACGGAATGGTAAAACGTCAACCTGTTTTGTACCAACTTTCCGATGCAGGAAAAATAAATAAAATTTGTCTTGCTGATACTGCCGCTATAAATGATGTTTTTTATATGTATCCCGGATTTGACGGAATACAGGCAAGACCTACATACTTTTCTGCTATGGGATCTTTCGAAGGCAAATTGCTTATAAATTCAGACACACTTATGTTTGTTGTTCCTGAAGAAAGCAACAGAAAAAATTATGATGAATATCATCTGGTTACTACATCTTATTTAAGAGACCAGCAGACAACGCCTCTTTTTGAAGCATATGGAACAGAATCTCAAAATCCTGTTGCAAATATTCTTGTTTTTACTGGTACCGGTCAGGTGCAGTATCATGGTCAGCAGTTTTGTCTTGTCAATGAAATTATCATGACGATTAATGAAAATGGCGATCCTGTATATAAAGTTGACGGAATAGTTAACGGAACCGCAAATACTATTTTCCTTGATACCGAAGCAGTTTCTGCTACATTGACTAAAGGAGACGTTATAACATACTACAGAAGACCTGATGGTGTTGCTATAAATATTGTTGTGGTTTATGACCAGTCAACAGGTGAGTTTACTCCTGATGCAAATCCGACACAAGGCTTCCCCGGCGGTTACAGATTTGCAGTAGGAAAAGTTATATATGCAGATAATTCGTGCTTTACTGTTGAAATTACAGATAAAGACGGAACAGTTATAACAGAAAGTCATCCAATAAGCAATTTCCGCCTTTCTGAATATAATTCACGCAGTCGTGAGCCGTATGTAAAAATTGCTACATTAGATAATATATATGACTCAATAAGACACCCCGGTGATGAATCAAAAGTATTTATATTCACCCATGGCGGGGATGCTAGATATATTATTATTTATAATGAATAGGGAAGAGGTGTATATATGAAAAGAATAATTGCTTTTTTCTGTGCTTTTACATTGATTTTTACAACTATTGGTGCAAGTGCCGAAACATTGACAGTTGCTATGGGCGATAGAGAGAAAAATCCTTTTCTGGAATTCCCAATTGACAAAAAAACCATTATGAAGGGTGGTTCTTTGGTAACTGAAGCCGAGAACTGGATTTATGATGGTGCTGTAATGGGTGTTATTGAAGATAGCAATGCATCAGAAGGCATGGCTTTAAAATCCATTGCCGGTGGTTGGGCAGATACAGATGAAAAAAGACTGGCACTGAAAAGTCCGAGTTTTATGCTTGATTTCGTGTGTGATTCCTTAGGCTTCTATGATGTATGGGCATATATGAAATCTACCAGTGGCGGTGAGTTTTCTTACTACAATATATCAAAAACAGGTGAAAGCCCTGTATGGTTCAATCCTACTGCTCTGTATCCTGACACCAAGACAGGCTACAATTGGTATAAACTCAGCAGTCAGGTGCAGTTTGCAAAAGGTATTCAGAATATTGCTTTTAAATACCGTTCAAATAACATTACAATAGATAAAATTATCATAACAAAAGATACTGAATTTGCACCGGTTAAAGCGGACGATACTCCCGCACTTTTTGATACTGAAAGTGGAAGTTCGTTCTATGATGCACCTCCGTATTATCCGCCGGCAAACGTGCATCCGCGCGTTTATATAAAGGCTGAGGATATTCCTGCTATTAAAGAGGGACTTAACAGTCCGCTTCTTTCTAATACATGGAAAACAATCCAGCAACAGGCAGCAAAAACCTTAAATTGCAAACTTGATACAACTAAAGTCGGCAATAATGATAATACAATTATTGCTGCACTTGAATCTAGAGCGTTTATGTATCTTATAGGCGAGGCAGACGAAGCCCACGCCCGTCAGACTATAGACTATGCAAAAGAGTATATAAATACAGTTGTATACAATATGTCCGAGGGTAATATAACACGTCAGATAGGTCATCAACTGGTTATGACCGCAGTTGTATATGACTGGTGTTATGATTTACTTACTGAAGCAGATAAAGAATTCTTTATACGTAAAACAGAAGAATTCGCTGCAATGAAAGAAGTTGGATATCCTCCCATAGGTTCGGGGGGTACCATTGGCGGTCACGGAGCAGAAGGCGAAATTTTTAAAGACCTTTTAAGTGTAAGTATTGCATTTTATGATGAAGAACCCGAAATGTACAATCTTTCTGCAGGACGCTTCTTCTCTAAAATGGTAGACGCGCATACACTTTACGGTGATTCACTCGTTCATACACAGGGTAATGCTTACGGAAACACAAGATACGAATATTCACTTCATGCTGTTTACTTAATGCGCGCAATGGGTGTGGATAATGTTTTCGGAGAAAACTATGCTAAAATTCCGTATCAGTGGTTGTATGAGAGATTGCCTATCGGTATATGGTTCAAATACGGTGATGATTTTAACTGGTCGACTAATAGACCGTTTTCATATTATACAAGCGATAACACTGCTATGGCGACCGGCGCAGACACTTTGAAAGACCCCTATCTTATGGGTGAATATGTAAAACAGGCTTCTATTTCCAACTATTCAGCAGGAGAATTCCCAATTTTTAGAGTTATTTTTAGTGACCCGACTGTAGAAACCCAAACACCTGAGGATTTACCTCTTGCACGTCATACAGGCTGGCCGCTTTCAAGCCTTGTTGCCAGAACAAGTTGGCAGGCAGGACTTGATTCTCCCACTGTAATGGTTGATATGGATATGAGAAACGTTCATCTCGGCGACCATATGCATAGTGACGTAGGTTCGTTCCAGATTTATTATAAAGGTATGCTGGCGCTCGACTCAGGTAAATACGAAGGCCAAAACGGTGCATGGGGTAGTGAACATTTCTGGAATTACAACACACGTTCAATTGCTCATAACGTAATGTTGGTAAAAGACCCTGATGAAAAATATTTGTATCATGATGTAAACAAAGTTAACGATGGCGGACAGAGAAGTATATGGATGCATTCCGGTTTCGATTATGACTGGATCGGCGGCGAAACATTAAAAATGTCCGAGGAAGATGCATATTATATCGGTCCTAATGAATATACACCCGAATTTTCATACATAAAAGGCGACCTTAAGTATGCGTATACAGATAAAGTTGCTGAGTACGAACGTTCTATGGTATTTATGGATTTGTTTGAGGAAGATTATCCTGCAGCGTTTGTAGTTTACGACCGCATTAAGTCATCAAACAAGAGTTTCAAGAAAACTTGGTTGCTCCACAGCCAGTTAGAGCCGCAAGTAGACGGCAATATCACAACAATCGTTCGTGACGATAACGGCTTTAACGGCAAACTTGTAAACGCTACGTTGCTTCCTTCAAATCATACTATAACTAAAATCGGTGGCGAAGGACACGAGTTTGAAGTTGATGGTATAAACTATCCTAATCCGGATTCAGCAGGACAGATGTCTGACTCCGGTGCGTGGAGAATAGAACTTTCTCCTCAAAACGAAGCACTTGAAGATACATTCTTGAATGCTATGTACGTAACCGATAATGATGCTAATCTGCCGCAATTACCGATGCTTAAGGAGGCCGGCTCAAACTATAACGGTGTAACTATTAAAGACAGAATGGTTACATTCTCTAACAGTGCAAACCTTATTTCGGGCACAACATATGTTACTGTGCGTAATAATGGTTATCCAACCGTTTCTTGCCTGATTACTGATGTAGAGCAGGGCGTATGGAGCGTTTCAGATGGAACAAATGAATTCTTCGTTGAATCAAAAGAACACGAAAACTGCCTCTACTTCAAAGTTGCTCCCGGTAATTACACTATAAAACCTGCAGAAGATAAAACTCCTACAGAATTTACCTATGAAAAAACTGCAAAAGCATCAGATGGCGACTATACTATCTACGACTCAACTAATAAACTCATCATTTATCAGCCGAAACCCGTAAAACTTATAAATAATGTACCGTATTTCCCTGTTGTGGATATGGCATATAACTTTGATGCACCCGCAGAGGCTTCAGGTAACTCTGTTACACTTACAAGGAATGGCTCTGTAATGACTATAACGGCAGATTCTGTTAATTACAGTCTTGACGGAGCAGCAGCAACATTAAAATATGCACCCGTTATGATTGATGGAACATTGTATGCGGCTTTTGCTGATTTTGAAAGATTCTTAGAGATAGTTCCCACATACGACAGTTATGCTAAACTTTTAAAAATCAGACGTACTGTTATGAATATCCCCGGCGTTGAGAAGATGGAGATGATAACTCCTGTGGGAGTTACCGCAAGCAGTGATGACGGCAACCTGCCCGATAACGCATACGACTTGAACCTTGACACACGCTGGTCAAGTTATCCGGGCGCTGACGAATGGATTATGTTTGACCTGGGTGCTCAATATACACTCAGCAAAATGCTGATTGCCTTCTATGTTGGCGATACACGAAGTGAAAACTTTGAAATAGACTATTCATTAGACGGTGAAACATGGTTTAATGCTTGGGAAGGTAAATCAGGCGGCGCGACCAGACAGCCAGAAACATTTACATTTAATGCTCCTGTTAATGCACGTTATGTAAGAATTAACTGTAGGGGAAATGATAAGAACTTGTATAACTCAATCACAGAAGTTATCTTCCCGAAATGAGAGGAGGGGTTACGTTGAGAAAATTTGTTACGATTTTATTAGGCGTATGCCTGATAATAACTATGTCTGTTTCCGCTTTGGCAGAGGATGCCGGAGAATTAATGGAACTTGCAACTTTGTGTAAAACTGTTGAATATTCTGGTACTACCGTTATGCAAGGAAATTTGGTCTACACGGGCGATGGAAATATGTCGCTAGTTCCAAGGAGTGATGATCCCTCCAATCAATGCTTAAAAATTGACAGACCAATCGGGGCTTCATCGACTAATTTCACAACACCAAGCGGATTAAGCAATAAAGGTATTTACACAGTTTCGTGTGATATTATGATTCCAGATGTAACACTAAATACGTTGCATTTCTCATTTGAATTACAGAAAAAGTCTGATGGAAGTGTTGCTTGGTTTAACAATGACAGTTTTCTTATAGGAACAGATGGTAAAATTACAATTGGTGGTACTGAAGTTTATGATGGTATAACTTCAGGAACATGGTACAATATATGCGTTTCATACGATCCTACCATATCACAAGCGGCACTTTATGTGAATGGAACTCTTATCGCAACCAAAACAGTAGTTGAATTTACTGCTGTAGGTCGTGTGCAGATTGCTGCGAAACCTGGATATTGTTTCCATATAGATAATGTTAGAGCATATACTACCGCTTACAAATACGCAGTATCCGCAAAAGCCGTAGACATCTCTACAAAAGCAGAACTTTCTGAGGGTGTTGATTATAACAATCCGTGCATAGCATTAGAGTTTACCCAGGCTTTATCTGCCGATACTGTTATAGCAGACAACATTAAACTTTTAAACGGCACACAGGCTGTGGAATCAAACCTGCAGTTGTCTGACGACAAAAAAACAGTTTACGTTAATCCAACGTCGGCATTACTGCCTAACACTGAATATACCATATCGGTAGGTGAGGGCGTTCAGACTAGTAACGGTGCTTATACAGCAGGCGGAACTACTTTGACATTAAAAACTGCCAAACTGCCTTTCAGCATTAAATCTGCTTCTGCAGATGCCCTTGTATCAGACAGTGTTTTCAACCTCACTGTATATGTGAATAATAAAGAAAATATATCTGCTGATTCAGCGCTTATAGCGTGCGTATATGATGCAAACGGCAATATGGTAAGTGCTAACACGGCAAATGTTACCGGTACGGAAGACAATAAAAACTATACTATTCAATTACGTGCACCAGAAGATGTGACAGATGCAAAAATCAAAATATTTCTGATTAACAATTTCACAGGTCTTGTGTTGATTGATACACTGGAACTGTAGAAATGTTGATAAATTTAATATCTTTTCAGAAAGGAAGATTAAAATGAGAAAAACAAAGAAAATAGTTGCTATGGCTTTGTGCATCGCAATGGTTATTTCATCTTTTGCATTTACAGCATTTGCTGATGCTCAGGCTGTAACAACAACAACCGCTGATGCATTTTCGGTTGGTGTAACCCACGACTCTGAAAGTGCAGCAATCCCCTATGTTTGGAAATCAAATAGAGGAACAGCAGCAAAGGTGGCTGACCCCGATGGCTCTTCAAACAACGTAACTAAATTAAGTGATTTTACTTCTGACGCTACTATTGGTGGCGTAAGTTGCTCAACAATCACCGCTCCAGGCGATAGTGCTCAAACTCGCTTTGATGTTTACATTTCCGGTTTTACCAACAAAAACACAAAAGAAGATGAGAACACTAATGGAAACAGCGTATTGAAAGTTCAGGCGTTTTCTCCCGGAAATGCTGATGAATGGATTAATAACTTTTCAATTGTAAAAACAGAATCTCCTGTAAGTAATGTTCTTGTGACAGATAAAGAGAATATGACAATTGAACAGAATAAATGGTACACAGTTATTGTAGACCATGATGCTCTTCAAAAGACATTAACCGCAAAGATTAAAGAACGCGGTGCAGCAGACAGCACTGCAGTCGTTGCAAACACATCTGTTTATACAACAGCAGTAACAAAACCGATTAATACATTTTATATTGTTACAAACCATGGCAAACTCGCAAATCTTTCCGAACTTGTATACTATATAGATAATTACTCTATCAATCCTTATGTGTATATGAAAGATTTCGCAAGTCCTGGCGTATTTGACGATGTTTTGAGTATTGATGGTTATATTGCTCCCGGATTTGACAGTGCCGATATTACTATAGGCAATCAAATCACCTCAATTACTGATAATGGTACAGGTTATTATAATTTTACAGTAAATCTTGCAGAACTTGATTATCAAGGTGCACATACCATTACTTTAAATGCTGTTTATGGTGATTCTACTTACTCAACCTCTAAAAAAGTTGATGTGCTCACATACAATTTCACACCATTGGCAGGTTTGGACTTTAATTCTGCAACAGTATCTGCTGACAGCAAAACAGTAACACTTAACGCTACTACCGGTGGTGAGGTTACTCATGATACCACATCTGCAAGTAATACATATGCCATTGTAACCGGTAAAAGCGGTGCAGCAGATGATAAAGCGTTGCAATTCAATGTTACATCTAGCAGAACTATTTTTGGTTGGACAAAAGACACATCGAATTTGCAAACGAGCAATCAAACAAATAAACTTGTAAAGGTTGAGTTTGATGTTAAGCCGTTAGATAATAATTTGTCTCTTACGATTCAACACGGAGAAGGTGATTCAAATCCCGGCAATCTTGCTTTCATTAATTATGTGTATAATGGTGAAGTTACAGGAGCCAACACAATTTATGATACAAATTATCTTGTTAAGCCGAATGAGTGGAATCATTTCACATTGGTTTATGATTTGAAAAATAAAACTATGGATCTTTATTATGGTGATATACATTGTTATCAGAAAAAAGCCATGTTTTCATCACTTAGTTCATTTAGATTTACAGTAAAATCTGCAACTTCAACTGCAAATGCACAGGTTGTTTTTGATAACTTTAAATATGAATGGGCTAATGAAGACACCTATGGTGTAACATCATATGGTTATACTAAAGGCGGAGTATATACAGAATCTTCACTTGTTCCTTTGAATGCTGACAGCATAAATGTTAAAGTCGGCGCTGATTTAGACGCAAATTCTATAAAAGCATACAATAAGGCAGGTAACGAACTTGCAGGCGAAGTTACTGTAACTGATGGTACTGTTACATATACACCCGCTGCCAATGCTTTAAAATTATACGATTTGGTAAGTATTAAAATCACTGACGATATGGTTGTTACTTTCAAAGTTGCTGATGAAAATGGTATTTATTTTGCACCTGTTGCATTTGCGCAGGCAAACGGTGATGTCAAAGCATCAGTATCTGTAACTGCAGATAGTTCTGCAGAACTTGGCAATTTAATAGTTGTTGGTTATACAGATAATTACGAAAGTATTACCGATGTTAATACTACATTTATAAAATCACAGAACGGCACTAAAGTTGTTAACGGCACAGTTACTCTTGATGCTGATACAAAATTTGTTAGAGCATTTATTTGGAATTATAATTTAAAACCTTTTAAAGATGTTTCTGAGTGGGTTGTAGAGTAACATAATTTGATGGCGTACGGGTGCTTATTACCCGTACGCCTGTTTATTTAAATGAAAGGGGAATAAAAGTGAAAAAATCATTTTGTATAACAATAATATTTTTATTAATACTTGTATGTCCCTTTGCTTGTTTTGCATTTGAAGCAGGCGACTATATTTCGTTTGGCTCGTATCAGGGAGAGCCTTTAATATGGCGTGTAACCGATGTTAATAATGACAATATATACATAATATCCGATAAAATAATATCATTGAAATCACTTGATTCCGAAGATGCAAACTGGTCAACAAGTGATTTAAGAAAATGGCTTAATTCTTCAGCGGATAATAATGCAACATATAATGAAAGCGGTTTTTTAAATTCAACTAATTTTTCAGGATTTGAAAGTACACTTTTTATGCCTGTTGTTCACGAAACTGTTATAAATAAATTATACGAAACCGATGCTTCATCAGGAAGTGAACCTATGAATTATTCAAATTCGGTAGTTGTTGATGAGGCGAAATTATCCCTTGCATATAAAGAAAATGTAACAGATAAAGTTTTTTTGCCGGGTTTAGAACAAATCAGCAAACTGTATAGTGATAAAGCAACCTTTGGAGTAGAGTATAATATGGCTATGCTGACCGCTCATGCTGCACTTGAGGGTAGTGACCAAGGAGCCACCGTTACTAAAAACTGGTTTTATTGGACAGGCGATGCTCTTTCATTTTCCGGTGACATTTCACGTGCCTTGATTATGACAAATACAAATGATATCACGTATGCGCCATCTTATAATAGTACAGTTGGTGTGCGCCCAATGTGTTGTATCGACAACAGTTCATCTGTTACATTGTCAGGAAAAGGAACAGAAAACTCTCCTTACATCGTTACAGGCATTGCTGATGAATCAGGTACACCTTTAATAACTTTTGAACGCAACGGTACTGATATAAATGTATCTTTATATATACAATCAAATGAGAAAAAAGTTCTTGGTAATTTTATTATTGCTGGCTACGATGATGAAAACTGCTCAAATTTAACTTCTGTTAAATATAGCAAATTATCTGTTGAATCAGGAAGAAATGTTATCAGTGAAACATTAAAAATTGATGATAAAACAAAATTCGTCAGAGCGTACGTATGGGATTCTGATTTAAAACCTCTTAATCCTGAAACCGGATGGGTAGTTGAGTAAAGTGAACGGAGAATTTATTATGAAACCTTTAAAACTAACCGCTGTATATAAAGATTATATATGGGGAGGAGAAAAACTGCGTACAGTATATGGGAAAAAGACTGACATTTCGCCTATTGCTGAAAGTTGGGAATTAAGTTGCCACAAGGATGGATATAGCGTTATTTGTGGTGGTGAATATGACGGTAAAACCTTGGATGAATACATAAAAGAAAATCCGTATGTTCTTGGTACAAGCGTAAAGGGAAATGAACTCCCTATACTTATAAAACTCATTGATGCTGCTGATAATTTGAGCGTTCAGGTGCACCCTAATGATGAACAGGCTATGGCTTGGGAAGGTCAGAACGGCAAAACTGAGATGTGGTATGTTGTCCATGCTGAAGAAGATGCACGCATCACATACGGTGTTTGTAAAGATACAACTAAAAAAGAACTTGCAGACGCCATAAAAGAAAAAAGGGTGGAAGAACTTTTAAACTCTGTTCCGTCAAAAAAAGGTGACGTGTTTTTTGTAGAAGCAGGAACAATCCACGCTATCGGTAAGGGCAATCTTATTGCCGAGATTCAGCAGAACTCAAATGTTACATACAGACTTTATGATTACGGCAGAGTAGGCAAAGATGGCAAAGAACGTTAACTGCATATAGAAAAAGGTGTTGA
>JAZRKQ010000001.1:0-1631 GCA_045646385.1 Clostridia bacterium | reverse complement strand
TCCATACCAAAGCATTTATATACATTTCTCATATATCCTGAACAATCATCGGAATTAAGACTTCCGCCCCAACCGTAAGTGTTGCCGAGAGCCGAGAACACAACCTTTGATATATTCTCTTTTGTAAGTGGCATATATCCTGCATACACTTTTTTATGTTCTGAAATAAGTGTTAATTTTTTTGAGTATGTACCATCATCATTTCTTACAGGCACCCATACTGCATAATTGTTATATGCCGCACGGTTATCTATAAGTTCGTTTGGATTAACATCTTTTGCAAGTTCTAAAACTGTTCCCATTGTCAGCATAAGGTCTGATCTATCTGCACCAACTATTGAGGTTTCTGTAAAAACCTTATCACCCCATACTATAAGAGCATCTTCGTTTTTTATATCCCACGCTGAAATCCATTCATCCTTATCCTTACAAATCGCAACTGAGTCTGCAGGTATCCAGCCAGAACAACAAATGCTTTTTGCAAGATAGTAGTTTCCGTCTTTTGACTTTGATGTGATTACAACCGGTTCATTCACTCTTACCGAAACGAGATACTGATAGTCAAAATCAGAATCGGCAGGATCGTCCCAAATTGCAACAGGAGTTGGGAATGTGCGAAGTTCTGTTCTTTTGGTTGCAATGCCATAGAGAACCTTTTGTTCTTTTTTTGCATCAGGATTCTGAGTGTTTTCGATTATTTTGTCGTAATCTTCCTGAGTTGCTTTTTCCTTGCTTTCAAGATAAGTCCAGCCAAGATAATATGCTGCATCTGCCTGACTTGATTTCTTAATTGCTTCGTTTAGTGCAACACCGTCAACAACTTCAGGCAGATTTTTAAGGTCATACATATTAGTGCCTTGTGCAGAAATTGTTTCTTCGTTTAGATTTTCTATTTCGTCATATGACATTAAAACGTCAGTCTCAATCGACCAAAAGGAAGGCGAAGACATTTCACTTGTTACATCCGGAAGGTAATATACCCCCGATGCCAAACAGTTTACCGCTGTGCATAGAATCAGTAATATCGTAATTATACTTATTTTCTTCATAACAAATCACCTGATTATTTCTTAATTGCTTTATGTACTTCCACGCTAATCCAAAGAACAGCAAACAAAACTGCACTTACTTTATGAATAATGGAAATAGCAGCAATGCCGTGTACATTCATAAGTACAACACCTGTAATTAAAGCAATGGCATAGCACACACGATGTAGTATTTCAAGTGCAGGATTTCTCCAATCTTTTTTTGTTGCAAGAGTATATGCAACAAGAAGCACAAGACCTACAACAGATACGGCTATATGTACTTTCATGCCTGTTGCACGAAGTAAAAACAGAGCAACAACAACGAGTAACATTGGGATTAAAAATAAAATATTCTTTTTCATAAAAATTTTCTCCTTTAAAATTATATAATCATTTAATTATTTACTTGATAAATACATAGCATCATCTTCGGTAATAAGTGAAAGCATATTATTTTCGTCAACATATAAATCTGCCTTTTTGATTTGAATTGCAGTTTCCAAACCCTTACCCTTTTCTACATGTGCCATAACTAAACTTGCATTACCCTTTTTAATGCCTTTTGCTGTGACTTGCATTAAGCCAACAGGGTAGTATTCT